>JBJEWF010000001.1:0-8017 GCA_051884915.1 Kiritimatiellia bacterium
CAGCGTCAGTTTTCAGCCCGTCTCATCCCAGACTTTGCCACATTACCTTTTTTTTGCCCCGTCAACTCGAATTACGAGAAAAGTTGAGAATTTGAGAATGGAAAACTGTACCGTCAGGCGAGCCGACAGGACGCCGCAATCTCCGCCGCACGAAAACTGCACGGCACAGCATCAGGCCAGAAGAAAGGACGTCGTGCGGAATCGCGTCACACGCCGGGGACATTCCCGCCCTCGGGCGGAAACGGAAACCCGCCGCCGACTGGAACGGAACCGTCGGGGGCGGGGTGCCGAAACGCGAGCCGCCAGATTGCGGTAGGAGACGGCTGGAAGCCGGAATCACTTCGCCGCTGAAGAACCTTCCGCCTTGTCGAACACCGGCCGGCGGCCCTTGTAGTACCAGATCATGATCGGCGTCGCAATGAAGATCGACGAATACGTGCCGGCAACGACGCCAAAGAGCATCGTGAGCGCGAAGTCGAAGATCGAGCCGTCGCCGAACGCGAAGAGGGCGAGCACCGCAAAGAACGTCGTGATCGACGTGATGGTCGTACGGCCCAGGCACTCGTTCAGCGCGCGGTTGCAGAGATCGATGAAGGACGTCTTCTGGTCTTTGCGCAGATCTTCACGGATGCGGTCGAACACGACGATGGTGTCGTTGACCGAGTAGCCGATAATCGTCAACAGCGCCGTCACCACGAGGAGCGACACCTGGCGGCCGCAAAGCGAGAACAGGCCCAGCGAGATGAGCGCGTCGTGCGCCAGCGCGACGAGGGCGCCCAGCCCGAAGCCCCATTCGAAGCGGAAACCGACATAGATCAGAATTGCGCAGAGCGAAAGAACCACCGCCCAGGTTCCGGACTTCTTGAGGTCCGCGCCCACCATCGAACCGACTTCGTCGACGGAGATCTGCTTCACGTCCGCGTCCTTGAACGCGTCCTGCAGCAGTTTCGTCACATGGCCCGCGACGTCCGCCACGCCCGTGTCCTTGGCGTCGTCGGCCGTGTAGCCCGTCTTGACGAGAAGCGTCGAATCGCCAACCCCTTCCTGATACTGGATGACCGTCGCGTTGTCAAACGGATCGAGGGCCTTGCGGACGGAGCCGACCGAGGGCTTCTTGTCCTGATTGACGGAATAGACGAGCGACGTGCCGCCCGTGAGGTCGACGGCGAGGACCGAAGACGTCTTCGTCAGCACGCGGGTGAAGAAGATGCCGAGCGTGACCACGATGACGCCGAACGAGATCATCAGCGACTTGCGGCCGTATTTCACGAAGTCGAACTTCGGAAGTTTCGCCGTGAAATCGAGCATCTTGAAGGGCTTCATCGACTCCGGCCTGACCGTGTTGTCGAAGACGAGGCGCGTGACGACCACGGCCGTGAACATCGAGATGATGACGCCGCCCGTCAGCGTGATGGCGAAACCGCGAACCGGACCCGTCCCCACGATGAACAGGATGACGCCCGTCACGATTGTCGTGACGTTCGAGTCGAGAATGGCCGTAAACGCGCGCCCATAACCGTTCTTGATGGCGGTTCCGACAGAAACCTTGGCGGCGAATTCCTCGCGGATGCGCTCGAAGATGATCACGTTCGCGTCAACCGCCATGCCCAGCGTGAGGACAAGACCGGCGATGCCCGGCATCGTGAGAACCGGCAGCTGAAGCGACCCCGTCGCGCCCATGGCGGCATCCTTCGCGAAGACGCCGAGCACGTTCGCCACGAAGACGAGCGCGGCCGGAAGCAGCGCGATGTCCAGGAAAAGGGCGATGTCCGCCACCAGACCCGCATACCAGTAGTAGATGAACATGAAAAGCGCGACCAGGGCGAAACCCAACCCCGCGGCGACAATCCCCGCCTGCTTGGCATCTTCGCCGACGGTCGGCGAAACCGAGGATTCGGCGAGCAGCTTGAGCGGCGCGGGAAGCGCGCCCGCGTTCAAGTCCTTCGCGAGCTGCTGCGCCTCGGCGGCCGTGAAGTGGCCCGTGATCTGGCCGTGCGCGCCAATCTCGCTTTGGATGACCGGCGCGGACACGAGCGTGTCGTCGAGAATGATGGCGAGTTGGCGCCCGCGGTCGCTCGGATTCTTCGGACCGTGCGCCACGTAGTTGCGCGTGACATCCGCAAAGAGACGGGCGCCCTTCGCGTTGAAGGAGAAACTGATGGCGAGCGAACCCGCCGCATCGCGCTCCACGCTGGCGGACGTCAGATACTCGCCCGTAATCGGCTGCGGATTGCCCTTCGAGTCGCGCGACGGCGCGCTACGGCTCACGAAATTGCCCCGATAGGAACCGTCGCCGGACTTCTCAAGCATGAACTGGTAACGCGGATCCGGCGTGTGAAACGAGGCCAGACGGGCCGCATACCCCGGGCGGGAGGCAACTTCATTGTAGTTCGCCGCGCGGACAAAACCGCTGCCGCCGCGCTCGTACCCTTCGGGGCAGGCTTCCGTGGACATCAACTTGCGGACAAGTTCGTCGTTCCGCGGATGCGTGAGGCGGAATTCCAGAAAGGCCGCGGACTGCAGCGACTTCTTGGCCGCCCGGCGCGTCTCCTCGTCAATGCCCGGCAACTGCACGAGCAGACGATGGTCCTTCATGCCCTGGATGACCGGTTCGTTCATGCCCATGCCGTCGACGCGACGGCGGACGACCTGGACGATGCGGGCGTCGCAGTTCGCCAGCGTTTCGGCGATCTTCTTCTCCACGGCGCCCATCTCGTTCGTGAGCGCCGGATTCGCGGCGATGATCGTCTCGCGCAGCTTGTCGCTGTCCACGCCCAGCGTGAAGGACGTGCCGCCCTTCAGGTCGAGACCAAAGCGGAGCTTCTCCGCGACGGGAAACGTCACGTAGATGGAGAAGACGGCGATGATCAACAGCGCCAGCCATTTCCAGATGTCATTGCGCATCGAAGAATCGGAATTCATTCTGTTTCCTTCTTACTGTTGTCTTTTGCAAAATGAGGTGCTAGTTTATCACATTGACGGCGGGAATTCAAGCGTTTGCGAAGGATTGCGAACGCCACGATCGCCGCGTAGTAGGCAAACAGCCCTGCCAGGAAGAAGATCCACGTCGACGCGTGATTGGACGCGCCCACCTGGTTGAACTCGGCCTGCCGCACGGCAAAACCGACACCCGTGAAAACGGCCGCCAGCGCCAGCAGCGCGGCACATCGGCGTGGCGTATGCCAGTCCCTTTTCATCTTCGGCGCCCCCTTTCTCGCCATCAGCAATTCCGCGCCCAGGACGGATAGTCCGTGCGAAGCTCGATCTCCATTCCGGAGACGGGGTGGAGAAACTTTGCGGCCAACGCATGCAGACAATGCCCGGACTGGTTCTCGACGGCAAACGCGCCATAGAGACGATCGTTGACGATGTGCATTCCCGCAAATGCCAGCTGGGCGCGGATCTGGTGCGTCACGCCCGTATGGATCACGACCTCAAGCAGCGTGCGCATCTCATTGCCGCACCGCGTCTGGCCAACCGGCTTGAAAGCCGTGACCGCGTGCAGCGGCGCGGCTTTGACCCGCGCCCGCGCCCGGCGGACGTCGATCATCCGGCAGAACGGCAGCGTCGGATCATGGACCAGATCGTTCTCCAGCGTCCCGCCCACGGCAAACGCGCCTTCGACGAGCGCCAGATAGGTTTTGCGAACCGTCTGCGCGGCAAACTGGTCGCGGACGTTCGCGAACGCCGCGTTCGTGCGCGCGGCCAGCACCAGGCCCGAGGTGTCCGCGTCGATCCGGTGAAGCGCGCCCGCCATCAGCGGCTTGTCGCCGACTCCGGCCAGTTCCGGCCAGCGGGCGACGGCGCCGTTCATCAGCGTCGTCGTTTCCTTGCGGGACAGCGGCTGCACGGGCAATCCGGCCGGCTTGTCGAAAGCCAGAAGGGCGTCATCCTCGAAAATCGTCCGGACGCGAATCTCGCGGTTCGGCGCCACGCGGTTGTCGCAGACCTCGGCCAGCCGGCGGACCAGCACCGTCTCCCCGCCCCGCAATTTCATTCCCTTGATGGCAGGACGCCCGTCGACCAGCACGTCGCCATCGGCGCACGCCTCGCGGCAGAACGCCCGGGTGGACGTAGGAAAGCGAATAGACAAAGCGGCATCCAAACGGACGCCGCCTTCTGCCACGCGATAGGAAACGTTCTCAATCATAACGGTCCGTCATGATCGAGGGCAAAGGCCCCATGCCCTCCCAATTGCGGTTCGACGACCAGGGAAGGTCGGAATCCTCCGCCGAATCCGCGATGCAACCGGCCAGGAAACCGAGCGCCAACGCGGCAAACAGACGAAGAATCCCGATTCGATCGCTCATTTTATTCAGCAAACACAATATCGCCCGCGGCAACTTCGGTCTGAGCCCAGTCGCCCAGAATGTCGGCGATCACGTAGTTCTTGCCCTGCACCAGCTGACGCAGACGGATGCGGCCGACAAACTCGCCGGCGGCGCCCTGGTAGCCCTTGCGGCGGAGGCACATCTCAAGCTGGGGCAACGCGCCATTGCGCTCCGGCCCAATCAGCTGCGCAATCGCCTCGTCCCCGAACTCGACCACCGCGAACATCAGCTTGTTGTTGACATCCACGATCTTGCCCTTGTCGCCCGTCGGCAGCGAGGAAACGCCCGCCGCGCCCGAACCGGCGGGCGCCGCAACGGCGTTCTGGGCCGCCCGGGTCAGCATCTGCTTCAGCTGGTCGACCAGCTTCTGGGACTTGGCGAGATCCTCCTTGACCGCCTCCGTCTCGTCCTTCGCCGTCGTCACTTCGTCCTTGAGGGACGTGATTTCCGCGTTCAGATCGTCGATCTGCTGCTTCGTCTTGGCAAGCTGCTCCTCAACCTTGGCCTTCTCGCCCTCAAGTTCCGACACCCGGCCCTTCAGCTCCTCGATCGTCACCTTGTCCTGGCGCATGTCGGGCTTGAGCTTGTTGTAGTCGGCAACGAGCGTTTCCAGCTTCGTGCGCGATGCGGAGAGTTCCGCGCGCGTCGAATTCAACTTCGCCTGCTGCGCCTTTGCGCGCTCCACCAGCTGGTCGAGCAGTTCGGCCGCCGTTCCCGGCCCCTTTTTCACGAAGTCGCCCGGATTGGCCGCGTCGGGGATCTTCTCCCCTTCGCTGTCCGTCTTGTAGAGCTGGCGGAGCTGGATGCGCTCCTTGTCGTCCCACTTCAGCGTGTCGAGGTTGGCCTCTTCGAGCTGGACGGGATATTCCTCAAGGAGGTTCTCCGTCTCCGGCGTCTCGACCAACTTGGCTTCGACCGGGGACACGTCCTTCTTCGCCTCGGGGACATTCGTGGACTTCGGCGCGTCCGCCTTCTCGACAGTCCGCGAAATCTGGACCAGATAGTCCTCCAACTGGCGGTTGCGGTCCTTCAGCAGCTCCTTCTTACCGTAAAGTTTCACCTCGAAAAACAACGCGCCGGCGGCGACCACGAGAATCACGTAGACGAGAGCATGCACTGCCTTGTTCATATTGTCCTGTACCTTCTTTCAAACGGATTTCGAAAGCGGCGAAACTAATCCGCGCTCTCACGCTTCACTAGGATAATGGAAAATCGGGATTTCGGCAACAGGAAAATGAAAAAAGTTTTGCCTTCATCAAAGCGCGATGCCGCCGCCCAGCGCCTTGTACAGGGCGATCAGATCGGTCGTGATCGTGCCCCGGCTGATGGCAAGCGCCTCTTCCAGCGTCAGAAGCGAACGCTGCGCGTCCAGGACGTTGTTGAAGTCGGAAAGCCCGTTCCGGTAGAGGTCCTTCGAGATGTCGACCGCCGCGTGGGCCGCGGCCACCGCGCCCTGAAGCGACTGGTAGCGGTGGTATTCCTGCGTGTAGGCGCTGTAGGCGTTGCGCACTTCGCCGAACGCCGTCTGCACGGCCAGTTCGTATTTCAGCGCGGCCTCGTTCATCTTCGATTCCTCGGTCTTCATGTTCGCAACGAGATTGCCGCCCTGGAAGACCGGCCAGCTGAAACTCGGCCCGATCGAAGCCATGAACGCCTCGCGGCGGAAGAACTTGTTCGCCTTCACCGAATCCAGGCCGAACGACCCGTTGATGTAGAACTTCGGGAAAAGCAGGCTTTTCGCCACGCCGACGGCGGCGACCTGGGCCGCCAGCGCCCGCTCGGCGGCGCGGACGTCCGGACGGTTCCGCAGCGTGTCCAGCGGAATCGCGTCCAGTTTTTGCGGCGCCACCAGCCAGTCGCGTTCCGGCAGGGCCTTCAGAAGGTCGTGCAGCGCGCCCGGCATCGTGCCGGCGAGAATCGACAGCGCGTTCATCAGCTTCTCTTCGCTCGCCAGCAGGTTCGGGATCGAGGCGCGCGTCTGCTCGACGTTGTATTTCGCCTGGTTCACGGCCAGTTCGTCGCCAATGCCCGAATCGAGGCGCGATTTCAGGATGTCGTAGGTCTCGCTCTGGAGCTTGAGGTTGGCGCGCGCCACGCGCAGACGCTCCTGCGTCGTCCGCAACGAAATGTACTGGCTGCCGATTTCGGATGTCAGCGAGACCCAGGCGTCCTCCAGCGAGCACTGCGCGGCGTCAAGCCCCGCCTCGGCCGCCTCGTAGGCGCGGCGCGTTCCGCCAAAGATGTCGATTTCCCAGGTGGCGTCGAACCCGCTTTCCCACGTGTCCCCGTGGTAGGCCTTGCCGCTGGCCCAGCGCGAACTCGTGAACTTGTGCGCCCCGCTCCGCGCGTAGGTGCCGTCCAGCGAGACTTTCGGCATGAACGCCGCCGCGCTGCCGACCAGTTCCCACCGGGCCTGGACCAGGCGCTCCTGCGCCATCAGGAAGCTCAGATTGTTCGAGATCGCGGACTCGACCAGATTGGTCAGCACGTCGTCGTTGAACTGGCGCCACCAGCCGCGGATCAGCTCCGCCGTGATGGGGCTGCGGGAATCGTCCGCCGCGCCGGCCGCCTTGAACTCCCCGGTCTCCGTCTTGTTGGTCGTCGGGAAACCGGCGTCGGGGACGGCCGCATGCGCCGCGACAATCTCGGGTTCCTTGTAGTCGGGGCCCACGGCCCACATGCCGCAGCCCGCCACGAGCAGCAGCCCCGCCGTTCCAAACATCGTCTTCATCATCTGTCCCATCCTCAGATCTTTTCGTTCTTGACCTCGTCCCGGCGCGCCTTCAGCGACCGCCGGTGCGCCGCCCGGGCCGACAGGAAGGCAAACGCGCGCTTGACGGTCTCGCGCCATGTCTGGAACAGGGCGTAGAGTCCCGGCACCAGCAGAATGCCAAAGCTGACGGAGAAGAGCATACCAAAAAATTCCGTCGTCCCCAAGTGGTTGCGGCTCGCCGCGCCCGCGCCGGTCGCAATCATCATCGGCAGCGTGCCGAGAAGCGTCGTCAGGGCCGTCATCAGCAGCGCGCGCAGACGCTCGCCCGCCGCGGCGCCCGCCGCGTCCACGATGGAATAGCCCTCGCCTTCGCGCTTGTCCTTCGCGAACTCGACAATCAGAATCGCGTTCTTCGAGGCGAGTCCCACGAGCAGGACGAGGCCGAGCTGCGCGTAGATGCTCATGCTGAAGCCGAAGAGCCGCAGGCCCGTCAGCGCGCCGAAGACGGCGACGAAGATCGAAAGCATCACCGGCATCGGGATCGTCCAGCTCTCGTACTGCGCGACGAGGAAGAGGTAGCCGAAGATGACCGCGAGCGCGACGAGCGGCGCGGTGCTGCCTTCGTTGCGCGCCTCCTGGAAGGAAAGCCCCGCCCAGTCGTAGCCGTAGCCGTCCGGCAGCTCCTGGTCCAGCAGTTCGCGCACCTCGCGCATGAGCGTGCCGGAGGCGACGCCCGGCCGGGGCATGATCGTGACGCCGAACATCATGTACTTGTCGCGCGTCGAGACCGTGCGCGGCCCGAGTTCGCGCGAGATCGTCCCGAGCGAGCCGACGGGCACCATCGCCCCCGCGTCCGACCGCACGTAAAGCCGCGCCACCGCCTCCGGCGTGTCGCGCGCGGACGCCTCCGCCGCCACCGTCACGCGGTTCACCTGCGTGCCGAGGTTCACGTCGTTCACGTAGCGCGAGCCGA
>JBJEWF010000002.1:0-7988 GCA_051884915.1 Kiritimatiellia bacterium
GCGCCACCTTGGAGGAAACGCTCTCGCCCGCCAGATCGAGCGCGATTTCACGCGCGTAACGCTCCGCCCCCGCTGCCGAGAACAGCGCCAGCATCATGATTTTCGCCATCCGGGCCATCGTGAAAGACCCCCTCACTTCACCAGTTTCTTCAGTACGGGACCAATCACAAACGTCGCGCAACCTCCCCAGAAAAGCGAATTGACCACCATGATCGCCCACCAGATTACGCTGCCGCGCGGCGCACCCAGTTCGCACGCGGCCCAGAAACCCGGATGACCGAGCCAGTGGCATTGCCTGACATAAACGAACAGCATGAAGTGGATCACGCTGACGGGCAGATTCGCCAGAAAGAACGAAAGAATGATTTTCATAATGGGGCCTCCTGGCGCAGCAGCCTCGTTTTCGCACACATCCGACCGAACCAAGCTGCAGTTCACTCCTCGCTATCGGCAACCGAAGCCAGCGAAATCGACTCCATTTCGGCGATAGAGGTGAGACCGGCGCGGATCATCTCGACGCCATTCGCGAGCATGGGCCGGTAGCCGTTCTGCATGGCAATGTCGATCAGCTGACGGGAACTCAGACCCTTTTCCATGCCCTTGACGAGCGCAGGGCTGGTCGTCACCATTTCCATGACGGCGATGCGTCCGTCGAACCCGGACCAGTTGCAATAGGCGCACTTCGACGGCTCATAGACCGTCGCCTGGGGATCCAGCAACCGGTCGGCGTACTCGGCCAGCCGGCTTGCCGCGGTTTTCCGCCGCAGGTCTTCGCCTAGCAGCCGGCTGCCCCGCCCGCAATGGCTGCACAGCCTGCGCACCAGCCGCTGCGCCTGGGTCATGCGCAGCGTGGAGCCGATCAGGAACGGCGAAATTCCCAGGTCTTTCAGACGATCAACCGCACCGAGCGCGTCGTTGGTGTGGAGCGTCGCGAGAATCAGATGGCCCGTCAGGGCGGCCTGCACGGCGATTTGCGCCGTCTCGGGATCGCGAATCTCGCCCACGAGGATGATGTCCGGATCCTGTCGCAAAAGGGCGCGAAGCATTTTGGCGAAGGTGACGCCGGCCGCATCGTTGGTCTGGGTCTGGTTGGCGCCGGGAATCGTGTATTCAATCGGGTCTTCGATCGTCGCGATGTTCTTCTTGTCGCCGAACACGCCTTCGGACAGCAGATGCATCAGCGCCACGTTGAGGGTCGAGGTCTTGCCCGAGCCGGTCGGACCGGTCACGAGCACGATGCCGTCGCGCATGCCGAGCGCCGTCTCGAACTGGCGCCTGAGCGAATCGTCCCAAATGGTGCCTGCCAAGCCGGCGCGCGCCAACCGCTTCAGCCGTCCCGGGTCCAGCAGACGCATGACCATCTTCTGTCCGAACGCGGTCGGGATCGTCGAAATACGCACGTCGACGAGCCGCTCGGTATCGTTGTCGGTGTAGGAAATGCGCACGCTGCCGTCCAGCGGCTTGCGCCGTTCGGAAATGTCCATGCGGCTCTGCGCCTTGACCCACGTTATGATCTGGACGAGATCGCCCACGGGGATTCGACGCTGGAGAATCTCCAGAATGCCGTTCACGCGCAACCGGATGCGCCCCACCCCGTTGTCCATCGGCTCGATATGGATGTCGGAGGCGCTGCGGTTGAGCGCTTCGCGGAACCAGGCGCGGGCCTGCATGATGACGCCGGTTTCGCCCGGCTGGACGTCGACCGAGAGCGAACGCACGACATCACCGTCTTCAATGGCCGTATCATGAATCTCGATCCGGTAATAGATGAAGTCGATGACGCGATTGACGACGGACGACTCGACGCGCACGAGCTTCACGGCGATCTCGCGCGACAGCTTCTCGGCGAGCACGGCGGTCATCTTGTTGTAGATTTCCGTCGGCATATAGGGCGTTGCCGACAACGCCGCATTCTGCTCGTTGATGAGCACGTAGAGCGTGTCGGCATTCCCGTCCCCGCCGTCGGCGCCGATGCCCAGGGGAATGAAGCCGCAGCGCGTCATCACCCCAACCGCTTCGCTCTCCTGCCGATTGAAGTCCGTCATGAAGGCGTAATCGACGATCGTCCGCAGCAGATCATCGCCATTCGCGTCCCCCGCCACGACCGGGCGTTTCGCACGCTCCTTCTGCAAATCGACGTGCTTGAACATCTCGGCGTTGATGGCGCCGTCCATCACCTTGATCTTGCCGATCTTGAAGGCGCCCGTCCTGTCCTTCTCCTTGCCCCAGCCACCGCCCCAGGCCGTCATCGTCCGTCCCCTTTCTCGCCGATCACCACGCAGAGCAGCGTCGCGATCACCTGTCGATTTCCGTTCAAGACCCTGAAAACCGCGCCATTCGGCGGCAGGAAGGAATCGACCATCAGCCATCCGCCCGTCGCGAGCGCAAACGCATCATGCGCCGCATACAGTCGCCCGCCGCGAATCAGGCGCGCGCCTTCGGCATCGACGCGCGTGAACTCCGGCAGCTTGACGACGCCCATCGGCGCATCGGCCGCGTCCGCGAAAACCGCCCGCAACCATACCGAGCGTTCGCCGACGAATACGAGTTCGTACCCGCACAGCGACTCCGACGGGGCAATGCGCGCACCCTCCGTCACAATGCCGTCGCGTCCGGAAAGATAGACATAGCCTTTGCGTCCCAACGCCGCTTCGCCCGCCGTGCACCCCGCGACCGGCGGCAACCAGAGGCGCCGAACGGGACATGCGTCCTCCTCCCTGATGCGAAGGATCGCCGGCGCGTACGGCGGCGGCCTGACGACCGCATTCGGGAGTGTCTCCAGCCAAGCCGAAAATTCCTCCAGCGTCTGGCGATGGCACACCCAATCGACGGCATCGGCCTTCGGCACGCGCAAGGTGGCCGCCGGCTGCCGGAGAATTCCGGCAAGCGTCTTTTTCGCCGGGAACTTGAACCGACCCGTCATCTCGCCGACCTGTTCCAGGGCGAACGGCATCAGCGCCACGACCAGCAGCAGGACGATCGCGATGAAAACGCCGCTCTTGGTGAACTCGCCAACGCCCATCGTCAACTTGCCGCCGCCTTGGAGAGCAGGATCAGCGTCTTGTAGACGCCGATGATCACCGGCCCGATCATCGCGCCGAGCAGAATGATCATCGCCGGCGTCATCATGTCCATCGTGCGCCGAAGCAGCGCCTTGGCCTGGTTCTCGTAGAAATCGACGATCGGACGCAGCATGGCCGCCAGCTTGCCCGATTCTTCGCCCGCACGGATCATCTGCCGGACGAGTCCGGGGTAGATCTCCGCCTCGCGCGGATGCGAAATGGCCGACGAGAGGCTTGCGCCCTTGGTCACGATCTGTTCGCGAATGCGGCCGAGACTGTCCGAAATGATTGCGTCCCCGACCGTCCCTTGGATGAGCGCCAGCGAATCGGAGATCTGGATGCCCGTCTCGTGGTTGGCCGCCAGCATGTCAAGGAAGCGCACCAGCGCGAACTGGTAGAGCAAGGGGCCGATCATCCACACGCGCCGCTGGAATCGCGTCAACGCAATGCGCGTGGCATGGTATTTCATTCCGACCCGCCACAGGACGATCAGCCCGACGGCCAGCAGCGGCGGATAGAGGAGACACACCGGGTGGTCGTAGATGTAGAAGAGCAGCCGGATGGCCGCCGGCAGCTGGCTGTAGATCTTGTCGATGTCCTTGGCCCCGACGATCTCCAGCAGCAGCGGCGGAATCTTCATGGAGATCACCGCGCCGACGGCGAAGAAGACGATCATCGCGATTGCGGGATACGTCATGGCGGAGATGGTTTCCCGTTTGGTCTCCACCGCGCGCTTGAAGGTCGCGATCAGGCGCGTGAGCGAATCGCCGAGCCGGCCGTTCGCTTCGCCGATGCGCACGGTTTCGCGCATCAGCAGAGGAAACGCCTTCACGCACCGCGGATCGCCCATCGCCGTCGAAAGGTCGTCACCGCCCCGCAGACGTTCCTGGACGATCAGCAGACGCTTCTTGAACCAGCCGTTGCCCTCTTCCTCGATGCACATCTCCAGAATCTGCAGCATCTGGACGCCGGCGAGGTAGAGCGAGCGCATTACCTCGCAAAACATGCACAATTCCGCCGTCGAGACGCTCAGACGGACAGTGAACTTGAGTTTGCCCGTGAACGCGCGGTGGAGGCGCGCGCCGAAACTCAGGTTTTCCGCGGCGCGAATGAGCAGCACCTGCCAGCCCTTGCCCTCACATTCCGCCCTGAGGTACGACTCGCCGAAGCTGTCCATCGTAATCTGCTTCGGTCTGGAATTGCCCGGCTCGCGGTAGATGACGCTGTACTTCGCCATGACGGTCACTTCTCCCGGACGATGACGCAAAGCAGCTCGCGGACCGGCCGCATGGTCGCGTCGAGCAGACGGAAGACGGCGGCCTTGCCGGCCAGGAGGTCGTCCACCATCAGATAGAACCCCGAATTCGGCAGCTTGATGGCGTCGCCCGGCCAGAAACAGCGGTTGCGCCCGAAGATGAGGCGTCCGGGCGGGGGCGTCGGAGAGAGCGTATCCACGCGCGAAAAGTCCGGCCAGACGTTGTGCGGCAGCTGGTCTTCCGGCGGCTCGTTGCCGTAATAGGCCTCGAACCAGACGCAATTGTCGCTAACGCTCAAGATGCGATAGCCGCACTTGTCGTTGCCGGGCGAAATGGTCCCGCCTTCGGGCATGCCGCGCTCCATGCCGGGGAAGAACACGGCGGCGTCATAGCGGTTCCTGACCGCCGAACGGCAACCGGCCACCGGCACGAGCCACATCCGCCTCAGTTTCACATCGTAGAAGACCGGCGGCAGCCCGGCGTACGAAAGCCCCATCTTGCCCTCGCCCTTGACGCCGGCGACCGTAACCAGGAAGCCCTTCTCGTCGCCTTTAAGCGGCTTCACCGACTGGATCTCGCCGGAAACCCCGCTTTCCGGCTCGCAAATCAGCGTCAGGCGGGATCTCACCTGCGCAGCGCTCAGACTCAGTTTGTCCGACAGCAGCTGCAACTTCCACGAGAACCGTGCGGCCGTGGCCGGATTGGGATCGGCCCGGACGATCTGGAAGACTTCCGGACGGATGATGGAAATCTTCACTTCGGACTGTCCTGCCGCCCAGTTCGAGAACTCCTCCAGGTCGCCCAACTGGCGTTCCCAATCGATCTTCGCCGTCGTTCTCGCCGTGCCGTCAGGCGACTGCGTGGCGAACAGCCCCTTTACCCATTTCGACACCGGGAAATCGTAAAGCCCCGTCAGATCGCCGACCTTCTCCGCCAGAAACGGCATCCAGAGCACGAACGCCGCAAAAACCGCTACCGCGAACCAGCCGCTTTTCAACAGATCCTTGATCGCCATTGACTATCTCTCCTTGATTGTCGTGACTTTCTTGACTGGCAGCAGCCCCTCCAGCTCGGCGTTGGCGATCAGCCCGTCGTCGCGGAACGTGATGCGAACCGCATCGAGCGCATACCCGGGGCCAAGTTCCAGCGCCATTCGCACGCAAGCGGCCAGACGTTCGAGGGGTATCGGCTCAACCGGCTTGTCCGCACCGGCGGAAGCACCCGTCTCGCCCTTGCGCGCCGCCTCCGTCAGCAGCGACAGCTTCCAGCGGACCCAGGAGAAAACAAACTTCTCGTTCTTCTGAACCCAGGACGGCGCGACCGACGCTGCTCCCTTTTCGTCCTCGAACGAAACGCGCGCCAAAGGGATGCCGGCCGCCGCGGCAACGCGGTCTCGGAGGTCCGACTCGACCAACGGCTGGTTGAACACGTCGTCGTGCGCGTAGGCCTCGGCCATGGGGGCCAGTTTCTGCGCGCAGTACGTCCGGTGCCGGTCCAGGAAGACCTTGAACCGCTTCACGCCCGATGCGACCCGGTCGAGCGTTTTCGTCCGCAGCACCAGCGTCTCGTTGTCCAGGTCGCGGAAACGCTGCCAGGGGTAGCGCGCACTGCCGATCGCGTGCCAGATTTCCCGTGTCTGCCGGTTCTTGTCCGCATCGACAGGAATCCGATGGCGCACAATGAACTGGTCGGCCAGGCTGAGCCAGCCGGCCACGTTGAAAACCGGCTTCATGTTCGGGAAGTCCGGTTTGTCCCTGCCGATCGTCAGATACTGCATCATCAGGTCCCGAACCGTCGCCGGGCCGCCCTTGACCGATTTGGCGTTCGGCAGCTTCGCCGATTGGAGCGTATTGCGGAATTCCGCAATGTCGTCCACATAGCCCTTGAGCGCCTTTTCTTTGTCCGGGAAACGCCGGGCGTCCGGCAAGGCGAAACGCACGGAAAGATTCAGCTCCTGCACGTTCAGCAGATTCTCGTGCCGCACGCCCTGCACGTCAACGCGACCGTCCACGACCTCGACCGCCGAGGTGACGATGGCGGTCAGGTCGTCTTCAAGATGCCGCGCCTGTTCGGCCTTGTCGCCGGGACCGAATGCATAGACATAGTCCAGCCGGCACGCGCCACCCGTCTTGAGCGTCCAGCTGCGCGGACGGAACGCCCGGTTCAGACGCGGTGCCTCGGGCGCGATTCGCGCATTGAGAAAATTGGTCGGATTCGCCGCCCAGATGAGCCGATAGTAGGAGAGCAGCGCCGCATATTCGCCCGCCACGGCATCCCAGGCCGCGTCGATTTCCTCAACCGGACGGGCCACCGACTCGTATTCGGCCAGGCGCATGTCCAGCGTGGGTTCGTTGTAGACCTTGTAGACATGGCGCACGCCCCAGACGATCCCGCCGAGAGCCGCCAGCAGCCAGCCGCGCAAAACCGTCTTCCGGACTTTCCGGAGACCGTATTCCCGCGCCGTAAAATCAATCTGGTAAGCCATCTCAGCATCCTCCCTGCAAGGCCATGCCGAAGGCGATCGGCGCAATGTCGCGTGCGTTCAGAACGGCTTCGGCCACCGACTCGGTCATCTCGACGAGATCCATCGCATGCTCGCCCCAGAGATCCCAGTGCTCGTACGCGCTGATATGTTTTTCCGACACGGCGACGACGAGCGGCTCGACCGTTCGCTTCCCCACCACGGTCGGATGATGCTTCCGGAAGAACTCGATCCAGCCCTGGATGCGGCCTTCGATCACACCGACCGTCGCATCATCGCCCTCCATGCGCGGCAGCAGGACTTCATCGATATACTTCCAATCGTCCATCAGGATGGCGCGATGCACGCTCCGCCCCTTGAGGACGACCAGGCGCAACGGCTTCGCCCGGCGCTTCTCCGCCGGATAGAGCGCCAGATAGGAATTGGCGAGCGCCAGCCCCGTGGAGGCGATATGCGGACGGCGAATGCCCATCATGCCGTACCAGTTGAGGTAGTCGCGCCGGACGTTGTCGCGAATCGCACCGCCGCCGACATTGTGAACGAGCTTCGTCGTGCGGCCGTTCTGCACCTCGACGCCCTTGACGCGCAGTCCGCCGAAAACCACCGTCTCATTGACGAAACGGCTTTTCACCTGCGTGCGGAAGAAATCGTCCATGGCGCCTTTCCGTCCGAAGGCCACGTCGGGAATCTCGATTGCGCGCGCCGTCTCGACCTGCAGCCCGCCTTCCTCGGTCGGCGAGACCCAGAAGTGGCGAGGGCCGGCAAGCTTGGCCAGCCTTGAGGCGAAAGCCTCGTCGCCCAGCGTGCCGGCGAGCGACCAGTTGATCTTCCATTTGCCGCCGCGCCCCGGAGAAAGGTCGAGGGCAAGGCACGCGGAACCCTGCATCCCGCACCCCACCACATGGCCCTTCGGACGCAGCTCCATCAGTTTAAGCGGGATTTTCATACTTGGCTTTCTCCTTCTCTTCGAACTTGGCTGTACGGATGGCGAGCTTGAGATCGGTAGGCCGGTTGCTGAACGAGACAGCCTCCTCCTCAGTGATGTCGCCGCGCCGCCAGGATTCGAACAGCGACTGGTTCTTGGAAATCATGCCGTGCGCCGCGCCCTCGCGAATGGCATCGTCGATGCGGCCGATTTCGCCCTTCCGGATCAGCTCGGAAATGAACGGCGTGTTGACCAGCACCTCC
>JBJEWF010000003.1:0-32774 GCA_051884915.1 Kiritimatiellia bacterium
GACGGGCCGATCCGCGACGTCTCCTTCGACCACATCGTCTGCCCCTACTCCCGTCTCGGCGTGCAGTTCTATCTGCCGGCGATGGACTATCCGCTCACGGCGAAGGAGCACATCGACCCGCCGCGCGGCCGCGGCGTCGTCGCGCCGGCGAAGGGCGAGATCGTGCCGTTCAGCGTGGAGAACATGCGCTTCTCCAACATGACGATCAACAGCTTCCACGCGCCGTTCTACGTCAGCATCGGCCGTTCGGAGGAGGTCGCCTTCCTGAAGGGCATCACGTTCTCGGACTGCCGCTTCCGCGCGCAGCGGCCGCCCGTGCTGCAGTTCCGTCCCGAGGACAACGTGCGCGACTGGCGCTTCTCCAACGTGACGTTCGACATCGAGAAGCCGCGCGGGTCCGCGGGCGGCGACTTCGGCGTCGGCGGCGCGGGGCTTGCGAACGGCTGGTTCGAGAACGCGCGGGACATCGTCTTCGACAACGTGAAGTGGAACTTCTACCCGCAGGACCGTCCGGAATGGCGGCTGACGCTTGAGCAGAAGGGGTCCGGCCGGCCGGTCCGCCTTGAGGGTGCGCGCCAGGAGATCCGCGAGGAGACGCCGGCGCCGGGCGTGCGGCGCTTCACCTGCGACCAGCTGACGGACGGCTGCCACTCCTGGCAGGTCAAGGTCGTCGTCGAGGAGCGCACGGTCCCCGGCGGCACGGCCTACAGGGGCCGGATCGTCAACCGCGACGCGGGCATCCGCGTGACGGCCTTCGAGGGGCCTTACTTCAACCGCCTGCGCGTCGATCCCGCGGACGGCGGCGTCTATTTCCCGCAGGGCACGGGCCGTCTCGTGCGGGACTTCCCGCGCGCGGGGCAGCCGAAGATTCCGCCGGTGCCGCCGGCGAACGACGGCAATTCCTGGACGGATACGGGCTGGTTCGCGCTGCGCGACGGACGCTACACCTTCGACACGGGCTTTCATCCGGGCGCGACGGGCCTCACGATGCCGTGGATGGCCCTCGACACCGGCTACGGCACGTACTACGCGGGCGCGCACGACCCGAAGGCGCAGCCGAAGCGCCTGCGCCTGCGCTGGACGCCGAACGAGCGCCGCGCCGAGATCGCCTTCGACCACCGGCTCTTCCTTGAGGCGGGTTCGAGCTGGGAGCTGCCCGAGACCGTCTGCGAGAAGATGGCGGGCGACTGGCATGACGCCGCCAGGCGCTACCGCGCCTGGTACGACACGGTGCGCGAAGTCCGCGCCGCGACGCCCGAATGGACGCGCGACACGACGGGCTGGCTGCTCGTGATCATGCGCCAGCAGAACGAGGAGGTCTTCTGGACGTATGCGGACATTCCGCTGCTTTGCGACGTCGCCCGGAAGAACGGGCTGGACTGCCTCGGCCTCTTCGGCTGGACGAAGGGCGGGCACGACCATCTCTATCCCGACTACGACCCGAGCGATGAGATGGGCGGCGTCGCGGCGCTCAAGGCGGGCATCGCCGAGGCGCACCGCCGCGGCGTCAAGGTCTGCATCTACGCGAATGGCCAGCTCCAGCAGGTCGGCGCTACCGCGTTCTGGCGGCAGCACGGCGAAAAGCTCGCCCTCGTGAAGAAGAACGGCGAACGCGTCATCCAGACCTACCACAAGTACAAGGACATCCCCGTCTACCAGTTCGCGCTCGGCTGCCTCCACGGCAAGCCGTGGCACGCGCGCATGGACGCGCTCGCCGAACAGGCGGCGGGATTCGGCGCGGACGGCATCCTCTACGACCAGCTGGGCATTTTCGCGCCGTTCGCCTGCTACGGCGAAGGCCACGGCCACCAGACGCCCGGGTTCTCCTACGCCGAGGAGCGGCCGGCGTTCATGCGCTCCATCGCCGACCGGGTCCGGCAGAAGAACCCGGACTTCGCGGTTCTGACGGAAGGCCTGCACGACACGATCCTCGATTCCACGGCCATGTTCCACGGGTGCGAATACGGCGTCATGGCGCACCACATCGCGGCGGTGAAACGGCGCGCGACCGATCCGAAGGTGGAGTCCTTCCCCGAACTCTGGCGCTACACGTTCCCCGAACTCGTGACGACGGTGCGCCTCCCCACGCCGATGAACACGCGCACGCAGGTGAACTTCACCGCGACGTTCGGCATGCGCAGCGAAATCGAGGTCCGCTACCGGCCCGACCGCGCCTACGTGCTTGAGGGCCGGATTCCCGTCAAGGCGGACTACGGCACGGTCAACAACGTTCCCGATCTGCGGGACATGGCGTCGGTTCCCGCCGCGACGGCCAGCGCGTACATGAAGTCCGTCCTCGACTTCCAGCGCGCCCACGCGAAGTATCTGCTGCGGGGACGGTTCGTGGACGGCGAGGGCTTCACGTGCGCGAACGCCGCCGTCATCGCCAAGCGCTTCGTGGCGGCGGACGGCACGAGCGCGGTGATCGTGTGGAACGTCTCGAACGCCGCGACGGACGTCGCAATCGAGGGATTGGGCCGGCCGACGCAGGTGGCCGCGCCGGGCGCGGCGGCGGTCGACGGCGCGCTCGCCGCGGATTCCATCCGCCTCTACGCGTTCGCCCGCTAGCGGCTTGTACGGGAAAGGAAAGGGAGATGTCCATGATCCAGATCGGAAGACGGGAATTTCTGTTTCAGGGCGCGGCGGCGGCCTGCGCGCTGGCCACGCGCCGGACACGGGCGCAGGCGGCGATTCCGCCGTCGCGGACGATCACGATGGCCATTATCGGCTTGGGCGGACGCGGGCGCCAGATGTTGCCGGTCTTCCTGAACCAGAAGGGCGTCCGTTTCCTCGCCGCCTGCGACGTCGTCCGCGCGCGCCGCGAATGGGGCAAGCAGCAGATCGACGCCTACAACGGCAATGCGGACTGCCGGACGTACCGCGACTGGCGCGAGCTGCTTGCGCGGGCCGACATCGACGCGCTCTACGTGGCCACCGGCGACCGCTGGCACGCGCGGCTGGCGATTGCGGCCATGCGCGCGGGCAAGGACGTCTACTGCGAGAAGCCGATCGCGCTGTCGATCGAAGAGGGCGAGGCCGTGATGCGCGCGGCCCAGCTGTACGGCCGCATCTACCAGGGCGGCGTCCAGCGGCGCAACGTCGGCAATTTCGTGACCGCGATGAAACTGGCCCAGACGGGCCGGCTCGGGCGCGTCCAGACGCTCCACGCCGGCATGGGCGCGATGGGGCGCAGCGCGGAAAACCACTATCTGCCCGGCCAGCCGCTTCCCGACCGGAACGACATCGACTGGGAGATCTGGACGGGACCCGCGCCGCTGCGGGCGTTCAACGCGGACTACGTGATGAAGGGCCTGTGGCACGCCGAGTACGACTATCACGGCGACCTGACGGAATGGGGCTCCCACACGGTCGACCTCTGCCAGCTGGCGCTCGGGCGCGAACTGACGGCGCCGACGAAGTACGTGCCGGTGGACCCGCAGGAAGTCCACGCCTTCTATCCCGACGGCGTGAAACTCGTCCTCCGCCAGAAGAACTTCAAGGGGAGCTGCGCAATTCGCATCGAAGGCGACGCGGGCTGGGTGGAGACGGACGACACGGGCAACGTGTACGTGAGCGATCCGCTGCTGCTGGAAGGGCACGTGATCCGGCACGAGAGCTGGGCGCGTCCGGTGGCGCATCCGGCCGAGTTCATCGCCTGCGTCCGCTCGCGGCTGCGGCCGAGCGCGCCGGCCGATTCGCTGCATTTCTCGCACGTGGCCTGCCATGCGGCCACGGTGGCCTACCACCTGAACCGTCCGCTGGAATTCGATCTGAAGACCTTCACGTTCCCCGGCCAGGACGAGGCGAACAGGCGTCTCCGGCGCAGCGACCGCGCCCCGTGGACGCTGCTGTGAGCGCGTCGCGCGCCTCGCCGCATTCCGGTTTCCGTTCACACCCGCAGCGAAAGATCACGACATGATGAAAACGCTTCTCCTTTTGGTTCTCGCATCCACGATGTCGCCGCTTGTGGCGGACGTCGCGCCCGCGGCCGCCGACGGCATGCTGCGCGCCGCCCAGACCCAGGAGCGCGCGGGGCGGATGGCCGCGGCGGCGGCGGACTACGAGCGCGTCTACCGCAGCCCCCGGCTGCCGTCCTTCCAGCGCCTGGCGGCGCTGTGCGGCCTCTTGCGCACGGACACCCGGCGCGTGGGCGAGTGGGTCAAGACGGGGCTGACCGCGAAAGACGAGGTCTGGTCGGGCACGACGGCCCAGGCCGCCGCCCTGCTGCCGGAGGCGGCGTTGGCGAACGTGCGCGCGAACTGGCTGGACGCGCTGCCGCCGGACGCCCGGCAGAAGCTGCTGCGCGCGCTTGTCCACGTGAAGAGTCCGGCGGCGCGGGCGTTTCTCGCCGACGCCATCGCCCAGTCGAAGAGCCCGTCTTTGCGGCACGAGGCGCTGGAGGGCTTGGGGCGCACGGGGTCGGTGGCCGACGTCGAGACGCTTCTGATGTGGGTGCAGTCGGACGACGCCGACGGCGCGGCGGCGGCGCGGCGCGGGCTGATTTCGCTCGTCGGCGTGGCCGTCGACGCGGCGCTGTCCGACCGCCTGGCCGCCGCCGCCGACAGCCCCGGGCTTCTGGTCAAGCTGCTGGACGTCCTGACGGTCCGCAATGCGCTGGGATTCGCCGCGAAGATCGTGCCGTGCCTTTCGTCGCCCGATGCCGCCGTGCGCACGCAGGCCTACAAGGCGCTTGGGCTGCAGGGCGGGGCGGCGGAACAGGCGGCGGTTCTCGCGGCGGCGATGAAGACGGTGGACGCGAACGAGCGCAAGGAGGCGCGCAAGGCCGTGATGAAGATCGCCCGCCGCGCCGGCGGCGTCCAGTTCAAGGCCCGGCGCATCGGCAACTGCCGCACCGAGGCGTGCGGCGTCGCCGACTTCAACAATGACGGCAAGCCGGACGTGATCGCCGGGCCGTATCTGTATCTCGCGCCCGAATTCCGGCCGGTCAAGGTGCGCGAGGTGGCGAGCGACGTCACGGACGACGGCAAGGGCTACGCCCGCGACTTCATGAACCTGCCGCTGGACGTGAACGGCGACGGCCGGTGCGACGTGGTCTCCGGCGACTGGTTCTCCAAGGAGACCTGGTGGATCGAGAACCTGCTGCCGGCGGAGGGCATCTGGCCGCAGCGCCTGATCGAGCGGACGGGCAATATCGAGACGGGCATTCTGGTCGATGTCGACGGCGACGGTCGCGCGACGGATTTCTTCCCCGACACGCAGATCACCTGCCTCTACCGGCTCGGCGGGTCCAGGCCGAAGGTCGACGGGTTCTTTTCGCGCGACTCGGTGTCGGACGCGCGCTGCGACATGGGGCGCGGGTGCGGCGATCTGAACGGCGACGGCCGCAACGACCTGCTGACGCCGGCCGCCTGGTACGAACAGCGCGCCGACGGCACATGGAAGCGGCATCCGCTCGACATCGGGTTCAGCGACAAGGCCCGCAAGCTCGGCCACGCCTCGAACATGATCGTCTACGACGTGGACGGCGACGGGCTCAACGACATCCTCGTGAGTTCGGCGCACCGCTACGGGATCTTCTGGTGCCGGCAGCTGAAGGAACGGGACGCGGCCGGCGAGATCCGGTTCGCGGTCAACGTCATCGACGACACGTGGACGCAGGCGCACTATCTGGGCTGGGGCGACATCGACGGCGATGGCGTGCCGGAACTCGTGACGGGCAAGCGCTTCATGGCCCACAACGGCGGCGATCCGGACGAATTCGGGCGGCTCTGCGTCTTCTACTACGACTTCACGCCGGGGCCGAACCCCGTCTTCAGGAAATACGTCGTCTCCTTCGACTCCGACATCGGCGTCGGCCTGAACGTCGAATGCGTGGACATGGACGGCGACGGCGACCTGGATCTCGTCACGACCGGCAAATGGGGCGGCCCGGTGATCTTCGAGAACAAGACGAAATGATCCTGCCCGACTGTCTCGTCGCGCGCGCCGCCGTCGTGCGGCAGCTGCGCGACTTCTTCGATTCCCGCGGTTTCGTCGAAGTCGAAACGCCCGTGCGGATTCCCGCGCCGGCGCCGGAGCCGCACATCGACTGCCCGCCCAGCGGCGAGCGGTTCCTGCGGGCTTCGCCGGAACTGCAGATGAAGAAGGTGCTGGCGGCGGGCCTGGAACGCATCTACCAGATCGGCCCGTGTTTCCGCGCGGGGGAGCGCGGCCGCCGCCACAGCCCCGAATTCACGATGCTGGAGTGGTATCGGGCGCAGGCGGACTACCGCGACGTCGCGGCCGACGCGGAAGCGCTCGTGTCGCGCGTCCTGAACCGCTTCCGCGGCCGGCCCGTCGGACCGTTTCGCCGCATCACGGTTCGCGAGGCCTATCTGCGATATGCCGGCTGGGATCCGCTCGCCGCGTTCGACGCGGACCGTTTCGACTGCGACATGGTCGAGAAGGTCGAGCCGAATCTGGCCGGGGAGCCGACGTTCCTGATGGACTATCCGGCGCCGGCCGCGTCGCTGGCGAAACTCAAGGCGGACGATCCGCGCGTGGCCGAGCGGTGGGAACTCTACGTCGACGGGATGGAACTGGCCAACGCCTTCACGGAACTGGCCGACCCCGTCGAGCAACGGCGGCGGTTCGAGGCCGCCCGGGCGGAGCGGCGGCGTCTGGGCGAGGCCGACTATCCGCTCGACGAGGACTTTCTGGCCGTGCTCGGCACGATGCCGCCCGCGGGCGGCGTGGCGCTCGGCGTGGACCGGCTGGTCATGCTGGCCTGCGGCGTCGCGTCGATCGACCGCGTGCGCGTCTCGCCCTGACGGCAAACGGATTCTGGAGATTCGGTATGAGCAAAACGATACTGGTGGCGGCGCTGGCGGTTCTGTCCTGCGGCGGCCTGTCGGCCCGGACGCCGCGCGTCGTCGAGGTCGCGAAGGACCATCCGCGCTATTTCGAGTCGGCGGGGGCGACGTGGATCCCCATTGGCTGCAACATCTGCTTCGACCGGCTCTACGACGGCCAGGCGCATGGCGACGCGGCCGTGCGCGCGAATTTCGAGCGGTGGATGCGCGCCTTCGCCGCGAACGGCGGCAACTGCATGCGCGTCTGGCTGGGGCATCGGTCCGTCGAAGTCGTTCCCGACCGGCCGGGCGTCTACGACGCCGCGCGCACGCAAACGCTCCAGGGCATCGTCAAGCTGGCCGAGACGCTGGGCATCAAGCTGAAATTCACCCTTGAGAGCTTCCGCGACTGCGCGTTCGACCCCAAGGCGCCGCCCTCCGTCTTCTCGCGTCCCGCCTACGCGCCGCTCGCCGGGAACATGCGCGCGTTCTTCGCCTCGCCCGAATGCCGGCAGGTCTATCTGGACAAGGCCCGCTATCTCCGGAAACTCGGATTCGGCGATTCGCCCGCCGTCTACTGCTGGGAACTCTGGAACGAGATCAACTCGATTGGCGTCCCGCGCGGGCAGTACGGCGCGTGGAGCGATTTCATGCTGGCCGAACTGCGCCGGATGTTCCCCCGGCAGATGACCGTGCAGAACCTGGGCAGCTTCTCCGAACCCGACGGCTACGCCCTCTACGACGCGCTGGCCGAGGTCCGCGGCAACGACTTCCTGCAGGTCCACCGCTATCTGGACTGCGGGGCGCCGCTCGACGTCTGCCGGGGGCCGATGGACGTCATCGCCGCCTCCGCGACGCGCGAGATGCTGCGGCGTCGCGCCGACGTGCCCGTGATCGTGGCCGAGGTGGGGGCCGTCCAGCCCAACCACACGGGACCCTTCAGGCACTATGCGGCCGACCGGCACGGCATGCTCCTGCACGACGAGATCTTCGCGCCGTTCTTCGCGGGTTCGGCCGGCAGCGGACAGCCCTGGCACTGGGACCACCAGTACATCGACGCCGGGCGGCTCTGGTGGCAGTTCGCCCGGTTCGCGAAGGCCATTGGCGGTCTCGATCCCGTGGCCGAGCGGATGACGCCGTTCTACACCGAGACGCGGCGTCTGCGCGTGTACGGTCTGCGGGGAACGGAGACGACGATCCTCTGGTGCCGCGACAAGGCGAACACCTGGGAGGCGGAATTCGAGCGGGGGGAAGCCCCCGCGACGATCCGGGGCGAATCGCTGCCGTTCGGCAACCGGACGTTCGCCTGCTACCTGCCGTTCGAGGACCGGTCCGTAACCGTGGACGCGCCCGTGCTGCCGCCCTTTGCGCGCGCAATCGTCGTCCGCTTCCGCAGGTGACGCACAGGAGTCCGCCCATGGCCACGGTCATCCATCCCGACGACAATGTCGAAATCCGCGACGACGGGCACAAATACGCCCGCCGCGCCATTCCCGCCGGCGCCGCCGTCGTCAAGTACGGCATGCCGATCGGGCGCGCCACGCGCGCCATCGCGGCCGGCGAGCACGTCCACGTGCAGAACCTGCAGACGACGCTCGGCGAACGGCGGACCTACGCGTACGAGCCGGCGTTTGCCGACCTGCCGCGCGAACGGCCGCCGCTGGTGCCGATGTACCGCCATGCGGACGGCCGCGTGGGCATCCGCAACGACATCTGGGTGATCCCGACCGTGGGCTGCGTCAACCGCCTGGCGACGCGCCTGGCGACCGCCTGCGGCGGTCTGGCGCTGACGCATCCCTACGGCTGTTCGCAGCTGGGCGCCGACCACGAAACGACGGCGAACCTTCTCGCCGCGCTCGCCCGCCATCCCAACGCGGGCGGCGTGCTCGTGGTGGCGCTGGGATGCGAGAACAACACGCTGGATTCCTTCAAGCGCCGCCTTGGCGACGTCTCGAAACTGAACATCCGCTTCCTGCGGGCGCAGGATCCCGGCGACGAGTTCGCGCGGGGGCAGGCGCTGCTCGCCGACCTGCTGGCGAAGCGTCCGCAGACGCGCGAGCCGGTGCCGGCCTCCGAATTGGTCGTGGGGCTTAAATGCGGCGGTTCCGACGGCTTTTCGGGCCTGACGGCGAATCCGCTCGTCGGCCGGTTCAGCGACTGGCTCGTGGCGCGGGGCGGTTCGACCGTGCTGACGGAAGTCCCCGAGATGTTCGGCGCCGAGACGCTGCTGATGAACCGCTGCCGGACGCGGGCCGTCTTCGACAAATGCGTGGCGATGATCAACGGGTTCAAGGCCTACTATGCGCGCCACAACCAGGCGTGCTACGAAAACCCCTCGCCGGGCAACAAGGCGGGCGGCATCTCCACGCTGGAGGACAAGTCGCTCGGCTGCGTCCAGAAGGGCGGGCGCGCGCCTGTCGAGGACGTGCTCGACTACGGACAGACCGTGGCGCGCCACGGCCTGTCGCTGCTGACGGGACCGGGCAACGACCTGGTCGCCGCGACGGTTCTGGCCGCGGCGGGCTGCCACCTGATCCTCTTCACGACGGGTCGCGGCACCCCGTTCGGCACGGTCGTCCCGACGCTGAAGGTGGCGACGAATTCGACGCTCGCCGCCAGCAAGGCGGGCTGGATCGACTGGGACGCGATGGCGCATCCCGACACCGAGGCGTTCGCCGCGAAAGTGCTGGCCGTCGCCGCCGGCGAACCGGCGCGGAATGAAGTCCTGGACGACCGGGGCATCGCGATTTTCAAGGACGGCGTCACGCTGTGAGGCCGGCGGACGATCCGGAAACTCGCGATCAAGGTCCGCAACTGAACCGCCGGCGGATTTTCGCGGGTCAAATTCCCTTGAAACGGAATGGCGCAGCGGCTATAATGGCGTCATGCTTTTCGATGTCAGAGGATTTTTCCGGATCGCGGCCGCGATTGCCGCCGTCATCCTCGTGTGCGCGCTCGATCTTCGCTGTTCGGCGGGCGCGCGCGAGGGCGTGGCCGACGTCGGGGCGATTGCGCGCGTGCGCGACGAGGTGGCCGCCGGGAAGCGGGAAGCGGCGTTCCAGCGGGCCGAAAGCCGCAATCTCCAGCTTCGGGATCTGCGTCTCATGGCGCGCCGGCTCGTCAGGGAAGGGAAGGGCGCCGAGGCCCGCCGGGTGATGGCCGCCATCCAGGAACTGGAAAAACAAGATTCTGCGAAAGGAAAAGATCCATGAAACGAACGCTGCTGGTTCTGGTCGCCGTCTGCGCGGGGTGGGCGTCGGCGTCTTTCGGCCCCCTGAATCCGTCCGCGCGGCCGCACGGGCGCGACTACATCTGGCCGGAAGGCCGCATGCCCCATGCCCAGGCGCATCAGATCGCCGCCAAAACGGGCGAGACGAAGCGGCCCGGCTTCAATCCGGACGCTTTTCGCCGGCCCTACATCGAATGGTTTGCGCCCAATCCCGACGGCAAGACCGATCTGTGCGTGCTGGTGGTCTCCGGCGGCGGCTTCGACTGCTGCTGCGACGAGGAACGGCTCCAGCCCGCCATCGACCGGCTGGTG
The DNA here is from genome assembly GCA_051884915.1 of Kiritimatiellia bacterium. Lineage (GTDB taxonomy): Bacteria > Verrucomicrobiota > Kiritimatiellia > RFP12 > UBA1067 > RUG572. The sequence goes on from JBJEWF010000003.1 coordinate 10,333, forward strand.
CGGGACGGCGTGACGGTCGCCAACTTGACCTACCGCACGCCGCGTCCGCACGGGCTGCCCATCCACCAGTCCGCCTGGGAAGACGCCCAGCGGGCGGTCCGCGTCATCCGCTCCCAGGCGGCGGCGCGCGGTTTCGATCCCGAAAAGATCGGCGCCACGGGCATATCCGCCGGGGCGAAGACCGTGCTGCTTCTGGCCACGAGCGCCCTGACGCCCGCCTACGCGCCCGTCGACGAGATCGACCGGCTGCCCTGCCATCTCCTGTTCGCGGTTCCCCAGGCGCCGGCCTACGTGCTGACGGACGGCGCCAGCCAGCTGAACGCCCGCGACGGCGACGCGCCGGACGTCCGGCTGGTGCCCGAACTCGCGTTCGACGCCCGGACGTGTCCCATGGCGTTCGTCCAGGGCGGCGTCGACACCTGCTCGCCGAACGGTTCGACGCAAATCTACCGCCAGCTGCGCCGCATGAAGATCCCGGCGGAACTCCATCTCTTCCCCGACCGGCCGCACGGCTTCCACGGCGACCTGAACAGGGGCGAAGACGGCGCCGCCCACGACCACTGGTTCGCGCGCGTGCAGGAATTCATCCGCCAGATGGGCTACGACGGCCGGCTGGGTCCGGAAGTGGAGGTGACGCAGCGCTATTCGAGCGATGCCGCCCGCGGCGGTTACGAGAAGCAGGACGTCTGGCCGAAGGGGCGGATGCCGGACGTGCAGACGAACCAGTGCGTGCCGTATCTCGAATGGCATCTCCCGAAGGAGCTGAAGACGAAGGCCGTTCAGATCATCTATTCGGGCGGGGGATACGGCGGCAACAGCCCCGACAGCTTTGAAGTGGCGCCGGCGCGCCGGTTCCTGAACGAAAAGGGCATGACGGTCGTCACCCTCCGCTACCGCACGCCGCGTCCGCTGAACGGCCTCGCCAAGCATACGACGGCCTGGCAGGATCTCCAGCGCACGATCCGCGTCGTCCGCACCCAGGCCGCGGCCAGGGGCCTCGACCCCAACCGCATCGGCATCATGGGCTCGTCGGCCGGCGGCCACCTGACGCTGATGGGCGCCACCTCCTCCCGCCACCGCGCCTACTGGCCGGTCGACGATGTCGACCGGCAGTCCTGCAAAGTCCAGTGGGCGGTCGCCATCTATCCCGCCTACGCGCTGACGGACGGCCTCGACCGCCACAACGCGACGGGCGGCAACGACGACAGCGCGCGGCTGGCGCCGGAATTCTCGTTCGACCTCGACACCTGCCCGATTCTCTTCATCCACGGCGACGCGGACGGATGGGCGGCGATGAATTCGGTCAAGTGCTGGGAACAGCTCCGCCGCATGGGCATCCAGGGCGCGCTGCACACGCTGGCCACGCGCACGCACTGCTTCCAGCGCAAGGCCGCGCCGGGAACGGGCAGCTACACGTGGCTGGGGCGCATCTGGGAATTCATGAACCACAAGGGATTCAACAACTGACATGAAACCGTTCGCGGCCGCATGGGGCGCGCTTCTTCTGGCGGTCGGCGACGGCTACCACTGGAACGCGCGGGCCTACGACCTGCTTGCGGCGGCCGTCCGCGAAGCCGTCCTCGGCCGGGACCGGTGAATGCGCCCGCGGCGGGCCCGCCCGTCCGCTCGCCCCCCATTGCCTTTATCGGGAAATGGGGTATAATAGTGCGCGGCAAAGGAAAGGAGACGCAGACTATGGAAAAGAAAAATCATCTGTTCAAGGCCGAGATCAAGGAAATGCTCGATCTCGTCGTCAATTCGCTCTATTCCAAGAAGGAAATCTTCCTTCGCGAATTGATTTCCAACGCTTCCGACGCCATCGACCGCGCCAAATACCAGGGGCTGACGCAGCCGGAGCTCGTTTCGGACAATCCGAGCTGGCGGATCGAACTCGTGGCCGACAAGGACGCGAAGACGCTCATGGTTTCCGACAACGGCGCCGGCATGAACGCCGAAGACCTCGAAAAGAACCTGGGCGTGATCGCCAGTTCCGGCACGAAGGCCTTCCGTGCGGCGTTGAAGGAAAAGGGCGGCACGAACCTCCCGGAACTCATCGGCCAGTTCGGCGTCGGTTTCTACGCGGCGTTCATGGTGGCGGACCGGGTGCGCGTCGTCTCCCGCAAGCGCGGCGAGACGGACGCCTACGTCTGGGAGAGCGACGGCGCGGGCAGCTACACGATCGAAGACGGCCAGCGCGACGAATGCGGGACGAGCATCATGCTCCATCTCCGCGACGACTACTCCGAGTATCTGGACGAATGGCGCATCCGCGACCTCGTGAAGAACTACTCGGACTTCATCGCCTACCCGATCACGTTCACGGGCCTGCCCGCGAAGAAGAACGACAAGGGCGAGGAGATCGTCCCGGACGCCAAGCCGCTCAACACGATGACGGCCCTGTGGAAGCGCGCGAAGAAGGACGTCAAGCAGGAGGAATACGGCGAGTTCTACAAGCACCTGACGCACGACTACGTCGAGCCGCTGGAGGTCATCCACTTCTCCGGCGAGGGGCAGGTCGAATTCAAGGCGCTTCTCTTCCTGCCGAAGCAGGCGGGCATGGACATCTACATGCCGAACACGAAACGCGGGCTTTCCCTCTACGTGCGCAACGTCTTCATCGGCGACGACTTCGAAATGCTGCTGCCGGAATACCTCCGCTTCGCCAAGGGCGTGGTCGATTCGGCCGATCTGCCGCTGAACGTGAGCCGCGAAATGCTGCAGGACGACGCGGTCATCCGCAAGATCAAGCAGGCCGTCACCTCGAAGATCCTCTCCACGCTCCAGGAGATGAAGGACAAGAAGGCCGACGACTACAAGGCGTTCTATCTGACCTTCGGCCGCATCCTCAAGGAGGGCCTGCATTCCGACTTCGCGAACGCCGAGCGCCTCAAAAAGCTGCTCATGTATCCGTCCGCCAAGACGGAAGACGGCAAGCTGGTTTCGCTGGAGGCGTACGTGAAGGCCATGCCGGCCGACCAGAAGGACATCTACTACCTGACGGCGGAGCGGCTGGAGGACGCGCGCCACTCGCCGCAGATCGAACAGGCCCTCAAGCACGGTTCCGACGTGCTGTTCTTCGTCGATCCCGTCGACGAATGGCTGCTCGACGCCTTCACCGAATTCGAGGGCAAGAAGCTGGTCGACATCGCGAAGGGCGACGTCCAGTTCGGCAGCGAGGAGGAGCAGAAGGCCGCGAAGGAGTCGAACGAAAAGGCGGCGGCCGACCTGAAGCCGTTCCTCGACGCCGTCAAGGAGCAGCTCAAGGACTGCGTGGCCGACGTGCGCGTGTCGACGCGCCTGGCGGATTCGCCGTGCTGCCTGGTGGCCGGCGAGCACGCGCTGTCCGCCTCGATGGAGCGCATGCTCCGCGCGATGAACCAGCCGGTCCCGCACGAAAAACGCCTCCTTGAAATCAACGCCGCCCATCCGCTGGTCGCGAAGATGAAGGACCTTTCGGGCGACGCGCTCAAGGACGCGATCGAACTCCTCTACGCCCAGGCGCTCATCGCGGAGGGTTCGGCCGTGCCCGATCCCGCCCGCTTCGCGAAACTCCTGACGGCCCTCATGCTGAAATAGGGGGCCGATTGGGCGGAAGCGTGCTCGTGACCGGCGGCGCCCGGCGGATCGGCCGGGCGATCTGCGCAACGCTGCGCGCGCGCGGCTGGAACGTCCTCGTCCATGCGCGCCAGGCCGGCGCGCCGCTCGGCGTCGACTTCGCGGAACCGGGCGCGGCGCGCCGCCTGTTCGACGCGGCGTGCCGCCTGGCGCCCGATTTGGCGGCCATCGTCAACAACGCGGCCGTCTTCTCCGCCGCCGGCGCGCTGCCGCCCGAAGCGGAACGGCGGCTCCGGCGCGTCAATCTCGGCGTCCCCGCCGCATTGACGGCGCTGCTGGCCGGGCGTCTGCGCGCGCAGGGGCGCACGGGCGCGGTCGTCGATCTGCTGGACGCGCGGATCTTCCGCCGCGGGCTGCCCGCCACGCCCTATTCGCGCTCCAAGCGCGACTTGTGGAAACGGCTGAAGGCCGCCGCGAAGGCCGAAGCGCCGGTTCTGCGCGTCAACGGCGTGGCGCCCGGTCCCGTGCTGCCGCCGTCGGCTCCCGGCGAAGGCGAAAAGGGCGGGCCGATTCTTCTCGCCGGCCGCCCGACGCCGGAAGACGTGGCCGGGGCGGTCGCGTTTCTCCTGGAGGCGCCGGCCTGCACGGGGCAGGTGATCTGCGTCGACGCCGGCCAGGCTCTCCTCTGATTTTCCCCTCACCCTCAAAGGCTCTTTCCACCATGACGCATTCTTTCAGCAGACGCGATTTCTTCGGGCTGGGCCTTCTGTCCATGGCGGGCGCCGCCTGGGGGCTGCACGCGGAAAACGGCTCTTCCGACCTGGCGGATTTCCTGGCGCGGCAGATCCGCGCGCGCGTGGCGAAGCCCGCGCCGCATCCGCGGCTTTTCGCGACGGCGGCCGATTTCGCCCGCCTCAAGGCGGAACTGCCCCGGTCGGAGCTGGGGCGCCTCGGCAGGGACCGGTGCCTTTTCGCGGCCGACCAGATGCGGCGCTTCCCGTTGCCGATGCGGACGCTGGAAGGGCGGCGGCTGCTGGCCGTCTCGCAGCGGTCGCTGGCGCGCATCTGCACGCTGGCGATGGCCTACCGGCTGCGGGGCGATCCGCGCGACGCCGCCCGCGCGCTGGCGGAGGCGGAGGCCGTCTGCGCGTTCAAGGACTGGAATCCGGCGCATTTTCTCGATACGGCGGAGATGACGCTGGCCGTGGCCATCGCCTACGACTGGCTCTACGACTGCGCGACGAAACAGCAGCGGGAAACTCTGAAGAAAGGACTTCTCCGTCTGGGCCTGTGCGAGCGGAACGGCGCCCTGAAGGGGGGCGGCTGGGTGACGGCGTCCAACAACTGGGGCCAAGTCTGCCACGCGAGTCTGCTGGCGGGCGCCATTGCCGTGATGGAGGACGAGCCCGCCGTCGCGGAACAGACGATTCTGCGGGCGCTGGCCAACCTGCCGCGGGCGATGGCCGCCTTTGCGCCCGACGGCGGCTTCCCGGAAGGCCCGGGCTTCTACTGGGGCTACGCGATGACGTTCACCGTGCTGGCCATCGATCTGCTGGAACGGACGTGCGGCGACGACTTCGGTCTGGCCCGGCAGCCGGGCTTCGCGGCATCCGTCGACTATCTGGATCTGATGACCGGGCCCTCCGGCCTGAAGTTCAACTACGCCGACGCGGGAATCCTGCCCAATCAGCGGCTCCTCGCGCGGCGGACGACCGAGGCCTGCTCCTGGTGGCTGGCCAACCGGTTCAAGCGGCCCGATTCCCTCGTGCAGTTCGAAGTCGCGGCCTTCCGGGCGTATTGCCTGAACCGCCAGAACCTGAATCCCACGCCGCGCCGCGTGCCGGACCGCCTCTTCCCGCTGACGCTCCTCTGGCTGAATCCGCCGCCCGCCGCCGTCTCGCGGACGACGGCGCCGCTCTGCGCCGTTGTCGGGGGAAGCGTCCCCGTCGCCGTCCAGCGGACGGACTGGACGCCGGACGCCTGGTACGTCGGCCTGAAGGGAGGTTCCGCCAGGGCGCCGCATGGACACATGGACGGCGGCTCGTTCGTTCTCGACGCCAAGGGCTGCCGCTGGGCCGAAGACCTGGGGTCCGAGGACTACCACCGGATGGAGGCGGCGAAGCGCGACGTCTGGAACCAGAAGCAGAACGCCGAGCGGTGGAAGATCTTCCGGCTCGGACTGGCCAGCCACAACACGCTGCGAATCGACCGGGGCGACCAGTTCGTCCTGGGAACGGCGACGTTCAAATCGATCACGACGGGACCTCTGTCCAAGGTGGTCGTCGACCTGACGCCGCTCTACGCCGGCACCGAGCGCGTCGAACGGACGGGAACGCTCGTTCCGGGCGGCGGCTACATCATGGACGATGCCGTGGTTGGCGTCAAGCCCGGCGCGCTCGTGACCTGGCAGATGATCACCTACGCCCGCGTGAAGGAGCAGGACGCCAATCGCATCGTGCTCGTCCAGAAGGGGCCGGACGGCGACGACGTGACGCTGACGCTGACCGTTTCCAACCGCCGGACGCATTGGGACGTCCGCGACGTGGGGGCGTCCCAGGGGCCGGACGAGTCGAGCAATCCGGGATTGACGCAGATCTCCTTTTCCGTCCGGGCCTCCGGCGCGGGCGAAGCCGCTTTCGCCGTGCGGTTCGAATAGCCGCCGCGCGCCGCCACACGCGATGGCGCGCGGGTTCGGCCGCCACCGCGCGATCTCGCCGCAAAGGCAAATGGCATCACGGCCGTTCACCTTCACGGCGGGGCGTTTGAGCGTGGACTCATCTTTTCACTTTTCTTGCATTACAGGTTGACACGACAAAAAAAAACAGTTATAATCGTCGACGCTTGAAAGAAGCGAATCGATGCGGCACGCCGCCGCAAGGGTCAACTTGAAAGGAAAAGGCTGGCATGGCACGTAAAATCGGAAGAGGCACGTCAAAGAGGTTTTCGGGTCGGTTGCGTCGGGTCATGGGCGCAGCCGTGTTCTGTGCCCTGAGCCTGGGGGCGCTGCACGCGGAGGTGATCGACCTGAACGGCTCACCCCTGACCATCACGAACGTGGCCGACTTGAACGCCGACGGCTACACGTCCGAGACCGAGGCCACGCTGACCTTGATTCTCGACGACGATGTGACGGCGCCCGCGATTTCCGGGGCGATCAAGCTGGTGAAGTTGGGTTCGGGGACGTTGACCTTTGACGCCGCCCAGGAGTACACCGGCGGGACGCTCGTTTCCGGCGGGTCGATTGCGGTCGAGAGTGCCGACTGGCTGGGCGGCGAAGGCGGCACCATCACGCTGGAAGGCGGCGGCATCGATTTCGTCGGCACGGACGCGCTGACGGTGTCCCGCGCGATGACGATCACCCCCGGATCCACGGGGACGATTCGCCGGCCGGCCGGAAGCGCGACGCTCAAGCTCGTGACCTACGCCGTTGTCTTCAAAGGGGCCACGCTGAAACTGGAGCGCGGCGGCGACGAGGGGACCGCCTACATCAAATTTGAGCGGGTGAACTCCTCCCAGTTCAGCGGCAATGGCAACGCCACCGGAGGAACCTTGTCGGTCGGTGCGGGCGTCGTCGTGGATTTGTCGGAGGGCGACGTGATTGGCGGCGCCGGAACCCAGCTCGATTTCACCTTGCGCGTGTGCGAAGGGGGCGTTGTCACCGCCTACAACGCGCATTCGCCGCTGGGCCCGAAAGTCGTGCTTGAGGGCGGCAGCCGGCTGACGGCGACCAGCTTGAGATCGCCTGACTCGACGACGGGAATCGAGAATCTGTTCAACACGTCGACCTGGAAGAATTTCGATTTCTGCCGGAAAGTGACGGTTGTGCCGGGGAGCTTGACGGGCGCGGCGAAGGCGATTGTCGACGCCCCCTGCATCCATCTGGCGACGACTGCGGAAGGCATCTGTGCCGAATTCGAGGTCGCCGCGGACGCCGAGCTGTTCATCGACAGCACGCTTTGGCCGAATTATGGCGGAAAGAGTCGCTGGATCCGGAAATACGGCCAAGGGACGCTGACATTGGGTCGGCCGCTTTCCAACAACGGCGTCATCCAGGTGGAAGAAGGGACGCTGCGGCTCGACAACAAGACGTACCTGGGCAACGCCAAACTGAAAGTCGTGCCGGGCGCCCGGGTCGAGTTGGCGGACGGCACCATCCTGACGGACGAATTCGACAGCCTCTCGCCGGGCGGATTCCTGTCCTCCGCCGAAGTCTGGTTCGACGCGACGCGAATCGACGCGGTGGCGGACGGCACCACGCTTTCCATGACGCCCAACCTCGGTTCCGCCCATGGCGTGTTTGGCCCGTTTCCGTACGGCAGCAGCTCCCAGCCGACGTACGCCGCCTCCGCCATCAACGGCAGGCCGGCGCTCTATTTCTCCGGTACCGGGTATTACTTGGGCTATACCAACAAGACGGACCAGATCACCGTCTTCATCGTGATGAAATGGGATGGCTGGCCGGAAGAGGTCAGCGCGGGCGAACATCATAAGTGGCACGGCCCCTACTCCATGGTGCCGCTCTACCGTGAAGGCTATACCGGCGAAGACTACTCCACGCCGGGCGTGCTGTATCCGAGCTGGGGGACGAGTTTCACCACCGAATTCACCTACCGGTATCCGAACGGGACAGATATGCTCTACGCGGCATTCGACGGCGCCGACACCCTGACCGGCACGGAAACGCTCATCTCGGGGTTCTCGCGTCGCGGAAACGCTTTCTCCGCCTCCACCTGGACGAGCGATGAACGGTCGTCTGATTTCAAGACCAGCGTTGCATCCAAGTCATACGTGAATTACAACATCGAGGCGCTGAGCCTGGGCGGGCGTGTCGTCTACGACAACCCCGCCGGTTACGCGAGACTCAATCCGAACCGCGCCCTGAAGGGATGGATCGGCGAATTCATCGTGTTCTCCCGCTGTCTCGACGATGACGAGATGGGATTCGTCCAACGCTACCTGCAGCGCAAGTGGGGCGATTCCGCGCAGGAGGCGATAGCCGAACCGGAGGTCGAATCCAGGTTCACCGACATATTTCTCACCGTCGCGGACGCCGACACGGCGGCGGCCAATCTGAAGAACGGCGGGACGAGCGAGAACGGGCACCGGGTGGTGAAAGAGGGAACCGGCCGCTGCACCTTCGTCGGGACACATTCCGCGGCCCGGCGCGTCCAGGTCAAGGAGGGCGAAGTCGTCGTCTCGGCAAAGTCCGGCGCGACGTGCGGCGCGGCGATCTGGCTGGACGCATCCGACGCGTCGACCGTCACGCGGAACGACGCGGGCGAGGTGGTCAGGGTCGCCAACAAGGGCAACTTCGGCGGTGCGTTCGTGCAGAACACCAGCAAAAAATCGAATGCCCCGTCGCTGACGCCCGTGCCGAAGCTCGGCCAGATCGGCAGCCTGGACGCACTTGACTTCGACGGCAACTCCTGTCTCGCGCTGCGGGAGTTCAAGCCGGCCGTGGACAGCCGCCGCGTGCTGTGCATCTTCGGTGCGATGACGCGCGACTCCTACGTCCACGAAGGCGGCAAGGGACGGTGGGGCGGACCGTTCTCGCTTTATCTGTCCTCGAACACCGAGGACGACAACGGCGTGTCTGGCGACGTCAATTTCCATTGGGAAGAAGGGCAGGGAACCTATTCGATGAAAGTCGACGGCGATCTGGTGGCCGACATCCCCAATGGCGCGCCGTACGTCTTCAGCACGTGGCAGGAATACAACAACAAGAACTACCAGTTCGACTATCTGGACGGGGAGACTCTCACGAATGCGTTCAAGATGGTGCGGAACAACACCGCCTACGCGAGCGTCCCGGCGTTGAAGTACGACGTCGTCAATCTGGGCGGCCGCGCCACCGGCGACGGTGCGCCGCAGTGGTATGGCATGGACAACGGCAACAACCGGCTGTGGGACGGCAAGATCGGCGAGTTCATCGTCCTGGACCGTTCGCCGGCCCAAAGCGACGTCATCGCCATCGTTTCCTATCTGCGCGAGAAGTGGATCAACGGCAACTCGGCGGCCGAACCGCCGGCCTTCCTGACGGGCGGAACGGGCGCGGACCCGGCGCCGGGTGCCGAGGCCGACTGGGAGTTTGGCGCGGACGCCACGCTTGAGCTGCCGGACGAGGCGCTTGCCTTCGGGCAGGTGGCCTTCGCCGACGGCGCGGACGTCGTTCTGCCGGAGACGGTGAGCGCGGCGGACGGGCTGCTGACGGCCGCGGAGGTGGCTTTCGGCGGCACGGTCAATCTCGTCGTGCCGCAGGTGCCGGCAACTGAAGTGAAGGTGATGACGGCCGCCGAGACGACCGGCAATGCCGTCTGGAATCTCTCGGGCCACGCGAACGTGGCGGGCTGGACCGTCCGCCACAGCGGCACCGACTACATCCTCGGCAGGAGAAGCCTGCTCGTCATCATCCGCTAGGCGACGGCCGGTCGGCCTGTCCGCGCCCGACGGCTTCCGGCGGATTGACGGTCGAACGCCCGTTTGCTACAATTCCGCCATGGAGTTCAAGGCCATGCGTGCTTCCGGGCGTGCCGCCGGCGTGATGCCGGGCGGTCTGCCGCGCGGTTTTCGCGGTGCGGCGGCGCGCGGTTCCGCCTGGCGGCCGGATGCGGCCGCCGCCGGAGTTTCTCCGGCTTTGGGAACGGTCTGCCAAGCGCCCGTCCTTCACGGCGGGTTCCGTGCCGCGAACGGCGGATGGCGCGGAACGGAAGGGAATCCGCGGCAAGGGAGAAGGTCTCATGGTTGCTAGCGTCATGCTTGCGTCTGCACTCGCCGGTTCGGCAATTTCCGGTTTGCGCTGCGAACGGTGGGCGTCCCTGTCCAATCAGGTCCTGTCAATCGATTCGACTGCCGTCTCGCGGGATTTTGCCTGGAACCGGTATGCCCTGGAGGACCGGGACGGGTCGTTTGTTCCGGGCCGTCGCTACACGGTGACGTTTCGCGCCAAGGTCGAAGCCGGGGCGAAGAATTCGTTTCTCTACGTCCTGGTCCGTCCCGGCGGCGAACCGTCCGAACGGCACGACGCCGGCAGCGTGGCGGTCCAGCCCACCTGGGGCCGCTGGCAGGACGTCCGCCTTGAGGTGGGCGAGATCGAACGGCCCGACCAGCGCCTCCAGATCCACGGCTTCAACCGTCTCCGCGCCGAAATCGCGGATTTGGCGATTGTCGAGCGCGCGCCGCTCGTGTTCGTGCCGGCCCGGGAGAACCACCTGGCGGGCGCGGCGCCGGAGACGCCGGCCTTCACGCCCACGGGCGCGCAGGAGTTCGAAGTGGACGCGCCGCGCCCGACCGGCGGTCCGGTGCTCGACGCGGCCGCGTTCGGCGTGAGCGAGGCGAAGTGCGACAATTTCTCCGCGCTGAAGGCGGCGCTGGCGGCCGCCAGGAAGCAGAAGGCCTCGAAGTTCGTCGTCCCCAAGGGCGTGTACCGGCTGACGGCGGACGACTCCCTGACGCTGGAAGGGCTTTCCGACTTCACGTTCGACGGCGGCGGTTCGACCTTCGTCTCCCATCGGCGGACGGCGGCGTTCATGCGGATCGAATCCTGCACGCGCGTCCGCGTGATGAACTTCAAGCTCGACTGGGACTGGGCGCGCGAACCGCTCGCGAGCCTCGTGCGCGTGGCCGCCGTCCAGCAGGAGTCCTACGATCTCGAATTCGTCGACTATCCGGATTTCCCCGACAAGGACGCGCATCTGGTCATCCTCTCGGTGTTCGATCCCCGCACGCGCTCCGTCGGCCTCGAAGACGGCATCACGCGCAGCATCGACTTCCGCCGGACGGACGATCCGGACGGCTACCGGACGTGGGTGGCGCCCAACGTGGTGCGCGTCAGGCAGCAGCCGGGCGGCCTCGCTCCCGGCCAGCTCTACCGGCTGCAGCACTACTACTACCAGATGAACGGCATTGCGATGCGGAGCAACGCCCATCTGCGCCTGGAGAACGTGACGGTCCTGTCCACGCCCGGCCATGCGTTCCTCATCGGCGGCACGCAGCACCACACGCTCTTCGAGCAGGTGGACATCGTGGCGCCGAAGGACGATCCGCGCCGCATCATCACGTGCACGGCCGACCATCTGCACATCGCCCAGAGCCGCGGTTATCTCAAACTCGACCGCTGCGAGTTTTCGCTGGGGGCCGACGACATCCTGAACATGCACGACAATTCGGGCTTCGCCCGCCGGAAGGACGCGCACACGATCCGGACGCAGAACGCCCGCGCATACGGCTCCCTGCCGAAAGGCACGAAGATCGAACTGCGCCACGGCGACTATTCGCCGACCGGCTTCACCGGCACCGTTCGGAAGGTCCGGACGGTCGACGCGAAGGGGAGCGTCTACGACATCACCTTCGAGGAGGAGGTCCCGGAACAGACGACGGACGGGTTCGTGATGTTCGACAAGACCTACGACACGCAGAACGTCATCGTCCGCAACTGCCATTTCCACGACAACCGGGCGCGCGGGCTGCTGATTCTCGCGCGGAACGTGACGGTCGAGAACAACGTCTTCCGCCACCAGGAGATGGGCGCAATCAAAATCGAGACGGGCTACACGCTCAACCTGTGGAGCGAGGGATATGGCGTCTCGAACGTCGTCATCCGCGGCAACCTCTTCGACACCGTCAACCCGTCGGGGGCGAATGCGGTGCATGGCCGGCGCGCCATCTATGCCGGCATCTACCTGCGGACGGATCCGTCGGCGGACACGACGAGCTATCCGATCATCCGCGATCTGCTGATCGAGGGCAACACGTTCCGCGACACGTGCGGCGTCGTGGGGTGGCTGTCGAGCGTCCGCGGCGTGACCGTTCGCGGCAACGTCTTCGAGGATCCCACGCCGCGCCGCACGGAGATGGCGTGCCGCGCGCAGTTCCGCCTGGCAAACGCGCGGGACGTGCGCGTGCAGGACAACGAATGGCGCGCCTCGCCGTGCGTGAAGGCGCCCGGCGTCGTCTTCGACCCCGAAAGCTGCGCGGACATCCGCGTCGCGCGCAACCGCGTGACGCAAGGGGCCGCCGCCGGGGCGGGAAATGAATCGGCGCAAGAGGGAGTTCAACCATGAGAAGTCTGGCGTATTCGGTGTTTCTGTGGGCCGCGGCCGTTTCCGTCTGCGGCGCGGCGGCGCGGCATCCGGCCGTGGCGCTTCCGCTGGGCGCGGCCGCGAACGCGTCCCGCCTCGACCGGCAGGCCGCGGACGGCCGGGGCGGCTGGCTCGACATGGGCGGCAACGACCTCCACGTCCTTCCGGCGGGGACGATCGCATGCGGCGACGTTCCGTTTGCGATTCCCGCCGACACCGGCGAGACGGACAGGACGTGCATCGTCCTGGGGCGCAAGGGCGGCGCCGCCAGGGCCCGGCTGGACCTTCCCACCGGCAGCGCGGGCTCGCACCTCTACCTCCTCCACGCCACGGCCGATTCGGTCCAGACGAAGAATCTGAAGATCGGCACCGTCGATCTGCACTATGCCGACGGCACGGTGGTCCGCAAATCCGTCCGCACGGGGCGCGACGTCCTCGACTGGACGCTCGGCCACAGCTGCGGCAACGCGGTCCGCGCCTGGACGCGGTACAACGACAACATGCAGGTGTCGCTTTTCGCCTCGAAATTCCCGACCGACGCGGACCGGCAGCTGGTCGCCGTCGAATTCCAGTCGCTGGGCGAATGCCCCTGGATGATCGTCGCCGCCGCGCGCGGCGACGACCTGACGCTGAAGGGCGTCATCGTGCCGCTGACGCTGACGGAGACGTTCCGCACGCCACCGCCGCCGGCGCGTCCGCTGCCGGCGGTGCCGGCCGGCCAGAAGCCGCGCAACGTCATTCTCATCATCGGCGACGGCATGGGCGAGAGCCTGGTCGACTTCACGTCCCGCTACTGCCACGGGCGGCCGAACGCGCTGCTGATGCAGCAGTTGCCGGTGGCCGGACACTGCATCACGCTGTCCGTGGAGGGCCGCACGACCGACAGCGCGGCGTCCGCGACGGCCCTCGCCACCGGCGAGAAGACGATGAACGGCATGGTGGGGCTGCGCGCGCGCTCGAAGGCGGAACGCGCGCACGCCACGGCGCTCGTTCCCTTTACCCGGCGCGCCCACGAGAAGGGGCTTGCCGTGGGCCTCGTCACGAACGACAAGCTGACGGGGGCGACGCCGGCGGGATTCTACGGCTGCGTCCGGGACCGCGGCGAATCCGGGAAACTGGCCGAACAGGCCGCGGTCTGCGGCTATGAGATCCTTGTCGGCAACGCCGCGACGGACAAGATCTTCTCGGGCATCGACATGGCCGCCCGCGGCTACGCCGTCGTCCGGACCCTCGCGGCGTTCACGGCCGCGCGGAAGGACGCGAACGTGTTCGGCGCCATCGACTTCGGCACGGACGAGACGGCGCTGGGGGCCGGCGTCGCCGAGACGCTGGCGCGCCTGGACGCGAATCCGAAGGGCTTCTTTCTGATGGCCGAATGCGCCACGCCCGACGGCGGCAACCACGGCAACCGGCCCGTCGAATCCGTCCGGGGGACGGTCATGGTCGACTGGATGGCGAAAGCCGCGCTGGACTTCGCCGTCGCGCGGGGCGGGACGCTCGTCATCGTCACCGCCGACCATGAAACGGGCGGCGTGCGCACCGTCGCGGGCGCGGACGGCCGCGTGCAGATCGCCTATTCGTGCACGAACCACACGGATGCGCCCGTTGCGCTGTACGCGTTCGGTCCGGGCGCCGAACGCTTCGCGGGGACGATTGACAACACGGACGTGGCGAAGGCGATCTTCGACCTGCTGGACCTGCGCTGACGCAGGGGCGGCCGCGCGGCGGGCGGCCCGCGCCGCGCGCGCGAAATCTGGTATAATGGGCGCATCAACCAACAAGGGAGCGACGGCGATGCCTTTCATCAACGACGATTTTCTGCTGACCACGAAGGCGGCACGGGACCTGTACCACGGCTATGCGGAGCCGATGCCGATCATCGACTACCACTGCCATCTGCCGCCGGCGGAAATCGCCGCGGACACGCGCTGGGACAATCTCGCGCAGGTGTGGCTGGGAGGCGACCACTACAAGTGGCGCCAGATGCGCTCGAACGGCATCGACGAGAAATTCGTGACGGGCGACGGTTCGTGGGAGGAGAAGTTCAACGCGTTCGCCGCCACGATGGAGGTGCTGCTCAAGAACCCGCTGTTCGACTGGTCCCAGCTGGAGCTCGCGCGCTATTTCGGCGTGACGGACCGCCTGTGCCGGAAGACCGCCGCGAAGATCTGGAAGACGTGCAACGCCCAGCTCCGCAAGCCCTCGTTCTCCGCCCGCGGCCTGATGAAGCGCGCGAACGTGAAAGTCGTCTGCACGACGGACGATCCGGTCGATTCGCTCGAACACCATCTGGCCATCGCCCGGAAGCCGTTTGGCACGAAGATCCTGCCGGCCTGGCGCAGCGACAAGGCGTCGAAGATCGACAGCCCGGCCCTCTGGAACGGCTGGATGGACCGACTGGCCGCCGCCGCCGGCATGCCGGTGAAGACGATGGACGATTTCCGCGAGGCGATGCAGAAGCGCCACGACTTCTTCGCGAAGGCGGGATGCGTGGTGTCCGACTACGGCATCACGGAAGTCTTCGCCGCGCCCTCTACGGAAGCCGATCTCCGGCGGATTTTCCGGAAGGCGCGTTCCGGCAAGGCCGTCACGGCCGACGAGGCGCTCAAGTTCAAGAGCGCGTGGCTGTATGAAGGGCTTGTGATGGACGCCGCCGCCAACTGGACGGCGCAGCTCCACGCCTGCTGTCTGCGCGACAACAACACGGCCATGTTCAACCGGCTGGGGCCGGACACGGGGTTCGACTGCATCGGCGAGTGGAACGTGACGGCCAACCTCGCGCGGCTCTTCGACCGGCTGGAGCAGGGCGACAATCTGCCGCGCACGATCCTCTACTCCCTCAATCCGAAGGACACCGAGATGCTGGCGACGCTGATGGGCTGCTTCCAGAAGGGGCCCGACCGCGGCAAGCTCCAGCTTGGCGCCGCCTGGTGGTTCCTCGACCAGAAGGACGGCATGCGGAAGCAGATCGAGGCGCTGTCGCAGCTCGGCTGCCTGGGCAATTTCGTCGGCATGCTGACGGACAGCCGCAGTTTCCTGAGCTATACCCGCCACGAATACTTCCGCCGCATCCTGTGCGCGAAACTTGGCGAGGAGATGGCGCGCGGCGAGATCCCGAACGATCTCAAGTGGGTCGGCGGCATCGTGAGCGACATCGCCTACAACAACGCCAACCGCTATTTCTTCGGCGCGACGTGACGGCCCGGCCGGCCGACGCGCCGGCGTCCGCGTCCGCGCCGCCCCTCCGGGGCGTCTCCCCTGCGCGTCCTTCCGCCGCCGCTTCCGGCGGCGCGGCTTCCCGGTCCGCGCCGCGCGCCCGCGCGCCGTTCCGTTTTCCCGATATTTGTGCTATAATGGCCGTCTTTCGAGGTGGAAAACAGGAAGAGAAACTGCTATATGAAGACCATGACAGACGCCAATCTGGCGGTCGCCCGAGTTGCCTACACCTGCAGTGACGTCGCATTCATCTATCCCATTACTCCGTCGTCGCCGATGGGCGAGAAGTCCGACGAATATGCGGCCGCCAAGAAGCCGAATCTCTGGGGCGTCGTGCCGGAGGTCGTGGAGATGCAGAGCGAGGGCGGCGCCGCCGGCGCCGTTCACGGCGCGGTGTCCGCCGGCGCCGTCGCGACGACGTTCACGTCGTCGCAGGGCCTGCTGCTGATGATTCCGAATCTCTACCGCATCGCCGGCGAACTGCTGCCCGCCGTCTTCCACGTGGCGGCGCGCGCGCTGGCCGTCCACGGCACCTGCATCTTCGGCGACCATTCCGACGTGATGGCCTGCCGCCAGACGGGGTTCGCGATGCTCTGCTCCTCGGGCGTCCAGGAGGCGCAGGATCTGGCGCTGATCGCCCATGCGGCGACGCTGGAGTCGCGCATCCCGTTCCTCCATTTCTTCGACGGCTTCCGCACGTCGCACGAAGTGCAGAAGATCGACGAAGTGGACGAAAAGACGATGCGGGCCATGATCGACGACGGATTTGTCGCCGCGCAGCGCGCCCGCGGCCTCAATCCGGAGCACCCGATCATCCGCGGCACGGTCCAGAACTCCGACGTCTACTTCCAAGGGCGTGAAGCGTCGAATCGGTTCTACGACGCGCTGCCGGGCATCGTCGCCCGGACGATGGAGCGGTTTGCCGGGCTGACCGGCCGCCGCTACCATCTCTTCGACTACGAAGGCGCCGCCGACGCCGAGCGCGTGATCGTCGTCATGGGGTCGGGCTCCGAGACGGTCCGCGAGACCGTCGTCCAGCTGGTGGCGGCGGGGGAGAAGGTCGGCGTGGTCACGGTCCATCTCTACCGGCCGTTCGACGCCTCCGCGCTGATCGCGGAATTGCCCGCGACCCTGAAGGCGATCACCGTTCTCGACCGCACGAAAGAATGCGGCAGCGAGGGCGAGCCGCTGTATCTCGACGTGCTGGGCGCGGTCGACCGCGCCTGCCGCGACGGCCGCGCGCTCTTCCCGCGTCCCGCCGTCTATGCGGGGCGGTTCGGCCTTGGCGGCAAGGAGTTCACGCCGGGCCACGTCAAGGCCTGTTTCGACAACATGAGCGCGGCGAAGCCGCTGGACGGGTACGCCGTCGGCGTGGACGACGACGTGACGGGCCGTTCGCTTCCGCCGGCGAAGGACTATGTCCTGCGGCATCCCAACCGCCACGAGTGCGTGTTCTGGGGGCTGGGTTCGGACGGCACCGTCGGCGCGAACAAGAATTCGATCAAGATCATCGGCGCGAATACCGATTTCTACGCGCAGGGCTATTTCGTCTACGACTCGAAAAAGGCCGGCGGCCTCACGGTTTCCCATCTCCGCTTCGGGCCGGACCCGATCTGCAGCCCCTACCTCTGCGAATCGCCGCTTTTCGTCGCCTGCCACAATTTCGGCTTTCTGGCGAAATACGACATGCTCGCCAACGCCCGCGAGGGCGCGACGTTCCTTCTGGCCTCGCCGTACGGCCCGCTGGAAGTGTGGGCCCATCTGCCGAAGGAGACGGCCGAGGCGATCGTGGCGAAGAAAATCAACTTCTACGTCATCGACGCGGCGAAGATCGCGCGCGAGGCCGGCATGGGCGGGCGCATCAACACCGTCATGCAGGCGGCCTTCTTCCGCATTTCCGGCATTCTGCCGCCCGACGAGGCGCTGCTGCGCCTGAAGGAAGCCGCCGAAAAGACCTACGCCTCGAAAGGGGACGCGGTGGTCCGCAAGAACATCGCCTGCATCGAGGCCGCCGCCGACGGCATCCGCCGCGTCGCGGTTCCCGCCGTGGCGCCCGACGCGCCGCCCATGCCGCCGGCGGTTTCCGCCGACGCGCCCGCGTTCGTCCGCGAAGTGACCGCCAAGATGATGGCGCAGAAGGGCGACGAGCTTCCCGTGTCCAAGATTCCGGTCGACGGTACGTGGCCGGTCGCCACGACCCAATGGGAGAAACGCGGCGTCGCCTCGGACGTCCCGGTCTGGAATCCCGCCGCCTGCGTCCAGTGCGGCCGCTGCGTTGGCGCCTGTCCGCATGCGGCCCTGCGCCTGAAGGCCTGCCACGAGGAGGCGTTGGCGGACGCGCCCGCGTCGTTCAAGTCGGCGGATGCGCGCGCGCCCGCCTACAAGCGCCACGGCGGCAAGTTCGTCATCCAGTGCTCGACCGAGGACTGCACGGGGTGCGGCCTCTGCGTGACCAACTGTCCCGTCGCGGCGCGCGGCGCCATCGCCCTGGAGCCGCACGACGCGCGCACGCGCGAACGGGATCTGGCGAACTGGACGTTCTTCCTTTCGATTCCCGAAGCGGACGACACGAAGCTCGACATGTCGAACTACAACGACGTCCAGCTCAAACGCCCGCTCTTCGAATTCTGCGGCGCCTGCGCGGGATGCGGCGAAGCCCCCTACATCCGCCTGCTCACGCAGATCTGCGGCGAACGCCTTCTCGTCGCCAACGCCACGGGATGCTCGTCGGTCTACGCCGGCAATCTCCCGACGGCGCCCTACTGCACGCGCGCCGACGGCAAGGGCGTGGCCTGGGGCAATTCGCTCTTCGAGGACAACGCCGAATACGGGCTGGGCATGCGCGTGACCTGCGACAATCTCGAAGCGCGCGCCCGGGCCGAAGCCGCCCGGCTCATGCTGGACCGCAACGAGCCGGATGCCGTGCGCGAGGCCGCGGCGCGCGTCTCGGGCATCGACCAGGCGACGCCCCGCGGCGTGGAGGACATG
Organism: Kiritimatiellia bacterium; assembly: GCA_051884915.1. Lineage (GTDB taxonomy): Bacteria > Verrucomicrobiota > Kiritimatiellia > RFP12 > UBA1067 > RUG572. The sequence goes on from JBJEWF010000003.1 coordinate 29,169, forward strand.
CGCGCGGCCGTTGCCGCGCTGAAGAAGGCGCTGGCCGGCCGCACGGACGCGAAGGCGCTGTCGATGCTTTCGGGCGCCGACTGGCTCGTGCGCAAGAGCGTGTGGCTGATCGGCGGCGACGGCTGGGCCTACGACATCGGCTTCGGCGGCCTGGACCACGCCCTGGCGAGCGGGCGGAACATCAAGGCCCTCGTGCTCGACAGCGAAGTCTACTCGAACACGGGCGGACAGGCCTCCAAGGCCACCCCGATGGGCGCCGTCGCGAAGTTCGCCGCGGCGGGCCGCCCGACGATGAAAAAGAATCTCGGCGGCATCATCCTGACCTACCGCGACGTCTACGTGGCGCAGATCTCCCTCGGCGCCAATCCGCAGGCCGCCGCGAAGGCGCTCGCCGAAGCCGACGCCTACGACGGTCCCGCGCTGGTCATCGCCTATTCGCACTGCGTGGCCCACGGCATCGACATGGCCAAGGGGTTCGAGCGGCAGAAGGTCGCGGTCGAGACGGGCCACTTCCCGCTCTTCCGCTACGATCCGTCGCGCCGCGCCAAGGGCTTCTCGGCGCTGACGCTGGACTCCCAGCCGCCCTCCAAGTCGTTCGCGGCGACGGCCTCGGAGGAAAACCGCTTCAAGCTGCTGCTGAAGCGCAATCCCGAACACGCGGTGGAGATGCTCTCCCGGGCGGAGACCTTCTACCGGAACTACTACGACCGCCTTGAAGACCTGACGACCTGCAACTGGTAGGGCGCAAGCCATGCTGAACTTCATTTTCTGGCTGATCGTGTGGTACGTGGTCGCGCACGTTGCCAGAGCCTGGTCCGCGTCCGGTCCCGCCGCGCCGGCTGGCCCGCAGAACCGTCTGCTGGAAGGGCTGAGCGGCGTGCTGGCCAAGATGGCCAAGGCCGATGGACACGTCACCAAGGAGGAAGTCGACGTCGCGCAGCGGTTTCTGCGTGCGCTCCGCCTGCCCGAAACGGGATACCGGTTCTGCGTCGCGGCCTTCAACCGCGCGGTCAAGGACGGACACGCGATCGACCACTACGCGCGCCTGTTCGTCGCGCACGCGTCGGACGAAGCGCGCCAGCTCGTCTACGAGATCCTCTGGGAAGTCGCGAGCGCGGACGGCGACCTGGCGCCCCGCGAAGCGGCGCTGCTCCGCCAGCTCGCCGCCGCGTTCGGCTTTGACGATTCCGTCTACGCCTACTACTACCGGCTTCACGTCGATTCGCGGGATGCCGGCGCGTACCGGTCCGCGCAGCCGGCGTCGTCCGAAACGGAACTTGAACGGGCGTACGCCACCCTGGGATGCAAACGGACCGACTCCGATGCGGTCCTGCGCGCCGCCTACCGCAAGCAGGCCATGCGCTACCATCCGGACAGGCTTCGTGCCGAAGGGATGCCGGAGGGGCTGCTGGAAAAGGCCAATCGGTCCATGGCGGAGATCAACGCGGCCTGGGACGTCGTCCGGAAGGCCCGCGGCATCGCCTAGAAGCGAAAGGATCCCATGAAACACCGTCTCATTCTCCGCGTCCTGTCCGCCGCATCGGCTTCGCTGTCGGCCGGCGTGCTGGGGCCCGCGCTGAAACTGCCCGAGGTGGCCGAGTCGGCGATGGCCGTCTGCACGGAAGGCGACCGGCTCTATTTCGCCGCGGGCGGCAGCCTGTTCGCCTACGACACGTCCCAGGCGCTTCGCCCGACGTTCCTCGGGAAGCTGGACGGATTCGACAACCATCGCCAGATCGTGGCGCAGGGGGGATTCGTCTACGTGGTCTCGCGCGAGACCGGCATGCGCATCGTCGACGCCCGCGATGCCGCGAACATGAGAATCCGCGCGCGTTTCGACACGGTCGAGTTCGCAACGGGCCTCGACGTCGTCGGGGACGTCGCCTTCGTTTCGGAGCGCATCAACGGCGTCGAATGCGTCGACGTTAGCGATCCGGACCGTCCCGCGCACATCTGCATCCGGAAAACGTGCGAATCGCAGTCCTGCCGCTACCGCGACGGATGGCTCTACTCGGGCGAGTGGGGCAGCGGGACGGTGACGGTCTTCGACGCCCGGGACATGCGGAATTTCCGTCCGGTGGGCGAGCTTCGCCTCCACGGGTTCGGCGACGGCGTCGAAATCGACGGCAACTATCTCTACTGTTCGACCGGACACGACGCCAAGCACACGGGGCTTTCCCGGGAGGAGGGGCTGGGACGCGGGCGCGGCATGGACATCTTCGAGCTGACGGATCCGGCGAAGCCGCGTCATGTCGGCCGGGTCGACTTCCCCCGCTTCACGCCGCGCAACGAGGATTTCTGGACGCCGCGCGTCGCCAACGGCCTGGCCTTCTGCTGCGATTCCCACAACGGCCTGTTCGTCGTCGACGTCAAAGACCCCGCCCGGCCCGCAGTCGTCGACCGCTTTTGCGTGCCCCAGCAGGGGAAGGACTGGCCGTCGGGCGCGATCAGTTCCGTCGCGATCGGTTCCGGCTGCATTTACGTGACGTCGTTCCCCGGCGGCGCCTTCGCCATTCCCGTCGCGGGCCTCGTCCCCCCGCCGCGGCCGCGCGGCGTGCTGCCGCGGCACGCCGACTGCCGCGCGCGCTACCCGACGGACGCGGCGCGCTTCCACGTCTTCCGCCCCGCCGGATCCGGCCAGGCCCGGACGGTCGTCCTCAACGGCGACTTTGCCTACGCGGCCTTTGGCGACGCGGGCCTGCACGTGCTGCGGATCAAGGCCGAAGGGGGCTTCGAGAAAGTCGGCGAACTGCCCGGCCGCCAGGTCTACGACTGCGCGTTCGTCGGCACGCGTCTGCTGACGGCGGAAGGGCTGGACGGTTTCGCCCTGTACGACCTTGCGGCGCCGGCGGCGTTCCGCGAGGTCCGGCGGCTTCCCCGGCTGTCGCCGAAATCGTCCGTGGCGTTCTGGGTATGGCCGATCGACGCCAGGCGGGCCGTTCTCAGCGGCCGAAACAGCGGCTACATGTTCGTCGACGTCGACCGGATGGAAAAAGGCGCGTGGCTGTTCACGGCATTTGGGACCTGCCAGTGGGACAGATACTGCGTCGACCGCCCCGTTGGCGGGCTCTATCCGCTGATGGTCCCCTACCGGGGCGTTCGCTGGATCGACGTCGCGCCGGAAAAGCCCCGCCAGATCGAATTCGTCCAGGGGGCGGAAGACGCCGTGGGCGGCCAATGCAACGGCATCTGCGCGTTTGGCCCCGACAGATTTCTCATGACGGTCGGCCGCGGCTATTGCCTGGCGGGCGCGGACCGCAAGTGGACGGCCGTCAAACCGCTGCCGTTCGTCTCCGGCCTGACGCGCGGCGGCATGTATTTCGGGGGGATTCCCCGTTCGGACGGGCGGTTCGTCGCGCTCACGGGACGGAGTTCGCGCCGGCTGGCGGTCTTCGATTTCGCCGATGCGGACAATCCCGTCCTTTCGCGCGCGTACGAACTGTCCGGCACGCCCGAACCCGCGGCGTTCCACCGCGGCAAGGTGATCGTCCCGTGCGGCCACCAGGGGCTTCTGATGGAGCGTTAGGAGCCGTAGTCCGGCCGCGAAAATATGGTATAACCCGAGTTTGCCACTTGAAAATTCGAAAATCACGTTGAAGCCCAAGC
>JBJEWF010000004.1:0-99612 GCA_051884915.1 Kiritimatiellia bacterium
GGACGCGCTCCTGCGCGTCCGCGGCCGCAGAGGACTGCGGCCCTCCCCAGAGGCTTCATCTGAATCGCCGCCGCCGTTCACGCTTTCCGCGAAATACCGCCCGTTGCGCCAGCCGTAGAGCGTCTCCGCCTCGTCCGCGCCCAGCACCCCGTCGCCGTCGAGGTCGCGCCCAAGGGCGACCTGGACGCAGTTCGACTGGCTGCCCTCCAAGGCGAAACGCATCTCGAACGCGCGCAGATGCGCATCGTCCGCGTTGAAGGCCATGTTGGCGGAAACCTCCGTGTCGACATATTCCGGCATCGCCGGAGGCGGCACGACGATCGTCCGTGCCAAGGCCGCTCCGACGGCCAGCGCGGCAACCGCAAGCGACGCCGCACGGCCCATCCGGATGACATGGGAACAGGCCGACGAGGCACACCCCGCCGGAGGAAGTGCACTTCTCTCGCTCATTCGGCTATTTCCCTTCCATGGAGGCGGTCGAAACTATATCATATTTTGGCCGCGATCTCAATTATTGGCCGAATGCCGAATGCCTGAAATTCAAAAATTCAAGGGCGGCTGCGGCGCTTCATGCGCCACAGACGCCCCACGCGCCGCCGGCCGGCGGACGACGTCTAGCGAATGATGATCTGGGAACCGCCCAGCGGCACGAGCCGGAGACACTTGCCGTCGGCATCGAGCTTGACGCCGACCGTTCCGGGCCGCACGCCCTCGATGGCGAAGGTCGGCGCGGTCTCGGCGATCAGGCTGCCGGTCCACGTCAACAGCGTGCCCGAAGGACGGAGGCCCTCCGGCGCGTCGATGCGGACGACGACGTTCCCTTCCAGCGTCAGGTCGCCCGTCACGGCAATCGGGCGCAGCGCCTCGTCCTTCGCGCACGCCGCCGCCAGCGCCGCGCCGTCCATCAGCGTCAGGCCGTCCGCGAACGTGAAGGCGCTCGTCGTCGTGGCCTTCACCGCCGCGCCGGGCGTCAGCGTGATTGGACCTGCGGACACGCCATCGCCCCACAGCGTCTGTCCGGGATAGAGCAGCGCGCCGTAGTTGCCGGGACCGCCGAAGGTCGCCCCGGCGTGGACGACCACTTCCTTCGACATCTGCTGCCCGGTCGCCGCCTTGCCGCGGGTCGCCCCCGCGAGATCGAGCCCGTAGGTCCGCGCCAACTCCTCCCCGACGGCGAGCACCTCGTCGTCGGACAGAACCTGGCCGCCCCAGAAGCGGATCTCCGCCACGTCCACCGGCGCGTAATGGCACTTGCCGAGTTCTCCGCCGCCCAGCAGGATGCGGGTGTTGTGGATGGTATTCGACATCGTGCAGGCCGCGGTTTCCTTCGCCCCGTCGATGAACAGCGCCATCGTGTCCGGCACGTCGCTCTTCTTCGGGTAACGGACGACGACGACGTGCGCCTCGCCGTCGTTCAGGAAGCGCGAACGCGAACGTATCGTCTCGGAGGCGTTGGCGTAGCGGTGGGACGCGCCGATCCGGGCCGTCGCGGAGAGCATCAGCTGCCAGTTTTCGGCGTCCCCCGAGTAGAAGGCGGAACCGAGGAACGCCGCGCCTGCATCGGGCGCGAAGGCGCCGCCGCCCGTGCCGTAGCCGTGGAAGCGGACGACCGCGGCGACGGTCAGGCCGTCCTGGTTCCCGACCGGCGTCGCGGACATGCCCGTCAACGCCAGGCAGGAGTCCGTGCCGTTGAAGGACACCATCTTGCGCCCGGCCAGCGTGTCGGAGGCGATCACCGGCGCCGTCGTCTGGCCCGGATATTCCGTGGACTGCACGAGAATGACGTCCGCGAGGTCCCGCGTGAACGTCCAGGTCGCGCCGTTGCCCGGCCCCTTGCCCGACTTTTCGGGCCACGTCGCCACGGCCTCGCCCGCCGTCTGCGCGAGCGAATCCGCGGCCCAGACGGCCGTCGCCTCGGGCACCGCCGCGCGCGCACCGTCCTCCAGGTCGTTCCACAGCCGCTCGCCCGCGAACGCCGCCACGCCGTACTTGACGCCGAGTTCGCGCTGGACCGTCGCGCACAGGTCGGACGCGACAACGCCCGCCGTCATGCGCAGGTCGGCCAAATAGCCCCGAAACCGGCAGACGGGATCGGTCTGGCGTTCGCCCACGCCGAGGACGATGCGCGTGCGCCGCGTGCTCCTCACGTGATTGGTAGAGGGCTGCAGGGTGTAGACCTGGTCGTCGACGCGGAAACTCCACACCTTGTCGGCCTCCCAGCTCCACGTGACGACGTGCGGCTTTCCGTCGTTCACGACGACGTTCGAGGCCCACAGGGTCTCGTCCGGCAGGTCCTGCAGCACCTTGTCTTCATCCTCCCATCGGCCACCGAACGTGCCGCATCCCACGTGCCCCTGGTCGTCGAGCGCGATACCGTACAGATGATCGAGGGAAGGATTATCCCAGGAGGAGTCGTCGATCGACGTGCCGAAGATCTGGGTGGCCGTGCGGATGTCGGACGAGGCCGTGCCGGCGAATCCCGGTTCCGTCTGGAAGACCATCGAGACCGTGAACGCCTTCTGCTCGCTGATGGGCTGGGCGGCGTTTCCCGTGAGGAACGCCGTGTTCGAGCCGTCGAACGCCAGGGCGTCGTGCCCGTTCACGGCGCCCGCGGCCAGCGTCGGGAACGTCGTCCCCCCCGTGTTGACGATGGTGGTGCCGTGCTTGAAGGACCAGACATCCTCCGGCACCATCGCGCCGCAATTCGTCCATTCGCTCAGCACGGCGCCGTTCGCGGCGGCGCCACAGCCGTCGCCCGTCCAGACGGCCGTCTCGAACCGGCTGCCGTAGGCGAGGCGCCCCTCGACGACGTCCGTCCGGCCCGTGTAGTCGTTCGCCCCCCGCAGCTGAAGGCAGCCTCCGCCCGTCTTGCGCAGACCGCCGGCGCCGTAGAGCGAGCCCGAGATGGCGATGTTGGAGATCGAATTGGGGACTTCCACGGAGACGCCGCCATCCCGGTTGGACAGGCGCATATCGGCCGGCGACTGGGTGGCCGTCTGTATGAAGGCCAGCGTGCCGCCCGAGAGAACGACGTCATACCAGGAGGGATCGGTCGGGTCGTCCGCGCTCCAGGCGCTGGCCGTCCGCAGACCGCCCGCGCCGACTTCCAGACGGCCCCCCGTCAGCCCGACGCGCACGCCCGCGTGGACGTCCGAGAGTTGCCACGTGTTGTTGTTGTTGCCGAAGAGCACGGCCGGCGTCCGGACGAGGCCGCCGGAGATCTCCAGCCGCGCGGACGACCAGTCCGACTCGGAGAACGCCACCGATTTCCCGTCCTTCTGCACGCTCTCGTTTATGAAACTGCGCGGCGCGAGGGAGAGGCCGGTGGCCCACCAGTTCCCCTGATCGGCCTGCGGCATGGTGCTCGTGTATTCGCCGCCCGTCACCCGCACCTCCGCCGGATAGGCGTCGCCGTTGCCCAGCCCGACCACGAGACGGCGGGAGGAGAACGAGCCCCCTTCAATCTGGAGCCGCTGCTCCTTCAGCCCATATTCCGCGGCCATGCCGCGCCCGAGAATGGCGCCGTAGGAGAACGCCGTCTCGCCGGCTTTCTGCGTCCACGACCCGCTCCGCAGATCGAACCAGACGTTGCCCGTCACGTCGGCGCCATCCGAGATGACGTGCGAGTCCTGCACGCGGATGTGGCCCTCTTCCCGATCCGACGTGTCGGACGCGGGCCCGCGCACCGCGTCCCCGGACGACAACGTAAAGGTATTGGTCCGGGAGGAGAAGCTCTTGTCGGAATCGGCTCCACCGAAGACCAGGTAGCCGGGGTTGTCGAACACGCCGCCTGAACCTGAAAGCAGGTCCGAAAACCTGAACGTATAGGTGTCTGTGCTCGGGATGAGCAGCAGTTTGGAACCCCTCGTCATCGTCGGAACCGAATTCAGGACGACGTCTTCGAGCGCGAAGATCTGAAGCCCGCTCATCGCGACGACGGACGTCGACAGATCGCCCATGACCATGAGGTTGCCCGACGGGGAACCGGATCCGTGCGTCGTCAGCGACACGCAGATCCGCCCCGGCCCCGTGACCGACCGCTTGAAGGCGGGCGTTTTGTTGTCGCCCCAGGTCCAGGTCTGGTCGACCGGCAGGATCAGGTCCACGTCCAGATACTGACGAAAGTAATCAGACCCTGTTTCCGTGAAGATGCCGAGGCCGGCGGCGCCCAGCGTCAGCGTCCCGCCCGCGGGCGCCTGCAGGGTCAGGGCGTTGACGGTGTTCGTGCGAATGATGCCGGCCCAGATCGTCGTCTCGCCCAGCTGCAGCGTCTCCGGCGTCTGCCCGTCGAAGACGGCCACGTCGTCCGCGCCCGGCACCACGCCATCCGACCAGGCGTCCGGATTCGTCAGGTCGGTGATGCCCGAATCGTTGTTGTAGACGAACGTCAGCGGCGCATCGGCGCTCCCCTCGTCCCAGCCGTTGGTCGCCTCCTCCGCGCGGACGTCCGGCGTCCAGCTCGCCGCGGCCAGCAGCGCGCCCGCCAGCCAGAGGACGGTGGACGGTTTTCGCGACAGCGGTTTCGCATCAGAGAGCGGTTTCACACCCGAGACATGGAGCATGGCAATTCTTCCTTTTCTTGCTGTTTTCGGCCCGCGACGGCACCGCGGGGCGGACACGTCGCCCCCCCGGCGAGACTGCCGGAACAGTCTGCCATGAATTATAACTATTTTTTTTTTTTTTTTCTGTCAACCGCAAAATGCGCGTGCGTACCGGACGCGGCGGGGCGCGTGGCGGGAGGAATCGCCGGGCGGATTTCTGCAGGCGGCACGGGTTGCTTCAATCGGAACGGCAGGGGCGCGACACGCGCTTGCGCCCGTGCCGTGAATGCCCTATAATGGAGGGCGGATTCTGGCGGCCGGTCCGGCCTCCCGCGGGGGATGCGCACGGGCGCCGGAACCGGTCCTCGGGCGGCCGGACGACACGCAAACGGGAAACGACATGAAAAACGCGATCACTTTGACGCTGCTGGCTTTGGCGCTGCCGCATTTTGCCGCGACGGTGGCGCCGGCCGATGACGGGCGCGCCCTCAACAACCCCGGCATGGGGTTTGTCATGCACTATTACGACAACAGCTGCCGGAATTACGGCGACACCTTGCCGCCGGGGGACGACATGCGCGCCTTCCCGGGATGCACGGTGGTGTACCTGCGTCTGGCATGGGAATTTCTCGAACCGGAGGAGGGCGTTTTCGATTGGACGACGCTCGATTCCGTCGCCCAGCGCTGGATCGACCGCGGCGGACAGGTCGCCTTCCGGATCACCACCGCCGAAACCGCGCGGGGCAATCCCGGCGTGCCGAAGTGGCTGATCGACAAGGGCGTCAAGGGCACGCGCTACAATTTCGGCTGGGGGCCGGAACATGGGCCCCACCCCGAAGGCAGATTGTGGGAAGTGGACTTTTCGGATCCGGTCTACCTCAAGTATCTTGAGCGTTTTCTGTCCAGGCTCGCCGCGAAATACGACGGCAGGGACTCCGTCGCATTCGTCGACATCGGATCCTACGGCACCTGGGGCGAGGGGCATTCCCATGGTTCGAGCCGTCCGCCGGCCGCCAAAAAGGCCGCCGATCTGAAACTCCACATCGACCTGATGCGGCGGACGTGGCCGAACACCTACCTGGTGATTTCCGACGATGTCGACGGCGGCAGCAACCGGGATCCGGCGAAATGGCCGATTCTCGACTATTGCCGCCAGCTCGGCATTGGCTTCCGCGACGATTCCATCATGGTCGGCAGGCCGCCGCATTCATGGTATCACGCGGAACAGGCCGCGCTGTACTGGCCGACGATGCCCGTGGTGCTGGAAACGGAACACTATCACATGTCGCTGGAGCGCGGCGCATGGTCGCCGGCGCTTTTCGTGGAGAGCGTCGAGCAGTATCACCCGAGCTACGTGTCGCTGCATGGCGATCCCTGGAAGATCCTGAACGGGAACAAGGAGGCGATCGACACGATCAACCGCCGGATGGGCTACCGCTTCAACCTCCGGGAATTGTCGTTCGACGATTCCCTCGTCATCGCCCCCGGAACGACCAACGCCTTCAGTTTCGCGTGGCGCTGGGCGAATGCCGGCGTCGCGCCGGTCTACCGGGACGCCTACCCGGCGATCACGCTGAAAGACGCCAAGGGCGGCATTTTCGCCGTGCTGGTGGACGACAGCGCCAACCTGAGGCGGCTGAAGGGATGCGCCAGGAACGAAGCGCCCGACACGCTCGCGTCTTCGCGGAAGTTTGCCATCGCCCGCTGCGGCGCGCCCGTCGTTCCCTCCGGCAAGTACGAGCTTTACGTTTCGGTCGGCGACCTGTCCGGCCACCCGGTCTTCGAGCTGCCGCTGGCGGTCAAGACCGACGGCAAGCGCCGCTATCTGCTCGGCACGGTCGACATCCAGAACTCCGCCCGGTAGCCCGGGGCGGAGCGTCAGCCGGCCATGCGGCCGCAGGTGGCCACGAACAGCGCGTGGACGGTCGGGTCGGGATCGAGCTCGGGATGGAAGGCGGTGGCGAGGAGATTCCCCTGGCGCACGGCCACCGGCACGCCGTCGACGGCGGCGAGCGTTTCGACGGACGGTCCGCACGCGCGAATCGCCGGCGCGCGGATGAACGAGAGCGGAATCGCCGGGCCGCCGGCGAACGGGGTCTGCGCGTGGAAGCTGCCGAGCTGCCGCCCGTAGGCGTTGCGCTCGACCGTGACGTCCAGCAGGCCGAAATGCACGGCGGGATCGTCCTTCAGCCGCTTCGCGAGCAGAATGACCCCCGCGCAGGTGCCGAAAGTCGGCAGCCCGGCGGCGATCTTCGCCCGCAGCGGCTCGAAAAGCCCGAGTTCCCGGAGCAGCTTCGCCTGGACGGTGGACTCCCCGCCCGGGAGAACGAGTCCGTCAAAGGGCGCGGCGAGGTCGTCCCGCTGCCGGATCTCGAAAACCTCCACGCCGAGTTTCCGCAGGCGGCGTTCATGCTCGATGAACGCCCCCTGCACCGCCAAGACCCCGATGCGCATGGGCCGCCTCATTTGCCGCGCTCGGCCATCAGCACCTGGATTTCGCTCTCGTTGATGCCGACCATGGCCTCGCCCAGATCTTCCGAGACTTCGGCGACGATCTTCGGATCGTTGAAGTTCGTGACCGCCTTGACGATGGCGGCGGCGCGTTTCGCGGGATTGCCGCTCTTGAAGATGCCGGAACCGACGAAGACGCCTTCGGCGCCCAGCTGCATCATGAGCGCGGCGTCGGCGGGCGTGGCGACGCCGCCGGCGGCGAAGTTGACGACCGGCAGCTTGCCGTTCGCGTGGACGAAGCGGACGAGTTCGACCGGCACGCGCAGCTCCTTCGCGGCCTCGTAGAGCTCGTCTTCGGCCAGCGAGGCGAGGCGGCGGATCTCCGCCTGCATCATGCGCATGTGGCGGACGGCCTGGACGACGTCGCCCGTGCCCGGCTCGCCCTTGGTGCGGATCATCGCCGCGCCCTCGGCAATGCGGCGGAGCGCTTCGCCGAGATCCTTCGCGCCGCAGACGAACGGGACCTTGAACTGCGTCTTGTCGATGTGCAGGCGGTCGTCGGCGGGGGACAGGACCTCGCTTTCGTCGATGTAGTCGATTTCAATGGCTTCGAGAATCTGCGCCTCGGCGAAATGGCCGATCCGGCACTTGGCCATCACCGGAATCGACACGGCGGCCTGAATGCCCTTGATCATCTTCGGGTCGCTCATGCGCGCGACGCCGCCCGCCGCCCGGATGTCGGCCGGGATGCGCTCAAGCGCCATCACGGCGCAGGCGCCCGCCGCCTCCGCGATCTTCGCCTGTTCGGGCGTGGTGACGTCCATGATGACGCCGCCCTTGAGCATCTGGGCGAGGTTCTTGTTCAACTCATGACGTGATGCATCCATTGTCTTTTTTCTCCTTTGGCTGTGACGGCGGATATGCTACACTTTATGCTGATTTCATTAAATGACCAGTTCCATGAAATTTTATATGACCAGATGAAACCGCGCTACCGCAAACTCTACGACCGCCTCAAGGCGTCCATCGTCTCGGGCGCGATTCCGCCCGGCGCCCGTCTGCCGTCCAAACGGACCTTGGCGCATGAGGAGAACCTGAGCGTCATCACCGTCTCGCACGCGCTCGCGATGCTCTGCGAGGAGGGCTACGCCTGCGCGCGCGAACGCAGCGGCGTTTTCGCGGCCTACCGCGAAACGGACGACGGCGCGCCGGCGGCGCCGCCCCGGCCGGTCCGGAAAGCGCCCGGCGTCAACCGGCACCGGATCCAGGACGGCTTTCCCTGGAACGACGCGGTTCGGAAGATCCGCGCGACGCTGGCCCGCTACGGGGAACGCATTCTCATCAAGTCGCCCAACTACGGCACGCGCGAACTGCAGGAGGCGGTCGCCGACTACCTGCTGCGCGCGCGCGGCATGAAGGTGGCGGCGTCGCAGGTGGTGGTGGGGTCGGGCGCCGAATATCTCTACGGCCTTCTCGCGCAGGTGTTCCGCGGGGAGACCATCGCCATCGAGGATCCGGCCTATCCGAAAATCCGCGCGGTCTATTCGGCGCACGGCATCGACTGCGAGGCGCTCCGGCTCGCGTCGCACGGCATCGAATCGCAGACGCTCGCGTCCTCGCGCGCGCAGGTCCTCCACGTCACGCCCTACCGGAGTTTCCCGACGGGCGTGACGGCCGACGCGTCCAAACGCCGCGAATACGTCCGCTGGGCGGAGGCGCGCGACGGCTGGCTGATCGAGGACGATTTCGACTCCGAGTTCTCCCCCCTGCGGCGCGGCGCCGAAACGCTCCACGCGATCGACGGGGGCAAGCGCGTGATCTATCTCAACACGTTCTCGAAGACGATGGCCCCTTCCATGCGCGTCGGCTACCTCGTCCTGCCGAAGGGACTCGCCCGGCGCTTCACCGAGCGCGTCGGCTTCTACTCCTGCACGGTGCCGGTGCTGGACCAGCTCTTTCTGGCGGACTTCATCAACGACGGCGATTTCGAGCGCCATCTCAATCGCCTCCGGCGGCTCTACCTCAAAAGGTCGCGGGCGCGCGCAAGCGACGCCGGCGTGGGCGCGGAAACCCCGTCGAGGCGGTAGGCCAGCCCCAGGTTCCGCCACTTCGCCGCGCCCAGCGCATGATAGGGCAGCACGTCCACCCGCACCACGTTGGGCAGCGTGCGGATGAACGCGCCCAGGCGGCGCAGATCGTCCGCGTCGTCCGTGACCCCCGGCACCAGCACGTGGCGGATCCAGACGGGCTTGCCGATTCCGGCCAGATAGCGCGCGCAGGCGAGAACCGGTTCGTTCCCGCATCCCGTGAGGGCGCGATGCCGCGCGCCGTCAATGTGCTTGAGATCCAGGAGAACGGTGTCGGCGGCCGCCAGGAGACGGCGAATCGCGTGGTCCTCGGCGGCGAACGGCCCGGCGGCGGTGTCCAGGCAGGTGTTGACGCCGGCGGCGTGAGCCAATTCGAAGAGTTCGGCCGCGAACGCGGCCTGCTGCATCGGTTCGCCGCCCGAAACCGTGATGCCCCCGTCGCTTCCCCAGTAGGCCCGGTAGCGCAACGCCCGCTCCAGCGTCTGGGCCGCCGTCATCGCGAAAGCCGCCGGACGCGCCCACGTGTCGGGATTGTGGCAATAGGCGCAGCGGAACGGGCACCCGCTCAGGAACACCAGGAAACGGACGCCGGGGCCGTCGGCCGCGGCGAACGTCTCGAAACTGTGGATCCGGCCCGTCTCCGCCGCCATGCCGTCTCTCCGCTACATGCGCCGGTGGCAGGTGCGCCTGATCACGTCCAGCTGCTGCTCGCGCGTGAGGTCGATGAACTTGACGGCGTAGCCGGACACGCGGATCGTGAAATTCGCGTATTCGGGCTTCTCGGGATGCGCCATCGCGTCGAGGAGCTTTTCGGTGCCGAAGACGTTCACGTTGAGATGGTGCGCGCCCTGGGCGAAATAGCCGTCCATCACGTTGACGAGATTCGCGACGCGCTCCTCCTCGCTGTTGCCCAGTGCGGCGGGATGGATGGTCTGCGTGTTGGAGATGCCGTCGAGCGCGTATTCGTAGGGAATCTTGGCAACGGAGTTGAGCGAGGCCAGGAGGCCGTTCTGCTCGGCGCCGTAGCTGGGATTCGCGCCCGGCGCCAGCGGCTCGCCGGCGGCACGGCCATCGGGCATCGCGCCCGTCGCCTTGCCGTAGACGACGTTCGAGGTGATGGTGAGAATCGACGTCGTCGGTTCCGCATTCCGGTAGATGTGGTGGCCGCGGATCTTCGCCAGGAACGAGACCAGCAGCTCCTGCGCGATGTCGTCCGCGCGGTCGTCGTCGTTGCCGTAGCGCGGGAAATCGCCCTCGACCCGGTAGTCGACGGCGAACCCCTCCGCGTCGCGGATCACGTGCACCTTCGCGTACTTGATGGCGCAGAGCGAATCCACCGCGTGCGAGAAGCCGGCGATGCCCGTCGCGAACGTGCGGCGCACGTTCGTGTCGATCAGCGCCATCTCGGCCGCCTCGTAGTAGTACTTGTCGTGCATGTAGTGGATCAGGTTCAGCGTGTGGACGTACAGCCCCGCCAACCAGTCCATCATGGTGTGGTAGCGCTTCATCACCTCCGCGTAGTCGAGGACCTCCGACGTGATGCGGGGGAACTCCGGCGCCACCTGCACGTGCGTCGTCTCGTCCCGGCCGCCGTTGATGGCGTAGAGGAGGCATTTCGCGAGATTCGCGCGCGCGCCGAAATACTGCATCTCCTTGCCGGTCTGCGTGGCGGAGACGCAGCAGCAGATGGCGTAGTCGTCGCCCCAGACGTAGCGCATGATCCCGTCGTTCTCGTACTGGACGGACGACGTGTCGATCGAGACCTTCGCCGCGTAGGCGCGGAAGGCCCGCGGCAGCCGGCGCGAATAGAGCACCGTCATGTTCGGCTCCGGCGAGGGCCCCATCGTCTCAAGCGTGTGGAGGATGCGGTAGTCGTTCTTCGTGACCATCGAGCGCCCGTCCGTGCCGATTCCCGCCAGCGACAGCGTCGCCCAGACGGGATCGCCGCTGAAAAGCTCGTTGTAGCTGGGGATGCGGGCGAACTTCACCATGCGCAGCTTCATCACGAGATGGTCGATGAGCTCCTGCGCCGCCGTTTCGTCGAGGCGGCCCGCCGCGAGGTCGCGCGTGATGTAGATGTCGAGGAACGTGGAAATGCGCCCGATCGACATCGCCGCGCCGTTCTGCGTCTTGATGGCGGCGAGATAGCCGAAATAAGTCCACTGGACGGCCTCGCGCGCGTCCTTCGCGGGCTGCGAGATGTCGAAGCCGTAGGACGCGGCCATCGCCTTCATGCCTTCGAGCGCCCGCACCTGCTCGGCCACTTCCTCGCGGAGGCGGCAGACGTCTTCGGGCATGGACCCCATGCCGCAGTGCAGCATGTCGTCGCGCTTGATGGCGATCAGGCGGTCGACGCCGTAGAGCGCGATGCGGCGATAGTCGCCGACGATGCGCCCGCGCCCGTAGGTGTCGGGAAGGCCGGTGATGATGTGCGCCTTGCGGGCGGCGCGCATTTCGGGCGTGTACACGTCAAAGACGCCCTGGTTGTGCGTCTTGTGGTATTTCGTGAAGATCTCGTGGAGCCGCGGGCTGGGCGTGTAGCCGTAGGTCGTGCAGGCCTCCTCGGCCATGCGGATACCGCCGTAGGGCATGAACGCGCGCTTCAGGGGCTTGTCGGTCTGGAGGCCGACGACCTTCTCAAGCGCCTGGTCGAGATACCCCGGCGCGTGCGAGGTCAGGCCCGAGACGATCTCGGTGTCCATGTCGAGCACGCCGCCGCGGGCGCGCTCCTCCCGCTGGAGTTCCTGCAGCCGGCGCCAGAGCGCGTCCGTCGCCGGCGTCGCGGCCGCGAGGAACGACGCGTCCCCGTCGTAGGGCGTGTAGTTCAGGCGGATGAATTCGCGGACGTTGACGTCCGTCATCCAGCGGCCTTCGACAAAGCCCGCCCACGCGTCGGGACGGGCAGATGGCACAGCATCATTCATGTGGGCATCTCCTGATATGAACAATGCCCAGGCGAACGACTTTCCCGGCCCAGGGCCGAATCCGCGGTTCATGTGGTAGACGCCACTCGCGGGCACGCGCCCGCTATCGCCAGTTCCGCAGACGCCCGCCATGATAGCACAACCGCGCGGATCGGGGAAGAGGGAAAGCGCGGAAATCGTCGCCGCCCGCCGCCGGCTACCGCCGCCAGGGGAAGATCGTGATGCGCGTCTGCGTGCAGCCGAGCGGAAGCAGTTCAAGCGTCTCGTCCGCCTGCGGCGCCCGGATCGGCGACGGCGGCGGTTCGTTCATCAGCCCGCGCGCGTCGGGACGGAACGTGCCCCATTCCGCTTCGTCCGTGCGGCAGCCCTTCACCCGCAGGCGGACCGGCGCCGCCGCCACGTCGAACGGCTGCGCGGCGAGCGGCCGGCCGTCGTCCACCACTTCCGCCGCGAACGGGCCGCGCAGGTCGAGCGCGACGTTGAAGGCGCCCCGGTGGTGGAGTTCGCGCGTGACGAAGCCCCCGCCGTAATCCGCCGTGATCTTCTCCGTGTGCGGGACCGGCCAGCTGTAAAGCAGCGCGCCCCGGCGGACGACGGCCGCGTTGCGGTTCCAGCCCGTCTCGACGCGGGCTTCGGCCGCGAAGCGCAGTTCCACCTTCTCGCCCGGCTTCCACGCGCGGTCGATGCGGCGGAAGGTGCCGGCGTCCGCCTCCTGCGCCCAGCGCGGAATGCGCACGTAGAGCGGAAACGCGCCGCCGCCGCGCACGACTTCCAGCGTGATGCGGTCGCGGAACGGGTAGTCCGTCGTCTCCACGATCGTCACGTCCGGCGTCTCCAGCCGGCAGGGTCCGTACGCCACCGCCGCATAGCCGCCGTCGGCCGTCTTCATCCACATCGACTGGACGAACTTCGGCCAGCCGGCGTGGACGTTCGACCGGCAGCAGCCGAATCCCGCGTGCGGCCCCGGCACGAGGCTGTTGACCTTCTCGCCGTTGTTGGCGTAGTCCGTCTTCTCGTTCGTGCATTTGGGCTGGTTGAGCGCAAGGTAGTAGCGGAGGCCCTTCCCGTCGGGCGCCAGCGTCGCCGGCAGGCAGTTGTAGGCGACCGACTCCATGTCGTCGGCCGCCCGCGCATCGGCGAAGACCGCGATCTGGTCCGCGCACGAGATGATGCGCTCCACCTGGGCGCAGAGTTCCGTGCCGCCCGTCGTCTCGCGGTCGCGCAGCGGCTCCTCGCCGTTCTGCATGCCGTCGGGGCGCCCCGCGCAGAGCTGCGCCCAGCCGTCCGCGGCCGTCGCGGCGGCGTAGGCGGAGCGGTTCCGGTCGTCGTCGCCCAGGCCCAGCCGCCACAGGAGCGAGGGCGTCTTGAGTCCCTGGTTGAAGTTGACGATGTGCTGCTGATAGCTGCGGTTCGGCGCGCCGTCGTGGTAGTAGTCGGTCCAGGGCGCGGTCTGCGACGCCACGAGGCGCGCCGTCCGGACCAGGTCGCCCTTCTTCGTCGCGTCATAGGCGTCCAGCAGCACCTCGATCAGGTCGCCGCCGCGCGCCGGCGCCCACGGGCCGTCCTGCGTCAGCGGCGACGCCGGCAGGACGTTCCGCTGGAAATCCGCGTACGCCACGATGAAGTCGAGGCCGCGCGGTTCGCCGGAAATGAGGTACCAGTCGCGGACGATCGCGAGCGCCAGCATGTTCGCCCACCAGTTCGTGCGCCGCAGGGCGATGTCGCCAGTCGCCGTCTGCCAGCCGAACAGCGCCTCGACCCACCGTTTCGCCTTCGCCTTCAGGGCCGCGTCGTCCAGCTGCCAGGCCAGGGGGAGAAGCCCGCGCGCGTAGTACGGGCCGCGCTCCCAGTCGTACTGCTCGTTCTTCCCCTTCCGGTGCGTGAGCCAGGTCGAGTGGCCGATGTCGTCGTAGAGTTCCTCGGCGTGTCCCGCGAGCCCCGCCCCCTGCAGGCGCAGCTGCTCGCGCAGCCAGCCGTCGGGCTTCACGGCACCCGGCTTCAGCCGGATCATGCGCGCCGCCCGCGGCGGCGGGAGCGCATCCGCCGCGAACGCCCCGGCGGCCATGGCCATAGCCGCCGCGCACAGCAGTCCCGTTTTCGTCATTTTCACGCGAATCCTCCTTCTTCCGGACGCGGCAGGGCAACTTGCGCCGTTTGCCGCCGGCGCCCGCCGGCCGGTCCGGCCGCGCTCAACGGATGTCGATGGGACCGAGCAGACCGGCGGACTGGAGCGGATCCGCCGTCGTGTAGCCGGAATAGACGGTCGGGCGGATCTTCCAGGCCGGGCCGCCGGCCGGCGGCTTGCGTTCGCCCTTCCAGTAGTGGAGGTTCGACCTGGTCACGCGCGCGGCCTCGTCGAGGAAGCAGTCGCCCACGAGGCGGTTGTACCAGTTGTTGACGTAGCGGATTTCGAGCTCGTTGGCGCCCGCGCGCACGGCAGGGGCGATTTCGGCCTCCCACGGCGCGCACCACACGGTTCCGCAATCGGTCCCGTTCACGTAGACGCGGGCCAGGCCCGTCGGGACCTTGCCGAGGGAGAGCGTGAGCGACGCGGGCTTGTCGGCCGCGAAATCGAAGGTCGTCCGGTAGGTGGCGGTGCCGGCGAAATGCCGGAGGTCGTCGCGCGTGGAGAAGTCGACCAGCTCGTCCAGCTTCACGGGCGCGGGCGCGGCGGCCTTGACGTACTTGTGGTAGGCGAACGACACCGTCCACGGCCCCGCCACGCGCAGGTTCAGCGGAGGGCGTTTCGCCGGTTCGGGCGCCAGCCCGTCGGGCGTCGTCTGCCGGAACACCACGAAACGGCTGCCGCCGACCGGCAGATCGAGCGCGAGCCGGGTGCGTCCGTCCGCCTGCGGCACGGCCTTCGCCGCGACGCGCGTGGCCGTCACGGCGTCCCAGATCTCGACCGCCGGCGCCGCCGCGCGGAAAACGAGATCCGCCGCGCCCTCGCCGGCGATGAAGTAGACGTCGTCCTGCCCGAGGCGGCGGTGGCACCAGGTGAAGTCGGACGCCGTCTCGACGTCGGGCGGCAATCCCGCCACGGGGACCGTTCCCGTGCGGTTCGCCGCCGGGCGCGCGTCGTAGACGACGCGATAGCGCTTCAGCAGGTCGGGATTCCGCCGGAGCGCGGCGTCGTTGACGGTGTCGTAGGCGTAGCCGCGCGGAATCCGGACGGGCATCTCGTCCGACACGAGATTGCGGAAGCGGGTGTTCTTCTGCGTGCCCCAGTGCGTATAGGCGCGATCACCCGTCAGCACGGCGATGTCCGTCACGGGTTCGCCGGCCTGGAGGAGCGACTGGCAGCGCGCCAGATAGGTCACCATCGCGGGGAACTCGTCGTGCCAGGTCACGTTGCGGTTGATGTGCGACCCCGCGAAATACTCGATGCCCGGCGTGCCGTACTTCAGCGGCGACGACGTGTAGGTATGCCAGACGAGCAGATTGACGCCGTCGGCAAACGCCTGGTCGCCCAGCGGCTTGAGAAACGCCGGGTCGACCGACCAGTGGCGGTGCATGTGCGTGAAGGCCTCGACCGAGGCGATTCGCCGGTCGAAGACGTGCGCGGCGGAGACCACGCCCTTGGCGATGAAGCGCCCGTTCGCATTGGCGTGGCCGGCCGCCGGGGAGCGCCCGTTCTCCGCCACCGGCCAGAATTCGCCCTGCGGGAAGTCGTTGTGGAAGAGGAACTCCAGCATGTCGCATTCGCCGAACGTCTGCGGGTTGCGCTGCCAGGGGCCGCCCGACTCGGAAAACGCGCCCATCCCGTGCGCCTGCGCCCACGCCCGCACGGTGCCGTAGAGGTGTTCGCCCATCATCACGCCGCGCGCATGGCGGAAGTCGCGCATGACCGCGTCGGTCGGCTTCGCGGCCAGCTCGAAACCGGCCAACGCCGGCAGGAACGGCCGCACCGCGTATCCCTCGGCGGCCGCGAAGTCCTCCTCGAAGGTGGCGCTCCAGGTCGGCATCGCCCCTTCCCAGCTGACGTTGTACAGGTTGGCGAAGGTCTTGTCGCGGCCGACCAGGTCCGGCACGCGGGCGATCAGCCGGCCGACGACGCGCTCCAGATGGCGGCACACCGCCGTGCGGTCGAGAACGTCGATGTCGACCTCCTGCCCCTTCAGCGTTCCGGCCCCGAAACGGACAATCGTCCACCCCTCCGTCAAGGCCGCGCCGTCGGCCGCCGACTTCAGTTCGCGCACCTCCAGCGCCCGGCGCGTGACGAATCCCGAACCGCCGTCCACGCGCGTGCCGGAGGAGGCGGCCATCGTGTAGTAGCCGTCGCCCGCATGGGCCCAGTCGCTCCGCGCCGCCGCCTCGGCGGTCCTGACGGCGAACACGGCCACTTCGCGGTAGTGCGGAATCGCCGGCGTCTCGAAGGCGTCGCCCGGCAGATAGTTGCGGCACATCAGGAACTTGGGATTGTCCGCCCCGACGTCCACGTCGCCGCGCAGATGGCCGCCCGAGGCCGCGATGTTGAGCGAGAACGTGAGCTTGTTGCGCGCCGCTTCGCGCACCGCATGGGCAAAGAGATCCAGCCACGCGTCGCCGCCCCACTGCATCGTCGGCGGCGGCACGAGCAGATGCTCGTCGTCCACATGGTAGCCGCGGCTGTCCGTCACCAGCATCCCGCCGAAGCCGAGCCGCGCGATGTCGGCGAATTCCTCGGCAATCGTCTCGCGGTCCGTGAGCGTATTGGTGAGAAACCAGTAGCACCACGGTCGCGCCGCCAGCGGCGGATCGGCGAACCGGGAAAAACACGCGCCGGCGGCCGCCCCGGAAGCCGCGACCGCCGAAACCGCCAGAACGGGGAACAGCAGGACGGCTCCCCCCAACGCAAATGCCAGTCTGTTCTTCATGGGAGGCATTATAGTAAATCGACCGCGCTCCGGTCAATCGGGATCCGGCCGGCGGCGGGCCGTTTCCTTTCCGGAATCGGCGGACGCGGGGAAACATCCGGCTAACAGAAATCTGCTATAATCTTCCGCATGGAGAACACCGAAGAGCAAACCACCCTCGAACTGGCCGAGGAACGCCTCCGCCTCGAACGCGAAGCCATCGCGCTCGAACGCGAACGGCTGGCGACGGCCCGCGCCCATGCCGAGGCCGAGAACAAACTTGCCCGTTCGTCCAGACGGACGCCGTTCGCCGCCGCCTCCATCGTCCTGCTGGCCGCCCTCAGCTTCGTGGGCGGTCTGCTCACGGGACTGGCGATCATGGAAAACCGCCAGCAGCGCCAACGGGAAGAGCGGCTTGCGCGCGCCCTGTCCCAGCTGGACGACCTGGCCGGCGCGTCGTCGACCAACGCCCCCGCCGGCCAGCAGGCCGGCAACGCCCATCCGAACGTCGCGGTCATGGTGATCCAATGACGGTTCGCGTGAAAGCCCTCGGGCTGCTGGTTCTCGCGGCCTTCCTGCCGGCGGCGGCGGAACAGGCGCCGGCGTTCGAAATCGTCGCCTCGTCGACCAATCTCGTCCTGACGGAACACGTCGCCGTCACGCTCCGGCTCCGTCTGCCCCCTCTGGCGCCCCCCCATGAGGACCAGGCGCCGATTCTCAGCCAGCGCGCGCCCCATCTGGAGGCGGCGTTCCTGGAACAGGGCTGGGCGACGGCCGAACTGGTTCCCGTCGACGCCAGGCGTCTCTTCTCCGGATCCGCGGGCGAACGGCGGCGAAGCCCCGACGCCCCCGCGTTTTCGGTCAACGACTACATGGCGAACGACGTGTTCGCCTCGATGCCGGACCCATTCGGCCTGTTCGACGACGACGCGTTCGGCCGGACGATGCTCGGCCCCAGGCTCCGGCTGTTCGCCTTCGACGTGGCGCGCGAATCCCGGAACGGCACGAACGGCTGGCTCTTCACGGCCACGCTGGCGCCGTGGCGGGCCGTCGCCGCGGGAACGGTGAAGCCCTTGCGCGCCCGGTTCCGCGTTCCCCACGTCACGGGCGTCAAAGCGGGCCACGACCGTTTCGGCCGGCCCGTCAACCAGGTCCGGATGGGCGAGATCGTCCTGGAGGCCCAGCTGCCGGAACTGGCCGTCACGGCGCCGCCCGCGGCCACCCGTCCCGCGTCGTTCTGCGGCGCCATCGCCAGCAATTTCACGGTGCGGGCGACTCTGGACACCAACGTCTGCACCGCCGGCGACCCGCTCGTGCTCACGCTGGACGTCGCCGGCGCGACCGACGCCTCCATGGTCCATCCGCCCTCCTTCGCCGAGGCGCTGAAGGGTTCCGTCTTCCGGCTTGACGAATCCTCCGCGAAGACGGACACGTTCGCCGGCTTCCGGCGCTTCACCTGGCGCGTGCGGCCCACGAAAGCCGGAACGGTGGAGTTCCCCGCGCTGCCGGTCGCCTATTTCGACCTCGCGACGCGCGCCTACGCGACGTGCCGGACCGAGGCCATTCCCATCCAGGTCAAAGCGGGCGCCCAGGCCACGCTGGGCGCGCTCGGCGAGCTGGAGGACGATGCGGCGGCCCTGCCCCTGCCGGACGGGCTCGAACTGTCCGAAACGGGCGGCCGCACGCTTCCGCTTCTGCCCCGTCTGCGGCTGTCGGCCATCCTGTTTCTCGTCCCGCCCGCGTTCGTCCTGCTCCTGCGGCTGCTGCCCCCCGTCCGCCGCTATCTGGTCCGGCGGAACAACGCGCGCCGGACGGCCACGGCCTTCGCCCGCTGCCAGCGCGTGCTTCTCGGCGGGCGCGAAGACCGGAAGATTCCGGCCGTCCGCCGCTTCCTTGCCGTCCGCTACGGCGTCAACGGCGCCGCCGTGACGGCGGCCGACGCGGAGCGGCTCATGCGCCCCGACTATTCGCCCGAACAGCGCGCGCTCGTCGTCGACGCGCTCACCGCCCAGGAGCGCACGGCGTTCTCGGCCCGCACGACCATTGCCGGACTGCTGCTGGCCCTCGCCCTTCTCCTGCCGGCGGCAACGGCCGCCGCGGACGCCGACTTCACCTACCGCCGCGCCGTTTCGCTCGCAACGCGCGCGGCGGCCGCGGCCGATTTCGAGAAGGCCGCCGCGGCCTACCGCGACTGCCTTGCCCGGGGCGCCGACACGCCCGCCCTCCTGGCGGACCTCGGCACGTGCGCCCTCATGGCGGGCCAGCCGCGGCTGGCTCTCGCCGCCTTCGGCTGCCTTGAACGCAGAACCGGCGAAACGGCGTCCTCCCGCCGCGGCATCCAGGCCGCGCGGGCGCGCCTCAGGAACGACCCGCGGGCCGATCTGCCGCTGAGCCGTTTCTTTGCCCGCCCCCACTACCTGTTCACGCTCGACGCCCGGCTGCTGGCCGCGGCCGCCGCCTGGGCGGTTCTCTGGTTTGCCGCGCTGCTGCCGCCCGGCCGCTGCCGGCGGATCCTGTTCGCGGCCGCCCTCGCCGTCTTTCTCGGCGCGGGGATCTCCGCCGCGACCTCCCTCGTCGAAGAACACGTGGAGAAAGGAATGCTCGTCCATGTCGCCCGCTAAAGCCCGGATCCTTCTCGCGGCGCTGGCCATCGTCCTGTCGGGGCGGCTTCCCGCCCAATGGCCCTTCGGGGGCTTCACCCGCATGCCCCGCCAACAGGCGCCGCGGTCGAAAATCTCCGGACGCGCCGAACTGGCGCCGTCCCGCGTCTTCGCCGGCGAGCCGTGCGCCATCGTCATCGAACTGGCGCTCGACAAAGGCCTTGGCATCGAAGAGCTCCGGGTGAACGGCCTTCCCGACGCGGATTCGGGCGTCGTCTACGGCGAGGAAATCGAGAACCTTCCCGACACGCTCCTCCCCACGAATCGCGTGCTCAAGCGCTTCCGGCTTCCCGCGCGGTTCCTTTCGCCCCGCAACGAGGAAATCGCAATCGTCCTGCAGGGCATGCAGGTCTCGCGCCGGCAGCAGGGCGGCATGAGCTTTTCGAGTTCATCCAGCTTCTCCGTGCGCCTCCCGCCGTTTTCCCTGGCCGTCCTGCCGCTGCCCGACGACCGGAAGCCCGCGGACTTCTCCGGCGCAATCGGCACGGGATTCCGGATGACGCAGACGCTGTCCGCCGACCACGTCCATCCGGGCGACCTGATCACGGCGACGTATGAACTCGCCTACGACGGCCACTGCCCCTCCAATGCCTGGCCGCGGATCGAGCGCCTTTCGCGCGCGTTCAAGGCCTACGCGCCCAAGGAAGTCGCCCGCACGGACAAGTCCGTCACCTGGACGCAGATTCTCGTTCCCCAGACGACCGCCGCGACGAACACCCCGCTCGTCTCGCTGGACTTCTTCAACGTGCGGACCAGGAGATACGAGGTCGCGCGGGCCAATCCGAAGACCCTCGTCTTCGTTTCGGACTCGGCCGCGCCGACCGAAAACACCGCCGTCGTCATCGCGACGGAGAAAAAGCCGGCCGCCGAAGAGCGCCCGGCGGCGGCTTCCGCGACCGGCCCGCTCGTCCTCCGGCTGGCGCCGTCCGAAAAGTCCCCCGTTCTCGCGACGCTCCCGCCGCACACGCCGGTTCGCGTGCTCGCCCAGATCCGGGGCTGGCGCCGGGTCGAGACGCCGCGGGCGATCGGCTGGACGCGCTAGCCTAGATCTTCCGCCAGACGTTCCCGCCCTTCGACGACGCCACGACGGCCTCGACGAATCGCATGCCGCGCACGCCCGCGCCGACGTCCGGGAAGTCCAGCTCCAGTTCGGTGGGCTTGCGCTTTTCCGCGCGGGCGCGGATCGTGTCGCAGAAGTTCAGGTAGTTGTTGGCGAACGCTTCCAGAAAGGCCTCGGGATGGCCGGCCGGCGTCCGGCTGCAGCGCGCCGCCCGGGGCGAGATCTCCGCCACGTACGGATTGCCGCGCTTCCACTTCTCCTCGGGCGCGCCCGGATTGAAGACGGTCAGGAAATGCGGATCCTCCTGGCGCCAGGCCAGGGCCTTCTTTTCGCCATAGACGCGGATGCGCAGGCCGTTCTCTTCGCCCGTCGAGATCTGGGACGCGATCAGAACGCCCTTGGCGCCCTTCTCCATGCGGAGCAGCACGTCGCCGTCGTCGTCCAGGCGGCCGCCCGTGAAATTCGTCAGATCGCTCAGCACTTCCTTTATCCTGAGCCCCGTGACATACTCCGCCAGGTTGGCCGCGTGCGTGCCGATATCCGCCATGCAGCCCGAAATGCCGCTCGTCTTCGGATTCATGCGCCAGACCAGACGCTCGACCGTCGTCTTTTTCGGATCGATCCGGCGCATCCATCCCTGCGGATACTGGACGACGACTTTCGCGATCCGCCCCAGATCGCCACGCGCGACCATGTCGCGCGCCAGCTTGACCATGGGATAGCCGACATACGTGTGCATCACGCCGAAGACCCGTTTCGTCTTCCCGACGAGGCGCGCCAGATCCTCCGCCTCGGCCGCCGTCATCGTCATCGGCTTTTCGCACATGACGTGGAAGCCGGCCTCCAGGCACGCCTTCGCAATCGGGTAGTGCGTGAAATTGGGCGTGCAGATCGCCACGAAGTCGATCCGCTCGCCAGCCGGACGCGCCCGTTCGCCCGCGATCATGTCCTGACAGGTGTCGTAGACGCGCGCCGGGTCGAGGCCGAGCAGACGGCCCTGTTCCCGGCCCCGTTCGGGCAGGGCGTCAAACGCGCCGGCGACGAGATCGACGCCGCCGTCGATGCGGACGGCCAGCCGATGCACGTTCCCGATGAACGCGCCGATGCCGCCGCCGACCATGCCCATTTTGAGTTTCTTCATTTTCGTTCTCCTCCTACAGTTGAATGACACGTTCCCTGACCAGTTCCTTCGGTTCGCCAATCTCCACCCGCGGCGCATGGGCGAGCAGGTAGTCCTCGGCCGCTTTGCACCACAGGCCCTTGTTCGCCGCGCACAGCCGGTCGAGTTCCGCATAGAACGGGTCGGTTTCGCCCAGCCGGGCGAAATCGGAGATGGCCGTCATCGGCATGTTCACGTGCGTATAGACCAGCCGCTTCCCGCCGGGAACCTTCAGGAGATCGGCGGTCGCCGCCGCCGCGCTGTCCAAACCGCCCACGTGCGTGATCATCACTTCCGGATGCAGCCGGCCCTCGCCGATCCACGCCACCGAGTCCGCCATGTCCTTCACGTCGCCGCCCGAATTCGCGACCACGTGGTGCATCATGTAGTGGACGTTGTAGAAATTGAATTCCGCCATCAGACGCCGGTCGGTTGGCCCGGCGAAGAAATTCAGGCAGCCGCCAAAGCCCAGCAGGTCCGAGCACTGGGTGATCAGCGCCGGAACGGCCGCGAACAGGAAGATGTCGTCGTAGCCGCCGCCCGTCGAGGTCGGATTGTCGGACCGGGCGTCATCCCGGAGGTTGAACGCCTTCAGCTCCCCGACGGGATCGGCCATGCCTTTCGTGTTGACGAAGTGGACCTCGACACCGTTCACCCGGCCGTCCGCCCGGCCCGCGGAACAGGAAAGCCCGAACATCTTCGCCGCCCGCGCCAGGCGCGCATCGTCGATGTCCGTCACGACGAGGCGGCGCGGCCGCTTCTCCGGCGAATGGCAGGCGACGTCCACGCACCCGAGTCCCATGGCCCCGCACCCCGCCAGCAGAAGCATGGTGCCGTCCCTGACGATTCCGCCTTCGAGATCGTGCGAGCAGAAGGCGTTGTGGTAGTTGGTGCGGAAGGCCGAAACGATGCAGGAGATCGGCTCGGCCAGGGAGCATTTGAAGAACGCGTCGCCGTCATACGGCAGCAGACAGCCCATTTCCATGACGATCGACGGGAGGTAGACGTGCGTCGTGTCGCCGCCAATCGTGTGCCATGCGTAGCCAACCGTCTCCAGCTCGTGCCCGGGGATGTTCAACGACGGCTGCAGCCCGACGGACTGGCCGACCCTGAAACGGCCCCGCCATTTCGTCCCCACCTCGCGGACGATGCCCGCGATCTCGTGGCCAAACATCGTCGGGCGCGTCGCGATGTCCGGCGGGACGCGCTTGTGCCCCGTCCCCAGCGACAGCGCCTTGTAGTCGCTCAGGCAGATGGTGTTGGAGACGAGTTCGACGACGATGCCGTCCGCCCCCGCGCCTTCAAGTTCGATGTCCTCAAGCCGCGCGTCTCCCGCGCCATACAAACGCCATGCTTTCGCCTTCACGTCCGCCCCTTTCTACCGACCGGTCTTCGTTGCCAGAAATGCCACCCGCGCCGGATCCGGCGGCTCGCCGCCCGGCATGGCGCAAGCCGCGCTGCCGGCGGCAACCGCCCACCGCCCGGCGTCCTCGCCCGCCGCTTCGCCATAGGTCCGCCAGCACCATTCCGCCAGCAGCGTGTCGCCGGCCGCCGTTGTGTCCAGCACGTCCACGGGCGGCGCGGCGACGAACCGCCCGTTGAACCAGCACCCGGCGCCGCCATCCGAGATGACGGCCGTCCCCACGCGCGGCTTCAGAATCTCCGTCGCCCGGCGGAAATCGTCGGCCGTCTTCGGCGCAAACCCCACCAGCTGCCGGCATTCGTCCGCATTGGGCTTGACGACGTCCGGATGCGCCTCGACGCCCTTCCGCAGCGGCGGCCCGCTCGCGTCAAGCGCGACCGTGGCCCCCCGCGCGCGCGCATACGCGACACAGGCGGCGTAGTAGCCGGCGTCGCAGCAGGCGGGAAGGCTGCCGGAGAGGATGCAGACCGTCTGCGCGTCGACTTCGGCCAGCATGTCCGCCGGCGCGGGGACGGCGCGCAGGGAGGCAAACGCCGACCGGTTGAGTTTCACGCTGCCGTTCGGCCACACGATCATCTCGTTGCGCCGCGTCGTTCCGGGCACCCGCCGGAACAGGTCCCGGATGCGGAACTTCGCCATCTCCCGCTCGAAGGGACGCGCGTTGTCCTCGCCCAGCAGGCCGGCGCAGGCGACTTCGGCGCCGCGAAGCGCCAGCCAGCGGGCGACGTTCAGGCCCTTGCCGCCCGCGGTTTCCGTCTCCCGGACGTCCTTGAAGATCTCGCCCGCGCCGGATGGCGCGGACGGAAGCTCCACCGTCGCGTCGAGCGCGGGGCTCATGCACAGGCAGAGGAACTTCACGCCAACGCCCCCAGGATCTTCTCGCCCCAGCGCGCCGCCGCCCGGAACTGGTCGAGTCCGTAGGATTCGTTGGGCGCGTGGATGCGATCCCGGGCCTGGCCCCATCCCACCAGCAACGGCGCGGCGCCGCTGCAGTCCTTCAGCGTCGAGACGACGGGGATGGACGCGCCGTCCCACTGGAAGACCGGACCGCGCGGATCCATCTCCGCGAGCACCGTCGCGGCCAGCCGGAAGACCGGCGACGCGAGCGGCAGCCGGAATCCGGCCGCCTCGCCCGTCAGATCTTCGATGAACAGCCGCATGCCGCGCGGCGTATGCAGCCGCAGATGCCGTTCCACGCAGGCCATCGCGTCGCCAGGCTCCTGCCCCGGCACCAGCCGCATCGAGAGCTTGGCCAGGGCGGAGGCGGGGATGACCGTTTTGGAACCCGGCCCGCCATAGCCCGTGTGGATGCCGTTCACCTCGATGGTCGGGCGGAAGGAATTGCGCTCCGTCGGCGTCAGCCCGGCTTCCCCGCCCACCGGCGGACAGCCCATCTCGCGTTCATAATGCGCCTCGTCCATCGCCGCGGTCTCCGCGGCCGCACGCTCGCCGTCGGTCGGCGGTTCGACGCGATCGCAGAATCCGCGCACGGCAATCGCGCCGTCGGCGTTGTGCAGACTGGCCAGCAGTTCCGCCATCCCCTGGGCCGGATTCGGCGCGATGCCGCCAAACTCGCCCGAATGCAAATCGTGGCTGGCCGCCTCCAGGCGGACGGTGAAATGGCTGACCCCGCGCAATCCCGCGACGATTGCCGGACGCAAATCCGCCGCCGCGCACGTATCGCAGACGAGCAGCACGTCGGCCCGCAGACGCTCCCTGATCGTCGGCGCCAGTTTCGACAGGGCCGTCGAGCCGCTCTCCTCCTGCCCTTCCAGGCAGATCTTGACCGTCGGCACGGCGGCGCCGTCGGCGATCAGTTTCTTCAGGCCGGTCAGGAAGGCGAACAACTGGCCCTTGTTGTCCTGCGCGCCGCGGCAGTAGACGCGCCCGTCGTCCTTCAGCGTCGGCTCGAACGGCGGCGTCTGCCACTGGTCCAGGGGATCGGCCGGCTGGACGTCGTAGTGCCCGTAGAACAGAACGGTCGGCGCCCCCTCGGCGCCCCGCCGTTCGGCCAGCAAGACGGGCGGCGTCCCCACCAGCCCCTCCGCCTGCATCAATTCGCCGCCGAAGCCGAGGGGCGCCAGCCACTTCCTGAGCCACAGGGCGCAATCCACGCACGCGCGCAGTTTCAGCGGATCGGCGCCGACCGTCTCGAACCGCAGCAGGTCGAAGTAGTCCTTCAGGATGTCCGTCCGGTGTTTTTCGAAATAGGCCGTCATGGCGGGCCCTCACTTCCATTCGGGGTTGCGTTCGTAGTCCGGCACGTAGGTCGCGAGAAGCGAACAGATGTGGGCGACCTTCTCGTCGCGCTCGTCGCGCTCGCCCTTGTCGCGGCGCGCCTGGTCGTAGAGCTTGCGGAAGGCCTTGACGAACTCGTCCCGGGAGACGCGCCCCGCCAGCAGGCGGCTGTAATAGGCCTCGTTGCGCGTGATCAGCGCCACGATCACGCCCATGCGCGCCCAGTCCGGCGGAAGCGCCATCAGCGACGTGCAGAGCCGCCCCGCCTCGTCCTCCCGCCCCGCCGCATGGGCCTCCTCGACGAGCTCGGCGTAAACCGAAACGTACTCGGGAACGAGCGACGCCAGCGTCTTGCGGTAGTAGGCGGCGTCGGCGGGACGCTGTTCCTTCAGCGCCTGGTCGATCAGCGTCTCGAACTTCGCGACGTGCTGCCGGGCGCGCTGGCGGCGCACCGCCGCGGCCTTGTCGTCCAACATCCGGTTCAGGCTGGAGACCTTGGCCTGGGCGGGCGTCTCGCACCCGGACGTTTCCGGCCACGCGACCGTGACGACGGCATTGGACGCCGGCGGGGCGTCCGGCGCCGCCGGTTCCGCGCCGGCCGTCCCGTCTTCGTCCTCGTCCACGCGCACCCCCGCCTCCTCCTGCGCCAGCAGTTTCTCGGCGCGCTGCAATTCAAGCATCTCGGCCCGGCTCGTCTCCGCGCGCTTGTACATGCGCAGCTTCCGGTCGTGTTCCGCGGACGCGTTCGCCTCCGCCGCCTTGCGGTCGTTTTCGCTCTTGGCCAGGGCCGCGTCGGCAATCGCCTTGGCCGCCAGCGCGCGTTCGCGCTCGGCCTCGGCCTTCTGCCGTTCCTCGCTCGCGCGCCGCAGGGCAAGGGCCTCGGCTTTCGCCTTGGCGTCCGCCGCGGCCTTTTCGGCCTGGGCCCGGACCGTTGCCGCCTCGGCCTGCGCCTTCGCGGCCTCGGACGCGGCCCGCTCCGCCTCGGCCTGCGCCTTCGCCTTCACGGCGGCATCCTGGCGGGCCTTTTCGTTGGCGGCTTCCTGCTTCTTGGCGTCGAGCTGCCGCTCGGCCCGCTCCTTCTCGGCCTGCGCGGTCTTCATCTTGGCCTCCGCCGCGCGCGCTTCCGCGGTCTTGGCCTTTTCGTTGGCCTCCGCTTCGCGCCGCGCCTCCTCCTTCTCCTTCAGCCTGGTCTCCCGGGCCTTCTGCTGGAGTTCCTGGCGGCGCGTCTCCTGGACGTTCCGGAAATAGAACGTCCCGCCGCCCGCCGCGGCCAGGCCGACAAGAGTCGCCACCAGTCCCGCCGTTCCCGAAATCTTCATCTCCCGCCTCCTCTCTTCAATCGCCTCTTCACGGATTCTCGCGCCACTCCAGATAGACCGGCGCGGAATCCTTGATCGTCATTTTGGCCTTCACGGTGTGCGTCATGCCCATCGCCGACGCCGTAATCGTAATCCGGTACAGGGCGCCGTCGCCGGAGCCTCCGGTGAAACTCAGATATTCCTGCGCCGTCTTCCCGATTTCGCCTTCGGTGATCTCGTTCAGCTTGCTCCAGTCCTTGATCAGCGTGCCGTTCTCCTCGTTCTCGACGTCGACTTCGTTGCCCGCCATGTCCAGCCCGTTCCGCCAGTCGACAATCGCCTGCGCCACCATCTCGTCGACGTCGTCCTCGGGGTCCTCGTTGTCCTTGCACCGGATGCCCGGAATGCACATGAGCACGTCTTTCGAGGCCAGATTGACGTTGATCTTGTCCCCGCCATACACGTCCAGGACCGTTTCCAGCCGGTTCGTGATGTAGAGGTTGTCCTCGTCCTTGACCTTGTCCTGCGGATAGTACCATCCGCCCGTCAGGACCGCCGGGTGCAGACGGAACGCGCCAATCGACGCGAGTTCCCGCAAATCGGGGATCGGCCCGTTGCGCGGCTTCTGCTTCTCGTTTCCGCCGTTCTCCCCGCCTTCGTCCTCCCACAGGTCCTCGTAGTATTCCATCTCCCCCCCGACGTCCTTGTCGTCGCTGTAGGGGCCGACCATGACATCGTCCTCGTCGCGCCAGTCCAGCCAGCTGTTGACGAAATACTGCCGGTCGTCCTCGGGCACCCCGACCCAGCAGAGAATGTGTTCCCACAACTCGGCATAGTGGGGGTTGCCCTGCGGATGCAGCGAATTGATGTTGAATTTCGGTCCGCCGCCCTCGCCGCCGCCGACGGACTCGATCTGGACGGTCACGGTGCCGTCCTCCGGATGGCGTTCGTCGACCGCAATGGGCCCAATCGTGGCCGCGGCGCCGCTTTGCTTCAACTGCCGCTTCTCCATCAGCCAGCGGTCGTCTTCCAGCAGTTTCTCGACGTCTTCGCCCTCCGAATAGGTCGACGCCTCCTGGTGCGTGGCAATGACCATCTCGGCCAGGACCCTGCCGGCGTCGACCAGATGGTCCATGTGGACGCGCTCGCGCACGTAGACGTTGGCGGCGGACTGCAGTTTCGCCTCGACGGCAAAACTCATGACGAGGATGGACAGGACGGCAATCGTCCAGATGACCATGACCAGCGCGGAACCTTGACGGGCAGACGTCTTCATGGCAGTCCTCCACCTCCCGCGCCCGCGCCGCCGCCCGCGCCCGCGCCGCCGCCGCCCGTACCGGGCATGCCGCCGCCGGGACGGGTTCCCGCGCCCGTCTGGGCGCCAGACGGCCGCCCGCCGCCCGTGCCCGTACCGCCCTTGCCGCCCGTGCCCGTACCGCCCTTGCCGCCCGTGCTGCCGCCCGTGCCGCCGCCCGGCGTCTTCTTCTTGCCGTCGTCCTTCGTCGTCGACCCGTCCAGCGCAAACGGATTCTGGGACAGGCCGGAAACGGGAATTTCGACCACGCGGAGAACCGGCAGCGGGTCATCGCCCTTTTCCGGCGGCTTCATCCGGAAGGTGATCTTCACCCGGTAGGGGATGGAATTGGACGTGTCCCAGGTGTCCTCCCATTTCGGCTTGCCGTCGCTCTCGACTTCCTTGGCGTCCTTCTGGACCTGGCAGTCGAATCCGACGACATCCTCCACGAGCAGGAATTCCTCGCCGAACTCGTCCTCGTCGAACCGGTCCGCGTCGTCCTCGACGAAAAGATCCGGATTCCACACGCGCACCCACAAGCCGCCCGGCTCGTCCTTTTCCCGCGACTCCTCCACCCACATGCGGACGCGATGGGAGGTTTCGCCCATCGTCGACTTGTCGCCGATGATCGCGTTGCCGAGTTTCGTCCACTCGACCATGTCGCTGCCGGACACGTCCGTGCCGTCGCCATTGTCCATCAGCATGAAGCCCCAGCCGTCCTTCTGGTTGCCGTCCGTCGGGTAGTAGGCGCTGCGCAGGCCGGCGACGATCTGGTTGAGCGCGTAGTCCGCAGTCTGCATGCGCTCCGCCACGATCGTGGCCTTCTTCCAGGAGTTGATGACCGACGTGAAGGTGATTCCCGTGACGATGGTCATGACGGACAGAATCAGGATCGCCGCCAGCATCTCGATCATGGTGAAGCCGGCCCGTCTCATTTTGCAGCCGCCCCCTTCCACCAGAGCCTGACGACCGTCATCTCGTCCTTCTTCCCGCCGAAATTGTCGCCGCCCCATTTCACCGTGGTGCGGACGGTGTAGATGCCGCCGTTGCGCGCCAGTTCCTCGTCGTCGATGTCGTCCACCTCGCGCTGCGCGGTATAGCCCCTGAGATCGCGCGCGTCCTGGGGCGTCAGGTCGATTTCCAGCTCCGCCGCCAGATCGCCCGCCCGTTCCTCGTCGACGTTCAGCAGATCGTTCCGGAGGGGATCGTCCGTCACCTCGCTCGCGGGCGGCATGGGATGGACCATCTCGAAATAGTTGAGCACCCGCTGCGCGGTCTCGAAACGCGCCGAGGCCAGCATCATCCGCTGGCTCTGCGTGAACAAGGCCAGCACGGAGAGAAGTCCGAGCGTCAGGATCACGGAGGCGATCAGAATCTCGATGAGCGTGAATCCCTTTTTCATGGTCACTCGTGGGCGACCGGCCGGCCGAACCGCCCGATGCCAATCACCATCGCGTCGTCCTCGCGGGCGCCCTCTTTCCAGATTTTCACCACATAGGGTTCACACCGGCCATTCGCCTCGTAGACGACGGAGTAGGACGATTCCCGGTCCACTTCCTCCGCCGCGTCGCCGCCGTCGTCCCCGCTCTCCGCCGCTTGCGCGCGCGCTTTCGCCTGCTGGTCGGCGGCCTGCTTCATCAGCGTGTCCACGTTGCTGAACACGGAGATCCGCGAACGGACGAGTTCCCGGTTCTCCTTGTCCTCGGCATGGATCCGGATGCCCTCGAATTCGCGCGGCCCGGCCGCCAGGGGATCGGGCGCCTCGCCGCCGCCCGGCTGCAGGGGCGCCTCGTCCCCGACGTCCACGCCGACGATCTTCCCGGACAGCGTCCGCACCTCGCCGGCGGCGGTCCCGCCCACGCCGAAGCCCGCGCCGCCGGACGCGCCCGCGTCCGCCGCGGGGGCGTCCGACGAAAAGGTCATCGACACGCGGCTCTTGACGAACGCGCCGTTCTCGACGATCTCCTCAAACGTCAGCACGACCGGCCGCTGCTTCAGCAGGGCGACGGCCTTGGCATGACGGGCGTATTGCTGGACGGCGCGGGCGGCATCGGACAGCCGCGCCGCCTTCATCCCGGCACCGACGCTGGCCACGGCCGTTCCCACGATGATCGCCATGATCACGAGCGCGATCAGGATCTCAATCAGTGTGAAGCCGCGCTTCATCCGCTCACTTCTTGTCGGCGATATTGGTCAGGTCGTCGTCCGTGCCCGGCTCCATGTCCGGCCCGTCCGACGTGATCTTGAAGCGGCCGCCCTTGCCCACGCGCTCGTAGCGGAGCGGATTGCCCCAGGGATCGTTCAGCGCGTCCTCGCCGCCTTCGATTTCGGGGTCCTCGCCGCCGGTCAGGGCCTCGACCCAGGCTTCCTGGGAATCCGGCACCTTGCCGCTGTGGTCGAGCGAATAGGTCGTCGTCGCCTGCGCCGCGGTCTGGATCAGCTGCTGCGCGGCTTTGATGCGCGCGCGCTTGATGTTCTTCTGGATGTTCGGCACGGCCACGGCGGCCATGATGCCGACGATGGCGATGGCGATGATGATTTCAATGAGCGTGAAGCCGGCTTTCGCGGCCTGCTCCGCAATCTTGCGTTCCTGTTCCTTCATGTTCGTTGCTCCTTGTGTTCGCTTGCCCGTTCGAAAGAAAATCCGCCGTCCGGCGGGCGCCTATCCGCCAATCTGGTTCGACATGGCGAAGACGGCCGAGACGATGGCGTAGGCGATGAATCCGACGCCCACCGAGATGATGCCGATCATCAGCGGCCCCAGCGCGTTCGTGAACTTGGCGATGTTCCGGTCCATGTCCTTCTGGTAGCGCATGCCGATGTGCCCCAGCGAGCTCGTGAGATTTCCGGCCTGTTCGCCGACGGCCAGCATGTCCGTCATCATGCGCGGGAACGCCCCCGAGGCGGCAAGCGGTCCCGAAATCGACGTGCCGTCCGTCACGCGCTTGCGCGCGGTCGCCAGGGCCTGGCCGATGACGGCGTTGTCGCAGGTGTCCTCGGCGATCTTCAGGGCCTGGAGCACGTTCACGCCATTGGTCAGCAGCGTCTGCAGCGTGAACGCGAGCGACGAGTAGGCGCCGGCGGCGACAATGCCGCTCACCAGCGGCGCCTTCAGTTTCCAGCCGTCGACCTTGGCCCGGCCGGCCGGCGTCGCCTTCCATTTCCGGAACCAGACGACGGCCGCCGCGAGCGCGAGGGCCATCACCCAGCCGTACTCGACCAGCACATCGCTCATTTCCATCAGGATCTGCGTCGGCGCGGGCAGGGCGCCGCCCAGCCCCTCGAACACCTTCTTGAACCGGGGGATGATGAACCCCATCGCAACGACGACGGCGCCGATGCCGAAAAACAGCACGAAGGCCGGATACATCATGGCGCCTTTGATCTTGCTCTTCATCGAATCGAAGCGCTCGTAGTGCTCGACCAGCCGGTGCAGGACGTCCACCATGGCGCCCGACGCCTCGCCGGCGCGGATCATGTTCGCGTAGAGTCCGGGGAACGTCTTGGGATGATGCGCGACGGCGTCCGAGAACGACTCGCCGTTCACGATGCGCTGGCAGAGGTCCTGCGCGACGGTCCGCTGCGGAGTGCCCTCCTCGCCCTGGTTCGCCAGACACCCCAGCGCCTGTCCCAGCGTCATGCCGGCTTCGAGCAGATCCGCAAGCTCGCTCGTGAACAGCTGGACCTCGACGGGCGACATGTCGGCCGCCGCGCCGCCCAGCTTCATGTTCCAGATGCTGCCGGCCGATTTCCCGGCCGCCTTCTTCCCGGCGGCGGCGCCGCCGCCCGCCGTTTCCGAGACGGCAAGCGGCGTGTGGCCGAGTTTCCGCACGGCGGCAAGCGCACTCCGGCGGTCGGCCGCCTCGACCGTCCCGTCGACGCGCCGCCCGTTCCTTGTCATTGCCCTGTAGCTGAATGCCGCCATGCGGAAGTCCCCGGATCGACTACTTGATGACGCGGACGCGGATGACCGCGTCGCTCCGCTTCAGCGCCTCGACGACGTCGGCCGGAATCGCGGCATCCGTGTCGATCAGCGTGTAGGCGAAATCGCCGCGGCTCTTGTTGGAGATGGCGTCGATGTTCACCTTGGCGTTGCCGAGAATGGACGTGAACGTGCCGATCATGTTCGCGACGTTCTTGTGGCAGATCGCAAGGCGGCCCGCCTTGTTGGCGGCGCCGAGCGAACAGGCCGGATAGTTGACCGAGTTCACGATGTTGCCGTTTTCAAGGTAGTCGCGGATCTCCTTGACGGCCATGACCGCGCAGTTGTCCTCGGCCTCCTCCGTCGACGCGCCGAGATGGGGAATCACGATCACGCCCTTCTGGCCGGCGGTCGTCGCGTTCGGGAAGTCGGACACGTACTTGCGGACCTTGCCCGATTCGAGCGCGGCCAGCATGTCCTTCTCGTCGACGAGCGCGTCGCGCGCCGCGTTGATGACGATGACGCCCGTCTTCATCATGGCGATCGACTCCGCGTTGATCATGCCCTTCGTCGAATCGAGGGCCGGCACGTGGATCGTGATGAAATCGCTCGCCGCGTAGATGTCCTCGACGTTCTTGCAGTGCCGGACGGAGCGGCTGAGGTTCCAGGCCGCGTCAACCGACAGATAGGGGTCGTAGCCGTAGACTTCCATGCCGAGGGCGACGGCCGCGTTGGCGACCTTCTGGCCGATGGCGCCGAGGCCGATGACGCCCAGCTTCTTGCCCTGGATCTCCGTGCCGGCAAACGCTTTCTTCGCCTTTTCCGCCGATTTGCCGATGGCGGGATCGGCCGCGTTCTGCCGGACCCAGTCGATTCCGCCGACGATGTCGCGGCTGGCGAGCAGCATGGCCGCGATCACCAGTTCCTTCACGCCGTTGGCATTGGCGCCCGGCGTGTTGAACACGACGATGCCCCGCTTGGCGTATTCCGCGTGGGGGATGTTGTTGACGCCGGCGCCGGCGCGCGCGACCGCCAGAAGCCTGCCGGAAACCGCCAGCCCGTCCATTTTCGCGCTGCGGACGAAAACGGCGTCCGCGTCGGCGAAATCCTCCGTACGGGAATATGCGTCCGTGAGATTCTTCAACCCCACCGGAGCGATTGGATTGAGGCAGGTGTACTTGTAGTTCATCGTGTTTCTCTCTTTTTTCTTTCTTGTAGAGTTTATCGGTAGAAAGCCGGGCGCAATGCCCGTAAGTCGCTATTATAGCACAATCCCGGGGGCTAGTCATCGCCCAGTTCGGCGGCCAGGGCGTGATAGGCGCGCGTCATGCGCAATTTGATCTGGCTCACCAGGTTCCGGGTGATGCCAAAGGCCCGCGCGACCTCCTCCACCGGACGCCCGTCGATCGCGTGGGCCTTGTAGACGTCCCGGTAGAGGGGCTTGATCGCCGGATTGGCCAAAAGGCGCGCCAGGATCTCCTGCCGCCGGGCGGCCGCCCACTCCAGGTCCAGATTCTTCCAGACGGCGTCGTCCGGCGTGGCGATCTCCATCTCGGCACGGCACGCCGCGTTCCCCGCCGGATCCTCCGCGGCCGCGTCCAGATAGACGCGCCGGTCCATCCGGCGCGCCTTTTCCTTGCGGTAGGCCATCCCCAGTTCGTTCCGGACCATCTGGGCGACGAATGCGCGGAAATTCCCCTTCTCCCCCCTGAACCGCCCGGCGCGGAAGAAATCGACGAGTTTGCGCATCACTTCGCTGAGGATGTCGTCCGCGTGGGATTCGTCGCCCACGCGGACGGCGAAGCGCCGGATGGCGCCCGCATAGAGATTCCAGAACCGAACCCAGTTGGATTGGTCTTCTCCCGTGACCTGGGCGGCGAGCTTGCCCAGAAGCGTGACGGAAGTTTCGGGAAACGTCGAAGAAGCTTTCATGGCCGGTCTTTCACGTGATGTCGCACCAATGCTATGCGCGCCAGGCCCCCGCATGACACGATGGCGAAAATCAGCGGGCGCCCTCCCTGCCGGCCGCCTCCTTCTGCGCCCAGGCCCGGCGGATCCGCGCCAGCAGATCGGCGTCGACGAACCGGAGCTTCGGCAGACTGTCCGACAGCGCGCGCTCCCACTCCCCGCATTCCTCCCTGATCAGGGCCAGTTCGTCCACGGCCCACTCGGCGTTGCCTTCCCGCAGGAACAGAATCGCCGAAGCCGAACGGCAGAGCAGGCCCAGCGCCCGCGACGTGCCGTCGAACGCGTCGGGGATGGATTCAAGCTCGTCGGCGGCGGCGCTCATCCGGCTGGCCGCGCTGGAATTGCCGTCCAGCCGCTCCCGGCCCAGCTCGTCCACGACTTTTGCCATGACGAAAGGCCGCACGAGGGCGGCGCTCCGCTTCAGCGCGCCGTCGTCCAGGCGCGGAATCGTGCAGAAGACATTGGCGTCTTTCGCGTCAATCGCGGACTGGACCCGCGCGGA
Source organism: Kiritimatiellia bacterium (assembly GCA_051884915.1). Lineage (GTDB taxonomy): Bacteria > Verrucomicrobiota > Kiritimatiellia > RFP12 > UBA1067 > RUG572. The sequence continues at coordinate 34,363 of JBJEWF010000004.1, forward strand.
GGCTTTGGTGAGCCGGGTCTCGCGGTCCCGCGCGAAGTAGGTCAGGAAACTGCCCGCGCAGAGTCCGCCCAACAGGAAGATCCCGGCCCAATGCGCGCCCCGCCGTCCCCGCCGTTCCGGTTCCGGGCGCGCGGCCGCCGGAACGCCTTCGCCGTTCCACCGCGGGCAGCGCCGTTTCGCGGGATCGGCTTCCAGCAGCGCCGGAACGACCGTCTGCCACCGCTCGTCGAAAAGCGACAGCAGATCCGCGACTTTCGCGCCCGGCGCATACCAGACCTGGTTGAGCAGATAGAAGACGAGAACGCCCAGGGAGTAGATGTCCGACGCGGGCGACTCCGGCCGGCCGGCGCGGACCTCCGGCGCGATGTAGAACGCCTTTCCCATCAGCGGCCGGCCCTCGGACATCATCGTCGCGACCGTCTGGTCCAATTCCGCCCGCAGATCGCGGTCGAGGATCTTGCAGACGCCGAAATCCGACAGCACGGCCCTTCCATCGGGGCCCACCAGGGCATTTTCAAGCGAAACGTCGCGGTGGACGACGCCTTTCCCGTGGATGTAGGCCAGCGCCTCGACAAGGTCCTCGTACCACGCGGCGATCCGCTCCTCCGTCGAGAGGCCCCGGTCGAGCGCATTGCGCAACGTGCACGGAACGCCCGTCGCGTCCAGAACGAGGTCCATCACGTAATACGGCGTCCTCTCGTCGGCGTCGGCATAGCCGAAATCATGGACGCGGACAATCCGCGGGTGGTGGAGCCGGGACAGGACGCGGGCCTCGGACCAGAACCGCTTCTTCAGGAAGATCGCGTTGGCCTGTTCGCAGACAAAGACCTTCAGCGCGTAGAGGGCGCCCGTCTTCTCGGATTCGACCTCATAGACCTCCGCCATCCCGCCTTTTCCGAGCAGACCGAGAACGCGGTAGCCGCCGACTGCCTGATCTGCCTGCAATACGGACATCGTTCCCCTCGCATGCCGCCGGAACCTACTGGTCTTCCGTCACGCGGCGAATTTCATTCACGCTGGTCACGCCCTTGAAAACCTTGGCCCAGCCGTCCTCGCGCAGCGTCTTCATGCCCTTCTGCAGCGACAGGTGCTGGATCTGCGTCGCGTTTTCCCGGCGGATGATCGCCCCTTCGATGTCCTCGTCGACTTCAAGCACCTCAAAGAGCGCGCGGCGGCCCTTGTATCCCGTCCGGCTGCAGGAATCGCACCCGCGCTCCGCCGGCTGGAAGACCGTCTCCGCCGCCGGCGGATAGGGCAGATCGTACCACTTCCGGTCCAGCGGGACCTCCTGCCGGCATTTCGGGCAGAGGCGCCGGCACAGGCGCTGCCCCATCACGCCCGCCACGGCGGACGCGATCAGAAACGGCTCCACGCCCATGTCGATCATGCGCGGGAAGGCGCCCGCCGCCGTGTTCGTATGCAGAGTCGAAAAGACCATGTGGCCCGTCAGCGACGCGTTGATGGCGATTTCCGCCGTTTCGCGGTCGCGGATTTCGCCTACCATGATCTTGTCCGGATCCTGGCGCAGAAAGGCCCGCAGCGTCCGCGCGAAGTCGAGTCCGATGTCCTTGTTCATCTGGACCTGGATGATGCCGTCCATCTGGTATTCGATCGGGTCTTCCGCCGTCAGGATGCGCACGTCCATCGTGTTCACTTCATGCAGGAAGGAGTAGAGCGAGGTCGATTTGCCCGAACCCGTCGGCCCCGTCACGAGGAAGATGCCGTTCGGCCGGCGGATGATCTTGTCCACCACGCGGAAGTCGCGATCGTTGAATCCCAGGTCGGCCATCCTGACGAAATTGCCGCTCTTCGCCAGCAGACGCAGGGAAATGGACTCGCCCCAGGCGCCCGGCATCGTCGAAACGCGGATGTCGATGTCCTCGCCGCCCAGCCGGATGCCGATGCGCCCGTCCATCGGCAGCCGTTTCTCGGCGATGTCCAGGTTCGCCATGACCTTGATGCGGGAGATGATCGCGGATTTCAGGCGGTTCAGCTGGGGCGGCACGTCGACCTTGTGGAGCATGCCGTCGATGCGGTAGCGGATCCGCAGCTCCGTCTCCTGCGGTTCGATATGGATGTCCGTGGCCCCCTGGCGGTCGGCTTCGGCGATGATCCGGTTCACGAACTTGACGATGGAGGCCTCTTCGCCCTCGGCGCCGACGTCGATCTTCGAGATCGAGCCGTCGTCGTCGTCCACGGCGTAGCGGCCGTCTTCGATCATCTTCTCGATCGCGTCGGCGCCGACGCCATAGAACTTCTTGACCGCCTTGTCGATGTCCTCGCGCGGCGCCAGGACGATCTTCACCGGACACCCCGCCGCCAGGCGCAGGCCGTCGCCGGCGACCGTCGAGAACGGATCGTTGGACACGACGGTCAGGACGCCGTCGGCGAATCTGACCGGCAGCACGTTGTACTGGTACACGGCCGAGGCGGGGAGCTTCTGCAGCACGTCGGGACGGGGCTGGACCTTCTCCAGTTCGACATAGTCGAAGCCCAGAAAGGCCCCCGCCTTCTGCAGGAACTCGGCCTCCCGGATGCCGCCGAATTTGACGGCCGCCTCCGCCAATCCCATCTCCGGGTTCTTCGCCCGTCCCTCGGCAATGCGCGCCAGGGCCTCTTCCGAATAGAGTCCCGTCGCCCGCAAAACGTCAAGCGCCAACCGTGACATATCGCTCATAATCGAATCCGCTCTTTCCCGTGCGGGATTATATCAAAAAAAAGGGTTTGCAGACATGAAATGTGCCGCACGGCCAAAAATGACAAAACTTTCCCGCGCAATTGACGCAATCGGGGATATCTGATATACTTCGGACCGTTTTTCCCCTCGCGGGCGTAGCTCAATGGCAGAGCGTCGGCCTTCCAAGCCGATGACGAGGGTTCGATTCCCTTCGCCCGCTCCACGAACGGAAACGGGGAAGGCGTCTTCAGGCCGGAGTGGCGTAATGGCAGCCGCAGCAGACTCAAAATCTGCCGTACGCGAGTACGTGAGGGTTCGAGTCCCTCCTCCGGCACCATTCCGCCGGACGACGGCCCTTTCCGTCCGGAGATCCGCGCCTGCGGGGCGGCTTCAGTTCATGTTGGCGACGGCGAGCGCCGCATAGTCGCCGATGTTCTCGCCGATTCCCGCCGGCACGATCCGGCAGACCTTCAGGGCTCCCGGCAGCGCCTCGCGCTGGAGGATGGGTTCGATTTCCGGCATGAAAAGGTCGGCATTGCGCATGAACACGCCGCCCAGCACGATCACCTCGGGATTCAGCACGTCGATCGTGAACGCCAGGATCGTCGCCAGTTTCCCGGCGCTTTCCTTGAAGATGCGCGTGCAGAACGGATCGCCCGCGCGCACGTAGCCGAAGACGTCCTTCGTCGTCAATTCGCCGGCCCGCGCCCGCGCCGCGCTTTCGGAACCGGCGTATTCCATCTCGTGCTCGCGCGCGCGGATCCCGGCGAGCCGCACGATGCCCGCGCCCGAGCAGAACCCTTCCGCGCTGCCGTCCTTGTTGTAGCCTTTCGGACCGCCCGGCGCCAGCCGGACGTGCCCGATCTCGCCCGCGTTGTCGTTGGTCCCCGAATAGAGCTTCCCGTCAATGACGATGCCCGCGCCCAGGCCCGTGCCGAACGTCATGAACACGACATTCCGCGCCCCGCGGCCCGCGCCGAACTTCGCCTCGGCCAGGGCGCAGGCGTTCGCGTCGTTCTGGATGTGGACGGGCACGTCGAAACGGTCCTTGAAATACTGGACGATCGGCACGTCGTCCCAGCCGGGCAGATTGGGCGGACTCTGGATCAGCCCCGCCTTCGAGTCGAGCGGGCCCCCGCACGAAATGCCGATGTTGGCGATTTCGAACGTCTCGGTCAGTTCCTGGATCTTGTCCGTATAAATCGCCAGGACGTCCTGCCAGCTTTTCCCCGCGGTGGGGAATTCCTGGCGGAACTTGATTTCGACGTCCCGTTCGCCCACCGCGCCCAGGCTCACCGCGCACTTCGTGCCGCCAATGTCCAATCCAACCGAATAGCCCATTCCGTTCCTCCCGTCTCCGCATCCGCCCGCGTCGCGCCGCCCGTCAGAACTCGACCGACGGGTCGAGCGGATACCGGCCAAAGTCCGCGCCGTAGACCGCCAGGCCGTGCTCGTCCGTCTCCAGCCGGACGACCACCTTGCCGTCTCCCTTCGCCAGGATCTCCGGCGCGATCTCGGCCTCGACCAGATAGCCGTAGGATCCCGCCTCGTTGAGCGTCCGCGACTTGCGCATCTCCGGACGCTGCTGCGCCGCCCAGGAGAGAATGCCCCGGTGGTCGGCCGGGTCGTCGGGCAGGACCATGGTCTTCACCAGTTCGCCGTTGGCATAGACGCTGAGCGTGCCGGACCATTTTTCCGCGCACGTCATCGGATAGCTGTTGGGGTTCTTCGACCGGTCGGCAAATCCGCCGCCGAGCATGCAATCCAGATCGCGGACGCCCTTGTCGAGGTCCTTCGTGTCCTTCGCATTCAGGCGCTTGGCCGACACTTCCGCCCGGAACGTCGCCTTCCGGCCCGCCGGCACGCCCGCGAACGCATACTCGAAGAATCCCTTGCCGGCGCCATTGGCCTTCTCGCCGTCGAAGATGTTCCACTGCTTCTGCGACCACGACGCCTTCGAGAAGGCGCCCGGCTTCACCGAGACCACGTTGTCGGGCGCCTTCCCCTTCGTCGCGAAGCAGGCAAAGTTCCGCGCCACGACCGTGTCGCCGTCCTTCAGCTCGAAACAGATCACGCCGCTCGCCGTCTCGTCCGGCAACGCGACGGGGACGTCAAGCACCCGTCCGTTCTGCCACGACGACGCCGTGAACGAACCGGCCTCCGCCGGGGCGGACTCCGTCAGCCGACCCTTCGCGTTCCAGCTGCGGATCCACGAGAAGACCGTCAGGCGCTTCCCCGTGTACTTGTCGGTTGTCAGCGAGACGTCGACCGGCATCGTCCACGTCTCCCCCGCCCCGAACGCGCGGAAAAGCTCCCTGTCCAGCGGCAGATAGGCGTCGGCATGCCAGTCCTTCAGCGACGAGCCCGGAACGAGCTCCTCCACGCCGGTGAACTTCTCCGTGCGGTCGAACCGGACGTAGCCGTTCCACTCGTTGATGACGTCGTGGTGTTCCGTATACAGCCAGCCGCCGCAGGCCAGCCGGCGCCGGAAGGCGTTCATCATCATGTGGTAGTCCCACGACCAGTCGCAGTCGCCCGTCGACCCCTTGTATCCCCAGACGTTGCCGCATTCGGAATTGAACATCGGCGCGCCGTTCTGCACATAGCCGCCGATGTAGTTGTGGGTCGATCCGGGGAACGTGCTCTTGCATTGACGCTCGACCTCGTTCTCCCAGCCGTAGCCCGGCAGATAGCCATGCCAGGTGTTGATGTCCGTGATCACGTGGTCGCGGTTGCAGGGCGAATTGTCCTCGACGAGCCGCGTGGGATCCAGCGCCTTCGCCTTGGCGTAGGCGTCCGCCACGCGCCGGCGGACCCACGGGGCATACCGGTTCGCGCGATTCGCGCCCCAGTTCTCGCCGTCGGCGAACAGGCCCCAGGTTTCATTGAACAGCACCCAGGAGAAGATCGAGGGATGGTTGAAATCGCGCGCGACCATGTCCTCGAAGCAGAACCAGTGCTCGCGGAACATCGCCTCGCTCGCCGGCCCCCAGGCGCAGGGCACGTCCGCCATGATGAGCAGGCCCAGCCTGTCCGCCCAATACAGCTTGCGCGGAATCTCGACCTTGATGTGGATGCGGTTGCCCGACAGCGCCAGGTTCTTGGAAATCATGATTTCGTTCTTCATGAACGCGTCCGACGGGAACGTGTAGAAACCGTCCGGATGATAGCTCTGGTCCAGCGTCAGCTGCAGATAGATCGGCTTGCCGTTCAGCGTCACGTAGGGAACGTCCGACCCCGGCAGCTTCCCGACGGCGACCTTGCGCATGCCGAAATAGGTCGAAACGGCATCGGCCGTGCCCTCGCCCTCCAGCACGACCTTGACTTCGTAGAGGTAGGGGTTGTCCAGATCCCAGAGCTTGACGTTGCGGAGAGGGATCCTGACCCTGGCCGACATCTGGCCCGGCACGAACTGGACGACGGCGGGCTTGGCCCGGTCGTCTTCCCTGAACTGGACCTGGAACGTCAGCGGCTTCTTCGCCGGCGCGCCCAGCCTCACGTCGGCCGTCACCAGGCCGTTTTCGATGTCGGGCGTGAAGTGGACCTTCTCCAGATAGTCGGCGCCGCGCGCCTCCAGATAGACGGTCTGCCACACGCCGCGCGCGTTGCCGTAGCCCTGCTTCCCGTACAGCCGCCAGTCGCGCCGCGACAGTTCCGCCGGCGCGTCCCACGCGCGCAACGTGATCTTCTGCGGGCTTCCCCAGTTCACGTGGTCGGTCAGTTCGAACTCGAACGGCGTATAGCCGCCCGAATGGGCGCCCAGCCGGTTGCCGTCGAACCAGCACGTCGTGTCATGGTCCGACGCGCCGATGACGAGAAAGACGCGCTTGCCCTTCCACTCCGCCGGCACGGTCACGTCGCGGCGATACCAGCCGACGTCCGCCTCGTCGCCGACGCCCGAAAGCCTGCTGCCCCACGGGAACGGCACGGTGATCGACTTGTCGAACGCGTCGTCCGCGGCAGTGAACCACTGCTCCTTCTCGCCGACGTCCCGGCCGTCGAACGCGAACCGCCAGGAACCGTTCAGGTTCATCCAGAGGGCGCGTTCCCAGTCTGGACGCGGATGCTCCGGCAGAGGGATTTCGGACCGAAGGCCGCCGGCAAGGGCCACGACGCAAAAGGCGAACAGAATGTTTTTCATGCGGCCATTATACCACAACGACCGGACGGGTGGCAAATCCGCCGCCGGGACGATCCGGGCGGGCCGTCACAGGCTGCCCAGCGCCGCCAGGACTTCGGGCAGCAGCTGTTTCTTGCGCGAGAGCACGCCGGGAAGAAGGAAGAGTCCGTCTTCGCGGCGGCGCCACGGCAAGGCGCGCCGGACCTGTTCGGAGCCGCAGTAGAGCAATTCCGAATTGCCCCGGACGGGGTCGGTCACCAGCAGCGCCGCGAAGTCGAGGTTGTCGGCGGCGCGAATCGACTCCAGCGCCTCCGCCATCTCGGCCCGGCGATTGTGGAAGAGCGCCAGGTTGGTTTCCTCGATCTGGGACAGGGCGAAACGCATCCCCGCTTCGGCATAGGTCTTCCGGTCGGAGTCGATCGCCTTTTCGGGCGACAGCGCATTCAGGGCCGAAGCGACCGACATCATGCCCGCCATGATTTCCGACGCCGTCGTCCCGGAAATCCGCTCCAGCCAGCGCGCGAAGAGATGGTCGGCCTCCGCGGTCGTCGGCGACTGGAACAGAAGCGTGTCCGCGACAATGCCGGCCAGCAGGATCCCCGCCGTCGTCTTCGAGGGACGGTGGCCCGCGCCCCGCCACATCCGCGCGACGATCGTGCAGGTCGACCCCACGACGTCGGCCGTGTATTTGATGGGCTCCGGCGTCGACGTGAAGGAGATCCGATGGTGGTCGACCACCTCCAGGACGGGAATCTCCTCAAGCCCGGGAATGCCCTGGTCCGTCTCGTTGTGGTCGACGAGAATCATCCGGTACGGCGGCGGTTCCGCGAACGCGCGCTTCAGCACCGTCCCGACCAGACGCCCCGTTTCGTCGACCACGGGGAAATGGTTGTGCGAATTGCGGACGCACGCCGCCTTGACGTCATGGACCCGATCGGAGACCTGGAGCACCTGCGTGCAGGCGTGCAGCGGCGCCTCGCCGGTCGGACGCGACAGATCGTCCTTGGCGATGAACAGCGACAGCAGTTTCGCCGGGGACAGCATGCCGCGGAACGAACCGTCCGCCGCGGCCACGGGAAGCGACGATTCGCCCGAGGCCTCCAGCCGCCGCAGCGCCTCGATCAGCGGGATGCCGGCCGGAATCACGGGCACCTCGCCCGCGATCAGATCCCGAACCCGGACGTAGACGTCGCCGCGGCTGGGCGGCGGCGGCACGCCAAAATGGTCGAACACCCATTTCGCCCGCGCGGGCAGCCGCCCGGGGCAGATGGCCTCGACATTCGTCTGGCCCGTGCGGCGGCGAAGGTCCGCCAGACCGTAGGCGCTCATGATCGAATCGCAATCCGGATTGCGATGCCCGCAAACGAAGATTTTCCGGTCGTCCATGTGATCACGTCCTTTCATGCAAAAGGCGGCAGGGCCGTCTCGAAGGTCATCGTCTCATGCGTGTGCGGATGGACGAACGACAGTTTCCAGGCATGCAGGCACAGCGCGTCGCCCCGCCGTCCATGCCCGTATTTCGCGTCGCCCACGACCGGATGGCCCATCTCGCGGAAATGGACGCGGATCTGGTTCTTGCGGCCGCTCTTCAACGCGACCTCGACCAGCGTGGTCCCGTGCGCTTCCGAACGGCGCCGCCATTCCGTCCGCGCAAACTTTCCGTGCCGCGGGTCCTTGACGCTCTTGACGAAATAGTTCTCATCCTCGCGCAGATAGCTTTCGACCGCCCCGGCCTCCGCCTCCAGCGCGCCTTCCACGCGGGCCAGGTAGATCTTCGTCGTGACCTCGTTCCACCGCGCGCGGAAATACGCCTGGACGGCTTCCGTCTTGGCGACCACCATCACGCCCGAAGTCTCGCGGTCAAGACGGTGGACGAGATAGACGCGCTTCGCGCTTTTCCACTGCCCCTTGCGCACGTAGTCGTTCAGCACGCCCTCGACGCTCGCCTCTTCGCCGCGGCGCGTGGCCTGGGACAGGAGTCCCGCCGCCTTCTCGATCACGATGACGTCGGGATCCTCGTGGAGGATCTTGAGACCGCGCGGGGCATGGGCTTTCCGTTTCATGTTCATGGAATCCGTTTCACGTCCGCGCCCAGCGCGGCAAGCTCCCTTTCGACCGCTTCGTAGCCCCGGTCGACCGACTCGGCGTTCAGGATGGTCGTCTCGCCCTTCGCGCAGAGGGCGGCGATCAGCAGGGAGATGCCGGCCCGGATGTCGGGAGAGGTCACCGTCGAGCCGACGAGCTGCGTCGCGCCGGTCACCACCACGCGGTGCGGATCGCACTGGACGATTTTCGCGCCCATGCCAATCAGGTGGTCCACGAAATACAGGCGGCTCTCGAACATCTTCTCGAACAGCAGGCAGGTGCCCCGCGTTTGCGTCGCCAGCACGATCAGCACGCTCATCAGGTCGCTCGGGAACATCGGCCAGGGACCGTCCGCGATCGAAGGGATCGCGTCGCCGAGGTCGTAGGCCATTTTCCGGCGCCGGCGCACCGGCATGTGCAGCGTCCGCGCGGCGGCGTTGCACGTCCACTTGACGCCAAAACGGGCGAACGGCTTTTCGAGAACCGCAAACACGTCGGCGTCGACTTCCGCCAGATCCATTTCCCCGCCCGTCACGGCCGCCGCGACCAGATAGCTCGCGCCCTCGATGTAGTCGCACCCCACGCGCGCCGTGGCCCCGTGCAGCGCCTCGACGCCCTCGACGACGATCAGGTTCGTCCCCGCGCCGGCGATCCTGGCCCCCATGGCGTTCAGCATCCGGCACAGGTCCTGGACGTGCGGTTCGCAGGCCGCGTTGTAGAGTTCCGTCCGCCCCTTGGCGAGGACGGCCGCCATGAGAATGTTCTCCGTCGCCGTCACCGACGCCTCGTCCAGCAGGATGCGCGTCCCCGTCAGCCCCCGGGGCGCCTTGACCGACAGCACGCGCCGGCCGGCCTGGACCTTGGCCCCCAGCGCGACGAAACCCTCGAAATGCCCGTCCAGACGCCGGCGCCCGATGCCGTCGCCGCCCGGCGGCGGCAGGCTGACCGCCCCCAGGCGCGCCAGCAGCGGCCCCGCGAACAGGATCGACGTGCGGATCTTGCGCGCCAGCTCGGGATTCAGACGGCCCGACGCGACGCCGGACGCGTCGACGACCACCGTGCGCGCCGCGAGATCGCGCGCCACCTTCGCCCCGAACTTTTCGGCGCACTCCAGCATGCGCGCCACGTCGGCAATGTCCGGCACGTTCACCAGCGTCACCGGTTCCGGCGCCAGCAACGCCGCGGCGATCATCGGCAGCGCCGCATTCTTGTTGCCCGGCACCCGATGGAGTCCGGAGACCGTTTTCCGCCCAACTATCTTGAATCTGCTCACCGGACAATTATACTCATTTTCCCCCTTGCAATCCACCCGAGAATTTAATATAATGCCGACCGTTTTCACGGCCACGTTGCCTCGTGGTGTAATGGTAGCACTGCAGATTCTGATTCTGCCTGTTGGGGTTCGAGTCCCTGCGAGGCAACCACTTCGCGGCCGTTTGTTTTTCCTCCCCCGTTCGCTTCCTCCCGCTCCCGGGAACGGCGCAGGGCGTCGAGCACGGCAAAGCCGCGCCGATCGGGCCAGCTCGTCACGTTCCGCAGGATGACGAGGATCGTCCGGTCGACGGGGTCGAAGCCGACGAAGGAGGAGCCGCCGTAGATCATGCCCGCCCGGTAGAGGACGCGGCGCCCCGAGGGAAGGACCTTGACCCGCAGCAGCCCGAACACGGCATCGTCCGCGCAGGCGCCGATCGAACGCTCCGCCATTTGGGCGTCGACGATCTTCCAGTAGGCGGTGAACACCCGGGCGCAATCGGCAATCGACGAAAACAGGCCGCCTGTCGCCCGGAGCGCCGATCCGAGGCGATGGTCGGGAACGTCGTGTCCGCGGCGCGTCAACCAGGGCAGGCAGCCCGCCCGCGCCCGCGTCAGGCGGTTCGTGAACAGGGGTTCCGGTTCGTATGTCGTGTCCTGCAGGCGCATGGGGCGGACGAGTTCGTCCCGGATCAGATCCTCCAGCGTCATGCCGAGCGCATCTTCGAGAACCGTGCCAAGAAGCCCGAATCCCACATTCGAGTAGACGTCCCGCTTGTCGCGAACGCACGCGCGCCACCAGGGACGCCAGGCCGTTTTCGCAAAATTCTCGCGCGAATCGAAGTCCCCGTAGATGTGGATTCCGGCGAGTCCGCAACGGAAACACGTCCACATGTCCCACGGCGTCCACGGCATCAGGAATTCGCGCGGCAGGCCCGAGCGGTTGTCCAGCAGATCGCGAAGCGTCACCGTTGCATATTCCGGCGGCAGCTCCAGCTTCGAGCAATCGCTCACCGGCCGGTCCAGATCGATCCGCCCGTTTTCGGCCAGTTCCAGAATGACCGGATGGAGAAACAGCTTCGAAAGCGAGGCCAGGCGAAAGAGCGCGTGTTCGTCCGCCGGGCCCGACCGGCCGTAGACGACGCCGTTTGTCGTCACATGGGCGACGACGCAGCATTCGTCGCCGAGATCCTGCACGTAGAAGTCCGCCGTGGCCTGGACGATCTCCCGCGGCGACCGGGCCGTCAGCAGACGATCGTCAAGCGTCCGGCAGCCTCCTGCCAGAAACGCCGAACAGCACGCGGCGAACAGCCAGTGGAAGAGCCGCATCCGGGAACCGCCGTGCGCCATTTCTCAACGCATCGCGCGGAAGATCAGACTGGTGTTGACGCCGCCGAACGCAAAGTTGTTCGTCATCGCGTACTCGCAGTCGATCGTCCGCCCCTCGCCCTGGAGATAATCCATCTCCGCGCAGGCCGGATCGACAGTCTTCAGGTTGAGCGTGGGCGGGTACCAGCCGCATTCGAGCGACTTCACCAGCATCGCCGCCTCGATGGCGCCGCAGGCGCCAAGCGTATGCCCCATGTAGCTCTTCAGCGAAGACAGCGGCACGGCCCGGTTGAAAACCGCGCGCGTCGCCATCGTCTCCGCCACGTCGCCCGCCTTCGTCGCCGTTCCATGGCCGCTCACGTAGCCGATGTCGCCGGCGGACAGGCCCGCATCGTCCAACGCGCCCTTGAGCGCGTAGGACATCGTTTCGGCGTTGGGGTTGGTCACGTGGGCGCCGTCCGTCGTCTCCGCGAATCCCACCAGTTCGGCCAGGATCCGGGCGCCCCGCGCCTGCGCGTGCCCATACTCCTCCAGCACGAACGTCGCCGCGCCATCGCCCACGACCAGTCCGTCGCGGCCGGCATCGTACGGCGCCGGGGACGCCTTCGGGCAATCGTTCTTCAGCGAGGTTGCGTAGAGCGTGTCGAAAATCGCGACCTGGGTGGCGCTGAATTCCTCCGCGCCGCCGGCCAGCATCACGTCCTGAACGCCCCAGCGGATCAGTTCGGCGGCATTGCCGAGCGCGAGCGAACCGCTGGTGCAGGCGGTCCCCGTCGGGACAAGACGGCCGTGCGTCTTGAAATGGACCGACAGGTTGCACGCGGTCGTCTGCGGCATCAGTTTGATGTAGGTTCCGCTGGTGATGCCCGCGATCTCCTTCGTCTTGAGCATCGAATAGAAATCCAGCAGGGCGGGAATCGAGCCGGAGCAGGAACCGTAGGCCACGCCCGTGCGGCCACTCTGGAGCAGGGCGTCGTCAAGCCGCGCCTGGGCGATGGCCTGCTCCGTGGCCGCCAATGCGTACATCGCCACCTCGCCCATGGTCCGCGTGGTCTTGCGATTCCAGTGCGCCGGCCGCTCAAACGCCGTCGGACAGCCCAGACGCGTGTTCAATCCCCTGTACGCGGCGAGTTCCGGCAACGCCTGCACGCAGTTTTCCAGTTTTCTCAATCGCGCGAACGCCGTCTCGATGTCATTTCCGATCGGGGAGACAATCCCCATGCCCGTCACTGCAACTCGTCTCTTCATCTCGCGTTTTCCCACTCTCGCACATGCGGCCGGAGGCCGCCGTCCATCCAACGATCCAGAATGCCCCGTCTAGAACAGCCCGCCATTCACGGAAATGACCTGCCGCGTCACGTAGGACGCCTCCTCGCGGAACAGAAACGCCACCACGCCGGCCACTTCGTCGGGCGTGCCGAAGCGGCGCATCGGAATCGCCTTCTTCACCTCCTCCGGGAACGCGATCGAATGGGCCATTTCCGTTTCGATCACGCCCGGCGCCACGGCGTTCACCGTGATGCCGCGTTTCGCCAATTCGACGGCCAGGGCCTTGACGGCGCCGATGATGCCGGCCTTGGCCGCCGAATAGTTGACCTGCCCGCGATTCCCCGCGATTCCGCTCACGCTGGAAAGGGCGACGATGCGTCCGCGAATGCGATTGGAGACCATCGGCATCACCACGGGCTTCAAGACGTTGTAGAGGCCCGTCAGGTTCGTGTCGACGACCCTGTCCCACGCGTCGCCTTCCAGAATCGGGAACGGCGCGTCGGCCGCGACTCCCGCGTTGGCGACGACGCCGTAGTACGGTCCCCGCGCCGCCATGTCCGCCTCAAGGGCCGCCGCCACCGCGGCGCGGTCGGCCAGATCGAAAACCAGAACCGGCTGTTCGGGCCGGTTCGCCAGCGCCGCGCAGGCGGCGGCGGTTTCACGCGCCGCCGCCGCGTTTTTCACGGCGTGCGCCACCACGGCAAAACCGTCCTTTGCCAAACGCAGGGCAATCGCCTTGCCGATCCCCCGCGAAGCCCCTGTCACAAGAACCCGTTTCATGTCCGTGCCTGCTCCTTCAAGAAAACTTCCAGATCCGGCGGCCGATAGGCATTCAGAACCGCCGTGGCCACCACCGTCCCGTCCGCCGCCGCAATCGTGCATTCGAACGCGGCCGCGTCGGCGTCGCTGAACGCGTTGACGGCCGTGATCTCGTAGGTCCGGCCCTGTTCAAACCGCTCAAGCTTCAGTTCCAGCTTGCGCGTGCCGAGCAGCAGTCCCGGCCGCGCAAGCCGGTCCGGCGCACGGGACTTGTCCCAGTACCCCGTCAGGGCCGCCGCCGTCTGCGCCATGTATTCGATCGCCACCCAGTTGGGAACGCCCTCCCCCGCCACGAAGAAGAGCTGACGTTCGTCGATCGTCACGTATGCCGTCAGCGTCTTCGCCGCCGCGTCAAAACGCCGCACGCCATCAATGAGAATCATCGGCGGCCGATGCGGCAGCAGATCTGTCAGCGCCCATTCACCCATTTTCCGCCACCATCGCCACGCAGGCGTTCGAACCGCCGAACGCGAATGAATTGGAGAGCGCGGCGCCCGCCACCGCCCCCGAAGACAGATACAGCCAGCACAGCGCCGCTTCGACGGCGCCCGCCGCGCCGAGGCAGTGTCCCGTCATCGCCTTCGTGGACTCCACCCGCGGCAGCGTCCCGAAAATCCGCCGGACGGCCTTCATCTCCATGGCGTCGTTCGCCGGCGTCCCCGTGCCATGCAGGTTCACGTAGCCGACGTCCGCCGGAACAAGACCGCCCTCCGCCAGCGCCGCGCGCATCGCCGCCTCCGCGCCGCGCCCTTCCGGATCGGGGGCCGTCGCGTGGTAGGCGTCGCTTGTCTCGCCGCAGCCCACCACGGCCACGGTGCGGCCGGCTCCGGGCGCGGGAGACGGCTCCATGAGGAACAGGGCCACGCCCTCCCCCAGATTGATGCCGTCGCGGTCCGCGGCCAGCGGCCGGCAATGCCCCTGCGCCAACGCGCCGAGGGCGTGGAACCCGTTCATCGCGAACCGGCAGCGCCCGTCGACGCCGCCGACCACGACCGCGTCGGCCACGCCCGCCGCCATCAGACGGTGCGCCGCGCCGAAGACCTTGGCGCTCGAACTGCAGGCCGTGGAAACCGTATAGGCCGGTCCCTCGATGCCCAGCAGACGTTTCAGATAGTCCGAAGGCGTCCCCAGCTCGATCTGCGAAAAGTCCAGCCCCCGCGGCTTCGTCCCCGTCTCCAGCCAGTCCCCCACAAACCGCTGGGCCTCGTCGATTCCCGTATTGGACGCGCCCAGCACGATGGCGATGCGCGCGGCCGGATGACGCGCCCTGAAGGCGTCCAACGCCGGCCGGAAATTGGAGACGGCATGCAGCAGCAGGCGATTCGACCGGAAATCGAACTCGGGTTCATCGATTTCGGGCAATTCGCCCGGCACCATGCCGAAGAGAATCGTCCGCCCGGGAACGTCCGACGGCAGCGGCACCAGTCCCGCAACCGATCCCCGAAGTCCGTTCGCAAGCACTTCTTCATTCGTCCGGCCGAGTGCGCATGCGCACGAAAGACCCGTCAGATGACAACGCATACCGTCCTGATGCTCTTCGCTTCTGTTCGCCCCGTGGCCGGACGGCATCGTCACCATTGAATCGCTTCCGCCCGGGTGATGTATTTGTCCTGTTCGGACTTCGGCAGGTCGTTCCAGCGGACGTTCCATCCGCACACGCGGACCTGCAGATCCTCGTACTTCTCCGGGTGCCGCTGCGCGTCCTTCAGCTCCTCGGCGCTGAACACCGTGAACTGGACGACGCTGCCGCCGTTCGCGTGAAAGACCCGCACCACGGTCTTCATCGCCTCGCGGCCCTTCGCGCCGGAACAGGCCGACGGGTGCATCATCACGTCCAGCGGAACGTCGCCCGGCAGGTCCTCCACGCTGACCGAGCTTAGCGTCTGGACGAGCGCCGTCACCCCCTCCGTGTCCATGCCCATGGTCGGCGAGAGGTTCTTGGACATCTCTTCGCCTTTTCGGCGGCCGTCCGGCGTCGCGCCCGTCTTCGCCCCCAGCTCGATGAACTGGCGCGCGCAGTGTCCCGCGGCGAGGAAGATCCCACCTCTGGAATTGGGCTTGCCGTTGATTTCGCCGGAGAAGGTCAGGATCAGCTCGCGCCCGAGCGCGTTGGCCTCGGGGTCGTTGTTGCCCCACTTGCGCTTCGAGCGCAGCATCCGCAGGCGCAGGGACTCGTGGCCCGCCCAGTCCGCCGCCATCGCTTCGCCCAGCCCGGCCAGCGTCAGCTCCCGCCGTTCGTAGACGATCTCCTTCACGGCCAGCAGCGCGTCGACCGCGGTGCCGAGGCCCACGCCCAGGATCTCCGTGTGGTTTCCGTGCGGACATCCATCGGCGAAGCCGTCCTTGCGGTGCCGCAGCGCGAATTCGGTCGCGAGCGTCATGCAGTTCGCGGGGTTGACCTCCGCCAGCACCTTCTCGGATTCGAAGGTGATGTCGCGGCAGCGCACCGTCACGTCCGCCAGACGGCGCAGATATTCGGCCTTGAACTCCGGGAACGTCGCCGCCGCGAACGTTCCCGCTTTCGCGTCCGCCAGCAGCTTCTCGACCGGTTTGAGGTAGCTGAGGTAGCCCATGATCGTGGTGTTCGCGCTGTCGCGCAAAGCGAATTCGTAGCAGCCGATCAGGACCATCGTGCGGCAGTCCTCGTCCGACGCGTGGCACCATTGCTTCAGCGCCTTCGCCGCCGGCTCTTCGCCGATGAACGCCAGCGACCGGTGGCGGCGCGCCATGTCCACCAGCTTGTCCATCACCCAGTCCGGCGTGTTCGGCGCGATCTTCACCAGGAACTTCGGCGACGTGAGGTTGCACGCGTCCGCGACTTCGAGAATGATCCGCGAGACGTGGTTGAACTCCGTGGTGCCGTCCGCCTTCGTGCCGCCCAGGCCGATCGGATGGTTCCAGTAGTTGGCGATCGAGCCCCACTGCCAGAAGAAATGCTTGAGCTGTTCGCGGAATTCGGCCTCAGTCGTCCGCCCGGCGGCAAGGTCCGCCTCGTAGTAGGGGGTGAGGAAGACGTCGAGTTCCGTCAGCGACCGGCACTGGACGGCATCCATGTGCTCCGAGTAGAAGAAATACAGCCACACGAACATCAGCATGTCGTAGGCGGTCTGCGGCTTGCCGGTCTGCAGCCGCTCCAGACAGGCGATTTCCTTGGCGAGCCGCCCCGCGGCGTCGCCCTTCGCGAGATTCCGCTGCGCCTGCCGCTTGAACCGGTCGATTCCCGCGAGCATCGCGTCCATGGCGATCCGCAAGCTCTCGTAGAACGGATCGTCGCGCCCGTTCGCCTTCGCATACCGCTCCAGCCGCGCCTGCATGCCCGGATAGCCGAGGGCGAGGATCGCGCGCCAGTCCGGAACCGAGTGGTCGAAATCCTGCCACAGGTGCCAGTCGCCGTCGCGGTTGCCCTCCCGCCAGGCGCGACGGACCCAGTCCGGCAGCCGGCGCGCGTTCACTTCGCCGGCGCGCGCGCCGATGATG
Organism: Kiritimatiellia bacterium; assembly: GCA_051884915.1. GTDB lineage: Bacteria > Verrucomicrobiota > Kiritimatiellia > RFP12 > UBA1067 > RUG572. The sequence goes on from JBJEWF010000004.1 coordinate 51,390, forward strand.
GCGTTCATCGGACGGTCCCAGCGGTTCCAGATGGCGATGGCGGGGAACCAGTCGAACGCCGAGACGTCAATCGCCTGGCGCGTGACGAGACAGGCGAAGCACTTCGCCTTGGTGATGCGCCACGGCTCGGCTGCGGCCTTGCCGGCGGCGACGATTTCCTTCAGGGCCGCCTTCAGCGCCGGCACGGCGAGTCCGGTGGACCTGTCCGTCACGTCCTGCCGGAATTTGCGGCGCAGATAGGTGTCCACGTCGGCAATATGGGGAACGAACGGATCCCAGTAGGTCATGTCGATGAAAGACCTGGCCAGCAGCGAACCCGGCGCACCGCAGACCACCACGCCCGAGGCGAGTCCGAGAAAGCCTCGACGCGTATAAGCATAAGCGTTTGTCATGTCCACATGATACCATTTAACGGGTCCGAAGGCAATGGTGCGCGGTTCCGGGGGCGGGCGGGGGCGGCGACGAAGCGGCGCGCGGGCACTCCCTGCGGCGCGAAGAGGGCAAAAGGGCGAACGTCCGCATCGGCCCGCCCGCCGGCCCAAAAACGAAGAAACCCAAACGCGCGTTTGGGTTTCAACGTCTTGGATTGGTGCGACTGACTGGGATCGAACCAGCAACCTTCGGCTTCGGAGAACAAATCGGGACCGCGTTTTATTGGAGAATAGCCCTACTGTGCATATTCTGTGCTATAATTGGCACCGTTAAGCGCGGAACTATACCATAGAAGGACATGGACACGCACGCGAGAGCAGAAACGGAGCGAAACGAAATGAAACGGACAAACGGGAGCGGAACGCTCTACAGAAGGACGGGCAGCGACATCTGGTACACGAGAATCCTCATCGGCGGGAAATGGGTGCGGAAGTCTACCGGCGAGACGGACCGCGCAAAGGCCGAGAAGATTCTGGACGAATACGCCACCGGCCACGACCTTCCAGACGACGCGCGGCTGGCGGCGGTCGAGGCGATCCTCAAGGCACGGCGCAGCCATTCGCCGACATTCGCCGAGGCATGGGACCTCTACACGCGCCACCCGAAGAACGCGGACCAGAGCCAGGGCGCGCAAGGAATCGACCTCGGACGCTGGCGCGTTTTCACCCGCTGGGCCGGAGGATATCAGGGCGGCGACCGTTGCCGAATCAACCAGGACGCCGCGCACCCGGAAGTCGAACGGCTCGAAGACGTGACCCAGGACATCGCAAGTGAGTTTGTCGCCTGGGCACGCGGAACGGTGTCACCGTCAACCGTCAACCGATACATCCGCGTCTGTCGCCGAATCTGGGACTTTGCGAAGGCCGAACGGAATCCCTGGGTGGACTTCCCTCACCTCAAGACGGACGCACAGAAGCGGAGACGTCTCACGCCGGAAGAACTCACGCGGCTCATTGAATCGGCCACGGGCGAAATGCGGACGCTTTTCGTGATCGGAGCCTACACGGGACTCCGCCTGGGCGACGCGGCCCATGTGACCTGGGAACAAGTCGACGCGGCGGCTGGAATCATACGGCTACGCCCGCACAAGACGATCTACTCCGCCGGAACCTGGGTCCACCTGCCAATGCACCGCGTTCTCTCCCGCCAGCTCGGGAAGCCGAAGAAGCGCGGATACGTCACGCCCGAAATGGCGTCGTGGCCTCAATGGAAGTTGAGCGACGCGGCCCAGGCCCACTTCGAGGTATGCGGACTTGCAGAAAGACGCAAGGCGGACGGCTACAAGCGCCACACGGCGGTCGTCGGTTTCCATTCGCTGCGGTCCACGTTCGTCTCTCTCATGGTGGACGCTGGCGTGCCGCTGGCCATCGTCCGGGCGCTTGTCGGACACGTCGACGAGGAGATCACCCTGCGCTACTACCGCATGGAGGAGGAGCGGGCACGGGCGGAAATCGACAAGCTGCCCGACTTCACGGCGTAAAACCGCTTTCAGAGTTCAGACGGATCGATATCGGCGTCGCGCAGGATTTTACGGAGCAGCCCGACATGAAGCGGACGGGATCCGTGAGCGGGAACCGTGATCAGCGTCGCCACTCCGGGCTTTTTGAACTGCATATGGCTGCCGTCTTTCATGCGGGCAAGCGACCAGCCTCGAATATTCAGCTCATGGGCGAGCTGCCTGGCGTTCAACTGCTTCATACGAGAACGCTGGCAACCTCGGCGCCGTCCGGGACCTCGAACGAGTTGAGGCCCTCAAGGTGGAAGCTGATCGCCTTGCGGAGATTCTCACGAAGCTCCTCAAGCGTGTCTCCGCTCGAATAGCACCCGGGCAGGGCCGGAACCTCAGCCCAGAAAGACCCGTCCTCGCGGCGGACTATGGCTTTGTACTGGCACATTGGATGGTTTATACCTCAGTTTCGATTCTGTTCAGTTCGCAAAAAACGCGGCTATGATACCACAACCGAGGACGTGACGCAACCGGGACAAGCCCTGAAATCACCCACTCGGAACGCCCCGCCGAACGCCCAGGAAAATGCTTCGCGGACACTTCGCGCGAAATATCGCAAAATGTTAATTATAGCTCTTGCACAGCGTACACAGCGCGATGCTTCGCAACCCTAAGTTTTTATAATATAAAAACTATAGGGTTGCAAAGTATGCGCGCAAACTGTACCCCCACCCCTTAACTGTAAATTCAATATACGCAGTCGAGCACCCCTACAGTACCCCTGGACTCCTACAGAACAGAACAACACAAGACGCTCACGGAAAAAGACCAACGGCAGCATGCCCCCCAACCCTACCCTTCCCACGCCCGGAGATGCGTCGGCGTGGCTGCGAGGGCCTGAAAGATTCTCATGGGCGACACTTGACGGGCGGCGTCGCCGTGGTAGAAAGCACGAAGCAGGTCGCGGATCTTGCGTTTGCATGAAGCGCATCGACCTCATCCGCACAATTACCGAAAAATGCGCCGTATTTGTCCGCAATGGACACGACCACGACTGGTACCGAAATGTCGTGACAGGCTGTCTTTCAGCCGTTCCACGCCACCGTTAGAGCGGTTGTAGAAAAAATATGAAAAAATCATAAAAACCATATTGACGGTGTAAAACACCTATGGTATAATACGCGCCACAAAGACCAAAACAGGAACATCAAAATGCCGAACAAACGAAAGCAAGGAAAGAAGTTGGTAGCCGGATGGCTACAAAGTGGTGATGCCGAAGAGTTCAAGGATCGTGCCGCAGAATTGGGCATGACCACAACCGATTTGCTGACACTTCTAATCCGAGAGGAATTGAAGCGTAGCAACCGCACAAACACAAATCCAACCGAAAGGAATGCCTGAAATGGAAATGGAAATGCAAAACATCGAAGTGACCTTGTCCGACAAGGAAATCAAGGACTTCAACGAACTATGCGCCGAGCGCAATGTCTGCCCTGCGCAAAAAATAGGCGAACTGATACACGGGTTTATTTTGGCCGAGGGTGTAAAACACCAAATCAGAAAGACAGCATGAGGTATTTTTTGACCGTGCGGTGTAAAACACCGCCGCACGGCCTGAAACCTAACAGGAGCGGGACATGAGCGACGAGAAGATGATAAACGTGCCGCTGGACGATGAGACGAAGTTCGTCCTTGAAACCAGCGCGAGGGAGAACGGACGCGCCGTAGGGCGCGAAGCCGCTATGCTGATAAAGCGCGGGCTTGCCTCATTCCGGCGCGGGCTGGAAGCGGCGGGCGCGTTGGAGCGGAAAGGCGCGTGACATGGAGCGCAAGGCCGCGCTTGGATCCGCCGAGGACGGAGGCGAGCCGGACGGTGAAATCAGAACTTAACCCACTACACCAACCACCCGAACCGAAAGGAACCGAACCGATGACAAACCCGAACTTCCCCGAACTCGAGATCGACTGCGCCCACTGCGTCTTCGGCTGCAGCGCGATCCGTGCGAAGAACGTCAAAGAAGGTAACAAGAAATGGACGAAGAGACTAATCGAAATCTTTGAGTGCCGTATTTTCAGGCCATCTCAGACCTCATCCTTCCCCGAGATCAACATCAACGACTGGTGCGGGTACTTCTGCGACGCGGAGACACTGGCCCGCCCCTTCGTCGGGCTGAACGCCGCCCCGAATGATCCCGCCAAGCTCCGCCACAAGCCCGTGCAGCCGCGAAAGATCCACGCGGAGGATCAGCCGCGAGAGGAGGTGGCCGAATGAAGCCGGAGACCGTCGAGACGCTGAAGGAAGCCGTCGGCTGCGTGGCCGTGTTCATCATCTACGTCGTTCTGGCGTGGCTTTTCCTGACCGCGACGCCGCCGCAGTTTTCTGCCGAACGCGACCTTTGCGCCGAACAGATGGAAGGGATTGCGAAATGACGAAGGCGGAAGCAATCATCGTGCTGCAGAAGATCCACGACCGCTGCCCTTCGTCGTACCAGCGCGAGGCCGTCAACGCCGGAATCGCCGCCCTTCTCCGCTCCATCAAGTCGACGAAGGCCGCGAAGAGGAACCACATCGCACGCGCGAAGGCCGCGAGGAAGGCTGGCGATTAATGGCAACCGAGAAGAAGCACTACCTTGTCGAGACGCACGTCGGCCCCCAGGAAACCTGGGCCACCTCTCCGAAGAAGGCAATCGCCCAGGTCCGCTACCGTCTCGTCGGCGGAGCGTTCGCCGGAACCTGCAGGACAACATACTGGACCGTGAAGGAGATCGCATGAAGACCGCCGCCAACCTTCCAGACATCAAGTGCAAGTTCGACGCAATCGTCGACGCACTGGAACAGAAGATCCGCGAACTTCGGACCTTCGCCGCGGACAACCTGGCGCAGCCAGTCGCAGTCAACGGCGCGACGGAACAGATTATCAGCGTCGCGGACGCAGCCGAGGTCCTCTCGAAGTCTACGAAGACCGTCCTCCGCTATTGCCGCGCCGGAAGTCTCAAGGCGTACAAGGCCCCAGGCGCGAAGCTCACGACGGGCGTCTACCTCTCGTCGCTGAACGCCCTGCTGAACGATTAACCAACCACAAAAGGAGATGCAGATGCACACGAACAACATCTTGAAGGAAATCCGACAGGAGAAAATCGGGAAGTGGCTCCAGGCGGTGAAGAAGAACACCGACCTGCTGCTGGCGTTCCCCGTCGATCCGGTCGAGCACGAGGCCGTGGCCGAATTCCGGGAGAGCGTCGCTTACAAGATCGGCTGGCTTTCCGAGTACCTGGCGACGGGCAAGTGGAACTTCTTCGCCGATCAGAACATCGGAAGCCCGATGACGATCCAGATCGACGCCGAACGCGCCGAGGAACCCCACGACGAAGCCTCCGACGCCGAACGCGCCGCCGCAATGGACGCGGCGACGGAAGCCGAAGCCGCCGAGGAAGCCGCCCTGGCCCAGGCGAAGCAGGAAGCGGAGGCGTGACATGGACGAGACCTTCAAGGGCGCCGGCATCCAGGCGAAGCTCTCCTACATCCAGGTGAATCTCCGCGTTCCGAAGGATATGGACGTGAAGAACTGGCAGGGGAAGACGCAATATCAGTACCGCAACCTCTCCAGCATCTTCGAGAAGGTGAAGCCGCTGCTGGAGCAGACCGGCTGCAATCTCAAGATCGTCGACGAGACGCCGGTCGTCGTCGGCGGAGACATCACGCCCGTCTTCGAGACCGTCAAGAACAAGAACGGGAACACGTCGCAGCGTATGCTCGTCGGCCCCCGCATCTACATCCGCGCCCACGCAATTCTCACGGACATTGAGACCGGCGAGAGCGTCGAGGCGGTCCGCAACGCACGCGAGACCGAATGGCGGACTGGAATGGATCCCGCGCAGCTCACGGGCGCGACCTCGAGCTACGCGGGCAAGTACGCCGCCGAGGCGCTTTTCGGCCTTGACGGATCCGACGACGCCGACGCGCTGGCCGCAAAGGAGAACGCGCCCAGGACGGGCGGCGTGAGGCGGACCTACTTCGGCCAGTACAAGGACGCCATCGCCGCCTCGCAGGACGAAGCCCCCAATTTTTAACCACAACCCCAAAAGGGAAAACGACATGAGCAAGAAAGACACAGAGGCGGCACCCGCCGCAATCCACGACCCCTTCGGCGGATCCAAATGGCCGGCGTTCTCGGTCTCCCCGGCGTTCCGTGGTGCCGACGGAACCTCGAAGGAAGCGCAGAGCGGTACCCGCGCCCACATCGCAATGGCGGTATTCACGGGCAACTCCGGAGCGACGCGCGAGGACGTCCAGGCCGAGATCAAGAAGGTGAAGGACGTGTACCGCACGAAGCTCACCGACGAGGAGATCGAGATCGCCCGCTGGGCCGTCGGCGTGAAGAAGCACTACGCCAAGGGCCGCGAACTCCACCCCGAGACGACGACGAAGATCGACGCGCCCGCGCTTGCGAACATCCACGGCATCGAGGGCACGGCGGACGACTGGTGCCTGGGCGCGGACGGTGAGCCGCCGATCATCTTCGACCTCAAGAGCGGGGCGCGTGAATTCCCCGAGCGGAAGTTCGAGCAGTTTGTCTGCTACGCTGCCGGGCTTATGTCCACGGCCCCGGAGTTCGCGGAAGCCGCCGCCGCCGCCGACTACAAGGTGCGCTTCATCGCCCTTCTCGGTGGCGCGAGGTCCGCCGTCGAGACCACGGTGGACATCAACGCGGCGGCGGAACGCGCGAACAAGTACATCGGCGTGGCGAAGGCCGCAACGCCGGAGAGCTGCACGCCGAACCCGTCGAGCTGCGAGTACTGCAAGTTCTCGGCGGACTGCCCCGCGCGGAAGAATGACGCCGACGCGGCTGCAAAGGAGTCCGGCATCATCCAGGCCGGTTGCGAGTACGTCCCGATGGCGAAGCTTGACACGCCGAACGCCCTGCTCCGCCTCAAGGGCGTCGCCGCGTTCTTCGACGCGGCCAAGAAGCAGATCCAGGCCGACAGGCTTGACGGCATCATGGCCAGCGAGGACTGGAAGAGGCACACTGCTGCGCTGAAGGACCTCGCCGCAACGGCTAACTTCGAGGGCGCGGGCGGCGTCGCCGTCAAGTTCATCGTCAAAATCTCCACCGAGGTCCGCATCGGATGAACCGATTCGGGGAGAACATCCACAAGTCATTCTGCCCGATTCTGGGCGCAACAAAGAAGGAGCCACACATGAAGATCGAAATCGAGAACGCGGAAGTGACCCGCGTCTGGGAGAACACGCGCGGACAGTACACCGACTACTGCCTCAACGTCAAGTTCATGGACGGGAAGTTCGACAACTTCCTCTGCCTGAAGTCGAAGGATTCCGGCGTATTCGCCGACATCCACGAAGGCGACATCATCGAGAAGGCGACCGTGTACATCAATGGCCGCGCCTGGGAATCCCCGAAGGACGGACAGGTCGTGTTCTGCGACTTCAAGGTGGCGAGCCGACAGAGCATCACGTTGAAGGCGGCGGTGGCGAAGAAGCCGATCCTTGCGTGCGACTGGAAGGCCGCGCAGCTTGCGTTCATCGAAGCAAAGGGCCTTGGCGATTCTAGCGCGGACGAGATCAAGAAGGCGTTCGGCGAGTTCTGCAAATCGACGATCCCCGGCAAGGCCGCGAAGGACTACAAGCCGGTCGACTGGGCGACCATCCACAACGCCGCGACGGGCGCGAAGGAAGAGACTCAGGAAGAGGCCGCGCCGGACTTCGGCGACCTCGACGACCTGCCGTTCTAAACTTGCTGGGCCTCGCAGATCACCCAGGACCAAAACGATCTGCACCACTTTTCAGCCGAAACTAAACGAGACGAACATGAGAATCAAGAGGAAACAGACGAATCCGCGCGAAATCAACACGGTGGACCTCTTATGCGGTGCCGGCGGCGCTTCCACCGGCATGGAACTCGCCATGCAGCGCCTGGGACTGACGCACAAGGGCATCGCCATCAACCATTGGTCCGTGGCCGTGGACACCATGAAGCTGAACCACCCGCTCATCGAGACGAAGCAGATGAGCATCGAGGAAGCGGTCCCCACAGACATGGTTCCGAGCGGAGAGGTTGACCTTCTCTGGGCGTCGCCGAGCTGCACCCACCACTCCCGCGCAAAGGGCGGGAAGCCTAGGTCCAACCAGCTCCGCGCCCAGCCCGAACTCGTCCTCACCTGGATAGACCAGCTTTTCGTCCGCCGCGTCATCATCGAGAATGTCCCCGAATTTGTTGAATGGGTACCGCTCTCGAAGGACGGCCAGCCGATCAAGAAGCTGCAAGGCTCGTGCTTTCGCGCATGGATCGCGGCAATCGAGGCGCGGAACTATGCCGTGGAATGGCGAGTTGTAAATTGCGCTGACTACGGCGACGCGACAAGCCGCCGCCGCTTTTTCCTGAAAGCCGTTCGGCGCGGTTGCGGTAAGATTAGGTGGCCGGAACCGACACACGCCGAAAAACCGCAGCCCGACCTTTTCGGCCGCGAATTGAAGAAGTGGCGCGGCGTTCAGGAATGCCTGGACTTGGCGGACACGGGTAAGTCGATCTTCAACCGCGAGAAGCCGCTTGCGAGGAACACGCTGCGGCGCATCATGGTTGGCTTGCGCAAGTACAACGGACTTGACTTCCAGATGGATATGCTCGGCAGCGACAAGGGCGAAGGTTCGCGTGTGCGCCCGTTGACCGCGCCGTTGCCGACACAACACGCAGGGGGCAACCGCAGCGCGGTGGTGCGCCCATTAATAGTGCGCTTGCGAAACAATCAGGACGCCGATGCCCACGCTTACTACAGGCGGCGCAATGCGCGGCATCTTCCCCGTGCTGGAGGACGGGCGAATAATCGACATCCGCATTCGGATGTTGAAGCCAGGCGAACTTGCTGCAGCGCACAGCTTCCCGAAGGACTACGTGCTTACGGGCAACCGGGGCGAACAGGTGAAGCAGATCGGGAACTCTGTGCCGGTCATGACCGCAGCCGCAATGTGCGGTGCTGACTTCGAGGATACAAACAAGTGAAGATCATCCTCAACATTGTGCCGCCGACAGCGACGGCCCAGCAGAAGGGAGCCTACGTCGCCGGCGGGCGCGTGCGCTTCTACAAGAAGGAGAAGGTCCGCATTGCCGAGAATCTCCTCGCGTCCATGCTCAAGGACTACCAGCCGAAGGAGCCGATTAACGAAGCCGTCAACGTCAGCGTCGTGTTCTGCTTCCCGTATCGTAAGAACGAGCGAAAGCATATCGTGAGGAACGGTCTCATCGTCCCGCACACGACACGCCCGGATCTGGACAACATGGAGAAGGCCCTGCTCGACACGCTCACACGCCTGGGATTCTGGAATGACGACGCGCTCGTCTGCTCGAAGCACACGCGCAAGCAGCGCGGCCCCGTACCGTTCATCAGAATCGACATCGTCCCGCTCAAGGAGCTGCTGCCGTGACGAACGCCGAGAAGTTCAGCACGCCAGCCGTGAAAATCGCGCATTTCGCCGACTACATCGCCACGTCGGACGGCTTCAAGGCCATTAAAATCGCACGCGACAACCTCGGCATGAGCGAAATCGCCGCCACCAATCTCGTCTTCTCCGCCTGGCTCACAACCGAAGCCGCGCCCGAAGACGCCACCGAAACCGAAAACCCCGAATGGGAGACCACAAAGTGACACACAAGAGCGCACCAAGGCGCGCCGTCGCGGCAGCCGTCGGCTTCATCGTCGGCATCGCCGTCGCCGGCATCGCCATCTTCTACCTTCCCTTCCACTTCGCCGCCGAGGGATGGCGTCAAGAATAGCACAAGAAATGAACAACATGAGCCGAAACCGGTATGAACCTGTGAAGAACCCGCCGCTCCACCATGGCGTCGCGATCTTCCACCACGTCGAGAGCTACAAGCCAATCGCCCTCAACCCGGTCATCATCTACAAGATCGGCATCAGCAACCATGAGCGTGGCGACACGATGGTCTTCTACGGGCAAAATGAGTACATCTACGTTGCCGAGAGCATCAAGGAGGCCACCGTCATCTGGGCGAACGCGCTGAACGGCACGACGGACTGGGAAGGAGTAGACACGCTATGAAGCACCCGAACCTTCCGCGCATCAGCCCCGGAATGCTGCTCACAATGTTCCGAGACGCGGCCATTGCGCTCGAACACGCCGAGAGCAAGCACCCCAACTTCGCCGACTCGTTCACTTGCCGGTTCGACACCTTGAAGGACGCGAACGTCGCCCTGCAAACGCGCCGCGAACTCAACGCCAGGGCTATCGAAGACGGGCGGCTCACCTCAATCGAGGTCCTGGACTGCGAACTCCTGGAAGCCCGCGAGGCGTTCATTCGCGGGAGCCTGGAAGACTTCAACATGGAGATGGCCCAGGTCCTGGCCGTGACGCTCCGCTTGTGGCACCTCGGCGCGTTGACGCTTGTCAAGGGCGAGAACGGAGGTGCGAAATGATCATCTATGTCGCGTCCCCCTTCCACGGCGACGGAACCGCCGAATCCCAGCGCGAGAACATGAAACGAGCCGCCGTCTATTGCGCTTGGGTGGTCCAGCGCGGACACGTCCCCTACGCGCCGCACCTCTTGTTCCCGAACTTCCTCGACGAGAACAAGCCCGAACACCGCGAGATTGCGCTCAAGGCCGGCCAGGCAATGCTCAACCGCTGCGACCAGCTCTGGGCGTTCACGGAGAACGGAATCAGCGACGGAATGCGTGCCGAGATGGACTACGCCCGGCGAATCGGGAAACAGGTCTACATGATGAATCCTGAGAAGAGGAGCGCGAAATGACGTTCATACGCGCCGACATCTGCAGCACGGGGCACCTGGACGGAATAACGTTCCGCCCAATTGCCGGAATCGGGAGCGAACCCGAGATGCTGCTCATGGGCGAAATTGCCGGCCAGCTCAACCGCCGCGCCAAGGAACTCACCTCCGAATGCTCTCCGAAGATCTCCGCGACCGAGACCAAGCGCCTCGAAACGCGGAGCCGTCGCGAGAAATGCACGGCGGTCATTTCTTGCCGGTGGGACGGCGCGCGCTTCACGCTCCGGAACTACCTCGAGGACTTCCAGGTGGCGACGGGGCAAGACAAGCGAGGCCGTCCCATCTGGAAGACGGCGGAGCAGAACGAGACGAGCGTGCGCCTGGGGAATTGGGCGTCCTATGTCCTCGACTGGTTCGAGGCATACGAAAAGGGCATCGTCGAGCAGTTTGTCCCGGAAGCCCGCGCGAAGATTTCCGTCACGACGGACCGCTAATGCCTTCCCATGCGGCCATAGAACGCGCGGCGGTGTTCGCCCTTCTCGACCCAGAAACGGCGACCTGGGCGACGCCGCTTGTGCGTGGACTGTCCGCCAGGGACTTCACGGACCCGTTCTGCCGCTTGTGCTTCCAGGCAATATGCGCCGCGCACAAGCGCGAGGACGCAATCCCGACGGAGAGGGACATGGCGAGACGGTACGGATGGAGCCAGCGGGCGACCGCGCTCATCGAAGACGCCGAACTCGTCACCGTCTGGACGAGCGAGACCGACAATCCGCTGCACCACATCCCGAGAGAGACGTACACGCGACCCATCACCCAAGAGGAATACGACACCTGGCCGGAATTCCTTCGGGAAGGAACCAAGCCAGGCGACCCGACAATCGAAACGCGCCCGCAGACCGTGGTCGAGCGCATCAAAATACGGCCCGTGGACGAGCTGCTGCAGAACGCAGCGTACACCGACAAGCAGATCCGCGACGCCTTCCATTTTCTCCAAGCCCACAGAAGGACCGAACCGACATGACGCAGAAACGCGAGAAGCGTGACCTCCGGCGCGAAGCCGAACTCGCCGTAATTGGGAGCCTTCTGACACCCACGACACAAGAGGCCACAATCAAGGCCATCAAGCGCAGCAGCCTGGGAGCCGACTCGTTCGCCACACGCGACACCGCAGCCGCTTTCGCGCAGATCCTCATCGACGCGAAGTCCGAATGGGGAATCATGGACACCTCCGCCGAAGCCATCGGAAGGGACCTGGCGACCGCAAAGGCGCTGGCGAGAATCGGCAAGGAGAAGGAAGCCGTCGAGAAGGTCGTGGACAACGCACGCCAGGAGAAGCTCTTCACCACCATCCAGGGCATCACGGACAAGGTGGCCAACTACCCGAACGCCATCCAGGCGGGACGGGCGCTCCAGGACGCGCTCAAGCGGTTCGAGCGCGACGCGCAGAAGCTGAACAAGCCGAAGGGACGACTTCTCGGCTCATACGACTACCCAGGCCCCGACGAAGAGGACGACCACTGCCTCTTCCAGAACCGCTACCTCCGCAGGGGAATGGCCGGAATGATCGTCGCCGGCTCCGGCGTCGGAAAGTCGGTCGTGTCGATCCAACTCGCCTACCATTGGGCGGTCGGCAAGACGTGCCTGGGAATCACGCCCACGAAGAAGACCGCCGCGACCTGCAAGGCGGGACGGAGCCTCCCGGACGGCGGAATGAAGATCGCCATCTTCCAGAGCGAGGACGACGAGTACGATATGCAGAACTTCCGGCGCGGCATCACGAACGGACTCATCGCAGACGGCTGGACGAGCGAGGAGATCAAGCTGGCGGAGAGCCGCGTGTCGTGCTATGGAATCGACGAAATCGGCGGCCAGGACATCTTCTCGTTCATGAGCGCGGTCCAGGACGATGAACTGTTCGACATGGCGTTCATCAACCCGCTCTTCGGATTCTACGAAGGCGACATCAAGGACAACGAGGAGGCGCGGCGTTGGCTGCGTGGCGGTCTCGACCCGCTCATCAAACGCGCCGGCAAGGAATTCGGGTGCTGGATTGTCCACCACACCCCGAAGCCGAAGCTCGACGACCTCAAGGACGGCGGCAACGTCTTCGCCGCCTACATAGGCAACGGAGCCTCCGAATTCACGAACTACCCCCGAGTTACGCTAGCCTTCGTGCCATGGAAGAGCGCGGCCCGTGGCAGCGTGCCGAGCCGCACCATCTTCCGACTCGTCGCCGGGAAGCACGCATGCCAGCTCGGCTGGAAGGGGTTCAGCGGATCGAACACGGACGAGAAGATCGTCTGCTACTCCTACCTCGTTGACCGCTACAAGGACGCGCACGCAATCTACTGGGCGGAGCCGGACGAAGAGGAATGGAAGGCAATCCGCGACCGCCTGGCGGAAGAGGCGAAGAACGCGAAGGAAGAGCGCGAAGCCGAAGCCGCGCAGCCGGAGGTGGACGGCGTGAACCAGAGCGACTTCCCGCTCATCGAGCGAGCCGCGACTTGGGTCCGAGCCACCGAAAAGCTCGTCGGCCCAGAAGACATCAAGCGTGTTCTGTCCAGCTACGCGAAGGTCGGCCCGAAGTCGAGCCGCGTCGCCCGTATGATGGCCATCCTCGTCGCGCCAGGCTATCTGTCTGAACACGGGCTCGCGGAATGGAAGGACGGACGCAGCCATTGGTACGGTACCGCCGACGCCATCGCCGCCGCAAAGGAGCGGAACAAGGCCGAGAGCCTGGACTTTTAACACACAACAAACCCAAAGGAGATGCACAGAACGACCATCAACGACCTGGCATTCAACTTGAAGGCCATCCGCCGCGCGAGGACGTTTTGCACACTTCGCCGCGTAATGTTGCGAAATGTGAAATATGACCTCGCGCACGCGGTACCATCGCGATACTTTGCAGCCCCTTATATACAAATACAAAGCACTTTGTATTTTGTATATATAAGGGGACTGCGAAATATCCGCCCTGGCGTACCCCTACCCCTATAACTGTAAAAACAATCATTGCGAAATGACGAAAGAACAACTCCGCGAACTGTACGGCTTCGCCATCATCGAGGACACCCGCGAACAGACCCCGCTCGACTTCACGCGGGCGACCGACATCCCAACCGTCCGCCAGAAGCTCGACACGGGCGACTACTCCGCCACCGGCTTCGAGAACATCGTCACCATCGAGCGCAAGAACCCCGAGGATCTGGTCTCGTCCGTCATCCTGGACCGCGCCCGCTTCGAGCGCGAACTCAAGCGCATGAGGGAGGGCGGATTCAAGCTCTGCGTCATCTACTGCGAGGCGACCTACGCCGACATCGCCGCCGGCGCGTACCGTGGCAGATCCAACCCGAAGTCGGTCCTCGGCTCCCTGGACGCCTTCGCCGCACGGTACGGCGTGCCGACCCTCTTCTGCAGCCACCCCGTCTACAACATCCCCAGGTCACCGAGAATCCGCTGGGAAGCCCTCTGCGCCCGCGCCAGCCGGCTCAACCGCCAGGAAATGGCGCACCGCATCGCCGGAATCCTCAAATACTTCGTCCGCGAACAAGTCGGCAAGCGAGAATGGGACCGCCGCCAGCGGCTCATCGAGAAGGCGTACAACGCCGAAAACGCCGCCAAACTCGACGCGCCGCCCGAATTCTGACGCCACAATGCACGGAAACGGCCCAAAATCACCCTCCACGCGCGTCGCTCCACCAATGACCTACAACCAACCCGAAAACGCTCCTCGCGCTCCTATGCCAGTTTTTGGGCGTTCTGGCGCATGGGCCCAAAAGGCGCCGATACCGCCCAGACACCTCGCGCGCACACACGCGCGCGCTTGACCCCCTGGCCACAGTCAAGCAGACAACCGACAATTTAGCCAATCGCCACCCCAGGAGACCGAAAGGAGGCCACCGAGAACACAGAAAAGGAGATGCGAACAATGGCCGAATGCCACAAATGTCCGCACCAGGCAGAAATAGTTAGGCTCCGCGACATTTGTACGCGGTGCGAAGGTCCTGCCGACAACAATCACGGCGGGGTCTCTTTCGTTTCCCTGGAAGCCGCGAAGGAATCAACGCGTATCATCAAGCCGGCCCCGGACTGGAACCAGGGCACGGGCGACACGGGGAGCCGATTCAACGAGGAGGTCCCGCCCGAGCTGCGGCCATTCGTTTTGAACATTCTCCGCCCGTTCTGGAGCATGACCTTCGAGGAATGGGTGGTCATCGGCGGCAAAATCCGCGGAATGTCCGACAAGGAACTGACCGCCGCCATCGGGTGGAGCAAGCAGCGTGTTTGGGAAATCGGGGAGCGCGTGAAGCGGAAACACGCCCGCCTGGGAGGAATCCGCACCGGCATGGACGGCGTCCGCAAGGGCGGACGGACCGCAAAGCCGAAGAAGTATGAACAGAAGGAGCTGTTCCAATGACGAAGAAAACGACCGACCAAGTCTGCCTCGCCGACTTCCGCGAGAACCCAGACAACCCGTCCAAGGCGACCGAGGAGCAGCTCGACCGCCTGGCCGAGAAGCTGAAGCGCATCCCCCTGGGCCTCACCGCCATCCGCATCGCCTACGTCACCGACGCGCCGGGCGGAGGGAAAATGGTCATCAGCGGCAACAAGCGGCTCCGCGTTCTCAAAATGGCCTACGGATCCACCGCGAAGGTGCCGGCGGCCTGGTTTGTGGACGTCACCGCAATGACGCCCGAGCAGCGGCACGAATTCATCGTGGACGCGAACACCACCGACGGCGAATGGGACCTGGACAAGCTGCTCGAGCAGTACGACCGCCAGGAACTCGCCGACCTCATGGGTGCCGAGGCCGTTGACGATCTCCTGGCGGACCTGGAAGCGGAGAAGCCGAGCGAAGCCGAGAACGCCGAATACGACGCCTTCGTGGACAAATTCAGGCCCAAACTCACCACCGACGACTGCTACACGCCGGAGAACGTGTTCGCCGTGGTCCAGGAATGGGCGGTGAACCGCTACGGGCTTCAAGGCGTGGAGCTTGTCCGCCCGTTCTACCCCGGCGGAGACTATGAGCATTTTGACTACCCGCCGAACTGCTGTGTCCTGGACAACCCGCCCTTCTCCATCCTGGCCGAAATCGTCAAGTTCTACCAGGAGCGCAAAATTCGGTTTTTCCTCTACGGTCCCGGCTTGACGATCTTCAGCGGGGCGAAATACGGGGCGCACTATGTCATCTGCGGCGCCAGCATCATCTACCACAACGGCGCGGTCGTGCGGACCGGCTTCATCACGAACATGGGCGAGAATCTAATCGAGGTCGTGCCAGAACTCAAAAAGCTGATCGAGGCCGAGGTGGACAAGAACAAGGACACGAAGGAACTGCCGAAGTACGAATACCCGATGTGCGTGGCGACCGCCGCCCGCCTGGAATACCTGGCCCTCCGCCACACGCCGTTCGCCATCAAGGCCAAGGACGCGAAGTTCATCCGCAAGCTCGACGCCCAGGGCGACAACGGGATTTTCGGCGGGGCGTGGCTGCTCTCCGAGCGAGCCGCCGCCGAGCGAGCCGCCGCCGAGCGAGCCGCCGCCGAGCGAGCCGCCGCCGAGCGAGCCGCCGCCGAGCAAGGCCGCATCGTCTGGAAGCTGTCCAAGCGCGAAATAGCCATCCAAAGGAGCCTTGGCTAATGACCGACCTCGACAAAATACGCGCCCTGGCCGCGCAGCGCATCAGCTACCACGGCGTCACCGCCACCCTGGGGCGACCTATGACCGCCGCAGAGAAGGACGAATACTACCGCGCAAGGACCGTCGCCCAGCTCCGCGCCAACAAGGACCGCGCCGCACGGGCGTCGGAATCGTCCGCGCCGGAGCCCTTTTCCACAACTCTCACCAGCATCGGGGCGAAATTCGACCTCGACGCAGCCCTGGAGGACCTATGAGCAAGAAGACCGACCCGAAGAAGAAAAGCCCCTGCCAGAAGCGCATACCCTTCAAGAAGGGCGGATGTGAGCGCGACCGCGCCATCCAGAGCGCAGGCGGGAAGGCGTGCGCGGAGAAGAAGCGGCTCATGAAGACGATGAGAGAATGGGCGGTCATCTTCCGGGACACCCCGATGAAGGATGATCCTCGCCTGACTATGGGCGGCGGCGTCGCGCTCCGAATGTACCACGCCGCGCTCGAGGGCGACGTCAGAGCCGCCGAATTCCTCTCGCGGCTGCAGGGCGAAATGGTGGAGAAGGTGCAGAACGTCGAGCCGCCGAAGCTCGTCGACGACATCTGACCCGTGGATGGCGACCAATCTGTCAGACCTTGTGCCGAAAGTGTTCCACCCCTGCTGGCGCTCAATGCGGGACTTCGAGAAGGTGGAATACTGGATGGTGGGCGGGCGTGGCGCGGCGAAATCGACTGTCGCCGCCCTTCGCTGCCTCAACGCCCTGGCCCGAGACCCGGACGCCAACATCGCGGCCTTCAAGAAGCACGGCGTTGAGATTGAGACCTCCGTTTACGCCGAATTCGGGAAGGCCATCACTCGCCTCAACTGGGGCGATCTATTCAAATTCAAGACCAGCCCGTACCAAATCGAGTACCGTCCAACGGGGCAGAAGATCTTTTTCCGTGGCCTGGACGATCCGAACAAGACGCGCTCGTTCGCCACCCTTCGCGGCTATGTCCAGGTCGGCTGGTTCGAGGAGTACTGCCAATACGACGGACAGCAAGAGATCGACACGGTGCTGCAGTCGATCGGGCGCGGCGGTCCCCTCTTCCAGACAATCGCAACCTACAACCCGCCCGAGACACGCGCCGCCTGGGTGAACGTTGAGCGCAACAAGGCCAACCCCGACCGCTATGTCCACGAATCGAGCTACCTGGACATCCCGCCCGAATGGCTAGGCCCGGCATTCTTCTCCATCGCCGAGCGAATCAAGCGCGAGAACCCGGACCGCTACCGCCACGACTACCTCGGCGAAATCACCGGCACGGGCGGCGAAGTGTTCCGAAATCTGGAAGCACGCGAAATCACCGACGAGGAAATCGCCAACTTCCGCCGCAAACGCTGGGGCATGGACTTCGGCCAGGCGGACCCGACGGTCCTGGTGGGCACGAACTACGACGCCAACGCCCGGACGCTCTACTTCTTCGACGAGTGGGGGAAGCCGGATGCGTTCATTGCCGAAATGCTGGACGCCATCGAGAATCGCGGCCTAATGTCCACCCCGATCATCGGCGACGAGGGCGGCGGCGGCAAGGGCGTCATCAAGGAACTCCGCGCAAAGGGCGTGCGGCGAATCGTCGAGGCGTACAAGCCAGGTGGATCCGTCGAAAAGGGGATGCGCTGGTACAGAGATCTCGCCCGAATCGTCATCGACCCGAAGCGCTGCCCAATGACCTGGCAGGAATTCAGCGGCTACGAATACGACCGCCTCCGCGACGGGACCTACCGAAACGAATACCCGGACCGCGACAACCACCGAATCGACGCGGGGCGCTACGCGAACGAGGACGCCATTTTCGGCGAGTGCCGTTCGCGGCTGCTGATCTAGCATTGACCGAGCGGCCACGGGAGGACGATATGCCGCTATTCTCAACCAGGCCGACGGAAGAGGACACCCCGAAAGAGGACAAGCCCGAAAAGGAGACGCCCGTCAGCACGGGCGGCACGGCAATGCGTTGCCACACCGTTCGCGGCAAGCGCATCTTCGATATGCGGCGGTTCACGTCCGAACAGAACCTCCTGGAATCCGTCCCGTGGCATTTTGCGTCAGGCGAGACCCGCCACATCATCAGCATGGGCGACTGCGACTCCCTCACGTTTCTGCGTCACGTCATCCGGCAGCAGCGCCTCCACTATTGCCTTGTCTCGTCCTGGTGCTTTGGCGTCGAGGACGTGAGCGAATTGGGCGGGTGGCTCCGTCGCAAAATGGTGGGGCGGTTCGACTTCTACGCGGGCGAAATCGCCAAGGCAAGCTACGCCGCGTGCGCCCAGGAACTCGGCGACATCGCACGCGCCGGCGGCGGACGTCTCGGCATCTTCCGCAACCACTCGAAGGTTATGGCGTTCTACGGGGAGCGGTTCGACGGGGCGATCCTCTCGAGCGCGAACGTCAACACCAACCCGCGCACGGAGCAGACCGTCATCACCACCGAAACGTCGGTCGCCGACTTCTACAAGGCGTTCTTCGACGGAATCCACCCGTTCAACCACGCCGACTTCCCGAATTTCACCCCCTGGAGGACCAAATGACAGAGGAGACCCTGCAAGCAATCGAGGACTGCGGTGCCGCCGAAATGCCGCTCGGCGAAACACTCATCATCGCCCAAATCACCGAGGCCGAATGGGAGAAGAACGCGAAGGCGCGGCAGGCCTACGAGCGCGGGCAGCTCAAGACGAAGCTTGCCATCCGCCAGCAGGTCATCAAGAACGCGAAGGCGGGCGACGCGAAGGCGCTGCAACAGTACCGCGAATACGCGCAAATAAACCAGCTCGTCCTCCCCGATTGACCAGGCGGCAAACGCTAGGAGAACCGACGAATGAGCATCCTCACCACGCGCAAACACGCCATCATCAAAATCCGAGAGCAGCAGCTCCGCCGGAACGAACTCGCCGTCAACGGCGGTCGCCCATACATCGACGCCCGTCTTTGGCGTGCCCCGAACGAGACCGACGTGTCCTGGGTCGGTGACGCGAAGCGCGGAATCGTCGGACGCCGCGAACGGGCGTGCCTGGTGAATGACTGCGGGCGCGTCGCGCAGAAGATCAACCAGTACATCTTCAAGCAGCCGGCAACCCGCGACGGAATGGACGAGGCGTTCGCCGCCGACTGCACGGGCGACGGGCAGAGCATCAACGACTTTATGCAGGAAGTCTGCAAGGCCATCACTTACGGCGGGTGGTGCTGGGTCCAGGTGGACCGCGCCCCGCTCGACATCGGTCCCGACGGCACGCGCATCGAGCTGACGCTCGAGGACAAGACCCCGCTGCGGCTCATCAAGTGGGACGCCGTGAACGTGCCCGACTGGAGGATCAACGCCGCCGGACAGATTGAATGGCTTATCACGCGCTCGCAGATCTATGACAATACCGACCCCATGACCGCCCCAAAGACCGGCGAAATCACAACCCTTTACGAAATGATCGACGGGCGCGTGTACATCACCGAGGACGTGAACAAGTCGAACCTGGGAATCGTCTGCCGCAAGCGCGAGGAGCTGCCGGGGCTTGACCGCATCCCGTTCATCCTTATTGGGAAGCCGACCTACAAGGCGTGGTGGTTCGACGACCTCGAGAACATCCAGGCGCAGAACCTCAACCTAGACTCCAGCCACAACGAGACGCTGACCGATTCCGTCTATCCGCAGATGGTGCTGCCAATGTCCCTTGTGAACTCAATCGAGGCGACTCTCCGCGAGGAAGGCGTGCAGGGAGAGAAGGTGGTGGCGCTTGTCCGCGAACTGACGGTCGGACGGCACACGCCGATCATCGAGAGCGGGGAGGACAAGGGCATCTCGCGCTTCATCGCCCCCGGCGGCGACCTCAAAATGCTCACCGAGGAAATCACGCGCAAGCGGTCCCTGCTCTTCGACGTGGCCGGACTGGCGCTCATGAACCGCGAAACACGGATGGTCCAGAGCGCGGAGGCGAAGCAGTTCGACCAGCTCGACACCAATTCAACCCTCGGCAACCGTGCCCTCATGCTCCAGGAGGCCGAGAGGCGCATCGTGTCCCTGGCGAAGCTATTCGACCCGTCGTTCTCGGAATGGGATCCCGTTTACCCCGTGAAGTTCGACGTGTTCGACGTCGCCGTTCTCACCCAGGCGGTGACAATGATCATCAACTTGCCGAACATCCCGCCGAAGATGGAGAAGGCCGCGTTCAAGTGTACCGCCAAGGTGCTGAAGGAGCTCGGCGCAATCTCCGAGGATGAACTCGGCGAACTGATGGACGAAATCGAGGATATGCCGGACGAACGCCCGCAGCTTCTGCCGAATCCGTTCGCTCCGAAGCCCGGCGAAGATGAAGACGAGGACGGGGAGGAAGACGAAGATGGCGAAGAGTAGAACCGCAGCCATTCTCGCGCTCAACACCTCCGCCGCGACCGTGGTGTACGACCTCACGCTCGTTATTGACCACGCGGCCAGATTTACGGGTCACCACTCTCGGCCCGCCCGTTAGGGGAATCGGGAGCGCATACGCGGACACGGAGCCGCTATTCTCCGCGAGAAGGACAGGCCACGCATGAAACTGACTGACATCCTGGCGAAAATCGCCAAGGGCGAAGCGCTCACCGACGACGAGAAGAAGTTCGCCGGCGAGTACAACGAGCAGACCTCCCTGGACGCCGCAGCCGCAAAGGCTCGGAAGAAGGCCGAGGCCGAAGCCGCCGAATGGAAGACGAAGGCCGAGAAGGCCGCCGCCGACCTTGCCGAAGCCCTTGAAAAGAACTCGGACCACTCGAAGGACACCGAGATCGCGAAGCTGACGAAGCGCCTCGAGACCATCGAGAAGAAGAACGCCGCCCTTGAAGCCGAAAAGGCCGCGACGGCGCGCAACCTTTCGATCCGCGACGCGATGAAAGCAGCCGGAATCACCGCAGCGAAGGGCGTGGACGCAGACACGCTTCACGAACTCATCAGCATGAAGCTGAGGGACACCGACCTGGAGGACGCCGACGCGGTGAAGACCGTCTTCGACGCCTTCAAGAAAGCCAACCCCTCGATGATCGCCGCCGGCGGAATCGGCGGGGCGGGCGTAAAGGGCACGCCGGGCGGAATGACCGCAACGCGCAACCCCTGGAAGAAGGAGACCTTCAACCTCACCGAGCAGATTGAGCTGACCGTGAGCAACCCCGAACTGGCTGCGGCAATGAAGGCCGAAGCCGGAAACCCATAACAAGGACCAAAGAAAATGGCTAAAATGACTCTCGCCGACCTGGTTCAGCGCCAGGAATTCTGCGAATACTTCCGCCAGGACATGATCACGAAGTCGACGCTGATCCAGTCCGGCATTGCCGCCCCCGACCCCACTATTGCCGCGAAGATCGCGGCTGGCTCCGGGCTTGAGGGCAAGACGCTCGACATGGCCTCGCTCGACTCGCTGGACGCTGCTGGCGACGCCGAGGTGCCGGTCGAAGCCACGGGCGCGACAGAGGACAAGATCGGCACGAAGAACGACACGGCGGTCGTGCAGTTCCTCCGCAAGAAGTTCGGCGTCACGGACGTCGCCGCCGTCATGGGCAAGGTGGACCCGATGGCCCACATCGTCTCGCAGCTCACGCCGTACTGGCTGAAGCAGGACCAGAAGCGCCTCCTGGCCATCGTCAAGGGCATCTTCGCGTCCAACGACCGCAAGGCCCGCGTCGCCAACGCCACGGCGTCCGACGCCGAGGACGATACCTACGGCTACAAGAACGGCGGTGGCGGCGACATGACGTTCGACATCACGGGAGAGAGCGGTTCCGCCGCGCAGCTGGCGAAGGACACGATCCTCACGGGAGCCCAGCTTCTCGGCGACCGCTCCGAGGAGCTGACCGCCGTCGCGATGAACTCCGCCACCGCCGTGAGGCTGGCCGCGATGGACACGAACGCCGGCCTCTACCGTGCGTCCGAGGCCCCCGGCAAGCTGGCGACGTACAATGGCCGCGCCATCATCATCGACGACCTCATCCCTTACGACGCCGCCACCAAGGTCGCGACGATCTACCTCTTCGGGCGTGGCGTCGTGTCCTACAACGAGCTGCCCACGAAGGTGCCGTTCGAGATGGACCGCGACAAGGACAAGGCCATCGACTACATCCACTCCTGGCGTCGCTTCATCATGCACGTTCGCGGCATGAAGTGCGCCTTCTCGCCGGACGGCCTCGGCCCGACGGTCGATGAGCTGGAGACGGCTGGCAACTGGACGCGCATCTATGACAAGAAGCGCATCCCGCTCGTCCGCATCAAGGCGAAGCTCGGCTAACCTTTCGGCGGGGCGGTGGTCTCGGGAGGGAATCGCCGCCCCGTCGACTTTTAGGAGACCGAACACATGAACACGCCTACCACGATCAAGGCCATCGCGAAAGCGAACGCGGAATCCGCGCTCCAGGCCGAACGGGAGGTCGCCACCGCCCTCGCCGCGAAGTACGACGCGCTCAAGGCCGCCGCCGCCGCGCTCGTCACGGCGCTCGGCGAGGACGACGCGACGATTGACGGCTGCTCAGACGAAATCGAAGCGGTCGAGGCGCTCGTCTAGCGCATTTTTGGCCCCAGGGACGGTCCCCACCCCCAACACCCCAACCAGCCGCCCCTGGGTGCCACCACCACAACGAAGGAAGGAAGGGACCGCAAATGACCCCCGCAGAACTCAAGCAGCTCTACCGCGACAACCTTGCCGCGAAGGAAGACCGCAAGCGCAAGGACGCGGAGCCGTTCATTGCCGAACTCGAAAAGAAGGTCGCCGAACGGGACGCCCGAATCGCAGAGCTTGAGGCCCAACTTGCGGCGGCGAAGAAGCCGGCGAAGGAGAAGGCGAAGAAGGGAGCGGCGAAGTGATCTCCGTTGACCGCGCCAACGCCTACTTCCGCACCCGCACCGTCGGCGCGAGGTGGGACGAGTACGCCACCGGCCAGAAGGAAGCCGCACTCGCCCAGGCGCAGCGCGAACTCGCCCGCGCCCTGGGACGTTCCCTGGTTGACGACGAGAGCGTCTACACGCCCGGCTCCACGCGCTGCGACACCTACGCCGTCTACGAACAAGCTGTCTACAGTCTGTTGAGGGACGTGCAGCCAACGGCACCGACGAAGAGCGACCTCCCCAGCCTGGACCAGGACACGGCGAAACGTCCGTCCTACACTCTCGCCAAGGGCGGCGACTGGTTGAGCGCCGAGGCGCGGCGTTGGCTGGGAATCCGCCAGCAGACGCGAATCTCGATGGGATGAACCCGTGAAGGACAACGACTCCCTCGCCAAGCTCATCGCGAAGGCCGACTCGGTCGCAGAATCCGCGTCGGCCCTTGTGCGTCAGTCTATCCGCGACATCCAGGGCGAAATCTCCGTCATGACGAAGGAGCTGCGAATTGGCGTCATTGCCAAGGATCGCGAGAAGGTCGAGCAGATGATCCAGAAGCGGATGGCCGCGCTTTCTGTTCGCCTCAACGAGCTGATGAGCGCACAGAACGAGCTTGCGGCCAGGGCGGCGGCGAAATCGGCTGGACGGCTCACCGGCTTCGAGGTGAAGTACGACGCCAAGCGCGCCGAGGCAATCACCGCGCTTGTCACGCCGAAGCAGGGCGAGAACCTGGCGGCGGTCTTCACGGACCAGATGAGCGCCCACGCAATCGGCGCGCTCCGCTATGCCACGGTCAAGGTCATGCGCGAACAAGCCGTCCAGGGCGGCAGCATGAAGCAGATGGCGCGGAACCTCGAGCGGGAATGGCTCAAACAAGCCCACTCGTCCGAGAATTTTCAGTTCAAGGACGCCGGCGGACACGTCTGGGACACGCGGACCTATATGCAGATGAACGTCCGCACGAACGCCATGCGCGTCTACAACGACTGCCTGGTGGACGACATCGCAAAGGCGACGGGCGGAGACCTGGTGCGAATCTCCACGGGCGGCGACCCGAATTGCACCCTTTGCGGACCGTGGGAAGGCGTCATCGTGTCCATCACGGGCGCGACGAAGGGCCTACCGACATACGATCAAGCCCGTGACGCCGGATGCTTCCACCCGAACTGCATCCACACGCTCGAATACGTCGACGAAATCGCCGACGAAAAGGAAATCGACCTCCAGAAGGCGCACCCGGTCCAGGGAGAGGAAGACGCAACCGACCCGGACTCCGCCGACGAGCGCAAATACCAGATCGACCAGGACCGCTACCGCCGCGCCGGAATGAGCGAGGAAGAGGCGCGGATTGCGGTGGACCGCGACAACTTGGAGGCCTCGATACGTGCGGGGCTTCTGCGCGAGGACGCAAGGCAGATCGTGGAAGGCATGACCGACGCGCAGGTGACGGCTCTATGCAAGGACGGCAACCCGCCCGCGTTTGAGCCGACGAAACAGGCGACGCGGGCAGACCCACACGCGGCGGACGAGAAGTGGGCGCACGGGTCGCGTGGCGGCACGGTGCATATCGGGCGGGCGGCGACGCTGGAGCGCATCTTGGAGGTGTGCGGTGTCGCGGACGTGGCCGACGAAAAGGCGGCTTGGAGGCCGTCCAACGACGCGGAGCGCAGTCTGCACTCATTCATGCAGGAACTCGGCGCGGAGCATGAGGACAGGCCGCAGAACGCGCTTGAAAGCAATCCACACTACGGCGAGGGCAGGGAGTACATGGTGAATTGCCAAAGGTGCGTCCCGACGGCGGAGGCGAGGCTTCGCGGGTACGACGTGGAGGCGTTGCCGAAGCCGAGCGGGACAGACCCCATGTATGACGGCGTCACTCCGGCGACGGCGGACTGGCTGTTCCCGACCTTCAGGGACGCGAAGCCCATTCGGTACGGGCGGCGGAGCGACATCGAGAAGCAGATGAAGGAATGGGGCGTCGGCGCGCGGGCGCAGATTGTCTGCCTTAATCGCGGAGGAAGGACGGCGCACACGTTCTACGCGGTGCAGGGCGCGGACGGCACGCACTTCTACGACCCGCAAACCGGTAGCCGCGACATGTCCGGCTACCTGGACAGACAGGTGGCCTACAGGAACAAACGCTCGGCGACGTTCAACCAGTTCGCCCGCATAGACGACTTGGAGTTCAACGAGAAGGTGAAACTCTGCTGCAGGGCGTCTCCGAAGACTGCAGAATGGCGTGGAGCGGCACCGGTTCGCAGCCGTAGTCGATGAGCGCCCTGCCGTCAATCTTGAACCCGGCGACGGCGGCTTCCACGCTGTCGAAAAACTCGGTGCGCGACGACGTGGGCTCTGCATACTCATCCCCTTCGGGGAGTTCTTCAACTGACACTTCAACGCCGCCGTCCGACACTTCAAGATCGACATTGTGACGAGACGTAGGGAAGAAAAGGCATATCCCGCCCATGTTCTGAATCTTCTTCGCAATGGACTGCGCTCTTGCATCGCTCTTCATCGGTTCGGCCCTTCTGTTTTGGTTGCCGCGAATGATACCCCACAACGGCCCAGAAGTCAACCCGCAATTGACTGAGCGGCCACCGTTGCGCGCGCCAGTCTCTGCTTCTCGGGCGCGCACCTGGGACGGATTGTCTGCCGACCCGCCCCGAAGGGAATCGTTCCACCCTTCGGGGCTTCTTTTTGACCCCGTGGCCGTCTACATGGCGGAAATCCACGGCATTGAGGACGTCCAACGGGCGATCCAGGATATTCGCGGCGTCGCTGGCGTCGCGCTCAAGCGCGGATTGTCCCGAATCGGACTCATCGCCCAGCGCGACGCGAAGGCATACGCGCCCCGCAGCCCCACGAACGCGCAATACTCCGCCACGCTCAAGCGAAAGAAGCGGACCTCGCGCAAAATGTTCCCCGGCAACCTGGAGAAGAGCATTGCCTGGGAAATCGTAGGAGCCGGCACGCCGTCGCCTGGCGTTTCCGTTTTCGTGGCGTCTAACGCCTACTGCCGGTCCAAGCGCGGCTTCAACTACGCGCCGAAGATCCACGACGAGCGCGGCCATACCTGGCACAATCTCGGCCCCGGCTCTATCGCAAAGAACACAAGCGGAAAGGTTGGCGACAAGTTCATCGAGCGTGCGATTGCAGACAACGCCGACGCATTTTTCCGAATCCTACAAGACGAAGCCCGAAAGGCAGGTACAAAATGAGAACCCCCGAAGAATTCACCTCCTCGCTCGAGGAAGCCGAGACCGCGTGCATCGCCTACCTCGCCGCCGTTCTGGGACTTAAACCCGGGACGAGCATCTTCCGCAGCGTGAACCCTGGAAGCCCGGACTGCGCCGTCTTCGACATCGGCTACCCGTTCACGGGCGAACTCAACACGTTCAAGGCCCCCGCCTACCACTTCCGCGCCCAACTCGACATCGTTTCCAGGGACCGCAGATGGCTCCAGGCAGCGCTCATGGCGATCCTGGCCGCGACCCCCGTGAACTCGCAGCACAACGCCGCGTCGAACATTCGGACCGCGACTAACGTGGACACCTTCCGCGTCGCCGCCGAATCCGCAGCCGTCTCGGAGATCACCACCACCGAGATCAAGACCGAACACGGAGACAAGAGCGTGCCGACATTCACCGCGACCGTGAAGTTCGACGTCGTTTTCGTCGCCGGACCTCACCCCGAGGTGCCGACGATTTGACCGCGCGGCCAGAGCTGAACCACAACCCCCGACAAAGGAGAAAGACAGATGCCAGTTGAATTCTTCGGTACCGACTCAGCTTTCGGCGAGATCACCGGCTGGGAGCCGCAAAACGGCCCCAACCCCGCGAACGCCAAGAGCTACTCGAACGCGCTCGGCCAGGACGGCGACGAGATCCGCAACGCCGAATACGACGCCAAGACCACCTACACGAACACCTACGTCTCCACGCTCACGACCGGGAACCTCACGATTCCCGCCGTCGGCGACATCATCGACGGCGTCCACATCGACAGCGTCCAGGTCACCTACAACCAGACCGGCTTCCCCACAATGACGGTCACGGGGCACAAGCACACCCAGGGCAACCTTGACGCGAACACGCGCAAATACCGCCCGTCCGTCACGCTCCCCGCCGTCGCGCTCGGCGTCCCGTCCGAGATCGAGGACGCCTTCGAGCTTTCCGCTTCGGCGGACTGCGGTATGCGGTCCCTCACCTACACGCTTTCGGCCACTCATGTCGACGAACTCAACGGAACCGGCGGGCATCTGGCCGGCGAGAACCACGACGGCGTTGAGACGATTGCCGGCGAACTCACCGGCTCCGCCATCATCGGGACCGACCTCTCGTTCGATTCCGCCTGGTTCAACGACACGAACGGCAAGCAGCAGTCGAACACCGGCGCGACCACGACGAGCTTCAACATCACGAAGCACATCGCCAAGTCGGCAACCTAACGATCTCCGGCACGACGTCGGGGAAGCCGCACTAGGGGTGCCAACACTCCGCGTGCGGCTTTTTACGATAGACGAACGCCACGCCATGAGCAAGAAACTCGCAGCAGAACTCGCGGAACTCAAGAACCGCTACCACGTCGGCCTGGACGACCTCACGCCGGACGAAATCGCCGCGCTCGTACATGCGTGCGAACGGTGGGAGAACCCCTTCACGTCAACGAACCTCGCGCTCGTCGAGAAGCCGGTCGAAGTCTGCAAGGGCGTCGTGTTGTGGCCACCGACGGCTGGCGCGCAGATATGGCTCGACGAATTCGCCGAAAAGTGGTGGCCGGAAGACTCGATGCGCTACCGCTGGGCGCAGATATACGCCCTCATCAACGCGCGGAACCCGGATGCGTTCGCCAACCTCACCGAGAAGCCTGCCGCGTGGCGTGCAATCGTCCAGACGAGCCTCCGCCTTTGCGTCCATCGCCGTGAGCTGCTGAAGGCAATCCGCGCCGCCTACGGCGTGGACGAATGGGAAGCCCCGAAGCGGAGAATCAACCAGCTCACGGAAGCCGCGCAGACCGACTTCGCCCGAATGGTCACGCGGCTCGAGGTGGAGAGCGGAATCCCGCGCAAGGCATGGATATGGGAGCACAGCTTCATGGAGACCGTCCGCGCCTACGCCGAGATGCACGTCCTCATCGCAATAGCAGCCGGCGGCGGCGAACGGGCGGACAACCTCATCAGCGAACTCGACGAGGCGACGAACAACCTGGCGCGGGTGAAGAAGGCCATCTGGCTGCGACTGAAGGAGAAGGACAATGGCAGCGGGAAGTAAGGTACTCGAATACATCATCGGCGCGAAGGACGCGACCGGGAACGCGATCAAGAGCGCGACGTCGAAGCTTAAGGAATTCGCCGCCAGAGTCGCGAAGAACCTCGCGAACATCCAGGCTGGATTCCAGATGGCCGGCCAGGCGGTCCGCGCCGCAATCTCGTTCATGAGCCGGTCGTTTGAATTCGAGAAAATGACCGTCCAGTTCAAGACGCTCATCGGGGACATGGACCAGGCGCGGGAGCATATGCAGATGCTCAAGGAGATGGGGAACACGCCGCCCTTCTCCCTGGAAGAATTCGCGAAGGCGTCCCGTTCGCTCATGGTCATGACCGACAACGCGCTCGGCTTCAAGAAGTCTCTCGAGCTTGTTGGAGACGCCGCCGCCGCGACCGGCCAGCCAATCGAGACCCTGGCGCACGAGGTCGGACGCGCCTACGCGATCATCCGAGACGGCCAGCCGCTCACGCGTGCGACTATGGCGCTCCGCAACATGGGCGTCATCACGCCGGACGTCGCCGCCAATCTCGACGAGCTGCAGAAGGCTGGCGCGACCAACATGGAGATATGGACCGAATTCGAGACCGCGCTCAAGAAGTACAACGGGGCAATGGCCGAGACCGAGGAAACCGGCAACGGACTCGTCGGCGCGATCAAGTCGCAATGGGACAGCACGGTCCGCGAACTCGGTGACGCATTCATGGAGACCGCGAAGGACGGTCTCGGCGAACTGCTGAAATGGTTTCGGGAGCTGAATGACAATGGATCCATCGAGGAATTCGCCCAATCAGCCGCGAAGAGCCTCGGAACCGTCGGGAAGGCAGCGAAATGGGTGGCCGACACGTTCGGCGAACTCTGGAACCACCTCATGGAAGGCAAGGAATTCTGGGAAAGCGAGGCGAAGGCGGCGGAGAAGGCAGCCGACGCGATTGAGTGGACGCTTGAAGGCGAAGAGCGCATCAATCCATACACGGTCAAACGGAAGTTCAAGGGGAGCGACGGAAGCGAAAAGTTCGAGTACGAAGAGGACGTCGCGGAGAAGCGCAAGTTCGAGCGTGCGCAGCGCGAGGCGAAGAGAATCGAAGACGAGAAGAAGCGCGCCGAGCAAGAGCGGCAGCGAATCGCCGATCAGATGGAAGAAGCGCAGAAGAAGGCGGACGCGAAACGAGCCGAAGAGCTGCGGAAGGCGGAAGAGGAAGCCGCGAAGAAGCGCGCGGACGAGGAGGCGAAGCTCCGGGCGAAGGAAGAGGCCGAGCGCCAGCGCATCGAGGAGAAACTCGCCAGGGAGCGCCAGCGGCTTCTCGAGAAGGAGATGAACCAGCGCATGAAGGCGCAGACCGAACTCCAGCGCCAGGCACAGAGCGACCTCGCCGAAGCGCAGAACAAGGTCCGCGAAGCCTGGGGATGGTACCGCGACAAGGACTCGCTCAAGGCGCAGATCAACGAAGAGAAGGCAGAAGCCGCCGCGCAGAAGCAGTTCGAGAATGACTTCGCCAAGCTCAAGGACCGTCGCCGCGACTGGCGGACCGCCGACAACCTCTCCCTGGACGACGAAGCCGTCCGCCGCGTTGGACTCGCACGCGAAGCCGAAGCAGCCGCGCAGCAGCGTCTGGACGAAATCGCAGAGAACACGCGCGATCTCGCCGACAAGATCGAAGAACTGCTCACGATGGAGGAATAGCAATGGCCTGGTATGGAAGCACGGGAGCGAACGCCGCGAACGCAAAAGCAGCGGTCAACGCCGGCAAGGTGGACATCTCGCGCGACACGTACACGTCGGTCGTCCGCGAGGAGAGCATCGCAGTCGGCTATTTCCTCACGACCGAGAAGAAGGACGAGAACGGCAACAAGACCGGCGAGAAGGTGACCGAATGGCACCAGACCGGCGTGACCGTGATTGTCTGCAAGGTGCAGACGGACGTGAAGACCTGGGAGTACAGAGGGCTCACCAAGGAACTCGCCGACTACATCATCGACAACGCGGCGACCTACATCAAGGACGGCACGGAAGCGTGCAACCTATCCGCGACGTTCGGCGGAACCACCTGGACGAGCGGCCAGGCGTGGGTGGGCGTCGGAAACTGCGTCGGGACAATCTGGCACGTCAACCGCCGCCGCGTCAACGAGGCCGGCGGCTACGCCGTCACTGTCACGAAGACCACGAACACGAAGGTCACCTAATGAAGCTGAAGGACACTTTCACCGCCGGCGTGCTTGCCGCGCAGCTCAAGGCGAAGTGGCTCAACGCCGTCGCCTGGTGTCTCAACACGATCCACGGCGGCACGCACGTCGACGTGACAATGCCGGCGAACCCTGGCGAGGGGAGCGGCATCACCGTCGGACTTGACATGGACGGACTCTGCGCGGACCTTCGCAACCGTGGATTCTACACGAAGACGTCGACGGATGATGATTCAGAAGAAAGCGGAACGGGCGGAACGCCTGGAAACCTGGCGTCGTTCGACGCGCAGGGGAACCTCGCCGACTCCGGGCAACCGAAGCCAGGCGACAACTGCGCCTTCGTGCAGGGCGTCATCAACTCGTTCACCAAGGGGAACCTCGTCAAAGCCGGCGACGGCGACCTCATCGAAGACACGGGCGTCAAGGCGGAGGACGTCATCGGCGTGACGGAGCCTGACACGACGAGTGAAATCACGTCCGGCGCGAATACCCAGGCAAGCCGCGCCCCGCTCACATCCAACTGGGGCGCGACGTTCGGCAATGCCGGCGGCGACGGCGTGGTCGTCTACCTGGCGTGCCGAGCGGTGGACGACGGCGCGAACGGATCCATCTACTTCCGCCCGTTCACAATCTCCAGCGACGGGCGAATCTACTCAATCGGGAACGAATCTGCCAACATGTTCACCTGCATCACGACGTGACATTGACCAGTCGGCACATGGTAGGAGAGAACCCCTATCATGGCGAAATTCGACATCACGGTCAACGACGATCCGCAGAAGCCGCTCCAGGCCATCAAGGTCGGGCGCGGCTCCGTCTTTGAGGCGGACATCCACAACGTGCCCGACAACATCGAGGAGCTGCAGATCCACGTCGGGCGAATCGACCGGGACGGGACATTCACGCCCGTCAGCTGCATTGCGCGGAGCGACCGCCGTTGGTACGGCTACGTCCCCGGGCTCGCGTTCCTGGACGCCGGCAAGGCGAAATACCACATCACGGGCGTGGACACGCGCGGCGGCTCACATTGGCTCGGCTCCGGCGCGCTGCTGATTCTTCCGTCCGTCCTCCAGGCGGAATCCGCTCCAATCGTCCCCGAGGACACCTACCTCCGCAATCCTTCCACGGGACTCTGGCACAGGCTCACCGCGACCGTGGACACGGACGGAACCATCACCCCCGTCATCGAAACCGAAGGAATCACCCGATGAAGAGAATCACCGCACTCATCTCCGCCTCAGCCCTGGCGCTGACGGCGACCGCCGCGCCCGTGAAGGTGGCCACCCAGAAATGGGTGCTGCAGCAGATCGCGAAGACCGGCACGCGCGTTCTCGACGCAACCGTCACGACGAACGCGAACGGCTCTATCACCATCTACTCGGCTGCGACATTCCCCGACATTCCCAAATGCTGCGGCGTTTCGCTGACCGTTTCGGGCGTGACGAACACGACGCGCACCGCAGCGGCCAGGACACCCGAGCCCGGTTTCCTCGACCTTTTCGTTGGCCGGGCGTTGGCCGCATACCCAGACACGGTGAAAATGACGGTCACGGTCCATGTCGATTCGGGCGCGTGGTATGATTCTGATGCGGCGGGAAACCTCTTCCCGCACCCGTTCAACCTGGGGACGGACGGCATGAACCTCGAATTGCAGCGGGACTTCCCCGACAAGCCCGACACGGCGCACACCTGCGAACTTGACGCGGACTGCAACTGCAAGGGAATGGGCAAGACCGCCTACACCATCGAATACCCCGCCGACCTGGCGGATTGGGACGCGAAGAAGATCACCTCCGAACTCGGTGATTGGCGGAATTGGATCGACACGGAACACCTGCCGGAGGACGTGACGGCCACGACGCGGAGAGGGCAGACCTACTACTATCTCCAGGACGCGGACGGCATTTACCTCAACCTGGACAACCTCGCCCTCTCGGATGCATGGGCGCGTGCATTGCTCGAAGCCATGGGCGACATCAATTCATACCTGGGCGAATGCCGCGAAGCCTACGCGACCGCCGCCATCTGCGACAAGACGAACCCGCAGCACGACTGGGTACAGAAGACCTGCGGCGGACATTCGTGGAATGTATGCCGAAGGAACTCATCGCACATGGAAGGAACTGAAGCCCACAGTTACCCAGGAGCCGAATACGACTCGTCGAGCCACTCCTGCTCATGCGGCGAGAAGACCCAGCGCCACTCCTGGACCGACTGGCAGTTCTACACCAGAACTCAGGGGATCGTCATCTACAAACGCAACTGCACGGTATGTCCGCAGACCGAGACGAAATCCGTCGCGGACGACGGCGCAATCTGCGACACGCAGAACGACATCCACTATCCGAAATCTGACCAATGCGGGTGCCTATGCGGGAAATACGGATCCGACGGACTTGCGTCTTTCGACATCAACTTCCACAAATGGGATGACACAACCGACGCGAACGGCATCCAGGTCTGCTTGTGCAAATGCGGTAACTTCCACATCAATAGAGCGCCAACAACCTACCTCATCAACGCCCGCAGAGCTTGCACAGCCGTCTGCGCATATTGCAAAGATAAGAGCAGTACCGGTATCGGAATCACAAGCGCGCCAGACGAATCGCACACGCCTTGCGAAGTTAGCGACGGCCATTGCGGATGCTTGTGCGGGAAATTGACTGCCGACAATACTAAGATCGCGAAATTCCACATCCAGAAGCCTGGCTCCTGCAGATGCCTTGGTGCGAACGGGAACGGCGGGTCATGGCATTTCCCGGAGCCGAGGACCGACTGTAAGATGATCTGCACATACCTGATAAACGGCCAACAGCACCTTGCCGCTACGGAAAAAGAAGACGGGAACATCACTGTCGCGCACCCTCGACACCATACGAAGACAAGCGGTGCGAGGTGCGGGTGCGAATGCGGGACCTACACCGGCTCGAACTACTCGACCTGGGAGGGCGAGAACTTCCACAACTCGAAGCCGTACTATTGCGGATGCTACTGCGCGCACGGCAGCGAGGCCCAGGTTCCAAACTTCCACAAGAAGAGCTTCGACACGGACTGCGACTGCCAATGCGGCGCGAAGCTCGTCTCGCACGTCGCGCCGACCGCGCCAGAATGCAAATGCCAGGGAAAATGCCGCGTGGACGGACCGAAGCACTTCCCCGTATGCTCCGACGGCAAATGCCCCGGCGTATGCCACGGGAACTGCCGCGAATCGAAGGAAGAAGGCAAGCGCGACAAGCACTCTCCGGAAGGATCGACTCGGTGCGGGTGCCAATGCAACGAACTCGGCGCGGAGGGCTTCGAGGCGCTGGCATACCATCAGCCGCGCGGAACGCCGTCGTGCTGGTGCACCGGCCACCACTACCACACGCACACAGCGAAGGACGGATGCCATAACCTCTGTGCCTACTGCAACCAGATCACGGCATCGGACCGCAAAAGCACATACGCGGCGGCTGACTCCGACCACACGTTCCTCGGGTCGAGATGCGTCTGCGAATGCGACGATGAGGTCGAGCGCGACCACATCTACGGAAACAGACAGTCGTCAGCAGCAGAGACGGAAACGTGCGATACGTGCGGACAGACGATCACGAACTACATCGACACCTGGACGTGCAAGCGCTGCGGCGACGTCACGACCGGCGGACACCAGGAAGGACACGACCCGAGCTGCGGAAAGAAGCACGCGGGCGACTCCGGCCAGCTCTCCTACTGCGAGAAGCACAATATCAGCTACGCCGGCACGGAATGCCCGGAATGCGAGAAGGAAAGCGAGGACAACGGAAGCGGCGGAACTGACATCGGCGAAAACTCTGGAAACCAGAGCGGAGACCCGGACGACATCCTTTAAGGAGATTCGGATATGAAGACAAAGATACTCGCAATCGTCTCGGCGCTCATCCTTGCGGCTGGAGCTGCCGAATCAATCTCTGGCGTTGACTCTCTCGCAATCGGGAACCTCGCCGGAAAGGGCGGAAGCGCGAACCGCACGGTCGTCATCGGCTCCGGCGCTGGCGCGTACATGACAGGCGGAGACTCCAACCTCTTTGTCGGCGCGGCGTCTGGACTCCGCACGAAGAACGTGAAAAGCTCTGTCGCGCTCGGTCACTACGCCATGCGCGGCGCAACGAACCTCACGCGCTGCGTCGGCATCGGCGACCTGGCATTCAAGGAAGCGAAGGACATCAACGGCGCGACGTGGATCAACGGCCAGTTCTACGCCGGTGACGGGCGCTTCTGGATCCGTCCTGGCACTGGCGGAAACGAGACGAACTCGCCAATCTACTACGCGAACGGCACTCTCTACCTCAACGCGCAGAAAGTCGTTGCAGCCGGCGGCGGCGTGATTTCCGGCGGAACGGCTGGAGCCGGCGCAGAGACCTACGACTGGTATGTCTCATCTGCCGGCGACGACGCGAACGACGGTCGGACCGCCGCAAGCGCAAAGCGGACGATTGACGCGGCCTGGGACGAGGCCGCCCACGGTGACCGAATCGCGGTGCTGCCTGGAACGTACTACTCGCCATCCGGAATGTCCGTGGACATGACATGGAACGACGGATCGAGCGTCGTCATAACGAACAAGGCGGTGGACATCGTGGCGACATCTGGCCCCGACTACACATTCATCGACGGAGGCGGCGTGCGCTCGTTCATCGGAAACGCCGGATCAATGCCAACGGTCAAGGGCTTCACGGTGCGGAACATTGGCTCCAGCATCTATAGCAAAACCTACAGAACTGGAGCTGCCGCCGTATGCTTCGACGGATGCCGCATGGCCTGGACTAACCAATACGAGATCAACCACTCAAACTGCGGCATGAGCTGGTGCGTATTCACGAACTGCGACATCTATGCATCGATGGTCGTGAGTAACTACATCGGCGGTCAGGGGTACGACAACACGTTCGTGGCCTGCAACCTCATGGACTCGCGCATCAAAATGGAGCAGACGGACGGGAACAAATACAAGTTCGGCCAGAACAACGCCGTCGAACGGTGCCTCGTCCACCTGGACGGAGCGCAGGAAGTCGGATTCTGGATGAATTCATGCTACGCGCCGCTCGGCGGCTCAACTACCTGGACGGACTCAACGCTCATCGCAACGAACTGCACTTACAAAAATAATTCGACGCCGTTAAAGACATGGAAAGACTGCCTCGTCATTGCACCACCTAGCGAAATCGGGACCTGGCCAGAATCAAAAACTGAAGATACTCTTTTCGCCGCCTACGAGAATCCGATACCACTAGGTCCGGACGGCAGACCGAATGATAGCCACCTGCTCTGGAGATTCTATGGCTACGGATCTAAGGCAGAACGAACATTGCGCGACGCGCTCGTGTCTTATCTAATCGAGAGCGGCTATATAGCAGAGCAGTAGAATTGACCAGGCGGCAGAATATTGAGGTCACTATGATCACCATATTCAAAGGATCCAACTCGCCCGAGACGGCAATCGCCCTCGCCGCCGGCTTCAACTACAACGGCTCGAAACTCGTCGCCGAATACCAGAGCTCAAGGCGCGAATTCTCGAACATTGCCGCCGGAATGATCGTCCGATTGGCGTTTTCGTCTTCCGAGACCGAACGCTTCGCCGTCGGAACCTATCCGCTCTCGCTCACCCTCGTCGGACCGGACGGAAGATCGACCGACATCGGCGGAACTGCGCTGCGAATCCGGGTGACCTGCAACCAGGACGAAGTGACAGAAGGCGTCTCGCTTGTCCTTTCCAAGCCCGAAGGCGGGAACGCGAAGACGGTCCTTGCCGACGTTGACGGCGTACCTGAGAGCTTCACGGACAACCAGCTCCGCGCGAAGGTGAACGAGATCATCGGCAAGCTCGGCGGAACCGTGACCGCCATCGCCGTTTCGCTGCTTCTTCCATTTGGGGCTATCGCCGCAAATGTCACGACCGCGAAGAAGGGAGAAATCCAGAACACGCAGACCATCGTGACTTCGGTGGACCTCTCCGGGCTTGCCACGACTGGACAACTTGAGACCGCAATTCAGCACGCATCGAACTCGACCAATTTCTACACCAAGACCGAGACCGAGCAGAAAATCATCGAACTGTCTCCGCCGCCCGGAAACTACAACGCCGTCAGCAACGCGGCCATGAGCTCGGTGAGCGAATCCAGGGCGACAGCCATCGCCGAAGACGTGGTCGCGGCACGCCCGATTCTGCTGGCAGACACGCAAACCAACCTGGTCTACATCCTCAAGGCCGAACGCGGGCTCGGGGACGGCGGCTTCTACTTCTACGCCTACACGAACGACACCTCGGTCGTGAACCATTAAGGGGGACAGAATGAACCGCTACATCCTCGCAATCGTCCTCGCCGTCGCCGGAACCGTCGCGGCTGCACCCACCGGCCAGGCGGTCGACAACCAGCAGCTCGTCACGGTGCGGACGGACCAGGACGGAATGCACGTCTGCCCGTCGAACCTTCTCGCCACGGTCGGACAGACCGCCGCGCTCGAGGCCCGTCTCGAAGCCCTTGAAGTCTCGGCGGCTGCTGAATCCAACGCCTACGTCCGCGCCACCGAGGTCGTGAACGACGTCGCCGAAATGATTGCCAACCAGGAGGTGGTCGTGCTGCAGGACGGCTTCGCCTATTCGCTCGGTGAAACCGCAAGCGTCTCGACGAACTGCGTCTGCCAGATTGCGACCTATAAGCACAACCAGGTCCACGACCGCGACGGCTACTTCGGCGACCGCGTGGTCTTCGGCTTCAACGAGGACATCGGGAGCCTCAACCCAATCGCCGAATTCCGCGACTCCCTCGGCGCGAACTCGCTCGACTGGACCTCCATCGAATGCACCACGCCGACGCCGACGAGCCTCACCTTCGAGCGGGACGGCGTGACGTTCGCCTACTGCTACGAAATGACGATCTACGTCCCGAACACCTACGCCACGGGATTCTTCCGAATCTACACGCAGATCTCCGCGCAAACGGGAGACGGCTCACGGCTCGACCTGGTTGGCGGAATCCAGGGCGGCATCACATTCACGGACACGGACGGCCTCATCTACCGTGGCGGCCTCTGCATGGGGACCAACCTGGTCGAAGCCGCAGAAGCCGTCACGCTCTCGGCGGAGGAGGTGCAGTAATGCGTCAATTCATCGACATCTGCAAGCGCCACCCTGGATTCCTTTTCCTCGTTGGAGCCCTGATAGCGTACGGCGGAACGAAGCCGACGGTGCAGACGATCAAGCTCCAGCCCATCAAGGTGGACACGAACGGCATGACGGTCAAGTTCGCGGACGAGAGCGGCGAACCGATCAGCAACAAGACCGTCCGCGTCTATGTCCGAGACAAGGAAACGCCCGACGGGCTTTTCGTCGAACGCTTCACGTTCCGCGACTTCACCGGCGACGAGCAGTACCTTCGGGGATTCTTCATGGACCGAAACCAGGATGTACGGGTGGTCGTTTCCGACGAATAGGAGTGGACAAATGGGCCGACACGCGAAATATTTTGCCGTTGCCGTCATCGGCATCATGACCGGACTTGGGGCAATCGTCCTGGCCATCTGCTTTTTTCTTGTCTGCCGTGGGCTTTGGCATGACTTCCAGAAATGCGTCGCGGATGAGCCGTCTCTTGCGGCTGACAATACGGCGACGAGCTACTGGTCGAACGTGCAGAGCATCAACCGCCACCAATGGCAGCTCGTCACATATTCCGACGACGGAACATTCTCCGACCCTTCCGGACAGCTCGTCAGCTCCGCAAGGAGCGCGGCGGACGAGCAGCGCGTCGAGCGTGCCGGACTTGTCACCGCAGCCGCCGCGAACGGACTCACCAACGCCCTCGCCGCCCTCGTCGCCGTGACGGGGAATGTCCCGGAACGTGCGATCAGCATCGGGCTTCACATCCCGCCAGGCGTAAACCGCAAAAACCTCTACCTCTACGCGCCGAAGGTCGAGACGGACGGAACGAACGACACCTTCTACGTCTCCATGAACTTCGCGCTCGGTTCCGTCCCGAAGGTCTCGAGCCGCTACGAATCCCCAGCCGGCGACGTCGCCTGGGTGGAAGGTTCATGGACACGCTTCTACGCGGACGACTACACAGTCCAGGAAGGCGGCAAGCGCGTCGGGAACGTCTACTCGGGCGGCTGCACCTACTACGGGTGCAAACGCCTCGTTTTCAAGCGACCGCCGTTTGCCTATGGAATCCCCGTCCGATTCAACCGCCACCTCCGCATCGGACACCCCGACAACGGATTCAGCACCGCCGGCTGCATGGTCACGGTCGACGGCTACGAGACCTTCACCGGCGTCCACACGAACGTCACGCGCGGCGTCGTGAAGACATTCCAGTCGGGAGCGCTCACCGACATCCAGTACATCTTCTCGGCGGACTCCGGCGAGAACATCGAAAACCCCGACGCCATCCAATAGGAGAAAACACGCAATGAAGAGCCCCATCGCCATGCTTGCGCTTCTCGCCGCCGCAATGTGCGCGCGTGCCGAGACAGCAGCCCCGAACATCCAGGAACTCGCGGACCGTCTCGCCGCAGTCGAGAGCTATGTGGCCACCCAGAAGCTCGAGCGTGCCGAGCAGGCCGAACGGCAGAAGCAGATCCGGGCGCGTGCGAAGGCGGTCCAGGAGAAGCAGAAGAGGTACGCGGACGGCAAGGCCAGATTCGAGAAGGCGTTTGCAGCCTACGAGGAGAAGTACGGCCAGCTCGTCCTCGTCGGATATGATGAAACCGCCGGCCAGCGAATCTACAAACGCGCAGACGGAGTGACCGTCCGCTTCACGGTCCCGAAGGCCATCGAGGGAGAAGCCGCCGACGCGGACACGCGTCGAACCCGCCGGAGGATCAAGAAGTGAAAAGCGCAATCCTCGCAATCGTCGCCGCCTTCGCCGTGGCCGTCGCAAAGGCGGACACCGCCGAGAACATCCGCCAGCTTCGCGGAACGTCCGTCGGTGCCATCCCCGTCCGCACATCCTGCAGGACGGTCGTGATTGACGGCACAAACTACGTCCAGGAGACCTGGCGGCGCGGAAACTTCACATGGACGAACCTCCAGACAGAGCGCAAGATCATCGGCGCGAAGATCCAGAACTCCGCCGAGAAGCAGATCGAAAGCCTTGCGGCTGAAATCACGGCACGCGTCTCCGAATACGCATCCATGTCGAACCGCGCCGCACGCGCCGAATCATTCAAGGCATCGTTCCGCCAGCGCATCGAGGAACACCGAGACAATGCGATTACCACGACGGCGAAGTCATTCTACAATGAGCTCCTTGACGTCTGGGACGAAATCGACGCGGCGAACAACGCCAAATTCGGCGGAGGGCAGTAAATGGACCCGAAGGAATACCTCGAGCAGAAGACCCTCGACCGCCTGGATTCCCCTGAACCTAGCAACAAGGACCTCGCCGACGCCCTCAAGATGATCTACAGGCGACTGTGGAGCAAGGACGAGCTGACCGCGCTCATCGTACAGACCCACCACGCGCTCTGCTCGAAATGCGACAAGGTGCAAGTCTGCAAGAAGTTCGCCGGCGTGGACATCAAATGGGCGTGCGGCATCATCTCGACGCTCGTCGGAGCCGTCTGCGCGGCCCTGGCCTACTTCATCAAAACCTAACACAAGGAGACACAATGACGCTCTGGCAGAAACTCACGACCGGCACCAAATTCCTCTTCGGCGGCTTCGACGCTGCCGTCGACTATCTGCTGAACAAGGTGCTGAACCCATACCTCACGACCGACGCGGTTGCCGGCAACGTCCGCAAGGCCTACGAAACGGCGAACGCCGTCCTCGGCTATCTCCGCAAGTACGCGAGCTGGTGCCCGTCCGCATGGGAGAAATACTACAACGCCATCGTCGAGGCCGTGGACGTGATGGTCGGCGTGTTCGCCGACGGCAAGGTCGAGACCGAGGAAATCACGGCGTGCATCAACGCCTTCAAGACGGCCCGCGCGGCCTGGAACGAGGACTGACAATGACCCCCGTCGACCTACTCATCAACGAAATCGACGCAGAGAAGCGCCAGCGCCGCCGCCAGACAAGCGGAGCGCTCGGCGTTCTTGCCGTCGTCTCGGTCATCATCGGCATCGCCATCGCCGCGCTTCTTTCCGGCTGCAATACCGCCGGAAACGCTGCCCGCATTGAGCAGCGCAAGGTCGTCGGCGTGACGTCCGTCACAGTCGGGGAGTATGCCATCCCCGTCATCTCGATCTCCGAAGGCCCGTCCGTTTCAGTCTACCAGACGAAGGACGTGCCGTCTACGATCCAGATTGAGGGGACCGCGACGACAACGAACAAGACCACCGCGCTCGGATTATGGGACAGCGAGGAGCGCAAGAGCATGACGTTCTCGGGGACGTTCGCGCTTTCCACGACGAACGGCTGCGATTGCGCAACGGCGTGCAAATGCGGCGAAAGCTGCAAATGCTCGAACGGCGGTGGCGGATTGTAGTTCGCGGCCAGTTGTGCTATAATCGAATCAGCTCCCGGACTCCTGGCCGGGTGGTTGGTTAAGGGGACGGCTTCGGGTGGAGCCGCCCCTTTTTTTGCTTCGCAACACTTCGCCGCGAAACGGGCGAAACGGCGAAGCATTCACGGCCAAGACGAGCCACTTCAACGTTTCAAACCTACCCTTCCCTTCCGCGCCCTGGCGGTGGATTGTGCCGGCGTTATAGCACACCGAGCCGCCGACTGTGTTTTTTGTGCAATAACTGACACACAAAAGCACACTCGCCCACACTCGCCCAACATTCCCGACAAAACAACAAACCCCCGAAAGTACGGGGGTTTATCGCGTTTGATTGGTGCGACTGACTGGGATCGAACCAGCAACCTTCGGCTTCGGAGGCCAACGCTCTATCCAATTGAGCTACAGTCGCATGGGAAATCTTCCCGCCCGGCCGGCTCAGAAGTAGCAGTTGAAAATCGGCAGGAACGGAACCTGATTGTCCATGATCAGATTGACCAGACCGACCTGGAAACCGGCGGAAGCGGACGCCGCGTAGTTGACCAGACCGACCTGCGCGCCGCGAAGCTCGTCCGTCATGTTCAGGATCGCGGCGGTCTGGAGGCCGTGGAGACGGCGCGCGCACGTCATGCCAAGCGCCACCTGCCAGCCCCACATGTCCTCGCGGACCGCGTTGGCGAGACCCGCGACATTGAGACCGTACGCCGACTCGTCGCAGAGCGAACCGAGCAGATCCGCACGAAGGCCGAGAAATTCGCGGTTCATGCCGAACGCGTCGACGACAATGCCTTCCTGCGTGCGGTTGCAGATGTTGACGAGAGCGGCCTGGAGGCCATAGGCGTCGCGATTGGCGAAGTTGCAGCCGGCCGCGACCTGGACGCCCAGCATGTCGAGACGGGCCGTATTGGCCAAGCCGCCGACTTCAACGCCGTACATCTTGTTGCAGTCGCTGTAAAGAAGATTGACGTCGAGACCGAAAATATCCCAGTCGAACCCCCAGGGGAGCGCGAACGGCGTGCCGATGCCGACCGCCAAAACCGTGTAGCCGTAGGACTTGGCGTCCGGCGCACCCGCGTACTCCTTCCCCTCCTGGGCGAAGACGGGCTGGACGGCAAGCGCAAGCGCAAGCAAACCATTCTTGATCACGCGATTCATCGTTGACTCCTTGTTCAAGTTTTTAAAATTCCTAAAACCGTGGAAACGGCAGTAATGATAACCTATTCGGGCGGCCAAGTCAATGGTGAAATGTCCAATTGTCCGGATGTTTGACTCCACGCCGCCCGATGGTATAATGGCGCCATGGAATTTTCTCTTGAACCCGACTGGCGCGAACGGCTGGACGCGCAGCTTTCCGCCCCCTACTTCAGGGAACTGATGGCTTTCGTCTCCGCGGAATACGCCCGCGGAGAGGTCTATCCGCCGG
This sequence comes from Kiritimatiellia bacterium, assembly GCA_051884915.1. GTDB lineage: Bacteria > Verrucomicrobiota > Kiritimatiellia > RFP12 > UBA1067 > RUG572. Next base: position 93,865 of record JBJEWF010000004.1, read on the forward strand.
CCCGCTTCGTCTTCGAGGCCTTCAACCGGACCCCCTTCGGCGCGGTCAAGGCCGTCATCCTGGGGCAGGACCCCTACCCCAATCCCGGCCAGGCCCACGGCCTCTGCTTCTCCGTCCAGGACGGAACCCCGCTTCCCCGATCCCTCGTCAACATCTACACGGAGCTCGAATCCGAATACCACCGGCCTTTCCTGAACCGTTCGGGGGATCTCTCGCACTGGGCCGACCAGGGCGTCCTTCTGCTCAATGCGACGCTGACCGTGAAGGCCCATACCACGGGTTCCCATCAGAAAAAGGGCTGGGAGCGGTTCACCGATTCCGTGGTGCGGCTTCTGTCCGAACAGCGCGACCATCTGGTCTTCCTGCTCTGGGGCGCCCATGCGCAGAAAAAGGGCGCAGTCATCGACCGCACCCGCCACTTCGTCCTCGAAACCGTCCATCCCTCGCCGCTCTCCGCCCGGCGCGGTTTCTTCGGCTGCAACCACTTCCGCCAGGCCAACGCCTATCTCCGTGCGCACGGGCTGCCGGAGATCGCCTGGTAGGCGGCCCTCACCGCCTCGTGCACTTCAGCGCGAACGGCAGCGGGCTCGTCGCCAGATCCGGCGGCAGCGCGACGGCCAGCCCCTGCGCGACCTTGCGCACCGCAAGCCGATGGTCCGTCCCCACCGGCGTCACGACCGGCGCCGCAGGCAGCGCGCACCGGAGAATGACTTCCGGCGCGGGATTCTTCACGATGGCGTAGGCGACGGAACCGTCTTTCGACTGGGTGTAGTCGACATCCGGCGTGCTGAACGGCGCGCAGATGCGCGTGGCGTAGATGGCCTCGCCGTACTTCTCCAGCCAGGCGCCGATCTGGCGCAGGCGCTTCTCCTGGATGGCGGGAAGCGCGCCCTGCGGATCCAGATTCACCAGCAGGAGCAGACAGCCGCCCCGGGCGACAATGCCGGAAAAATGGACGATGAACGCCTTCTCCGTCATCACCATGTCCGGATCGAAATTCTCCATCCAGTGGTTGCCGTAGCTCTTCGAGATGCCGGAACAGCTTTCCCAGGGATGCCACTTCGCCGGATCGAGGCATTCCTCCGTATCGCCCCACTCGTCCGTGAAGAAATCGCCGCGGACCGTCCGCAGCCAATTGCGCGGGCGTTTCGTAAACCGGCCCTTGATTTCCTCGGGACGCGCCTTGCCATAGCGGTCGTTGCAGGCGACCTCCTTCCGGCCTTCGGCCCGGTTGTACAGATAGGCCGTGATCTCGTAGCTGCCGTTCTCGTGCGCAAACGTCGCCCAATCGTAGTCGTACCACAGCAGATCGGGGTCGTACCTGTCGATGAACTCCGTCATCTGCGGCACGACGTAGTCGTGGACAAAATCCTTCACGGCGACTTTGCCCGAACAGACCCATTCCATGTCGGGCGAATAGGGCTGCAGGCGCTTCGCTTCGCACCAGATCCGGACGGATCCGTCGTCCTGCAGAATCGGATATTCCCATTCGCCGGCCTGCGAATTGTAGGCGCCGAACTTCAGCCCCTCGGCCCGGCAGGCCTCGACCATCTCGCGGGCGAAGTCGCGGTGCGCGCCCTGGTCGACCGTGTCGCGGAACGTGTAGGGGCAGTCCCAGAGGCAGAAACCGGAATGGTGCTTGAGGAACGGCACCACGTACTTCGCGCCACAGGACTTGAAAAGCCTCATCAGTTTCGGCGCGTCGAATTTCGTACCGCGGAACAGGTCGATGAAATGGTCGCTCTTGAAATCCGCGCCCCAGTTCTTTTCATGGTACCGGATCGTGTCCGGATTCGTCCGGCAGCGGAATTCGTACCAGTCGGGATAGAGGCGATGCCCTTTCACGTAGGGGCACCAGGACGCCATCGACCACAGGCCCCAGTCGACGAACATGCCGAGCTTCGCGTCGACAAACCACTCCGGACACGCGTGCGCGTCCATGCCCGCCCCCGTCGCCGGATACCGGCCCGCGGCATTGACGGCACGCACCTTCTCCATCTGCGCCTTCGCCCGCGCCATCGTCCCGGCCGAATGCCGCCGGGCGATTTCGAGAATGGTTTCCCCGTAGAGCACGGGCTTCCAGTCTTTCGGCCGGCGATACCCCTCGGGCGCCTCGGGAATCGCCGCAGGGGCCGCCGTCCTGATCCGCGCCAGTTCGTCGGCCGGAGCCGCGTTTTCCGCCCCGCCGGCCGACAACAGCGCGCCCAACGCCATCATGCCCGCAACCAGTCTGCCCGTTCCCATGCCCCATTTCCTCCGCCGTTCCAATGCTCCATCCGCGCGCGCCGCGTTTCACGCGGACTGCCAGCACGCGCACCGCCGCGCGCCCACGATTCTTTCGGCGGGAGGTTCCTGCGAACAGACCTCCCGTTTCACCGCGCAACGCGGCCAGAACGCGCACCCGTCCGGCCAGGCGTCGGGCGGCGGCACCGTGCCGGGGATGTCCGCCAGCAGCGCGTCGCGCGGCGCGTCCAGCGCCGGCACCGCGGCCAGCAGCCCCTTCGTATAGGGATGGCGCGGCGACGCAAGCACGTCCAGCACCGGGCCGCTTTCGACGATCCGGCCCGCGTACATCACGTTGACCTCGTCCATGCGTCCGGCGACCAGGCCCAGATTGTGCGTGATCAGCAGAACCGCCATGCCCGTCTCGGCCGCCAGGGAATCAATCAGCTCCAGAACCTGCCGCTGCGTCGTCACGTCGAGCGCCGTCGTCGGTTCGTCCGCCACGAGCAGGTCGGGCTGGGCGGCAAGCGCCATCGCGATCATGCAGCGCTGCTGCTGGCCGCCGGACAGTTCGCACGGATAGGCGCGCGCCGCCCGCCGCGGATCCGGCAGACCCGTCCGCGCCAGCAGCTCGACGACCCGCGCCGCCTGCGCGGTCCTGTCCATGCCCTTCGGCAGCGCCTCGCGGATCTGGTCGGCGATCCGCATCACGGGGTTCAACGAATCCGTCGGGTTCTGGAAGACGTAGGCGATGCGCCGCAGCGGCGGCGGATCCGCCGGCGCGCCGGCGAACAGAATCTCCCCCGACACCGTCGCGCGGTCGGTCGGCGACAACCGGGCCAGCGAAAGCGCGGTCAGCGATTTGCCGCATCCCGACTCGCCCACCAGCGCCACGCGTCCATGCTCCGGCACGGCAAAACTCACGTCCCGCACCGGAACGATTTCCCTGCCGTCGCGATGGAACGCCACCCGCAAATGCCTGACTTCCAGCAACACCTCGATGCTCCGCTTCAATCTGCCCGTATTCCAGTTTCCTCCGGGGCCGTTCCCCGGACCGTTCATCCGTCCAGCGAGACCTCCCAGGGACCATGCGCGTCCCAGACCTTGCGGACGCGATCCGCGGTTTCCTCGGCAGTCGCCCCGATCGGCACGTAGAGCGGCGTCGACTGGTGGCGGAACCAGGTCTCCTGACGCTTCGCCAGCTGGCGCGTCCGCACCAGGATCTTCTCGCGGACTTCCGCAGGGGACAGGCCCGCGCTGAATTCCTTGTAGCCGATGGCCGCCGAAGCCGTAACCGACCAGCGGGGATACGCGCGCCGCAACGCGGCGACCTCCTGGGCGAGCCCCGACAGGAACATGTCGTCCAGACGCGCGGCGATGCGGGCATGGAGCACGGCACGGTCGACCTGGAGAACGGGATACGCCGGCGGCGGATTCGTCCACTTCCGGTCCAGTCCCCGCAGCAAGGCGGAAAAATAAAGTCCGGTTCCGCCCACGACGACAATCGGCCGCGACGCGGCAATCTCCCCCAGCCAGGCCGCCGCCGCGCGCAGCCAGGCGCCGGACGAGAACTTGTCCGCGGGCGTCACCACATCGACGCCCCCCATGGAGAACTCGGCCCGTTCGGCGGCGGACGGCTTGGCCGTCCCCACGTCCATGCCCTTGTAGACGAGCATGGAATCGGCGCTCAGAATCGCCGCCCCCATCTGACGGGCAAGAATGCCGGCGGCGGCCGATTTCCCGCTCGCCGTCGCCCCTGCCAGCAAATAGGCTTCACGCGTCATCGTCAGTTCCTTGTTTTCCTGCCGCCGTCCGGAGGCTTCCGCGCGCCCCGCGATGCGCGCGGGAACGGAGATCCGAAGGCGACGGCGACAGTATACCCCATCATCCGCCGAACCGTCAACGCCCACGCCGCAGGATGTATCCCGTGTCCAATGGCTGGTGTCGCCTCCCGTGTTCCAAGTTTGTGAACCAACATGAATTGCCAAGTCGCGTGTCGTCGCCGACATGTCCAAGTCGCTCAGCCTTGGCCTTGCCGGCTGGGGCAACGTGCGCCCCTTTCGAAATGGCGTTCATGTTCCCGATGATCGGGAACTGCTTCTTCTTGCCACAAAGGCCCTCTCCTCCTTTGTGCCTCTTTGTGTTCTTTGTCGCTAAAACATCCCTCGCGTCCTTTGCGTTCTTCGCGGTCAAGCGTCCTAACGATTCAAATCCTTTCATGCCAATGGAGAACATTCAATTCGCCCTGATACGGCCAGTCGTCGGCATTTGCCACAAGCCCCTTGCGAACGGGATTGTTGCGCACGTATTCCCATTTCTGCGCATAACTCTCGCTTGTGCGCAATTGCCTGTCCCAGCAGTCACGTTGAAACAAAGGAGGATTCCTTGCGGGAGGGACGCGCCCCCGCGCGTCCGTATCCGCCGCGTCTGCCGCACGGGAGGGACGCGCTCCCGCGCGTCCGTATCCGCCGCGTCCGCCGCACGGGAGGGACGCGCTCCCGCGCGTCCGTTCTCGCCCGCGTCCGCCGTACGGGAGGGACGCGCTCCCGGGCGTCCGTCCTCGCCCGCGTCCGCCGTACGGGAGGGACGCGCTCCCGCGCGTCCGTTCTCGCCCGCCGTCTTTTCGGTCGCGCAGGAGCGCGACCCTCCCCTTTGTTCTTCGCCTGTCATAGTCATCGTCAGCGACGCCCACGACGGGCTTGCCGCAGCGCGCAAGACCGCGCTCCCGCGCGTCCGTTCTCGCCCGCGTCCGCCGCACGGGAGGGACGCGCTCCCGCGCGTCCGTTCTCGCCTGCCGTCTTTTCGGTCGCGCAGGAGCGCGACCCTCCCCTTTGTTCTTCGCCTGTCATAGTCATCGTCAGCGACGCCCACGACGGGCTTGCCGCAGCGCGCAAGACCGTGTTCCCGGGCGTTCCGCGGCAACGCTGCCAGCAGCATCTTCAGCAGAACGCCCAGTCGAAGATTACGAAGGTCTCGCTCAAGGAACAGGTCGCCTCCGACATCCGCGCGATCTTCAACGCGCCTTCGCTCGAAGAGACCAGGCGACTGCTGGACATGGCGGTCGAGAAATACGCGAAGGACCAGTCGAAGCTTTCCGCGTGGATGGCGGACAACATTCCCGAGGGACTGACGGCCTTCGCCTTTCCCGAACACCTGCGCAAGAAGCTGCGGACGAACAACATCGAGGAACGGCTCAACCGCTCGATCAAGGCAAGGACGAGGCTTATCAGCGTATTCCCCAACCAGGCATCCCAGCTCAGGCTCGTCTCGGCGATCTGCATGGAGATCAGAGACGACTGGGAGACGGGAATGGTCTATCTCAATGTAAAGGAACTCTGAAAGGAACAATGGACCGGTGCGAATTTACAGACAAAACCCTTGCGTTATCACAAAGAATTGCTATGGAATTTATGAGTTACTTATAAAATTGCTAATATCTTGTCTGGCGTGAGTCAGTCTTCTATAATGGTGCGCAGTAACAAACCAATCAAAGGAGGTATTTCTTATGCTGAACGAAAATGTCGT
>JBJEWF010000005.1:0-31432 GCA_051884915.1 Kiritimatiellia bacterium
GCATCTGGCGGACGATGATCTCGATGTGCTTGTCGTTGATTTCCACGCCCTGCAGGCGGTACACCTGCTGCACCTCGTTGACCAGGTACTTCTGGAGTTCCTGCGGGCCGGAGACTTCGAGAATCTCCTGCGGCACGATCGGGCCTTCCGTGAGGGGCTGGCCCTTCTTGACGTGGTCGTTCTTGAACACGACGATCTGCTTGCCCATCGGAATGAGATGCTCTTCCGACTGGATGACCGTGTAGCCGTCCTCCTTCGAGCCGTCGCCGGTCGGCACCCGGTCTTCGATGTAGAGCGTCCGCCGGCCGCGGACGTTGTCGCCGAAGCGCACGTAGCCTTCGATCTTCGAGATCTCCGCGGCGTCCTTGGGCTGGCGCGCCTCGAACAGCTCGGCGACGCGCGGCAGACCGCCGGTGATGTCGCGCGTCTTCGCCTCCTCGCGCGGCGTCTTCGCCAGCAGCATGCCGGGCGAGGCCTTCATGCCGTCGCGCACCATGACGATGGCGCCCGTCGGAATGTCGTGGGAGTCGAGCGTCTTCATCTCGCCGTCGCCGTCCTTCGCGCGGATCAGGATCCGCGGATGGAGGTTCGATTCGGACGTCGGAAGGACGACGAGCGTCTTCGCGCCGGTGACGCGGTCCGTCTCCGTGCGGACGGAGACGTCCTCCTCGAAGTCCTCGAATTCGATCGTGCCGTGCTCCTCGGACAGAACCGGCACCGAGTGGGGATCCCACGCGGCGACCTTCATTCCCTTCTTCACGGCGGCGCCGTCCTTGACCTCAAGCACGGAACCCATTTGCAGGGGATAGGAGTCGAGGCGCGTCTGCCCGTTCCGGGTCCAGACCTCAAGCGTGCCGTTCTTGTTGAGCACGACTTCCTTGCCTTCGTCGTTGCCCACCTTGCGCACGTCGACGAGCTTCACCACGCCGTCGTTCTTCAGCACGATCTCCGGCACCTTGGCCGTCATGGACGCCGTGCCGCCGATGTGGAAGGTCCGCATCGTCAGCTGCGTGCCCGGCTCGCCGATGGACTGCGCCGCGATGATGCCCACGGCCGTGCCGATTTCCACCTGCTTGCCCGTGGACAGGTCGCGGCCGTAGCACTTGGCGCACATGCCGTATTCGGAATCGCACGTCAGGCCCGAGCGGATCCAGACCTTCTCGATGCCGGCCTTCGTGATCTTCGCGCAGGCCTCTTCGTCGATCTCCTCGCTGGCGTTGACCAGCACCTCATGGGTCTTCGGGTCTTCGATGTTGAAGAGCGCGGTGCGCCCGAGCACGCGGCTCGCGAGCGTGGCCTTGACTTCGTCGCCCTCGACGATCGCCTCGACCTCGATGCCGTTGACCGTGTTGCAGTCCTCCTGCGAGATGATGACGTCCTGCGAGACGTCGACGAGCTTGCGCGTCAGGTAGCCGGCGTCGGCCGTCTTCAGAGCCGTGTCCGCAAGGCCCTTGCGGGCGCCGTGGGACGAAATGAAGTATTCGAGAACCGAAAGGCCTTCGCGGAAGGACGCGGTGATCGGGCGTTCGATGATGTTGCCGGACGGGTCGGCCATGAGGCCGCGCATGCCCGCGAGCTGCCGGATCTGGAGCTTCGAGCCGCGGGCCTTCGAGTCGACCATCATGAAGATCGGGTTCAGTTCCGTCGGATTCGGATTTTCCGGCGACACGTTCCGGTCGATCGTCTTGTAGAGCTCGTCGCCGACCTTTTCGGTCGCGCCGGCCCAGACTTCGACGATCTTGTTGTGGCGTTCGCCGGCCGTGATGATGCCCTGCTGGAACTGGCCTTCGATCTTCGCGACCTCGGCGGCGGACTTCTTGATCATGTCGTCCTTCATCGCCGGGCGGATCATGTCCTTCAGACCCATGGACGCGCCGGAGACGGTCACGTAGTTGTAGCCCAGGTCCTTCAGGTCGTCGATCAGCTTCACGGCCGCGTCGTGGCCCGCCACGCGGTGGCAGTCGAGGATCAGCGAACCGACGGTGGACTTCGTCACCTTGTCGTTCCAGAAGCCCATCTCCTTCGGGAAGATCGCGTTGAAGATCACGCGGCCCGCCGTCGTCACGATCGTGCGCGGCTTCGGATCGCCGTGCGGACGCGGCGGCAGCGTCTTGCCCTCGGCGTCCACCAGCCGGTCCGAACCGAAGTCCGGATTGCGGAAGCGGATGCACGACTGGTAGCCGATCGCCTTCTCGGCAATCGCCATCTCGACTTCGGCGATGTCGTTGAAGAGCGGCAGATGCTCGTCCTTGAAATCCCACTTCCCGGCGATGCGCCCGCTCAGCTTGTCCTGCTGTCCGGGCGTCGTGAGGAAGTAGAGGCCCAGACACACGTCCTGGGTCGGCGTCATGACGGACTTGCCGGAGGCCGGCGAGAAGATGGAGGTCGCCGCCAGCATCATCAGGCGGGATTCCATCTGCGCCTCGATCGACAGCGGCACGTGGACGGCCATCTGGTCGCCGTCGAAGTCCGCGTTGAACGGCGTGCACACCATCGGGTGGAGCCGAATGGCCTTGCCTTCGACCAGAACCGGCTCGAACGCCTGGATCGACAGACGGTGCAGCGTCGGCGCGCGGTTCAGGAAGACGGTCTTGTCCTTGATCACCTCTTCGAGGCAGCCCCAGACCTGGTCGTCATGGCGTTCGATCAGCTTGCGCGCCGTGCGGACGGTATGGCAGATGCCCTTGTCCTTGAGCGCGCGGATGATGAACGGCTCGAACAGGCGCAGGGCCATCTCCTTCGGCAGGCCGCACTGCGGCAGGCGGAGTTCCGGACCGACGACGATCACGGAACGGCCCGAATAGTCGACGCGCTTGCCGAGCAGATTCTGGCGGAAGCGGCCCGTCTTGCCCTTCAGGATCTCGGAAAGGGACTTGAGCGTGCGCCCGCTCGCGCCCGCGACGGCGCGCCCGTGGCGGCCATTGTCGAACACCGCGTCGACGGCCTCCTGGAGCATGCGCTTCTCGTTGCGGATGATCACGCCCGGCGTCTTCAGCGCCAGCAGGCTCTTCAGGCGGTTGTTGCGGTTGATGACGCGCCGGTAGAGATCGTTCAGGTCGGACGTCGCGAAACGGCCGCCTTCGAGCGGGACGAGCGGACGCAGTTCCGGCGGGATGACGGGCAGGCAGTCCAGAATCATCCAGACCGGCTCCGCGCCCGACGAACGGAAGCCCTCGACCACCTTCATCCGCTTCGCGATCTTCTTGCGGTTCTGCTTGGACCGCGTGTTCTGCATCTGCTCCTCAAGGTCCTTCATCAGCTTGTCGAGATTGACCTTCTTGAGGAGCTTGCGGACCGCCTCCGCGCCCATCTCGGCCTTGAACCCGTCGCCGTATTTCGCGTAGGCGTCGTTGTATTCGGCCTCGGACAGCACCTGGCCTTCCTTCAGCGCCGTGTCGCCCCGCGACACGACCAGCCAGTCCTGGTAGTAGAGAACGCGCTCAAGTTCGCTCGACGTCTTGTCGAGGATCAGGCCGATGCGCGACGGATTGCACTTGAAGAACCAGATGTGGCTCACCGGAACCGCCAGCTCGATGTGGCCCATGCGCTGGCGCCGCACCGACGCCAGCGTCACCTCGACGCCGCACCGGTCGCACACCATGCCCTTGTTCTTGATCCGCTTGTACTTGCCGCACTTGCATTCCCAGTCGTGCGTCGGCCCGAAGATCTTCTCGCAGAAAAGGCCGTCCGTCTCCGGACGATAGGTGCGGTAGTTGATCGTCTCGGAATTCTTGACTTCGCCTTTCGACCAGGCGCGAATGGTCTCGGGGGAGGCCAGCGACACCTGCACGGCATCGTAGTGGACCGACGCGCTGTACTGGCCGCCGAAGATTTCGCTCGTGTTATAGGGATTCATCTGAACATTCTCCTGTCACGAAATTCGATTAAGCATAGAGGTTCTGGCCGCCCACGGCCAACGGCGCGGCATTCGCCGCCTGCGGCAGCAGGGCCGCGCCGGACGCGCCCCGCGCGGGCTTCTCGGCGTCGCCGCCCAGAAGCTTCATGTCGAGGCAGAGGCCGCGCAGCTCGTGGATGAGCACCGAGAAGGACTCGGGCATGCCGGAGTCCAGCACGTTCTGGCCCTTGACGATCGACTCGTAGATGCGCGTGCGGCCCTGGACGTCGTCGGACTTGACCGTGAGCAGTTCCTGCAGCGCGTACGCCACGCCGTAGGCCTCCAGCGCCCACACTTCCATTTCGCCCATGCGCTGGCCGCCCAGCTGGGCCTTGCCGCCCAGCGGCTGCTGCGTGACGAGGGAGTAGGGGCCGATGGCGCGGGCGTGGATCTTGTCCGTCACCAGGTGATGCAGCTTCAGCATGTAGATGACGCCCACCACGACGCGCTGCGCGAACGGTTCGCCCGTCAGTCCGTCGTAGAGGACCGTCTTGCCGTCCGCATTGATCCAGGCGGCGTTGCCCTCCTCCTTCTCCTGGATCTTGCGGGCCTCCTTGAGCGCCGCGTCGATCTCGTATTCCTGCACGCCGTCGAACACCGGCGTGGCCGCGTGGAACCCGCACAGGCGGCAGGCCAGGCCCAGATAGGTCTCGAAGAGCTGGCCGAGGTTCATGCGGGACGGCACGCCCAGCGGGTTCAGCACGATGTCCACCGGCGTTCCGTCCGGAAGGAACGGCATGTCGCAGCTCGGCAGAATGCGCGAGATGCAGCCCTTGTTGCCGTGGCGGCCCGCCATCTTGTCGCCGACCGAAAGGTTCTTCTTGTCGACGAGGTAGACGCGCACCGACTTGACCACGCTGCCGTCCGTCGGCAGATCGGTGAATCCGTCGTCGACGGATTCCTCGTCCGCATCCTGCAGTTCCGCGAAGCGGGCCTCGAACGGCTCCATGACGCGCTCGATCTGCTCGCGGACCGCGTCGTCCTCGACCTGGTAGCCGTCGTGCGCCTTGGCCAGTTTCGCCAGCGCGGACTTCGCGATCTTCTTGCCGGCGGGGATGATGTTCGCGCCGTTGGCGTCCAGCACGTCGACGCTCCAGACCTGGTCCTTCAGGGCCCCGCACAGCGCCTCCGTCAATTCGGCCACCAGCTTCGTCTCGCGCTCCTTGCGCTTCTTGGCGGCTTCCTTCAGGGCCTTCTTGTTCGGCTTTTCGCCCTCTTCCCCGGCGGAGACGCGCGGCGACTCCTGGCCCGTCGTCACCTTGACGGCCATCACGATGCCCGTCGTGCCCGGCGGAACCGTCAGCGACGTGTCGCGCACGTCCGCGGCCTTTTCGGCGAAGATCGCGCGCAGCAGCCGCTCTTCCGGCGTCAGCTCCGTCTCGCCCTTCGGCGTGACCTTGCCGACGAGAATGTCGCCCGGATGGACTTCCGCGCCCACGCGGACGATGCCGTCGGGCCCGAGGTTCTTGAGCGCATCCTCGCCGACGTTCGGGATGTCGCGCGTGATTTCCTCGGAGCCGAGCTTCGTGTCGCGCGCGCCGCAGTCGAACGTGGTGATGTGGAGCGACGTCAGCACGTCCTCCCGCACCAGGCGCTCGTTCACGAGGATGGCGTCCTCGAAGTTGTAGCCGCGCCACGACATGAACGCCACGAGCAGGTTCTTGCCGAGCGCGAGCTCGCCCTGGTCCGTCGCGGGGCCGTCCGCCAGGCAGTCGCCCTTCTCGACCTTCTGGCCGTGCTTGACGATCGGCTTCTGGTTGAAGCACGTGCCGGCGTTGCAGCGGCGGAACTTCTGGAGCTGGTAGCGCCGGACGCCCTTCTTCGCCTCCTTCTCGAAATCGTAGCGCTCGGGATCCTTCGGGTTCGCCTCCACGCCGGACGGCAGGGTGCCGTCCCCGGTGACGAGGATGACGTCGGCGGACACGTAGGCCACGACGCCGTCCTCCTCGGCCGTCACGACGACGCGCGAATCCCGCGCGGCGACGCCTTCCAGCCCCGTTCCGACATACGGACGCTCGCTCTGGAGAAGCGGCACGCCCTGGCGCATCATGTTCGCGCCCATGAGCGCGCGGTTCGCGTCGTCGTGTTCAAGGAACGGGATCAGGCCCGCGGCAATCGAAATCACCTGCATCGGCGCCACGTCCATGTACTGGACGGCCGCCGCCGGCTTGTCGCAGAACTCCGTCTTGTAGCGGCACGTCACCTTCGCCTCCGCGAACGTCCTGTCCGCCTTCAGCGGCGCGTTCGCCTGGGCGATCACGTACTGCTCCTCGACGTCGGCCGGAAGGTATTCCACCACGTCCGTGACCTTGCCGTTCTTGACCAGGCGGTACGGCGTCTCGATGAACCCGAACCGGTTGACGCGGGCGTAGAGGCCCAACGAGGAGATCAGGCCGATGTTCGGGCCTTCCGGCGTCTCGATCGGGCAGATGCGGCCGTAGTGCGACGGATGCACGTCGCGCACCTCGAAGCCGGCGCGCTCGCGCGAGAGGCCGCCCGGACCGAGGGCGGACAGACGGCGCTTGTGGGCCAGGCCCGACAGCGGGTTCGTCTGGTCCATGAACTGGCTCAGCTGCGAGCGCGTGAAGAAGTCCGTCACGACCGACGAGAAGCTTTTCGCGTTCACCAGCCGCGTCGGCGTCAGCACCTGGCCGTTCGCCGACGAGTCGTGCATCGCCATGCGCTCGCGGATCAGGCGGTCCGTGCGGGCCAGGCCGATGCGGCACTGGTTCTCCAGCAGCTCGCCCGTGGTGCGGACGCGGCGGTTGCCGAGATGGTCGATGTCGTCGACCTGCTTGCGGCCCTGCTTGATGTCCAGCAGCAGACGGATCGCCTCGATGACGTCGAGGCCCGAATCGTGCAGCGTGCGCAGCTCCTCCGGAATCTGCCCCACGAGATTCAGCTTCTTGTTGATCTTGTGGCGCCCGACGTATCCCAGGTCGTAGTGCGCGAGCTCGAAGAAGAGATTGTGCATCATCGTCTTCGCGTTCTGGATCGAGGGCGGATCGCCGGGACGCATGCGCTTGTAGATGTCCTTCAGCGCGTCCTCCTCGTTGCGGATGTTGATCTTGGCGTCTTCGCGCAAGGTCTTGATCAGCGTGCCGCCGTCCATCGACACGTCGACGACCTCGACCGTCTTCAGGCCGGCCGCGGCGGCCTGCTCCATCATCGACGGCGTGCACGGATCGTAGCGGCGCGCAATGACCGCGCCGGAATCCGTGTCGACCAGGTCCTCCTTCATCACCAGCTGGTGGAGATCGCGGTCCGTCCACTTCCGGGACGTCGCGAGCTGCTTGAATTCGTAGTAGAGCTTGAGGATGTCGGCGTCCGAACCGTAGCCGAACGCGCGCAGCAGCGTGGTCGCGAAGAATTTCCGGCGCCGGCGGCGCTGGTCCATGAAGCACCACATGACGTCGTTCGTGTCGAACATGATCTCGATCCACGAACCGCGGTCCGGAATGATGCGCACGCTCAGAAGCGGCTGCCCGTTGGCGTGGATCGTGCGCTCCGTGGAAATGCCCGGACTGCGGTGCAGCTGGCTGACGATCACGCGCTCGGCGCCGTTAATGACAAACGCGCCGTCGTCGGTCATCATCGGAATTTCGCCGAGAAAGACCTCCTCCTCGCGGGATTCGCCGTTCACGTCCTTCAGGCGGAAAAGCGCCACCAGCGAACGGGAATAGGTTTCCGACTCGTAGAGCGCCTGCTGATAGGTGTATTTGCCGGGCTCCAGACGATAGCGGACGAAATCGAGCGTGTAGCGCCCGTCGAATGACGTAATCGGGAAGATTTCGTGGAAAATCGCCTGCAGACCGCGCTCGGCACGCTTGGCCGGCGGCACATCTTCCTGGAGAAACTCATGATAGGACTTCGTCTGGATCTCAATCAGATCCGGCGGATCGTACGTATTCTGCAACTGGCCGAATACCTTGCGTTCAGCTTTCATTGAGCTTACCTTTCAGTAGACACCGATTTTTACGAAAAAGACTAGAAAACGACATTTTTCGCCGAGAATGAAGTGTGGTAAGCGACCACTTTGTTAACTGTTTCTATGGCGAAGTTTGAAGTGTATCAAAAATTCTCCGGAAGCGCAAGGGCATAAACGCAAAAAATCGCCCTCCCGCTTCAGAACGGGACCATTTGCCCCGGCCGGGGCCGCGCGCCGGCCCTAGCCGAAGATTTCGCGGTAGAACGGCGCCCAATAGGATATCACCTGGGTCGCGCCGGCCCGGAAAATCGCGTAGAGCGATTCGCGCGCCGTCGGATAGAGGTCGCAGTAGCCCTTTTCGGCGGCGGCATGGATCATCGCGTATTCGCCCGAGACGTTGTAGGCCATGACGGGCAGAAGGGTGCGCGTGGCAATTTTCCCGATCAGGTCCAGGTAGAAGAGGGCCGGTTTCACCATCAGCGCGTCCGCGCCCTCCGCCTCGTCGAGGTCGGACTCGCGGAGCGCCGTGCCGGCGTCGCGGTAGCTCGCCTGGTAGCCCTGCCGGTCGCCCTGCGCGGGCGCGGAGTTCTCCGCGTCGCGGAACGGCCCGTACATCTGGGAGGCGAATTTCGTGGAATACGAGATCAGCAGCGTCTTCGCGAAGCCCTCTTCGTCCAGCGCGCGGCGGATGGCGGCGATCTGGCCGTCCATCATCGCGCTCGGCGCCACGCCATCGGCGCCGGCCCGCGCGTGCGAAACGGCCACGCGGGCCAGCATCTCGCAGGCCGCATCGTTGTCGATGTCGCCGGCGGCGTCGTGCGGGCCGCAATGGCCGTGGCGCGTGTAGGCGCACAGGCAGACGTCCGTCAGGATCACCAGTTCGGGATAGGCGGCGCGGAGAACCGGGATCGCCCGCTGCACGGCGCCGCGCGGATCCGCCGCCGGCGTGCCGCATTCGTCCTTTTCCCCGCCTTCGTGCTGGCCGAACAGCAGGACGCTCTTCACGCCCTGGGCGACGACGGGGGCCAGATCCCTGACCAGCTCGTCGGCCGACAGGCGGAACTGTCCCGGCATCGAGGCAATCGCCTCGCGACGCCCCGTTCCCGGCACGACGAAAACGGGCCAGATGAACTTCTCGGGGCCGGGCTTGGGCATCGCGAACAAATCGCGAATCGCCGCCGTCCGGCGCAAACGGCGCAAACGGACTTCCGGATATCCCGCCATGGCGCCTACTTCCTCCCCTTGCGTCCGGCCGACGCGCGAGACGCCGGCTGCCGGGCCGGCGGCTCCTCGGCGGGGATGATCAGTTTCTGGCCGACCCGCACGCGGTTGGGATTGAGTCCCGGATTCGCCGCGACGATCTTCGCGACCGTCGTGTCGAACCCCTTGGCGATCAGCGCGAGCGTCTGCCCCTTTTCGACCACGTACTCGTAGTGGGGACCGATCGCCGGCGCGGGCGGCGGCTGGGCGACGGCGCGGGCGGCGCCGGACGCGGGAGCGGCCGCGACCGGCGCGGGCGGCGGCGCCATGCGCGTCTGCAGGGCCGTCATGCGCTTGGACAGGTCGGCGACGATCTCGTTGCGCAGCGCGTCCCGTTCGCGCCGGATCGACGTCCGCAGTTCGGCGACCTCGGCGCGGAGCGCGGCCACTTCGGCGTTCACGTCGCCCGAATGGGCGTTCGCGCCGCTTTCCAGGCGCTGCAGCCGCGTGACGATGGCATCCTGGTTCTGCACGAGCTGGTCGAACTGCTGAATCAGCCGCGGAACCTCCGCCAGCGCCTGCTGCTGCTGGTAGGCGACGCGGGCATCCGAATACGACGCCGCCTCCATGATCTCCTGCGCGGACAGGAGAAGGGGAACGGCACAACAGAACAGAATCGATTTCTTCATGACTTGACGACCTCGCTGACTACATTGACCTTAGACAAACCAAAACACCAGCCACAACACGGCCAGCACGCCCAGACAGCACCAGAACCGGTCCTGCCGGCGGTAGACCGCCGCGACCGCGCTTGACCGGCCGAACGCGCGCAGCCCGCCCCCGGAAAGATAGTGGAACAGCCGCCAGCCGGACCGGCTGCCCAGCGCCTGCTCCGTTCCCCGCGGATCGTTGACCACGTCCAGCTCCCAGGGCACATCCGCGCTGGTGTAGGCGTGATCCCGCGTCACGAGCCGTGTACGAACCGCTGCCATGCCGGCACCACGCCCCTCAAGGAAGCCGGATCTCCTGCCCGACCCGCAGACGCCCGTCGGCGGGAATGGTGGCCCGGTTGGCGTCGCGAATGCTCCGCCACATGTGGTTGCCCCCGTAGAAGCGCGTCGAGATCCCGAAAAGCGTATCCCCGTCCTGCACCGTGTAGGTCTCGGGCCGGGCGGCGCTCGCCTTCTTCTGCCGCGGCTTCCCCGTAAAGAGTCCGGGCAGCCCTCCCGAAGACGGGCCGTCGGCCGCCAGGAGCTTGTCCTTCGGCGGCCGCTTCGCCTGCGGCTTTCCGGCATCGGCCTTCGCCTCCCGCTCGGCGTCGGCAACCAGCTTCCGGACTTCGTCCGACTTGCCGAGCGCCACCGCCGGGGCGTCGTCCTCGTCCAGCAGCTCCGCATCGGTCGGACGGATGCGGCGGCGCTTCTCCTCCGCCTCAAGCGCCTTGAGTTCCGCCAGGGCCTCCTTGGCGGACAGCGCGCGATTCGGCGCCGACGCCGATTCGCCCGCATCGAGCTTCGCCAGCAGACGCCGGCGCATCTCGCTTTCCGCGGCCAGCTTGTCGAGCTGCTTGCGCGTCGACGCCAGCTCGACTTCCAGTTTCTTCACCTGCACGGCCAGCGCCGCCTTCTCCGCCATCAGCTTCTCGTTGTCGCGCGACAGCTTGTCCGACACGCTCCCGCCCGCCTTGCGGATGTACTCGGCCGCCAGCAGCGTCTCGCAGAGCTTCAGGCGCTCCTGCGCCACGGTCGCCTTGTCCGAAGCCGGACGCATGGCCAGGTAGTCCCGGTAGTGCGCGATGGCCCCGATGAAGTCCTTTCGCACGTCCTGCAGCAGCGTGGCCAGCTGGAAATGCGCCGAATAGGCGTTCGGCTCGCGCCGCACGACCTGCTCAAACCCCGCGATCGCATGGTCCGTGCGCCCCGCGTTCAGATCGTCCATGGCATTCGCGAACAGACGCGACGAGCGTTCCCGCGCCTCCAGTTCGGCAAGCGAAGCCCCCTCTCTACCGCAGCCGCAAAACCCGGCCAGCAGCGCCGCCAGCAGCCAGCCGGCCGTCCTAGTCCCGATCGCCATCGCCATTCTCCCCTTCTTCTTCACCGTTCTCTTCGCCATCGCCGTCATCGTCGTTATCGTCGTCATCGTCGTCGAACTCGTCCGGCGTATCGTCGATGAACACGTCGTCATCGTCGTTCAAATCCATCAGCCCCGCACCCCGCACCGGCTCGTCGGCCGCCGCCAGCGGCGCGTCCGCCCCGCCCGCCGGCGCCGCGGCGCCGGCGTCCGTCCCGGCATCCGTCCCGGCATCCGCCACCGGCGCGCCGTCAACGGGCCGCGCCGTCTCGGCGGCGGCGGGCGCGGCGGCGGAGGGCGCGGCGGCGGCGGGCGCGGTATCTTCGGGCGCCGGTTCGGGCTTGGGCGCTTCCTTCTTGACGAACAGCTTGGCGCGCTCGCGCGGATTCGAGCGCTGCAGCGTCGGGTCGATGGCGTTGAGTTCGCTCAGCGACGCGAGGCCGAAATGCTCAAGGAACAGCGGCGTCGTGCCGTAGAGGAACGGATGCCCCGGCAGCTCGCTGCGCCCGACCAGGCGAACCAGCTGCAGTTCGACCAGCGTCTTCACGATCGTATCGACGGCCACGCCGCGGATCTGCTCGATTTCCGCCTTCGTGATCGGCTGGCGATAGGCGATGATGGCCAGCGTCTCAAGCGCCGCGCGCGACAGCCGGTTCGGGCGGTCGAGCTTCAGCAGCGCGCGGACGTGGCGTCCGCAGGACGGGACCGTCTGCAACCGGTAGGCCCCGCCCGCGCACACCAGGCGGAATCCGCAGCCGGAACGCTCCAGTTCCTTTTCCAGCCCGCGCAAGGCCTGCTCGATCTCCCGCGCCGTGCACGTCTGGTAGACGTTCATCACCTCGGCGTCGTCCCCCTCCTCCGGCGCCACGGCCTTGATCGCGCCGCGCAGATCGCCCGCCGTCAGCGGCGACTCGGAGGCGAAGAGCAGCGCCCCGACGATCTCCTGCAGGGACGACGGCAGCGGCACGCGCGGCTTCGGGGGCTGGAGCGGCCGCCGGGACCGCGCGTTCGCGCCGTCCCCGGCCGTCTCGACGTTCTCGACGGGTTCAGAATCCGTAGTCATCTGGGGCCTCAAGGGGTTTGTCTTCCGGCATTTCCTTCGACGGAAGCACGGTGATTTCGTGGAACGCGGCGTTCTGGTAGACGATGATGCGGTGCTGGCGCAGCAGTTCAAGCAGCGCCAGGAACGTCACGATCACCTCGCCGCGCGGACTTTGCGGCGAGAACAGATGGGAAAACGCGACCTGCCCGTCCGATTTCGCCCGTTCCAGAATGAGATCCATCTTGTCGGACACGCTCCAGCGCATGCCCTTCAGTTCCTCCTGCGGCACTTCGTTCAGCCGCGCCAGCACGTCCTGGAAGGCCGTCAGCAGGTCAAACATGTCCACCCGGGCAAGCGCATCCGCCGCGTCGGCCGCGGTCTTCTCGAACTTCGGGCGCCCGCCGCCGTAGTCGAACGACTCCTGGACCAGGACCTCGTATTCCGCCAGGCGTCCCGCCGCGTCCTTGAACTTCTTGTATTCGATCAGCTGGCGGACCAGATCCAGGCGCGGATCGACCCATTCCTCGTCTTCGCCCTCCTCGGCCGCGCGGCGGTCGACCGGGAGCAGCATGCGGCTCTTAATCACCATCAGCGTGGCCGCCATCACGATGAACTCGCCCGCGACGTCCAGATTCAGCTGGCGCATCAGATCGAGGTAGTCCATGTACTGCCGGGTGACGTGCCCGATCGGGATGTCGTAGATGTCCAGCTCCTCGCGGCGAATCAGATACAGCAACAGGTCGAGGGGACCCTCGAACACGTCGAGGTTCACCTTGTAGTCGTCTGCAAACAGTTCCGCCTGGGCCATTTGACAATCGGGCTCCCTACCGGATGCCGACGGCGGAGCGGACGCGCGCCATCGTCTTCTCCGCCTCGGCGCGCGCGCGCGCCGCGCCGGCCTTGAGGACGTCTTCCACGTAGGACGGATCGGCCGCCAGCCGCTCGCGCCGGTCGCGGAACGGCGCGAACGTGCGCTCGTAGATGGCGAACAGCTCCTTCTTGGCGTGGCCGTACCCGTAGTTGCCGCCGCGGAACTTCGCCGCCATCTCCGCGGCCTCTTCGGGCGTCGCGAACAGCTTGTAGAGCTCGTAGATGGCGTTGCCGTCCGGCTCCTTCGGCGCCTCCATCGGCGTGGAGTCCGTCACGATGCCCATGATCTTCTTCTTGATGGACTTCAAATCCTCGAAAAGCTGGATCGTGTTGTTGTAGCTCTTGGACATCTTCTGGCCGTCCGTGCCGGGAATCGTCGCGATCGTGTCCGGAATGTAGCCGTCCGGAATCCTGAAGATCTCCCCGTACGCGTTGTTGAACTTGATGGCCAGATCGCGCGTGACCTCCAGGTGCTGCTTCTGGTCCTTGCCGACGGGAACGAGATCCGACTGCATGATCAGGATGTCCGCCGCCATCAGGACCGGATAGGCGAACAGGCCGTGCGTCGCATCCATGCCGTGCGCCAGCTTGTCCTTGTAGCTGTGGCAGCGCTCCAGCAGCCCCATGGGCGTCAGGCAGGAGAGATACCAGGCGAGTTCCTGGACCTCCGGCACGTCGCTCTGGCGGTAGAACACGGTCTTCTCGGGATCCAGCCCGCACGCCAGCCAGTCCAACGCCACGTCGCGCGTCGCGTCGCGCAGTTTCGCCCCGTCGCGCACCGACGTGAGCGCATGGTAGTTCGCGATGAACAGAAAGGCCTCGCCCTTCGTCTGCAGGTCGAAGGCGTTCTTCATGGCGCCGAAATAGTTGCCCCAATGCAATTTGCCCGAAGGCTGAATGCCGGTCAGAATTCTCATAAAAATCTAGTTCTCCTGATGAACGGTCTATTTTAACGCATTTTTAGGACGGATTCAAGCCCGTTCAGGAACGGAAATGCTCTCCGCCCGCTGTCGCATCCCGCGGCGCGGTTGGGGGGAGAGAAGAAGCCGCGCCGGCCGGACGCCGGGACGCCGGAACGCCCGAAGGCGTTCGCGCGCGGAGAAGCGGCACGAAGAAGCGCGGCACCCGGCCGTTCAGCCGGCAGGCGCCTGAACCGTCCGGAAACCGGCGAAGATGAGGTCTTCTTCGACCTTCGCGGTCTGATAGGCCGTGAGCTTCCCCTGGCGGCGCAGTTTCTGGAACTCCTGGTCCAGCCGCGCATAGAGATCGCGCGCCTCCTCCGGCGACAGCAGCCCGCGCGCCGCCATTTCCGCAACCGCCCCGATGTTGCGTCCCAACGTGCGGCGCGCGCGCGCGCCGCGAAGCTCCTTCCGGGTATCCTTGCCTTCCATTCTGCACGTCCTTTCTTGAACAGATTCGCGTCATCCGCACGGTTCGCCGTCAGGCCCGGGCCGTGCGCCCGGCTTCCCCCGCCCGCCCGGGCCGGAAAGGCCGAAGAGAACGCCGCACATCGCGCACGTCGCCAGCAGCGAACTTCCGCCATGCGAAATGAGCGGCAGCGTGATGCCCGTCATCGGCAATGCGTTCAGCACGCCCGCCACATTGAGAATCGTCTGCACCGCGAGACTCGCGACGATGCCCGTCGCCAGCAGCGCGCCAACCCGCGCCCCGCGCGCGTCCGCCCGGACGGCGACGGCCAGCCCCCGCAGCCAGGCGAAGGTCCACACGCCGAGGACGGCGATGCCGCCCGCCAGCCCCAGATCTTCCGCCACCGCGGCGTAGATGAAATCGCTCGACACGATCGGCACGCGCTGCACGTCGCCCAGGCCGAACCCCGATCCCGTCCAGCCGCCCGCCACGATGGCCGTCAGGCCCTGCAGCGTCTGCCATCCGGCCCCCGTCGCGTCCGCCAGCGGATTCTCCCACACCGCCAGCCGCGTGGCAAGATGTCCGGCCGGACGGAACGAGACGCAGGCGATCCCCGCCGCGAGCGTCGCCGTCGCCGCCAGTCCCCAGAACCACGACGCCGCGAACAGCATCGCCGCCACCGTCAGCGCCAGTTGCGCCAGCAGGCCGAAATCGCCCGCCAGAACCACAAGCCCGGCCACGGCGCCCATGCCGCCGGCCCACAGGACCAGGTCGCGCGCCGGCGGCTGCCGCGCCCAGAAACCGGCCGTGAACGCGATCACGCAGAGTTTCACGAATTCGGAGGGGTTGACGCGCCCCGGCAGATAGAGTCCGCCGCGATAGCGCCGCCCGAAGACCAGCAGCGCCAGCAGCAGCGCGCAGGCGATCCCCGCGGCGACGAGGGCGCCGCGCCGCGCCAGCAGGGCCTCCATCCGATCCTTCCCGCAGACGAGGGCGGCCGCGCCGGCAACCGCACATCCCGCGAACAGCATCGCCACGCCGCCGCCGTCGGCCACGGCCCGTGCGAGACGGACCTGGAACAGCAAACCGAAAACGGCAAGGGCCAGCACGGCGCCGAGCAGCAGCCAATCGCGCTTCACGGGAAATACCCCCGCCGTTGCGCTTCGAGGAGGACGCTTTTCGCCACCGGCCATGCGGCCACCGCGCCGAATCCGCCGTGTTCCACCAGCGCCGTCACCACCAGGCGCGGCTCGCGCATCGGCGCGAAGCAGGTGAACCACGCATGGTCGCGCCCCTTCCCCGTCTGGGCCGTGCCCGTCTTGGCGCAAAGCTCCAGGCCGGGCAGTTCGCACGCCCGCGCCGTGCCGTGCCGGACCACCTCGCGCATCATCCGCTTCACCCGAAGCGCGGCCGCGAAGGCGTACGGGCGGGCCCACAGCCGGGGGCGCGCCGATTCGGACAGCGTCGGCTGCAGCAGAACGCCATCGTTCGCCACGGCGGACGTCAGCATCGCCACGGCGAGCGGCGTCATCTGAAGCGCGCCCTGCCCGATGCCGACCGGCGCCAGCTGCGGCGCCGTCAGGCCGTCGGGGATGCCGCACTCCGCCGCCTCCAGCGACACGCTGCGCGCCGCCAGCACCGTCACCGCGTCGCGGAGGCGCGACCGCGCGACGCCCGCGGCGAAGATCTCCGGTCCCATCGCCACGCCCAATTGCGCGAAATAGACGTTCGACGAATGGGCGAGCGCGGCCGCCATGTCCAGTCGCCCGAAGCCCGCCCACCGTCTCCCCGTCCGGGCGGCCGCCACCTCCTCGACGTCGCGGATCGGCGGCGTCCCGCGCGACTGGGCGTAGCCGCCCGCCGGGCAGTCGTAGACCGGATCCAGATGCGCCGAAAGGGCCGTGCCCGCCAGCCAGATCTTGAACGTCGATCCCGGCGGATAGAGCCCGTGCAGCGCCCGGTTCGGCCAGGCCGCCCGCGGCGCCGAAACCAGAACCCGAATGCGGCCCGACGCCGGTTCGATCGCCACGACGGCGCCGACGCGGCCGGCCATCGCCCGTTCGGCCGCGGCCTGCAGGTCCGCGTCGAGGGAGAGCCGGACCGCCCGCCCGTCGACGGCCAGCGCCAAGTCGTCCAGGACATGCTGGAAGGTCGACCCCGGATTGGCGACGTCAAGCGGCCGTCCCGCGCGGTCGACCGCCCGGCCGGCATCGGGAAGACGCTCGGCGGCGTTGTCCCGGCGGTCGTAACGGCGCATGAAGCGGACGAATCCCGGATCCCTCGGCAGATCGACGAGCGCGCGCGCCTGCGCCAGAACCAGCAGGCAGACGACAATCAGGAAACCGAATCCGAGAAGAACGAGCCGCCGTCGCACACCGCGCTCCTATCGACGACGGCGGAGAACCGGCACGAGGCCCCAGACGAGAATGCCGAAAGTCGACAGAACCGACAGCAGCGTCAGCAGCCGGACGCCCGGCGGCGCCACCGGATCCGCCTTCGGCTCCGGCGGCGGCGCGTCCGCCACCTGGAACAGCGCCAGCGCGGCCGCGGCCTGCGGCGAACGGCGGATGCCGCCCTTCTGCGACAGCACGTACGTGCCGACGGACTTCAGCGAGCCGTCTTTCAGGCGCGCGTTCAGCGCCGCGTCGTTCCGCAGCGCCGTGCCATTCGCCAGCACGAATCGCGCCGCCTGCGACGGATAGTCGACGCAGTCGACCAGATACGTGCCGAACGATTCCCGGATGAGCGTCCCGCCCTCCTGCGGCGCGACGGCCACCGCGACGCTTCCCCCGCCCTGCCGGACGACGTCTGCGGCGGCTTCGTTCGGCGCCCGGTGGAACGCGACGTCCTGCACCGCCAGATATTTGGCGTCGACCCGCGCCAGATCCGCCACGTTGACGAGGGCGACCAGCGCCAGGGCGGGAACGATCCAGCCGCGCGTCCCGCCAGAGCGGCGGCGGAGGGTTTCAATCCCATACCCCGCCAGAACCGCCGCGCAAAGCTCCAGCAGATGGACGAACTTGACCGGGCAGCGCATCACGTCGCCAAACGGCAGCAGATAGACGAGCCGGTAGAACGGCGTGAATCCGCCCAGCGCGCACAGGTAGACGACCAGGGCCGCCACCGTCCAGAAGCGGACGTCGCGGTCCTTGCGGAAACGGCCGACCACGCCGACGAACGCCAATGCGAGCGTGATCAGGCCAAAATAGAGTCCGTGCTGGCGATAGGGCATCCAGAACTCGTCGCCCGCCTTCAGCAGTTCGCCGGTGACCGGATGGCGGCCGCCCTGCCCTTCCGGCACGACGCCATGCTGGCCCAGCCGGCCCTTGTAGGGCGCATTGCCGGGCTTCCGGTAGACGCGCGGGTCGTTCGATCCGCCATGGATTTCCGGAATGAAGAATTCCAGCGTGTCCTCCGGCGGCAGCGACCAGCTGGTGCAGAAGAGCCAGCGTTCCTGCGCCTTCTTCCGGCGGGTTTCGGCCGACGCCTCCCCTTCCGTTTCCGCCGTCTCCGTCCGGGAGGAGGACGCGGCGATCTGTTCCTCGCGGCCCTTCAGATCGTAGAGCACCGCATACCGGAACTGGGGCAGGCCCACGGCCAGCGCCGTCAGGAGGCAAAGCCCCACGCCCGCCAGAAGCCGCGGCCAGACGATCGTCGAACGCTCGCGGACCAGACACCAGACGCCGTAGGCGGCCGTGAACAGCGTAAACAGAAGCCAGAGGTCGGACTGATACGCGCTGGCCCAGGCCAGCACGGCGCCCAGCAACGCCCAGTTCCGCCACCGGCCCTTGCGGACGCAACGGTCCGTCAGCCCAAAGGCAAAGGTCCCGTAGGTCATCCACATGAACCAACCGAGATGCCCGGCTGCAAACAGCGTGAAGGCGTAGCCCATCAGGCCGAACGCCGCGCCGCCGCCGTAGGCGGCCACGGGCGAAAGTCCGCGGCCGCGCAGATGGAACGCCACGCCCAGCGCGGCCATCCAGCCCGCGAACGCATACTGGAGTTCCTGCCAGAAATACATCCCGCCGAGAACGTGCTTGAGATCGCCCGGCACGAACTTGCCGCCCGCGCAGACTCCCTTGAACCAGCGCGCGGCCTCGTCGACGGGATAGAACGTGGGGTTGTCGGGCCCCACCGGCGCGCGGTCCAGGGACCAGGTGCCCCAGAAGATGAAGGCCATGCACAGCGCATAGGCCGCCGAGAAGACGAGAAACGCCACCGTCGACGGACGTTTCAGATAGGCTTTCAGCTTTTCCACCATGACGTCCTAACGCCTCCATGTCGTCTTGTAGACCATCCCGCCGCCCCGGCCGCGACCGTCGCCCGGACGCCGGGTGCCGCCATAGCCGTAGACCGCCGTCCCGCCGTCGTCGTCCGGCCGGCGGCGTCCGGCATCGCCGCCGTAGCCGTGGTCGGTCGAGTAGAGCGTCTGCTCGTCGACCAGCGACTTGGGGATCTCGCGGACGAAGATCGACGGTTCAACGGGGAACAGGCCGCCGTCGCTCGTCTTCTTCGCCCGCGGCACGCACATGTAAAGGCGATCCCGCGCCCGCGTCACGGCCACGTAGAAGAGACGGCGCTCCTCGTCCAGGTTGCCGTCCTCCACCGAACGCGCGCTGGGGAAGATCGTGTCCACGAGCCACGGCAGAATCACCACGGGCCATTCCATGCCCTTCGCCTGATGGACCGTCGTCAGCGTCAGATGGTCCTGCGGCAGATTCGACTTCGCCTGCGCATCGAGGTTCGTCATCAGGGCGACCTCGTCGAGAAAGGCCTTGAGCCCGCCGGGCATCGAGGCGATCTGCGCCATCAGCTCGTTCAGGTCGTCCAGGCGCGAGTCGGCGTCTTCGGGATCGAACGTCCGTTTCAGATGGTCGGCGTAGAAGAGATCCTTGAAGTCCTGGATCAGCAGCCGGTCGTTGCCCGTCTTCAGGTTCTCGGGCGCCCGCTCGAAGGCCTTCGCCATCTGCTCCCAGCCCGGACGGCCCTTCGGGCACATCATCGATCCGAGATTCATGCGGTCCATCGCGCTCGCGCCGTCGAAGACGCCGCCCAGGTTCTTCCAGTATTTCCGCGCCGTGCCTTCGCCGACGCCCGGGAGCAGTTCCAGCAGCCGCAGGAACGCGAGTTCCGACCGCGGATCGACGCACAGCCGCAGAAACGCAAGCACGTCCTTCACGTGCAGCTGCTCGAACACGCCGACGCCGCTTGTGATGCGGAACGGAATCCGGTTGCGCGTCAGCGTCATCTGGATGTCGATCGAGATGAAGTGCGAACGGTAGAGAATGGCCACGTCCCGGTAGGCGGTGCCGTTCTGCCGCAGCAGGTTGACCAGGCGCAGGATCGCCTCGGCCTGGGCGCGGGCGTCGTACACGTGGTAGAGCCGCGGCTTCGCCGCGTCGCCCGCGCGGAACGGACGCAGCGTCTTCTCGAACTTGTGCGGCACGTCCCTCATCACGACGTTCGCCACGTCGAGAATCGGCGCGTACGACCGGTAGTTGCGTTCGAGCTTGACGACCCTGCAATCGGGCCAGCGTTCGGGGAAGCGCATGATGTTCTCGAATTTCGCGCCACGCCACGTGTAGATGCACTGGAAGTCGTCGCCCACCACCATGATGTTGCGGCGTTTCTCGGCGAGCAGGTCCGTGAATTGCGCCTGGAGCGAGTTCGTGTCCTGGTACTCGTCGACGAGCACATGGAGGAACCGCTCCTGCAGAAAATCCCGGACGGGCGCGCTCTCGCGCAGCAGGCGAAGCCCGTTCACGAGCAGATCGTCGAAATCCATCGCGCCGAGCTCCAGCTTCTTCGCCTGGTAGGCGCGGCAGGTCCGCAGCACGAGATCGGGATCCAGGGCCGTCTTCGTCTGGTAGCTCCTGACCAGCTGTTCGAGGTCGCGCTCGCCGTTGGCGGCGTCGGACACCAGTTTCAGCAGGAATTCCTTCTTCTGGAAATCCTTGACGTTCTTCACGTTCTCCTTGATGCACTGGCCCATGATCTTCTTCTGGTCGTCTTCGTCCAGAATCGCGAAGCCCGGCTTGTAGCCCAGGCAGGATCCGTACTGGCGCAGGAAGCGGGCGCAGACGTGGTGGAACGTGCCGCTCCAGATGCCGTCCATGCCCGGCACGAGCCGGCCGGCCCGTTCGAGCATTTCCCGGGCGGCGCGATTCGTGAAGGTCAGCAGCAGAATCCGCGAAGGCTCGACGCCCCGCTCGACGAGGTAGGCGACGCGATGCACCAGCGTCCGCGTCTTGCCCGTCCCCGCCGCGGCGAGAACGAGCATCGGCCCGTCGCCGGCCGTCGCCGCGACGTACTGTTCGCGATTCAGTTCGGTTTTGAAATCGACCATGGGAGCCAATCAGTAGATAAAGAGCATTTCCCGGTATTTGGGCAGCGGCCAGCGCGAGTCGTCCACCAGCATCTCAAGCGCGTCGACCGTCCGGCGCAAGTCGTCCATCGCGGCGATCTGCGCCGCCGGATCGGCCTTCGCGAGCGCCCGGTCCAGCTTCTCGCACTTGACGTGCAGGTCGTCAAGCCCGGCGCCGAGCTTCAGCGACAGCGCCTTCAGCCCCCGCACGCCGACCTTGAGGCCGTCTTTTTTCGCGAGGGAGATCGCCGTCGCCAGCTTGGAGAACTCGTCCGCCACGACCGGACGGATCATCGAGCGCACGATCTCCAGCGCGACGCCGCCCTCGATGCGGATGCGCCGCGCGTAGTCCTCGCGGGCGATCTCAAGGCGGCTCTCGATTTCGCCGCGCGTCAGGACGCCGTAGGCGATGAAGACGTCCTGGTTGGCCTTCACGCCGAGCGGCGCGATGGCCGCGGGCGTGTCGGCCAGATTGGGCAGACCGCGCGCCGCGGCCTCCTTCGGCCAGTCGGCCGCATAGCCGTCGCCGCTGAAGAGGACGCGTTTGTGCTTGCGGATGAGCCGCTGGAGGAGTTTCTGGAGATTGGCGTTGAAATCGCCCGGCATCGCCTCGATCTTGTCGGAGATCGCGTCCATCGATTCGGCGACGATCGTGTTCAGCACCATCTGGTTCATCGCGCAGTTGTGCGAGGAACCGGGCGCGCGGAACTCGAACTTGTTGCCCGTGAAGGCGAACGGCGACGTGCGGTTGCGGTCCGTCGTGTCCGCCGGCAGCGGCGGCAGGATGTCCACGCCGATTTTCAGCTTGGCGCGGCCCGACGCCTTTTCCGCCTTCCCCGTCTCGATCTCGCGCATGACGGCGGAGAGCTCGTCGCCGAGAAAGATGGAGATGATGGCCGGCGGCGCCTCGTTCGCGCCGAGACGATGGTCGTTGCCGGCGCCCGCCGTCGCGGCCCGCAGCAAATCGGCGTGCAGGTCGATGGCGCGGATCACGCTGGCGAGCACGGTCAGGAAAATCGCGTTCTCCTTGGGATTCGTGCCCGGATTCAGCAGGTTGCGCCCGCCGTACGCGATCGACCAGTTGCAGTGCTTGCCGCTGCCGTTCACGCCCTCGAACGGCTTTTCGTGGAGGAGGCACACGAGCCCGTTGCGCTCGGCCGTCCGGCGGAGCGTCTCCATGACGAGCATGTTGTGGTCGACGGCCAGATTGAGGTCCTCGAACATCGGCGCCAGCTCGAACTGCGCCGGCGCCACCTCGTTGTGCCGCGTTTTGGCGGGGATGCCGAGCCGCCAGAGGCTGTCCTCGACTTCGCTCATGAACTTGAGAATCCGCGGCCGGATGGCGCCGTAGTAGTGGTCGTCCAACTGCTGGTGCTTCGCCGGCGCCGCGCCGTAGACGGTGCGCCCGGTCTGCAGCAGGTCCGGACGCTGCAAGTAGAAAGCGCGGTCGATCAGGAAGTATTCCTGCTCGGCGCCCAATGTCACGGACACGTGTTCGGCCGGCTGATTGAAATGCGCCAGCAGCCGCTGCGTGGCTTTCGTGAGCGCGCGGATGGAGCGGAGCAACGGGGTCTTGGAATCGAGCGCTTCGCCCGTGTAGGAGCAGAACACCGTGGGAATGCAGAGCGTGGCGCCGTTCGCGTGGCGCTTGATGAATGCCGGACTCGTCGGATCCCAGCGCGTATAGCCGCGGGCCTCGAAAGTCGAACGCAGGCCGCCGGACGGGAAACTGGACGCGTCCGTCTCGCCGCCGAACAGATTCTTGCCGCTGAACTTCTGGACGGCCCGGGCCGGACCGGCCGGCTCCAGAAAGGCGTCGTGCTTCTCGGCCGTTCCGCCCGTGAGCGGCTGGAACCAGTGCGTGAAATGCGTCGCCCCCTTGGCGAGCGCCCACTGCTTCATCGCCTGCGCCACGTCGTCGGCAATCGACGGGTCCAGCGGCTCGCCCTCGTTGATCGTGGCCAGCAGCTTGCCGGCGACGGCCTTGGACAGATAGGCCCTGATCTCCTTTTCGTTGAACACGTCCGCACCGTATGTCTCCATCGAGGTGTCGGGCGACGGAACCGTCTGCGGGACGGCGGGCGGACGATCGGCGATCGCGTTGATCGCATGACTGCGGTTGCTCTTGCTCATGGGAAGCGGCATTATATCAAAAGACCGCAGAGAAATCGACTGCTTTCAGGAGATGGCGGACGCCGACGGCGCGACGGGATGGACCGGGGCGCTGGGGGAGGCTGGCATTCCGGCCCCTCCGCCGTCCGTTCAGCCCCGCGCGTCGACACGGCGGTCGAACGTCGCGAGAACGCGCATCGACTCGTCGGCCGCGTCGAGCAGATAGACGCGATAGGCCTCGCCGCCCGGAAAGACCTTGACCACCACGTGGGCGGCGCCGATCCGCTCCAGCCGGTATCCGCCATGCTCGTTCCGGTGCTGCGCATGGAAGGCGCAAACGAGGTTCGGCAGCAGAAGCGGCTTCTCGCCGGCGGCCGTCGGCACGGCGGAAAGACGCCCGAGAACCTGCGGGTGCGCCTGGCGTGGACACCACATGCACGCCGTATACGCCTGGGCGCGGACCGCTTGCGCGAAACCTTCCGTCATCGCATTCGCGCAGCCGTGATGGTTCATCTTGCACACGGTCACGGGGCCGACGCGTTCGCCCAGCAGCGCCTCGTAGGCGACCCGGGTCCCGTCTTTCAGCACGAACACGTCTTGCTGCACGTCGCCGCAGGTCAGGTACCGGAACTTGCCGTACTGGACGAGAAACGCCATCGACAGCATGTTCTGCTGGATCTTCCGCTTCGGGTTGGCCGCCGCGTGCTCCGCCGCGTAATCGCGCGCGCCGTCCCCGCCGTCCCACAGCACGCCGTTGGCGCAGACGTTCCGGATCGAGAAGACGTCGCGGTATCTGGCAGGATCGCGCTGGAGGGCGATTTGATTGAGGGCGCCGACCCTGAACGGTTCGGCGATCACGCCTTTCGCCTTCTGGGCGTCAAGCCAGGGCGCGTACAGATCCATTGCCGAATCCTGGGTTCCGTAGGTCCCGCGCGCGGGGTACTGGTGGTCGAAGCAACGCTTCACGCCAAATTCCTCCGCCACGCACAGGAAGCCGTTGATCTTCCGCCCGTCCGCCGTCGTCCGGTACCGGAAAGCCGCCTGCGGCTTTTCCTTGCGCCCGAAACAGGCGTGCCCGACATGGTCGGCATGCCAGTGCGAGAAGAGCGCGTAGTCGATCGTCTTCTCGGCGTAGACCCGTTTCAGGTAGCGCGCCACCCAGTCGCCCCCCAGGCGGTCGGGCGAAGGCAGAAGCGGGACGTCCTTCAGGCTTTCCGGGCGGTAAAACTCGCCCGTGTCGTTGAGAATCGACGTGCCATCGGGGAGCCGGTAGAACATGTTCTCGCCGCAGCCCGTGTAGATGAAATGCAGA
This sequence comes from Kiritimatiellia bacterium, assembly GCA_051884915.1. GTDB lineage: Bacteria > Verrucomicrobiota > Kiritimatiellia > RFP12 > UBA1067 > RUG572. The sequence continues at coordinate 24,162 of JBJEWF010000005.1, forward strand.
TCCATCTCGCCGGGCTTCCATCCGGGATAGACGGCCTCCGCCGGTTCCTGCGCCCGGCCATCCCACCCCAAGGCACCCGCGATGCCCGTCGCCAGGCACGTCTTCAGAAACGAACGGCGCGACGCCGCGGAAACGGTCTTCGTTTTCATGCCGCCAGTATAGCATAAAACAACCGGCCCGTTCACGTCCGCCGTTCGGCCTCCTGGAACTTGACAGGGACGTCTCCGATCTCGCCGCGACGAGCTGTCTCCGCGAATTGACGGAGACGTCCGCGCGGAACGGCTCCAAACCGGTTGCGATTCCCGACTTCACGCGCGGCAGCTGGAAGACCGTTCAGCCGTGGGGCGGCCGTGGGGGACAGACCCCCTGCATCTTCCTGTCATTTGCCGTCTTCCGTGCGCTCCGTGACCGCGCCGATGCGCTCCAGCTTCAGATCGCCCCAGCCCGCCCAGTCGCCGGCCGTGTTGTTCGCCGGGCCGCAGTCCGCAACCAGGCGCAACGTCACCGGCCGGCCTCTCCACGCCGACAGGTCGGCCGCGATGGGCGTCCATTCGTGCCGCGTCACGGAAACTTCCGCCAAGGTCCGGACCCTGCCGTCCTCCTCCAGCTCCACGCGGTAGACGATGCCGTCGCCCGGATCGCTGCCATCCCCCTTCCCGACCATGGCGGAGAAGCGGACCGGCAGGTCCGGCACGTCCAGGGCATAGCGGACGAACACGCAGCCCGGACCGCCCTTGTAGGGCGGATGCATCGTCAGACCGCGCTTCGCGACGCCCCCGCAGCACAGCGTTCCCGCCGCCGCGTGCGCGCCGGTCTGCCGGTCGACGGGCTGAATGTCCCTGCCCCGGATCTGCATCCCCTCGCCATGCAGATCCGGCAGCGGGAACCCGGACGGCGGAGCCGGCGGCTTGAACATCCCCGCCGGCGGCACGCTCCGTGCGGCGAAGTCCCCGGGCGTCGGCGACGGCCACACGCCCGCAACCGTCTCCCGCAGACGGATGACGGCCCCCGTGCAGGTTCCGCCCGGCAGTTTCGTCTCGACGCCGCGGCCGTCCATGTAGACGTACTCGGGGCCAACCGCATAGTCGATGCGATGTCCGTCGGCGAGGCCGCTGTAGACGAACACGCTCCCGTCCCCGGTCCAGCCGCAGTACCCGTTCGGCGGCAACCAGAGACCGTCCTGCACCTGCATCGGCTGGTCCTTCGACCCGTTCGCCGCGACGTAGGTCCCGTCGGCATACCGCACCGTCACCTGCGAGCGGCGGAAGACCCCGCGCGCGACGGCGGACGACGTGTCGTGGGCCGTCCCGTCCGCGTCGATGTAGCGGATCTCCGCCGCCTCGGCCTGGGTATACCGCGCCGCCAGCGCCTGGACCATGAAATAGCTGCGGTCCTCCATCTTCTGTCCGCGGACCAGATAGCCGGGATGCCCGAACGCGACGGTCGCCGCGAGGAAGCGGTCGATCTTCTCGTCCGCGTCCGCCGGCGCGCTTTTCCCCGGGTAGAACATCTCGACGTCGCCCATGCCGAAGTTGCAGCACTTCGGGTGGAGCCGGAGCAGGTCGAAGTCCACGAGCCACGGATTCACCGAGATGCCGTAGCTCTGGTCCTGCGCGTAGTTGCCGTCCGCGAGGCCGCAGTACAGGTAGTGGCATCCGCCTTCGGAGTAGACGGGACCCTGCCAGCACCCCTTCTGGATGAGCAGAATCTCGCCAAAGGCGTAGAACGTGGCGGCGAACGTCCCCGCGCCCGGCACCCGCGCGTCGTAGTCCGTGCGGCTCCAGGGGGTCACCGCCGTGTGCACGTCGCAGTACGCCGTGTTGACGCCGAAGTTGGACTGGTTGACCGGCGTGAACGCGGCGCAGGCCTCGACGGCGTAGGCCGGCTTCGGCGCGTAGCACCGGTTCCACGCGGTCTGGAGCTGGAGATCCGGCGTCCGCGACACGCGGTCCGCGTGCCAGTTGGCGTTCACCGGCGCGAAATCGGTGAAGTTGTTGTACGGACCGTACACGAACCCGAGCTCGTCGATCATCGTCCGGGCGTAGTCGTACTGGCCCTTGACGCCGCCCTTCTTCGGCGCGGGCTCCGTCCGGAACGTGAAGCTCTCGTTGCCGTCGCGCCAGCCGACCTCGTGGTCCGTCACGATGACGTGCTTCAGCCCGCGCGCCCGCACGGCGCGCCAGTAGGCCTTGTCCTTCTCGCGCTCACCCGCCCCGTGCGAGCGCCACACGCCCGAGCCGGTGACGTGCTTCCACGGCGAGACCGGATTGGGGATGTTCGGCAGAACCTGGTCGAAGCGGTCCGAGAAGCTGTAGACGAACCGCTCGCGGCAGACGTTCCGCCCGCCGTCCGTCCTCGCCCAGTAGCGCACGCCGCCGTTGGAGGCGAGGGCGCCGTCGAAGCGAAGATGCTCCGCAAACGGTTCGCTCGCGTTCGACTGCGTCCAGTCCACCGTCGCCAGATGGAAGAGCGGACGCTCCGCCCCGCCCTCCGTCACCAGGACCGCCGGACGCCGCGCCGCCCCCCAGTTGCCGTACGAGTAGTACGGCAGCGTCACGAGCCGCGGCTTCCTGGGGGCGACCCACGCCCCGAAGCGCACCTCCGCCACCTCCTTCGCGTCCGTCGCCACGTCCGCGACGAGCGAACAGCCCTCCTGGTGGAACCGCGTCGTCACGACGGCGTCGCCGACCCTGCCGCGCAGGGTCACGTCGAGCGGCGAGACGCGATTCGTCGTCACCGTCGTCTGCGTCTCCGCACGCCGGACCGCACCCGCCGCCGACGCGGGCCCCGCGAACCAGACGCCGCCCCCGTTCGAGAAGGTCTGCCAGGCGCCCGCCCCCCAGCGCACCGCGCCGTCATCCCAATTCGAGGCCCGCGTGGGCAGACGGAACGCCAGCTCCCCGCGGAACGCGCCCGGCGGCACCACGCCGAGCGGCGCGTTGGGGAACGGCAGCAGACCATGCCCCGTGTTCACCCCCGGCGAGACCTCGGGAAACACGCGGTTCGGACGCTGCGCGCGCGGACGGAACGCCAGCGGACGGAACTCCTCGCGGAACACGCAGAAGCTGTTGAAGTCCAGCGAACGATCCGTCGTGTTCGTCCCCCCCGTCACGCGAAACCCCAGGAACGTCGCACCGGTCTTCACGCGGTCAATCAGCTCCTGCGGGAGACGCCGCTGCGCGAGATGCCATTCCAGATGGTTCACGTAGATCAGCCTCACCGAAAACGGTTTGCCCGCGCCGTCGAGGAACTCCGCGAAAACGGTGGTCGAGGGCGTGTCGGTGCGCACGTAGTAGACGTTGTTGCCGTAGACCCAGCAGGAGACCGTGTCGACCGGCCCCCTCACCGGGACAGGCTTCGGCGGCTTCACGAAGATGGACGGCGACGTCCCCGTCGCCCGGTACGTGAGCCGGCACACGCCGTCGCCAAAGAGCAGCCGGTCGGTCGTGCGCGCGAACGTCGCCTCGGCGTTCGTCGTCTCCACCGTCCAGCCGGACGCATCGGTGAGCGCCAGCAGCGGCTCGTGCGCATCCCTGGTTCGATTCGCCCACACCATCTCGTAGGGACGCTTCGCATCATCGCCCTGCGGCAGTTCCCGGGCGGCGAGCGGAAGGCCCGCCGCCAACCCCAGCATGATCATGACCAGTCCAGACTGAGATTTCATGACCGCATTATATCACGCCAGACACGTGCCGGCAACCGCCATGCGGCCCTGAGGGTCATGGGTTCGTCGGTTGCGCGGAGGCCGGCGCGCGCTGGGAGGCCCCTCATCCTGCGGCGCGCGGCACGGCGGCTTGCCGCGTCAGTGCGCGCCACCCGCCTTTTCCGCCTCGGCAAACGGCGTCGAGCGGGCGATCGTGAGGCAACGGAATTCATTCCAGCCCTTCTTCCGGAACTTCGCGCGCTCGTCGTCGCTCCGCAGCGGACGCACCGCGCAGTAGAACTGCCAGAGCGCACCCTTGAAATAGATGTATTCGCCCTTATGCGCGTGAATGGAGTCGATTTCCCCCGGCTTGCCCACGGGAATGACGGGCTTCACGTACGTCCGCCAGTCCAGTCCATCCGGTGAAATGGCGACGCCATTCTGTGCGTGACATCCATCAAAGCCGCACAGCCAGCGCATCCAGCGCAGGTTCCGGGCGTCCCACAGAACGCTCTGGCCGCAGGTGAAGTTCTTGTTCCAGCCCACGTCGCCCACCTTGCAGACGGGGTTCTGCCCGTAGCGCCTCCACTTCATGAGCGAATCGCCCTCGGCGAAGCAGACGCCGACCTGCTCATGCCAAGGCCAGTGGGGCCGATCCTTGCCGTTGTAGTAAAGCCAGTAGGTGCCGTCGCGCGGAACGCACCACACGCTGTAGAGGCCGGCCCCGTCCCACGCCGTCCCGTCGGGACTCTTCTCCAGAATCGGCTTGTCCGCGCACGTCCACTTGAGAAAGGATTCGTCCGTCGTCCAGGCGATGCCGTTCGCCGCCGCGCCGCCTTCGTAGCCCTTTCCCGGATAGGCGTGGTAGAAGAGCCAGTATCTGCCGTCTTTCTTCGTCAGCGTCGGCGCCTCCCACAAATTGACATTGCGCAGAAAGCCGGAGATGGCGCGTCCCGTCTTGTCCCAGAGGTTGGTCGAGTCGTCGCGCGCAAAGACAACGCCCAGCTTCTGCCAGTGGAGCAGGTCGTCGGAGACGGCGAGCGCGGTCTGGTAGCTGACGCCGTCATAGCCAATGTACATCAGGTAGACGCGGTCCTTGTGCACGAAGACGCGCGGATGATCGACTGCGAGCTGGTCGAATTCACCTTCCACGCCGGTCGGCGCGAGAATCGGCCGGCCGAGCTTGTACGGCGTGAGATAGTCCCTTACGACGGCCTCGTCCGCGATCGGTTCGCCGGACCACAGCGACAGGGCCGCGTTCAGCGCCGTACCCAGCAAGATCAAGTTCCTCATGTTCTTCTTCCTCATGTTCTTCATCTCGGATTTTAGCGAACGATTCATCGCGTCAACAGAGGACATGATACCATACACACCCGTGTACGCCAATGACAAACGGACTACCATTCTTTCAACAATTTATTCAGTTATAGGAAATGAGCGGTACGGAGGCTTCCCGGCGGTTCGCCGGGCCGACGACCCGCCATGCGGGCTTCAGGCCCGCACGGCGGCGGAGAGGGCGTCCATCCAGACTTTGAGCCGCGCGGGCGTGTCGCATTCCGCCAGCCAGCGCGTCCCCTTCACAACCTGCGGCAGCGCCTTGCCGACTGTCGGTTCACCAAATTAGTTGGTTCCACAGTTCTGGATGTCCAGGTCGTTTTTGCCCTCCTTGAGCGGTATGCGGCGTTTGTCCCAGACGAAAACGCCGGAAGTCTCGGGCGGAAGGGTCACCGATCCCGAAACTCCGCCATTCGCGAACTCAAGCCGCGTTTCGACGACACCCCTCGGATGGGGCGTCTTGGCAGAGATGCGCTTCATTTCGGCGGGTTGCGGCGCGACGATTGCCGTCTTGAAGAACGGCGAAGACGGTGTTACGCCGGCAAAAGCCGTATGCCAGAAATATATCGGGCACGCGCTCCAGGCGTGGCAATCGCTGCGGGAATCGGATGCCTGGGTTTCGAACGTGGTCTTGGCGCCCCATGAAAGAAATCTGCGCCAATGGGCGAGACGTTTGCAAATCAAATCGCTTCTGCCGCATCTCGAATAGGCCTCGAACAGATAATGGGAAAAATACGTGCTGGCGCGCGAAATATGCTCCGCCGTGGTCAGAAAACGAAAGGCGCGCTCCTGCCGCTCCGCCGAGAGCAAGCCGGAGATTATGGCCATGCACTGGGCGTGTTCGCTGAATCGGTCCTTCTTCGCGGTGTCGGCGAGCGCGCCGCGCTCTTCGTCCCAGAATTCCGCCAAAAGGGATTCCTTCAAACGCGCGATTTTGTCGTTCCAGTGCGCGGCAAGCAGCTTCTCGCCAAGCGCTTCGTCGACCGCCGCGGCGCTTTGCATCGCCATCAAATACTGGAGATTGCAGAGCGCGCTTGCCCCTTCGCCGGGATTGCCACAGGGGGCCACGCCAGTTTTAAACGGACACTCCCCGTTCACGGAATCCATGAAAGACCAGCCGGGAAGATTCTCGAGCAACCCCAGATCGTTCTCGCAGAGCGCAAGACCCATCAGCGCATTGCGCACGCCCGGCATGCGCGCTTTAAGAAACGCTCTGTCGTCGTGCCACATCATGTGATCGCGAAACATCATAATCCAGCACATCGTATAGGTCGCCGACTCCTGTGTGCCGCGCGTGGGGAAATTCATCGCTATCATCCCGTTGTCGCGACGGTCACAATCGTAAATGCCCAGAGCGAACCTGTTCATGCGCACATCGCGCGTCAGCGTGTTGAGTATGCCGAGCTGGATGCGCGTGTCTCCGGGATACATCTGCTGTTCGTAGTAGGGACAGTCGAACAGCATTTCGTGCATGCACATTTCCATCGTGCGCCGGCAAATACCGTCGATAGCGGCAATCTCGGGATCGTCGCATTCGAACGATCCGTCGATCGCCAGCGGATAGCGCGTCTCACATATCGCGAGACGATCGATCACCAATGGCTCATCCCGCGTCTCGATCGCCAATTCACACCATGTTCCGCATCGCCACCACGGCGTCGTGAAAAAAGCCGAAGAAATGCCGCTACTCTCGAAAACGTCCTTTATGTTTCTCGCCATCGCTTTGCCGGCAAACTCATCACGGTCGCCTTTTCTGCCAGCATTTGCCGACGCCTTGGGATCATGGACGAGCGACTCTGCCCATCCCCAGGTCACTTTCGCTCCCTTCCCGCCGGAGACGACGAGCTCCGGATAGGCGCAATAATAGTCTCCGAGCCGCCAGACCGCCTTCACGGACGTATTCGCCGGTATAACGACTACCTCGCCCTTCAGCGCAGCGTTCAGACGCCCGACCCAAGGCGAAGCGGCATCGTCCAGCGTATAGACGCCGCCACTTTGAGCCTTGGCTTCGTGCGCGGCTTTGAAGCCGCCGGGGGCTTTCGATTCATGGATCTGATCCGGGCGCCCGGTCGGGAAAAGCATCCACCCCTTCGTCCGAGAACAATATTTCGTCGCAGAATCCTTCACGCTTCTTCTCGCGATTCCGGCCCTTGTCCAGGCATCGTCCAGGGGTTCTTCCGTGATAAACGAAGTCCCAATCGTCAAGCTTTGGGAACCCGTGCCTACAATCGAAGGGTAGATGCCGTCCGTCATCCGCGTGTTTGCAAGCGGTGCCACGCGCCAATCCCCCTTG
>JBJEWF010000006.1:0-7495 GCA_051884915.1 Kiritimatiellia bacterium
TCCTCGAACATCGGCGCCAGCTCGAACTGCGCGGGCGCGACTTCGTTGTGGCGCGTCTTCGCCGGGATGCCGAGCTTCCAGAGTTCCTGCTCGACTTCGTTCATGAAGTTGAGGATGCGGTCCTTGATCGTGCCGAAGTAGTGGTCTTCAAGCTGCTGGCCCTTCGCCGGCGGCGCGCCGAAGAGCGTACGCCCGGTCATCACGAGGTCGGGACGGGCCAGATAGAAGCTCTTGTCGATGAGGAAATACTCCTGCTCCGGGCCGAGCGTGATGGTCACCCTCTCGTCGCCCTTGCCGAAACAGTGCATCAGGCGCTTCGTCGCCGCCGAAAGCACCTGCATCGACCGGAGAAGCGGCGTCTTCTGGTCGAGCGCTTCGCCCGTGTAGGCGCAGAACGCGGTCGGGATGCACAGGGTCGCGCCGTTGCCGTGGCGCTTCACGAACGCCGGCGACGTCGGATCCCACGCCGTGTAGCCGCGCGCCTCGAACGTCGAGCGGATGCCGCCCGAAGGGAAGCTCGACGCGTCCGGCTCGCCGACGATCAGGTTCTTGCCCGAGAACGCCATGATCGGCTCGCCGTCCTTCAGTTCCAGGAAGGAATCGTGCTTTTCGGCCGTCGAACCGGTGAGCGGCAGGAACCAGTGGGTGTAGTGCGTCGCGCCCCGGTCCATGGCCCAGTGGCGCATCGCGTGCGCGACTTCGCCCGCAATCGACGGATCGAGCGGCTGACCGCCGTCAATCGTCTGCATGAGCTTCTTCCACGTGTCCTTCGAGAGGTACTGTTTCATCGTCTCCTTGGTGAAGACGTCCTCGGCATAGTGCAGATCGCTCGCCGTGGACACGTTTTCCGCAGTCGCACGCGGCAGACCCGGCTTGTTGGCACTCCCCGACGAACAGGGCGCGGACTCCAGACGCGCCGCAACACTCATGACCGCCTTCATACGGGCGCAGTTGCTCATGGCTTCATTTTTCCTTTCGTTTCACCACCCGCAGACCATCCGCGCGCAGTTAACGGAGAATCCTATACGCAAACTTCGTGCCAACCGCAAAAACGGCCGCATTGGCGGAAAAAATCGCTTTCGCGCCCCAATCGTTTACACTCCATGTAATATCCGCCGGAAGACCATTACACAATCTGGCTCGGGCAATGGCGCCGCCGCACGGGTCGCCCGCGGCGCGCCGCGTCGCCCGGACGGCCGCGCCGGACAGGCGTCCGCGCCTTTCTCCCGCCATCTTCGCGGCCGGCCCGGCGCCTTCCGTCCGTTGGCGGAAGCTTTCGATTGCCCTGCGCGCGCGAAAAAATGGGATCCGCTTCGCCAATGCGGCCGCTTTGGCATGGACTTTGCTGCACTTTTTCCTCCAGGAGAAGCACCATGCAATCAGAACAACCACGCGGACTGTACGACAGCAAATTCGAACACGATGCCTGCGGCGTCGGACTCATCGCCAATCTGGACAATGTCGCGACGCACGACATCGTCGTCCACGGGCAGACGGTTCTCAATCGTCTCATGCACCGCGGCGCGACCGGCAACGACCCCGAAACGGGCGACGGCGCGGGCCTTCTCCTGCAAATCCCCGACGCGTTCTTCCGCAAGACGGTCGCCAACCTCCCGCCCCAAGGCGACTACGGCATCGCCATGATTTTCGGCGCGGAGGGCGAAGAGGCGCTGTTCGAGCGCGTGGTGCGCGCGAATGGCGCGTCCGTCATCGCCTGGCGGGACGTTCCCGTCGTCCCGTCGGCGGTCGGTCCCGTCGCCCGGAGCGTCCTGCCGAAGATCCGCCAGCTGTTCGTCGCCCTGAAGGGCGACGGTCCGGACGCGCAAAGCCAGGAGGACCGACAGCCGGGGGCCGACAACGAACGGCGGCTCTACGTCATCCGCCGCGAAATCGAGAAACAGCTCGCGTCCGGCTACATCTGCTCCTTCTCCACGCGCACGATCGTCTACAAGGGACTGCTGCTCGCGCCGCAGGTCGGGAAGTTCTACCCCGATCTCGTCGACGCCGATTTCGTTTCCGCGCTCGCCCTTGTCCATCAGCGCTATTCCACCAACACGTTCCCGACCTGGGAGCTGGCGCATCCCTTCCGCATGCTCGCCCACAACGGCGAAATCAACACGATCAGGGGCAATCTGAACGCCCTGAAAGTGCGCGAAAAGGATCTCGCCTCGCCCCTCTTCGGCGACGACATCGCCAAAATCCTCCCGCTTGTCAAGGCCGGGCAGTCCGATTCCGCCTCGCTGGACAACATGTTCGAGCTTCTCGTGGCGGCGGGACGCGATCCTGCGCACGCCATGCTCATGCTGATGCCGCAGGCGTGGGGCGCGAAATACCACATGGGGCACGACGTGCGCGGCTTCTACGAATACCATTCCGCCCTGATGGAACCGTGGGACGGCCCGGCCGCCGTCGCGTTCACCGACGGCATCACCGCCGGCGCGGCGCTCGACCGCAACGGCCTGAGGCCCGCGCGCTGGACGCTCACCACGGACAATCTCTTCGTCCTCGCCTCGGAAACGGGCGTCATCGACATCCCCGCCGACCGGATTCGCCGCCACGGGCGGCTCCGCCCCGGCGCCATGGTCTATCTCGACCTGCCCAGCCACCGCCTGCTCGAAGACGCCGAAATCAAGGTGAAATACGCGCGGCGCCGGCCCTACCGCCGCTGGGTGGACGAGAACCGCATCGCCATCCAGGGGCTCTTCACCGAAATCGTTCCGCCCGCCATCGGACCCGATCTCACGTCCCGGCAGCGCGCGTTCGGCTATACCGACGAAGACATCGAACTCATCCTCGCGCCGATGGCCCGCGACGGCAAGGAACCCGTCGGCTCGATGGGCAACGACGCCGCGCTCGCCTGCCTTTCGCGCCGGCCGCGCACGCTCTTCGACTATTTCCACCAGGTCTTCGCGCAGGTGACGAACCCGCCCATCGACCCGATTCGCGAAGAGCTCGTCATGTCGCTGATGACCTACATCGGCAACAAGGGCAACATCCTCGGCGAAACGCCCGAGCACGCCCATCTCATCAAGCTGCGCCGGCCGATTCTGACCGAGGACGAGCTGCACCGCATCGAAACGGGCTGCGCGGAGAAGTTCCCGGCCCGCAGACTGCCGATGGTTCTGGACGGCGACCTCGAAGTCGCCCTGAAGGAACTCGGCCGCGCCGCCGTCTCCGCCGTCGGCAGCGGAGCGAAGATCGTCATTCTGACGGACCGGGACGTCGGCGCCGACGCGGCCGGACGGCTGCGCATTCCGTCCCTGCTCGCGACCGCCGCCGTCAACCGCGCGCTCATCGAAGCCGGACTCCGGGCCTCGGTCGGGCTGATCGTCCAGACGGGCGACGTGCGGGAAGTCCACCACTACGCCGTGCTGCTCGGCTACGGCGCCACGGCGATCTGCCCCTATCTGGCGCTCGAAAGCGTGGCGGCGCTCAATCCCTCCGACCCCGTCGCCGCCGTCGGCAACTACATCAAGGCCGTCGACAAGGGATTGCTGAAGATCATGTCCAAGATGGGCATTTCCACTCTCCGCAGCTATCGCTCGGCCCAGATGTTCGAGTGCGTGGGCCTGGCCGCCGAGATCATCGACGCCTGCTTCACGGGAACGCCCTCGCGCGTCGGCGGCCTGGGCTTCAGGGAAATCGAAGCCCGGCTCCGCCGGGTCCATCCGGGACATGGCGCGGACGGCCTTCTGCTGCCGCCGGGCGGGCAGTACCGTTTCCGCAAAGACGGCGAAGACCATCTCTGGACGCCTTCGGCGCTCGGCAACTTCCGTCTCGCCGTGCGCGGCAACGACTATGCGAAATTCAAGGCGTACGCCAACGAGGTCGACGACCAGTCGCGGCGCAGCTGCACCCTGCGCGGGCTGCTCCGCTTCACGCCGACGGCCGCGATTCCCGTCGACGCCGTCGAACCCGTCGAGTCCATCATGCGGCATTTCGTCGGCGGCGCCATGTCGCTCGGTTCGCTCTCCCCCGAAGCGCACGAGACGATTGCGCGGGCGTTCAACTCGATTGGCTCGATGTCCAACTGCGGCGAAGGCGGCGAGAACGGCGAACGCTTCGGGACGGACGCGAACTGCGGCATCAAGCAGGTGGCGTCGGGACGCTTCGGCGTGACGATCGAATACCTGCGCGCCGCGAAGGACCTCCAGATCAAGCTCGCGCAGGGCGCGAAGCCGGGCGAGGGCGGGCAGCTTCCCGCGCACAAGGTGAACGACTTCGTCGCGAAGCTCCGCCACGCGCGCCCGGGCACGACCCTCATCTCCCCGCCGCCGCACCACGACATCTACTCCATCGAGGATCTGGCGCAGCTCATCTACGATCTCCGCTGCGCGAATCCGAAGGCGCGCGTATCGGTGAAGCTCGTCTCCGAGGCCGGCGTCGGCACGATTGCCGCGGGCGTCGCCAAGGCGCATGCGGACGTCGTCCTCATCTCCGGCTTCGACGGCGGCACGGGCGCGGCCCCGCTCACGTCGATGAAGCACGCGGGGCTGCCCTGGGAACTCGGACTCGCCGAGGCGCAGCAGACGCTCGTGAAGAACGATCTGCGCGGGCGCGTCAAGGTGCAGGTCGACGGCCAGCTCAAGACGGGACGCGACATCGTCATCGGCGCGATTCTCGGCGCCGAGGAGTTCGGCTTCGGCACCACGCTTCTCGTCGCCCTCGGCTGCATCCAGGACCGCCGCTGCCACTGCGACACGTGTCCCGTCGGCATCGCCACCCAGCGCGACTGCCTCCGCCGGAACTTCTCGGGCAAAGTCGAGCACGTCGTCAACTTCCTCCGCTTCCTGGCCGAGGACGTCCGCGAACATCTCGCCGCGCTCGGGCTTCGCAGCCTGGGGGAGGCGATTGGCCGCACCGACCTTCTCGAACGGAACGACGACCTCGCGCGCGCCGCGGGCTTCGACTTCTCGCAGCTGCTCGCGACCGAGCCGAACCGCCTCCGGCAGTTCACCCCCGGCGCGAACCCCTACGTCTTCGACGACTACGACCGGCAGGAGCTCCTGCCCGCGCTCTTCGGGGAGGAGGCGCCGTCCCGTGGCGCCCACGGCGGTTCCGTCCGCCCGGTCACGCTCGCGCGCACCATCACCAACGTCCAGCGCACGGTCGGCACGGAACTGTCGGGCGAAATCGTCGCGCGCCACGGCGCATACGCGCTCGCCGACGACACCTTCACCGTCAATTTCACCGGCGTGGCGGGGCAGTCCTTCGGCGCGTTCCTCGCGCAGGGCCTCACGTTCAATCTCAAGGGCGGCGCGAACGACTTCGTCGGCAAGGGCCTCTCCGGCGGCATCATCGCCGTGCGGCCGGAGAAGCGGGGCACGTCCGATTTCCGTCCGGAGGAGAACGTCATCGCCGGCAATGTCGTGGCCTACGGCGGCACGGGCGGCAAGATCTTCCTGAACGGCCAGTCCGGCGAACGCTTCGCCATCCGCAACTCGGGCGTCGTGCTCGTCACGGAGGGCGTCGGCGACCATGCGTGCGAGTACATGACGGGCGGCAAGGTCGTCGTGCTCGGCACGACCGGCGTCAATTTCGGCGCGGGCATGACGGGCGGCGTCGCCTACGTCCTCGACCAGGCCGGCGATTTCGACCTCCGCTGCAATCTCGATTCGATCGACCTGGCGACCGTCGAACCGGATTCGGCGGACGAAGAGGAACTCCGCGGCCTCATCGCCGAACACGTCCGGCGCACGGGTTCGCCCCTCGGCCGGCGCATTCTCGCCGCCTGGAACGACTACCGCCCCCACTTCGTCAAGGTCATCCCCGTCAAGGAATAGCCCGGAAGCGGGACCAACTTCAGAACAACAGGATTCAGCCATGGAACGCATTCACGATTATTACCGTCCGACGGAAGAGCGCAAAGGCGATTTCCGCGAGGTCGAGAGGGCCTTGACGCTTGAAGATCTGAAACCGCAGGTCGAACGCTGCCAGGCGTGCGGGCTTCCCTTCTGCCACGGTTTCGGATGCCCCCTCGGCAATCTCGTTCCCGACCAGAACCGCGCGGTGGCCGCCGGCGATCTGAAGCGCGCGTACGAACTGCTCTCGGTCAACAGCGATTTCCCCGAATTCACCTCCCGCATCTGCCCGGCGATCTGCGAATCGTGCTGCGTGCGCCAGCTCGACGAGGAGGCGGTGATGATCCGCCAGAGCGAGAAGCTCATCATCGAGACGGCGTTCCGCAACGGCTGGGTCGTGCCGCGTCCGCCACAGGCGGAGAACGGTCGGCGCGTCGCCGTCATCGGCGCGGGTCCGGCGGGGCTGTCCGCCGCCGTCACCCTGCGGCGGCGCGGCTATGCCGTGACGGTCTACGAGAAGAACGCGAAGATCGGCGGCCTGCTCCGCTACGGCATTCCCGCCTTCAAGCTCGACAAGGCGATTATCGACCGCCGCCAGAAGATCCTCGAAGCGGAGGGCATCCGCTTCGTCGTCAACACGACGGTCGGCAGGGACGTCTCCGCGGCGTATCTCGCCAAGACCTACGACGCCCTGATCGTCGCCATCGGAACGCCGGCGGCGCGCGATCTGAAGATTCGGGGACGCAATCTGCGGGGCATCCATTTCGCCCTGGACTTTCTGGGCCGGCAGAACCAGGTCCTCGGCGGCGAAATCGCCGAGAATCCCATCGACTGCCGCGGCAAACGCGTCCTCGTCATCGGCGGCGGCGACACGGGTTCGGACTGCGTGGGCACGGCGACACGCCACGGCGCCGCGTCCGTCACGCAAATCGAAATCATGCCGCGCCCGCCGGACGAACGCAGCGCGTCGACACCCTGGCCGCAGTGGCCCTACATGATGCGGACCAGCTCCAGCCATCTTGAGGGATGCGAGCGGCGGTGGAATCTCAATTCGCTGCGCTTCGTCGGCGACGAGCAGGTCGAAGGCGTCGAGGTCGAGACCGTCAAGTGGGATTTCACGCCGGAGGGTCGTCCCCTCTCCTTCACGGTCGTTCCCGAGACGAAGGAGATCATCCCGGCCGACGTCGTGCTGCTCGCGATGGGCTTTACGGGCGTGCAGACCGACCATCCGATCGTCCGCGAACTCCAGCTCTCGCAAACGCCCCGCACGGCGCTCGTTTCCGACCCCGCGCGCAACATCCACTGCGTTGGCGACTGCGCCTCCGGCGCCTCCCTTGTCGTCCGCGCCCTCGCCAGCGGCAAGAATCTCGCGCTCTAAAACGGCGCCGTTTCCCTTTCAACTTCCTCCCACCAGGCGCGCACACGCGGCGCGCCTGGTGTTTTTTGCGCCATCGCACCCCGCCTCGCCCCCTCCAGGCGCGCGCACGCGATGCGCCGGCGCGGCTGGTGCGCGAACCGCCCGGGGCGGCGTCCGGCCATTCCGCCGCCTGTTCGCGGCGATGCGCCCGGGCGGCGGAAACTGAAACGGGGGCCGGCACGCATGCCGGTCCCCGCTTGTTTCCGATCTTCGGAACGATTTTACATGTTCGAGAAGAACTGGAAGGAGGCGTAGGCGTCCTGACCGTGTTCGGTCA
>JBJEWF010000007.1:0-31086 GCA_051884915.1 Kiritimatiellia bacterium
GGGCCAATTTTAAGCCAAATCGTTTCGGCTGACTTGCCAACGCAAAATTCGGGAATAGCCGGTCATTTTCCTTCCCCAACGGGTCATTTTTCCCAAACGAGACCACCACTTCGCCTCACCGGCAGGGGCTGTCCACCCGATTTATAAACACCGATGGTTTATGCTCGCGCGACCGCTCCGCCGCTTCGCACTGGTCAACCGCTTACCTTCGTCGCCAGCCCTCCTTGCTTTGCATCCACATGCCAGCCGTTTTTTTTTAGCCGCAAAGAACGCAAAGGGCGCAAAGATTCATTTCACCGTCCGCGCAATGTCGACTTCACCCTTTATCTACAAGGGTGCCGTTGTTCTTTACGTCAAAAAATTGGGGAACCTCCAAGTTCCCGATTGCTTTGTCAAGCGGACGACCATTTGGTAGAATACCGCCGTGACAACCGAACAGAAAAACGCACTCGTCTTCGCCGCGCCGTTCGCCACGTGGATCGCCCTGCAGATGCTGCTGCCGGCAACGGCGGCGGCCTACGCCCTGCGCACGGGCGCAACCGCCCTCGTCGGCCTGGCCGCGCTGGCGCGGAGCGGATGGAGGCCGTCTCGCCTTTCCCGGACGGCGTGGGCCGCCGGCGCGGCGGGCGGCCTGCTGGTTGCCCTGGTCTGGATCGCGCCGGAGTATTCGGCGTGGTACCGGACGTGGCTCGAATACCCGATTGGCGACCTCCCGCCGCCCCCGGCGGCGTCTCCCTACGAGCCCGCGACCTGCGGCTGGACGCTGACAATCGTCAAGCTGATCGGCAGCGCGTTCGTCATCGCCCCCGTCGAGGAGATTTTCTTCCGGTCCTTCCTCTACCGGTGGCTGCAGCACGGCGACTTCCGCTCCGTCCCCCCCTCCCGATTCGACCTTTCGGCGTTTCTCTGGACGGTCTTCCTGTTCACGCTGGAACACGACCGGCCGCTTGTGGCCGCCCTGGCCGGCGCGGCCTACGGCTTCCTCGCCATCCGTTTCGGCCTCGGCAGCGCCATTCTCGCGCACGTCACGACGAATCTGGCCCTCGCCCTCCACGTCATCCACTGGGGCGAATGGGGCTTCTGGTAAGCGTCCGGGGCGAACGGGGCTTCTGGCCGGAGATCTCGCGCGCGCCGGCCGGCGCCGTCAGCCCGGGAGCCGCAGACCGCCATCGATCAGGATGGTCGTGCCGGTGATGTAGCGGCCCGCGTCGGAGGCCAGCAGGACGGCGGTCCCGGCCGCGTCTTCGGGCCGCGCGTAGTCGTGCAGGGGAATCGCGTTCATCACCTTTTCGGCATACACGGGATTCGACAGGGCGTCCCGGTTGCGGTCCGTCGCGAACACGCCGGGGCAGAGGTTGTTGACGGTGATGCCCTCCCGCGAAATCTGGCGCGCCAGGTTGCGGACCAGATTCTCCTGGGCGCTCTTCGACGCCGCGTAGACGGCCATCAGCGGGTGCGGGCGCAGTTCCTGGACGCTGCCCACCACGATCATCCGCCCCCAGCCCTTCGCCTTCATCGACGGGTAGACGGTCTGGAACAGGCGCAGCGTAGCGTGGAAGTTCACCTGCATTTGCGTGCAGGCGTCCTCCGCGGAGATTTCGTTCCAGGGGACGTTCTTCTGCGTCGAGGCGTTGCAGACGAGAATGTCGGGCGCGGAAACGCCCTGCGCCGCCATCTGGACGAAGAGATCGCCGATGGCGTCGTTCGACGACAAGTCGCCGGTGACGGCAAACGCGCGCGCGTCCCACTGGCGGACGAGGGCCAGCGCCTCGTCCAGGGGGGCGCTCGGCTTGGTTCCGTGCAGCACCAGATGGGCGCCGAATTCCGCCAGGCCGGCGGCGATGGCCCGGCCAATGCCGCGGGCGCTTCCCGTCACGAACGCCGTCCGGCCCGTCAAATCGAACTTTTCCCTGATCATGTGCGCTCTCCTTTCAGCGGCTCATTTTCCACGCTTCGGCCAGCGTGTAGTATTTGACCAGCATGTTCGGCAGATAGTCGGCCGGCTGTTCGCCCTTCTTCATCCAGCCCAGATACATGTTCATGACCTGGCTGAAATGGGCCTCGTGGCCGATTTCGTACTTCTGCGGAACGACCATCGTCCAGCCGTCGCCCTCGGCCTTGAAGGACACGCCGGGATAGGTCTTGCCGAATTCGGCCACGGCGGCGGCCAGCGCCTTTTCGAGCGCGGCCCTGTCCTGTCCGGCCCGCGGCTTCACGTAGACGCGCGGCCGGTAGCCCTCGTCCTTGCCCTGGCGGATGACGATTTCGGCCTTCGTGCCGCGCATCAGCGAGTAGTGCGTGTCGCCCGTGCCCGCCGGCGGCATGAAGTGCCATTCGACGGAGACTTTCGCGTGGACGCCCTTGAGCGCGTAGGTGAATTCGCCGTTGGCCTTGCACTGGAGCACGTTGTTCCCGTCGACGCTCTTGCGGAGGAAGTCCGGCCACCGGTCCAGGCCGGTGGAGGTCTTGTAGTCCGCCGCCGAGATCGGCGTCGGCCACGTCCGGGCCCTGATCATCTTCACGTCCGCCGTCGACAGCGTCTGGCCGGGGAAGGCCTCCCACTGGACGAGATCGACCAGATGCGTCGTGACGTCGACAATCGCCTCGCCCTGCTGATCCGTGTCGTAGTACCAGCCCGGGCGCTGGAGCGGCTTGCCGTTGACGAGCTTGCAGAAGTGGTGGACGGAGATCTTCGTGATCGCCGGATCGTCCGGCGTGCCCTTCTCCTGTTCGCCGTAGAGATCTTTCGCCGCCACGAGCGCGCGCTGGAGAATCGTCGTGATCTCGTTGCGCTCGGTCATGATGTCGGCAAAATAGAGCCCCTTCCGGTCGGCCAGCCTGACGGCCTCGCAGAGTTTCGGATAGGCGTCGGGCGTAATGACCATCGGCTTGTCGGACAGCACGTTGAAGCCGGCCCTGATGGCTTCGAGGTAGTAGTCGGCCTTCCTGTCGTTCCTGCCGGCCAGCACGACGACGGCGCCCGTCCGGTCGGACGCCAGGGCCTTGGCGAGATAGTCGTCGCCCGTGTAGACGATCTCGTTCCACGCGGTCGGATTCTCCGCGCGGGCGTTGAACGCCTGGACGAGCTTCCGGTGGGCCTCCACGTCCGGCCCCTCCGGCGCGAACACGCGCACGTCCCTTGAGACGCCGTCGTAGGCGCGGTTCAGCACCAGCGCCGCATGGAAATGGCCCGGGTCGAGTTCGACGAACCTGACTTCCCGGACGGGTTCGCGGGCCGTCGGGCCGACGGCGCAATCCTCGCAGCAGCCGGCGAACAGGGCCGCCGCCGCACAACCAATCACTGCTCTCTTCATCTTTCTGCCTTTCGCGTTGTCGTTCGTTGAGCGCCCGAGCGGATCATCTCGACCACCTTGAACAGCGTCTCCGGATAGTCCGTCGTGAAATGGTCGAATCCCAGGTCCCAGATCTTCAGGTGGACGTCCACGTTCTGGCCTTCCGTCCACGTGACGCCATTGACGGTCACGCCGTATTTGTGCATCGTCGCGATGGCGCGGCGGATGAACGGCGACGAGGGGCAGAACGGATCGTCCTTCGTGAGATCGGTGCGGATGTGGATCTGGACCTGGTCGATGCCGTCGAAGCCCGTCCGCTCCATCTCGTCCAGCCGCTGCTGGACGAAGGCCTCCGTCTTCCTGACGTTTTCCGGCGAATTGCTCTTCGGGAAATTGCCCAGCCAGACCATCGAGCGGCCCAGGGGGGCGATCTTGCGCCAGCGCGGAATCAGCTGCCACCGGGAGGAGCAGTAGTAGACCTGCCCGATGACGCCGAAGCGGTTCGCGAGTTCCGCGATCAGCTCCGGCGGCGCCCCCTTCTCGTCGACGTAGAGCAGGCGCTCGGGCCGTCCCTTCATGGCCGCGAACACGCTCTCCATCGTCGCGATCCGGGTCGTCGCGAACCGGGGATCGAGATAGGAGCCCGTGTCGACGTCCTTGATCTCGTCCCAGGCGAGCGTGGCGATCTTGCGGGCGGCGAATTCCGGCGTGATGTTGCGCCCGATGCGCGCGAAGGTCTCGTCGTGCATGGCAATCGCCACGCCGTCCTTCGTCAGGCGCGCGTCGGCCTCGGGCGCCATGCCGTGCCCCCAGCACCAGAGGAAGGTTTCAAGGGAATTGTCGGGGCGGGTCGCCCGTCCGCCGCCGCGGTGGATCTGGCAGCGGAACAGCCCCTGCTCGCGGGGGATCGGGGCGGGTTTCGCCCACTGGCCGGCGGACGCCGGGAAAAGGGCGCCGCACAACAGGAAACAGGCTAGCGTTTTCATGGCGGACTACTCGCGTTCGTTGTTCAGCACGTTGAGGAAGGCGCACACGAGGCGCCCCGCAGCGTAAAGGCTCTGTTCGGAAATCTTGTCCATCGTGTCGTGCCGCGTGTGCCAGTAGTCGTTGGCGCCCGGCGTGGAGCCGAAGGAGAAGTCGATGAAATCGATTGCCGGATAGCCGGCGGCGAGAAAAGGCGCGTGGTCGTCGGAGATGACGAGCGAACGGTCCTGCGAAAGCATCGACTCCAGCCCGGCCAGACGCGCCGCCCGGAAGGCGCAATCGGCCAGGCTCCGCGTCGTGTTGGCCGGCAGGACGACGTGCAGGTCGCGGTCGCCCAGCATGTCGAGGCAGACCGCCGCCTTCACGGCGCGCCCCTCCCGGACGAAACGCCGCGCCAGATGGCGCGACCCCTGGAAGCCGTCGCGGTCGCCGTAGCGCCGCATGCACTCCTCGCCGTCCGTCCAGACGAACATCCAGTTGCCGCCGGCGTCCCGCGTCCGCCCGACCGCCGCGGCCAGCGCGAGCAGCAGCCCGGAGGTGGAGGCGCCGTCGTTTGCGCCCGCGAAGCCCGGCTCCGCCGTGGGCGCCGTGTCGAAATGCGAGAGCAGGACGATCCAGGGCGCGCCGGCATCCGCCCCGCGCCGTTCGACGACGACGTTGGCGAACGCCGCGCGCCCGTCCGGCGTCGGCGCGGTGAACTGGTCCAGCGACGCGGGCAGATTCCGTTCGGCGAGGGCCGCGCGCAGCCACCGCGCGGCCTTCAGGCCCTCCGCCGTTCCCGCGTGGCGCGGCGTGCAGGACGCGACCAGCCCCGCCGCCGTGTCGTAGGCCAGCCGGGCGTCGGCCGGCGTGAAGGCGAGCGGCGCGGCCAGACCTCTCGCCGCGACCATCGCCATCCCAACTGCTCCCAGGATTCTCAAAGCGTCCCTTCCCGCGCCGGCGCGCCCGTCCCCGCCGTCCGTCAGTCCATCCGCACGCCCATGATCCGCAGGACGCGGTCGAGGTCGTCGTTGTCGAGGAAATCGATTTCCAGCACGCCCTTCGTGCGCTTGCCGTTGGCGTGCTTCATGGCACTCTTCAGCCGGACGGCACAGCCGAGCGTCTTGTGGATCTCTTCCGCCAGCGCGCGCACATAGCTGTCGGGCATGTCCGGCGTCGCGGCCTTCTTCTCGACGGTCGGCGCGTGCTCGCGCGCGATCTGGCGCTCCAGTTCGCGAACCGTCAGCCCCCCCACGGGATTGCCGGTGCGCGGATCCGGCTTCGGGGCGCACTCCAGGGCCAGGCGGCGGATCTCGGCCGCGTTGTCGAGCGACAGCAGCACCTTGGCGTGGCCCGTCGAGATCGCCCGCTTGCGCAGGAGGTCCTGCACGTCGTCCGGAAGATCCAGCAGCCGCAGCGCGTGCGTCACGCTCGTGCGGCTCTTGCCGACGCGGTCGGCCACTTCGGCCTGCGTGTAGTTGAACTTCTCCGCGAGGACGCGGTAGCCCTCGGCCTCGTCAATCGGGTTCAGGTCGTCGCGCTGGGCGTTTTCCGTCACCGTCATCGTGCAGGCCGTCGCGTCGTCGACGTCCTTCAGCACCACCGGCACGAGCTTCATGTCGGCCAGCAGCGCCGCGCGCAAGCGGCGTTCGCCGCAGATCAGCTCGATCTTGCCGTCGGGGCGGCGGCGGCAGGTCAACGGCTGGATGATCCCGTTCGTGCGGATCGAATCGGCCAGCTCCTGCAGCGTCTCCTGCCTGAATTCGGTGCGCGGCTGATACGGGCTGCGCGCGATCTCGATGGGCGGGACGTGGATGACGACGTCCTCCGGCTGGACCGCCGGAACCGCGGATGCCGCCGGCGCGACGGTCGCGACGGCCGGCGGCGTCGTCAGATTGTCAAGCCCCCGGCCCACATGTCCCAGCCCGCCCAGGCCGCCGCCAAGCCCGCCCTTTTTCTGCAGCGCCCTGATCGCGGCGCGCGTCGGCGGCTTCGATCCCGTCGATTTCTTGAGAAACGGATTGTCAGGCATAACAGACTTCTTTGCGCTCATCGATAAGTTTCCCCGGGCGATGGCCCGCCTCGAAATTCAGACTTGCTCCTGTTCAAAACGACGCTATTCTACCACAAATGATGAAATCGGGGCGAGATTAAAGTGCACCCGTCACCAGCGACCCGAAGGTCGTGATCGGCGTCGTGTCGCGGTAGTTGTCGATGATCTGGCGGACGTCCTTCAGGAGACCGTCGATTTCGTCGTGCAGATCGGACCGCGTCGTCAGCTTGCCGAGCGTGCCCTCGCCCTTCTCCAGGCGTTCGGCCACGTTCTTCAGGCTGGACACGAGCCGCGCCGCGTTGTCGGCCAGTTCCCGGTCGTCCGTGAGGCGCGCCAGCAGACCGTCCTTGTTGCGCAGTTTCTCCGTCGTCGCCTTCAGATTGGCGACGATCTGCCGGAAATCCCCCCAGAGCGGATCGTCCGGGGCGAGCAGTTTGCCCAGCGCGCCCTCGCCCCGTTCAAGCCGGTCGGAGATCGCCGCCGCGTTCGCCAGCGTCCGCTTCAGGTCCGCATAGACGACGTCGTTCGTCGCGAGCAGCTTGCCCAGCGTGCCGTCGCCCCGCTTCAGGCGGTCCGTGATCTCCGCCACGTTGTCGAACGTCCGCCGCGCGCCGTCGAACGTCGCCTTCGCCCCCGCCACCGCGTTCGTCAGGTCGGCGTAGACGGTCGCGTCGTCCGCGAGAAGCCGGCCCACCGTCCCCTCTCCGCGTTCGAGGCGGGCCAGGATCCGGTTCAGGTTCGCGGAGACCTGTTCGAGATTGGTCCTGACCGTTTCGGGCAGGATGGAGGACAGCCCCCCGCTTTCGTCCAGCTTGCCGATGAGCCGGCTCGCGTCGCGCAGGAGATTGACGGGCGGTTCGCCCCGGAACGTCGTCGTTGCCAGCGGCAGGACGCGTCCGGCCCCCTCCTCCAGCAGCAGGTAGTTGCCGCCCAGCAGGGACAGGGCCTCGACGGACAGGCGGCAGGATTCGCGCAGGACCACGTCGCGGTCGACCGCCAGCGTCACGAGGATGTTGGTCGAACCGAGGTCGATCCGCTCGACGGCGCCGACCTTCATGCCGCGGTACATCACGCTGTCGCGGTCCTTCAGCCCGCCGACGTCGGCGAATTCCGCCCTGACCCGCACGCGGGAGCGCCCCGTCAGGAGATCGACGCCGGAAATGACGATTGTGAAATACGCCAGCAAGGCCAGCACGACGACCATGAACAGGCCGACGACCAGTTCGGAAAACACGTCCCTATTCTTGTTTTTCCCCATACGCCACCTTCATCTGTTTGAAGCTCTCTTCCGTAATGAACTGGGCCGCCAGGAACTCCCGCACGTCCGGATGCGGCGATGCGACAAACGCCTCCGGCGTCGCGCACGCGACGACCTTGCCGTTCTTGAGCATCAGAATCCGCGACGCGAAAAGCAGCGCGCCCTGCAAATCGTGGGTCACGACGATGGACGTCATGCCGCGCTCCCGGTTCAGCCGCGCGATCAGCCGGTTGATCGTGATGGCCGTCACGGGATCGAGCCCGGACGTCGGCTCGTCGTAGAGAATGATGTCGGATTTCCGGACGATTGCGCGCGCGAGCCCCGCCCGCTTCTGCATGCCGCCCGAAATCTCGGCCGGATACAGATCGGCCGCCGACGTCAATTCCACCGCGGCAAGCGCCTCCGCAACCCGCCTGTCGATTTCGGCGTCCGCAAGACCGGTCCGTTCGCGCAGCGGCAGCGCCACGTTCTCGGCGACCGTCATCCACCCCAGCAGGGCGCCGCTCTGGAAGAGATAGCCGAAGCGCGCCCGGACGGCCTCAAGCTCCCGGCCCGAAGCCGCGGAGATCTCGACGTCATCCAGCCAGACCCGGCCCGACGTCGGACTCAGCAGCCGCACCAGATGCTTCAGCAGCACGGACTTGCCCGTTCCCGACGGGCCCACGAGGGCCAGGATCTCCCCCTTCTCGACGGTGAAGTCGATCCCGGAGAGCACCTCGCGCCCGTCAAAGCGCTTCACGACCTGTTCGAATCTGATCATACGGTGAACTCGATGTAGAAGCTGCGGGTGATCATGTAGCCGAGCATGAGGATGAAGAGAAAGGAGATGATGACGCTGCGCTGCGTCGCACGGCCGACGCCGACCGCCCCCATGCGCGTGGCGAAGCCCTCGTGGCAGCTCACGGAACCGATGACCAGCCCGAACACGGCCGCCTTCAGCAGCCCGACCCAGAGGTCCTTGACGCCGGCGATGGAGATGGCGCTGGCCATGTACTGCTGAAAGGGCACGTTCAGCTGCGTCGCCCCGACCAGCCCCCCGCCCATCACGCCCAGCACGCAGGCGTAGAACGCCAGGAGTGGCGACATGACGAGCAGCGCCCCCAGGCGGGGCGCCACGAGAAAGCGGACCGGCGAAATCGACATGATCTCCAGCGCGGCGACCTCGTCGTTCACCGTCATCGTGCCGAGTTCCGCGGCGAGGGCGGACCCCACGCAGGCCGACAGGCAGATGCCCGTCACGAACGGCCCCATTTCGCGGATGAGCGAAATCATCACGGCCGCGCCCAGAAACGTCTCCTGGTTGAAACGGCGCAGCGCCAGGCCGACCTGGAGGCCGAGAATCATGCCCGAGAAAAGCCCGACGACCGTGATGACCGGGAGCGTGCGGATCCCCGTCGTGTAGAGCTGCCGCATCCAGGCGGCCCGCGACGAGGGCCGGAGAACCGTCACGGGCAGATAGGCCAGGGCCTCCGCCATCAGCAGCCCGGTCTGGCCGATGGCGGCGAAGAACCCGAGCGCATGGCGGCGCAGGCTCTCCGCCCGGGAACGTGCGCCATCCGCGTAAAGGGGTTCGCGCGTGACCGTCATCTCATTTCTTCCATTCGACGTGTCCGTTGCCGTCGATGGCGATGCGGCCCCGCTCGACCCAGTCCGCCATCAGCTCGTACGCGCGCGCCTCGGACACGGCGAACTGGCTTTTCAGCGTGTTGAGCAGGCGATTCCGGGAACGGCATCCCATCTTGACGACTTTTTCGAGAATCTCCGCGTCGCGATCCGCGGAGGACGCCGGTTCCGCGCCCTTTGCGGGACGCGCTTTCGGAGCCGCGGGCGCAGGAGCCGCGGACGTAGGAGCCGCAGAGACAGGGGCCGCGGGCGCCGGGGCCGCGGCGGCCTCAACCGGCGCGGCGGCTTCTCCGGCCGGCGGCTCCGCTTCGGCGGCCTTGGCCGGCGCCTTGCGCGCGCGTGCGCCCGCCGCTTTCGCCGCACGGGGCTTGCGCGCCGTCTTCTTGGCGGCGGACTCGGCCGCGGCGCCGGCGTCCGGCGCGTCCGCCGCCCCCGCATCCGGCGCCGGCGCAACGGGCGCGGGCGCGGCAACAGGCGCGGGCGCGGCAACGGGTGCGACGGGCGCGGCGGTTTCCCGGCCGCACATGGCGACGACCGCCTCCGGCGATTCGCGGACCTCGTAGTCCATGCCGTCGCCCAGCGGCACCACCAGCGCGCCGCCGCCCTTGCGCGGTTCGACGGTGACCAGCCAGCGGGCATTCACCCAGACGGCCCGGCCGTCGACCTGGGTCAGTTTCAGAAAGCGTTCTTCATTCATGCGTCCGTTCCTCCTGCAACGGATCCGGTTCGGGCCGGATCACGTCAGATTGTCGTAATGGCGGGCAATGGCCTCATAGCCCTGCATCATGCAGGCCGGAAGCCTGCCGTTCAGTTTGAAGTAGTCGCACACCACCGGCAGACAGCGCGTTTGCCATTTGGCGATCGTGTTGAGGGCGATTGACGAAAGCCGGTGGTGGGCGAACGGGTTCGCGAAGCGCTCAAGGACGGAATTCGCGTAGTCCGTCTTTTCCGCGTCCGGCAAGTCGACCGTCGGATAGATCTCCTCGAAGAGGAGCTTGCGGAGAAAGGCCCGGCCGTCCGGATCGTCCACGACCTGGGCGACCTCGGCGAATCCGCGCTCCAGCCCCCAGTAGACGATCGTGGTGTGCGCCGCGTTGAGGAAGCGGAGCTTGCGCGTGCGGTAGGGCCGCAGGTCGGACGTATAGACGACGTTCACGCCGGCCTTCCGAAGCGGAAACTCCGCCTCCAGGTCGAATCCCGCCGGCGTTTCGACGGCCAGGAAATGGAACGGCTCGCCGCACACGAGCGCGTCGTCCCGCTCGCCCAGCTGCCGGGCATAGCGTTCGGCCGACTCGGGATCCGGCCGGCCCGCCACGATGCGGTCGACCAGCGTCGAGCAGAACACGCACGCGCGCGCGATCCAGGCGGCCAGATCGGCGTCGCCGGCGTCGGCGGCATAACGCAGCACGCATTCCTTCAGCCTGTCGCCATTGCGCTCGATCAGTTCGCAGGGGAGGAAGACCAGCCCCGGCAGGCCCGCCGCGAAACGCGCCTTGAGCAGCCGGTACACCTTGAACGGGAACGTGTTCTGCCCCTTCACGTACTGGATGCCGGCTTCCGTCGTGTTGGACACCACAAAACGCAGGGACGGCAGCGTGGCGTAGTCCGTCGCGTTCTGCCACATGTCCACGCCCGTCACCGCGGCAATCGCCTCGATCTCCTCGATCTGCCGGCCGTCCATGACGCCGCGCAGACACGTGTGGTAGCGCCCGCCGCGCGCGTTGAGGGCCTTCGACGGGGCGCTCAGCTCGTCGCCAATCGGCTGGATGATCTGGACGGCGCCGCCGAAACCGGCCCGGTCGTTCATCTTCTGGACCATCCAGTCGATGAAGCACCGAAGGAAATTCCCTTCACCGAACTGAAGAATTTTCGTGTCCACTTCGCATCGCTCCTTGTTGACGTCAAACCGGACTCCCGGACGCCACCGCCATTCTACCATGAAAGTCCGCCGGTGGCAAATGCCCGGGCGGACGTTTGGCATTCGGGCGGCAGGGCGTTTTCCATGTCCGGACCCGGTCAGTCGGCGGAACCGTTGACGTACAGCCGGTGGATGCGGACGGCGTTTCCCGGCCGCGGCCCGGAAGACGGGCGGACGCGCAAGCGAACCTCGTGGCGCGCGGGCGCCAGATCGTCCGCCAGCATCTGCGTGTACGGATAGTGGAGCGGACCATAGTCGGCCCGCAGACGGAAGGTTTTCGGTTCGCCGCCATCGACGGCCACCTCCAGGTCGCCGGCGTCCGGCCCCGCCGTCAGCAGCGCGCCGCAGGCCGTCCCCGTGAACGCGAACGCGAGTTCGGCGCCGGGCGTCTCGCTCCAGATGGCGGGTCCCGCGCAGAAATAGTCGCGCTTGCAGCCGGGGATCCGCTCCCAGTCGGGGCGCGACAGCCGCCAGCCGGCGCCCAATTTCAGCGCGGCGGGCGGAACGGCGCGGCCGTTCGCGTAGGATCCCGCGTCCAGCGGCGGCGGTTGCGCCCGGGCGGCCGGCGGATTCAGGGGATCGAAGACCGTCGCCAGGGCCTCCAGCACGACCTTCGCGCCAAAGTCGCAACCGGCGGGCGAGGGATGGCAGTCCCGGTAGCCGTTCCAGTCGAGCCCGCCCGCCTGCGCGGACGCGACGAGCGCGGACCCCACGTCCGCCACCGCGGCGCCGTAATGGCGGGCGACGGCGGCGTGCGCCGCATAGGGAACGGGCGTCTGGCCCCGCATCAGCTGGTCGTACTGCCCGCGGTTGACCATCAGCCCCACGACGACCGCGCAGGCGGGGTTGACGTCGCGGACATGGCGGATGGCGCCCTCCATGCCGCGGATGCAGTGCGTCCGGTCGAAATGCCCGTCCTGGTCGTCGTTCACGGCCGCCTCGACGATGAACACGTCCGGCCGGCCCTTCGCCAGCAGATCCTCCTCCAGGCGAAACGCGCCCGTGTCGGAGCAGGTGGACGACAGGCCGGCGGCCAGTTCCGTGAAGGCAACGTCCGGATGCCGCTGGCGCAGCAGCTCCATCACGCGCGGACGGAAGCCGTGCATCTCGGTGATCGAACCGCCGAGGAACGCCACCGTATAGCGGCGCGCAGCGCGGGCGGGACGCGCGTCCCGCCCGACGACGTTCGCCGTGCCCTTGGCGGGAACGAACCAGGTCCCCGGCCCCGGACCGGGCACGGCCGCGCCCAGCGACAGCGCCGCCCACACGGCGAGATGCGAAAGCGTCTTGCCGTCCATTTCAGCCTCCGCGCGCCAGCGTTCCGTTCCGGCGGGAGATCGCCGGGCGGAAACGGCCGACCGGACGGCCGGCCGCCGGAACCGAAACGGCGGGAAGCAGGGCGATTTCCGATTTCATCAGACACTCCTCGACAGGGCGTTTCACGCATCGAACGCCGGAACTATACCATAAACGCCGGCGACTGGCAACGGGAACGCGATTTTCCGGCCGGACGACCGCGGCCGGGATGGCGGGGACCGGACAAGGCTGAACGTGTCGGAACGACACGTCTGATGCTGGCGATGAAAGCACGCGGCGGAAGCACCTGCAAGCGCGGTCGTGGATTATGGGAACAAGTCCTATCCAAACACGTTCTCGCAAGCGGGGAAAATTTGCCGACGGATTTGCGCGACCGGACCTAAACGCCGGCCGCGCCTCCGAGGAATTCCCCGAATCCGCCGACGTCATACCATATTCCCTGGCGTAAAGGCCAGCCGACGGATGCGCAAATCAATGAAGATAAAAAACCCGAGTTTTGTCCGCCCGCGTATACGCGCGCGCGCTTCTTTGGTATAATGGCATTCCCATGTCAGAAGAAGAACGAAAGAACAAAGACGCGAAATCCGTCCCCGAATCCGGCGCGCCGGCCCGGAAGCGGCGCCCGCGCAAGCCCGGCGTGCCGCCGACGAGCACCCGCAGCGGCTGGGCCATTTTCGCCGTCGTCGCCCTGACCTTCCTGGTCCTGCGCTATTTCCAGCATCCGGCTCCGAGCGCGGTCGCCGAGATGTCGCAGACGGAGTTCCGCGCCCATGTCGACGCCGGCGAGGTCGAGACCGTCGAGCGCGTCCGCCTGCTCGATTCCACGCAATCGTATCTCCGGGGGAGACTGCGCGACGCGCCCGGCGAGTTCCGGGTCGTCCTGGCCCCGAACGAGAACGAGCAGCTGATGACCTATCTGGCGGACAAGGGCGTCAAGTGCCCCATCCGGGAAGAGGAGCCGATGATCGGCCCGTTCCTCCAGCAGGTCATCATCTTCGGCGTCTTCGCCGCGCTCATGTGGATTTTCATTTATCGCCGCATGATGGGCGGCGGCGGCGGGCCGTTCTCCTTCGGCAAATCCCGCGCCAAGCTGCTCGATTCGAACAAGGGCAAGGGGAAAATCACGTTCGCCGACGTCGCCGGCGTGGACGAGGCCAAGGAGGACGTCGCCGAGATCGTCGAGTTCCTCAAGAATCCGGGCAAATTCACCAAGTTGGGCGGGCGGATTCCGCGCGGCATCCTGCTGGTCGGGCCGCCGGGAACCGGCAAGACGCTTCTGGCCAAGGCGATTGCCGGCGAGGCCAAGGTGCCCTTCTTCTCGATTTCCGGTTCCGACTTCGAGGAGATGTTCGTCGGCGTGGGCGCGAGCCGCGTCCGCGACCTGTTCGAGCAGGGCAAGAAGAACGCCCCCTGCATCATCTTCATCGACGAAATCGATTCCGTCGGCCAGAAGCGCAACGCCGGCGGCATGACGGCGCAGCGCTGCGCCGACCAGACGCTCAACGCCATGCTGGTCGAGATGGACGGTTTCGGCACCAACGACGGCGTCATCATCATCGCCGCCACGAACCGGCCGGACATTCTGGACCCCGCGCTGCTGCGCCCCGGCCGGTTCGACCGGCAGGTCCACGTGGATCTGCCGACGCTCAAGGGGCGCGAGGAGATCCTGAAGATCCACGCCGCCAAAGTCAAGCTCGCGCCCGACGCCGACCTGTCCCGGCTCGCGCGCGGCACGTCGGGCCATTCCGGCGCCGACCTGGCGAACATCATCAACGAGGCCGCGCTGCTTGCCGCGCGCAAGGGGCTGGCGGAAATCCCGCACGCGATGCTGGAGGAGGCCCGCGACAAGGTCTTCTGGGGCAGCGAGCGGAAAAGCGCCGGATTCACCCGCAAGGAATACGAGACGACGGCCTGGCACGAGTCCGGCCATGCGCTGCTCCAGCTGCTGCTGCCCAACGCCGATCCGCTCCACAAGGTCACGATCATTCCGCGCGGCCGGGCGCTGGGCGTGACGATGACGCTGCCGGAGAAGGACGTGCTCAACCGCACGAAATCCTATTTCCTCGACGAGCTCGCCGTCCTTGCGGGCGGGCGCATCGCCGAGGAAATGCACACGAAGGACATTTCGACGGGCGCCGCCTGCGACATCGACTACACGACGAAGATCGCCCGGGCGATGGTCTGCCGCTACGGCATGGGCAGTTTCGGCTTCCAGAATTTTGTCGAGCCCAACGCCCTCGCCGTGGAAGAGGCCCCGCCGCCCTATTCCCAGAAGACCGCGGAGGCCATCGACGCGGAGGTCCGGACGCTGGTCGACGACGCCTACGCCCGCGCCGCGAAACTGCTGGCCGACAACCGGGACAAACTGGAACTCCTCGCCACCACGCTGCTGGAGAAGGAGACCATGGACGGCCGCGAGGTCGAAAAGCTCGTGGGGATCGAGCGTCCCCATGAAGGCGAGCCGGCACCGGACCCGGCCGCCGAGGCGGCGGCGCCGTCCGAGTCCGGCCAGCCGGCGGGAGGAACGCCATGATCTGGACGTGCGGCGCGCATGCGATCGACCTGTCGGTCCCGCGCGTGATGGGCATTGTGAACATCACGCCCGATTCCTTTTCCGACGGAATCGCGACTTCGCGGACGGAAGCCGCCGTGTCGCGCGCGCGCGCCCACTTCAACAACGGCGCCGACATTCTCGATCTGGGGGCGGAATCCACCCGTCCGGGCTGCACGCCCGTCTCCTGGCAAGTCGAGTGGGCGCGGCTGGAACCGGTCATGCGCATCGTCAGGCGCGAACTCCCGTCCGCCCCGCTTTCGGTCGACACGTACCACCGCGAGACGGCCGAACGGGCGCTCGGGCTGGGCGCCGCGATCATCAACTGCGTTTACGGCGAACCCGTGCCCGAGATGTTCGCGCTGGCGCGCCAGACGGGCTGCGGCCTCGTCATCCCGGTTCCCCGGACGCCTCTGCGCGAGGCGATTCCCGACGACTTGCGCGCGCAGACGCTGGTCGATCCGATGATCGGCTTCGGCACGACGCGCGAACAGGACCTGGCGCTGCTCGGCGGCTTGCGCGAACTCGCCCGCCAGGCGCCGGTTCTGGTGGGCGTGTCCCGGAAGCGTCTCATCGGCGCGATCACCCGGACGGCCTCTCCCGCCGACCGGCTGGGGGGCAGCGTCGGCGCGGCCCTCTGGTGCGCCATGAACGGCGCGTCCGTCGTCCGCGTCCACGACGTCAAGGAAACGCGGCAGGCGCTGGAAGTCCTCCGGCTTCTCGACGCGCAGCTGCCAGAACAAGGAGAACGGCCATGGACACGGCCTACCTGCTTAGTCTGATTCCGGACCTCGTCCAGATCGCGATCCTCTACTTCGCCATCTACGCCATCATCAAGGCGGCGCGGGGGTCCCGGTTCGGCCAGGTGCTCATGGGCGCCGTCATCCTGTTCGCCCTGCTGATCGCGTTCACCTATCTCTTCCACTTCGACGTCCTGGCCAAGATCATCCAGACGCTGGTCATCTACCTGCTTCTCTCGACCGTCGTCATCTTCCAGCCCGAAATCCGCCGGATTCTGGCCACGATGGGGTCCCTTCTCTTCCAGGAGCCGCAGCGCATGGCGCACCATCGCCGGCTTTCGCCCGAACTTTTCGTCTCCATCATCTTCAAACTGGCCAAGGCGCGGACGGGGGCGCTGATTGCGTTCGAGCGGGGCATCTCGCTCAAAAGCGTCGACGCCACGGGCGTGCCGCTGGACGCCGTCATCTCGACGGAACTGCTGTTCTCGATCTTCACCGTCCCGCAGCCGCTTCACGACGGCGGCGTGACCATCCGCAACGGGCGGCTGGCCGCCGCGCACTGCCTCTTCCCGGTCTCCAACCAGAACGAGCTTTCCGCGTCGGGCATGCGGCACCGCGCGGCCGTGGGCCTCAGCGAGGAAACCGACGCGCTCGTGGTCGTCGTCTCCGAGGAAACGGGGCGCATCTCGATTGCCCACAACGGCAAGCTGATCCGCTATTCGAGCGTCGAAAGCGAATCCCGCGAACCCCTGCTGCGCTGGATCAGAAAAGCCATGCCGATCCAGCAATCCGCGACGGAGAGGATCGTCGACTGGATCCACCGCCACCGAAAGGCGGAGAAAGCGACTCTGCCATGAAAAACTTCCTGAAACTCTTCACCCGCAACTGGCCCTTCAAACTCCTGGCGCTGGTGCTGGCGCTGCTGGTCTTCTACGCCGTGCGCTACGCCGACGAGCTCCGGCCCCGCGACCCCGGGCCTTCCGGCGTAGCCCCCGTCTACACCCCCGCTTCGTTGATGAAAGGCGCCGTAGATGCAATCCCCCAGCGATAGTTCCGGTCCCGAAACCAATTTGCGGCGGCGGCTGATCGGGATGTTCATGTTCCCGATTGCCCTGTTCCCCGCGCTGGCGCTCCTGTCCTACAACTGGCGCGACATCCCGGAACTCTGCCTGCCGCCCCTGCGCCCGACGGCCAACCTGATCGGCGTCACGGGGGACTATTTCGCCTGGTACGGCTACCAGCTGGTCGGTCTGGCGGCGTGGTTCATCCCCGTGGCCTGCGTGCTCGTGGGACTGCTGCTCATCATGGGCAAATCGTGCCGTCCCGGCCGCCGCGGCATCGGCATCGCGCTCTTCTTCGTCTCCAGCACCTGCCTGCTCCAGCTGGCGGGGATGACGACGCCGGCCGTGCGCGACCTGCTCCACACGCTGAACATCGAGCCAAATGCCGGCGGCGCGCTGGGCCATGTGATCATGACGCGCTTCCTCTCGCGCTTCCTCTCGCCGTTTGGCGCGGGCGTCCTGACGATCTCGGGCCTCGTGCTGTCCGTCCTCATGACAATCGGCATCCGCGACATGGTCAACGGCCTGGCGCGGCTGACGGCCTGGGCGGCCGAGCGGGAGTCGGCGGACACCGCCGCCGAGCGCGAAGCCGCCCTCGCCCTCGCCCGCGCCGCCAAGGAACGGGCCCGGGCCGACCGCCTGGCCGAGAAGGAACGCATTGCCGAGAAGCGGGCGGCCGAAAAGGCCGAACGGGAAAGGGCGAAAGAGGAACTTCGCGGCCGCCGCGAAGCCGAAAGGGCCGAGAAGGCGCGCCTGGCGGCGGAACGCGCGGCGCAGAAGGAGGCGGAACGGCTCGCGCTCGAAGCGGAGCGCCGCGCGGCGGACGAAGCGCGGCGACAGGAGGAAGAGCGGCTTCGTCTGCTGCACGAGGAGCAGGTTGCCGCCGTGCGGAAGCAGCACGAGGCCGAAATCACCTTCGCGCACGACGACTGGGTCCGTCCCCGCCGGGCTTCCGCAGCGGGCGCCTCCCGGCCCGTGGTCGCGCCCGTGCGCAGCGTCACGCCCCGGCCGGAGTCCGCCGCCGAGCCCCCCGCGCCGGCGGACGCGCCCGCAGCCGCCGAAAACGGGGAGGAGGCGGAGCGGCCGGGGCCGTACGTGCTTCCGCCGGCCGAAGAGGTGCTGAATCCGGTCCCGGAGACGACGGCGGAGCATGGCGATGTCGAGGCCATGGAGCGGCGCATCGTCGAAACGCTGCGCGTCTTCCACGTCGAGGCCTCCCCGGCCTTCCGCGTCGTGGGCCCCGTCGTCACGCAATACGCCCTGACCCCCGCCCTGGGCGTCAAGGCCGAACGCATCTCCAGCCTCTCGACGAATCTCCAGATGGCGCTGGAGGCGAAAAGCGTGCGCATCCTCGCCCCGATTCCCGGCAAGAACGCGGTCGGCATCGAGGTCCCGAACCTCAAGCCGGCCTCCGTCTGCTTTCGCGAAATCATCGACGGCGCGCTCTGGAAAGGCAAGACGCCCTGGCCGGCGGACGGCCAGCCGAAATTCCACGTGCCGCTCCTGCTGGGGAAGGACGCGGCCGGCAACGACCTCGTCGTGGACCTGGCGAAGATTCCGCACCTTCTCGTCGCGGGCGCGACCGGACAGGGCAAGTCCGTCTGCCTGAACTCCATCATCAATGGCCTGCTCATGTGCCGGACGCCGGAGCAGCTGCGGTTCATCATGGTCGATCCCAAGCGCGTCGAGTTCACCAGCTACAACCGCCTGCCCCACCTTCTCGTTCCCGTCATCAACGACACGAAGAAGGTCGTGTTCGGCCTGCGCTGGGCCACCGTCGAGATGGACAAGCGCCTCAAGCTGTTTTCGCGGGCCGGCTGCCGCAACATCATCGACTTCAACACGCGCCGGAAGATTTCGCAGCCGGACTTCTTCGGCGGCGAGGAGGCGCTGTCCGATCCCGACATGCCGCGCACGCTCCCCTACATCGTCATCGTCATCGACGAAGTCGCCGACATCATGCAGAGCGCGCAGAAGGAGGTCGAGCCTCTCATCTCCCGCCTGACGGCGCTGGCCCGCGCCACCGGCATCCATCTGATTCTCGCCACCCAGCGCCCCGACACGAAGGTCATCACGGGAACGATCAAGTCGAACATCCCGGGCCGCATCGCGTTCAAGACGTCCTCGGCAATCGATTCGCGGACGATTCTCGACGCGCCCGGCGCCGAAGACCTCATCGGCCGCGGCGACATGCTCTTCCGCACGTCGGAAGGCCTGCTTCTGCGCGCGCAGGGCGCCTACATCTCGGACGGCGAGATCAACCGCATCATCGATTTCATCGGCGAACACGCCGCGCCGCATTTCGACGAGGCCTTCACCAGGCGCATGGACCGGATCAAGGAGGCCAATCCCGAAGACGGCCTGGACGAGGAAGACGACGTGAACGGAAGCCCGACGGCCGAGCCGGCCGCGAATTCCCGGGGCGCCGCCGGAAACGGCGGCGACGACTCCGCGGGCGAAAGCCTGTTCAAGGCCGCGCTGATCGTCCTGCGCGACACGAAACGCGCCTCGACATCCCATCTGCAGCGCCGAATGAAAATCGGCTACAACCATGCGGCACGGCTGATGGAAGAACTCGAAGAACGGGGCGTGATCGGACCTCCCCGCGGCGCCGGACCGCGCGAAATCCTCATCGACCCGGAAACGCTGCTGAACGAAGGTGCGGCCGAAGCCCGGCCCGCCGCGGAGAGCGCGTCCCCGCCGGCGGATCCGGACGGGAACGACCCGACGCTCCCGCCGCCGGTGGACGACGCATTCGGGGAAACGCTTTAACCGGCACGGATTGCCATTCAGAAAGGAATCGCCATGTCATTTGGAGAAACACTGCGGGCGGCGCGCGAAGCCAGAGGCCTCACCTGTTCCGAAGTCGCGAAACAGACCCGGCTGCTCGTGCAGATCGTCGAAGAGATGGAGCAGGAGGACTTCCATCGCATCGCCGCGCCGATCTACGGCCGCGGGTTCGTGCGCCTCTACGCCACGTGCGTGGGCCTCGACCCCACGCCGCTCGTCGCGGAATTCATGGAAATCTACGAAGGCCGCCGCGCGCCAATCGTCCGGACGCGCGCCGTCCCCGCCGCCCAGCCCCCTCCGTCCCCGCCGCCGGCGGAGATGCCCGGCGATTTTGGCGACGGTCTGCCGCCCGCCGAACCGCCGCCGCCACCGCCTCCGCCGCCGCCCGCCTTTGAACCGGCTGCCGCCGCGGACGGGACGGAATCCGCCGCGGACGGGACGGACTTTGCCGTTCCCCCTGCGGACGAGCCGCCGGAATGCGTCGCGGAGCCGCCGGACGCGGAATCCGTTCCCGCTCCCGAACCGCCCGCCGCCCCCGAACCGCCGCCGGCCCTCCGCGGCCTGGACCTGTTCGAGCAGGCCTACGCCAGCCGGCAGGAGCCGGCGCCGGAGGCCGTCTCCCCGCTGGCGCGCAATCTTGAGTCCTCTCCCTTCCTCCCCCCCTCGTACGAGAAGGAGGAAGGCCCCACGGCCGGCGAGCGTTTCAAGCAGGGGCTTTCCGAAGTCTCGCGGGGAATCGTCACGACCGTGAAGCGCATTCCCCGGAGCACGTGGCGCTTCTCGCTGCTGGGCGTTTCCGCCGTCGCCGTCGTGCTGCTCGTCTCCTTTGCGTGCGTGAAGCTGTACCGCCTCACGACGCCGCCCGCCGCCCCGGAGCCGGCGCCGCCAGAGGGCGTCCGCCCCCCGGCGGCGGATCCGGCGAATCCGGACCGGACGCCGCACGGAACGCCCGTTGCGCCGCCCCACGCGCCCCGTCCGCCGGCGCCGGCCGGACTGCGCGCGACGGGACAGAAGATTCCCCCGCTCTACGTCGACTGAACGGCCAATCCATGAAATGCGAAATCTGCCATGACCGGGACGCCGAACAGGCGGTCACCGTCACGCGCGACGGCAAGGAACGCGAACTCTACGTCTGCAAATCCTGTGCCCAGTCGCTGCATCGGCCGTCCGGGAAAGCGAAACCGCGCAAACCGTCGGTCACCATCGTCGGGCCGGACGACGAGCCGCCGCCCTTCGTCAGGAATTTTCTCGAAGCCACGCTGGGGCTTGTCAAGGGCATCTCGGAGAAGCAGGCGGAACACCACCACGTCTGCCCCACCTGCCATGCGACCTGGGACCAGATCCGCGAAACCCGCCGCTTTGGCTGTCCGAACTGCTGGAAGACGTTTGCCAAGGAACTGCAGACGGAGTTTCTCCGTTCCGAATACGGTCCCACCCACGTGGGGCTTCCGCCGGCGGGCCTCGGGCATCTGCCGCCCGAAAGCGGCCGGGACCGGAGGCGCGTCCTCGAACGCGCCCTGAAGGACGCGATCGGCCGGGAAGACTACCGCAAGGCGGCCGAAATACAAAAGCAGCTCGCCGAACTGGCGGACGGGGAGACGACGGCATGATGTGCAGAAACGCCCGGCCCGGCGAATATCCCAATCTCCTTCCGCGCGACGTCGTCCGGGGCGGAACCGTCACGCTCTGGCGGAACCATGCCAATCGGGTCTTCGGCGAGCGGGACGCCGTCGTCATTTCGAACCGGTGGAAGACGCCGGCGGAGATTCCGGCCGCCTACCGGAGTTCGCGGGACGAAGAGGCACGGCTGGCCGCAACGCGGAAGTTCGCCTGGAACGCCAGTTTCGGCTATCTGTCCCCCGACCCGTCGCATTGCGGCATCGGGCTTGGGATCGAGGGCGAATTCCATCTGGAAGGCCTCCACCTGATCGGCGATCTGCCGCCGGTGCTGGCGGGGCTTGAAGCCGTCCGGTTCAGTTCGCGCAGTCTCAACACCGATGGCATCCGGCAGGCCGCCCACCTCTTCCGCATTTCGAACAACGCCACGCTGGGGATTCTCGAAGACGACCTGATTGCCCGCACGGAGCGCATTTTCGGCGATCTCGTCACGCAGGAACTCGCCGCCCGGAAGGCGCTCGTCCGCGACAACCCGCGCGTGTTCGCCGATTCCGTGGCGCGCGCGCTGGCCATTCTGGGTTCGGCGCGGCTGCTGGCCCCGGGCGAGCTGTTCGATCTGCTCTCGCCGGTCCTGCTGGCGGCGTCCATGGGATTTCTCGACGGCATCACGCGCACGGAGATCCTGAAGATGATGAACGCCCAGCTCGACAAGCCCGAACTGCCCCCTTCCGAAACGCCCGACGACGAACGCGTCAGAGACGACCGCGACTCCCGTCTGGCCGACCGGATCAACCGACGTTTTGCCACGGTCGCATTCAACCACCGCGCAGAAGACTATCTTTCATGAACACCGACTACACACCCGACGCCGAACAGGTTCTCGCGGGCGCGCAGGCCGCCGCCCGGAAATTCAACCACACCTACGTGGGAACCGAACATATCCTCTATGCCGTCCTGACGCTTCCGACCTGCGAAGCCTACCGCCGTTTCTCGGCGCTGGGAATCGACCCCGACGATCTGCGGCTCCAGCTGGAGCAGATGATCGGACGGGGCGAAAACGTCCTGACGCGCGGCGACGTGCCGCTCACCCCGCGGACGAAGAAGATCCTCCAGCTCGCCAAGCTCGAAGCCAACCATCTCCACACGTCCGCGGTCGGCACCGAACACATGGTCATCGCCATGCTGCGCGAGGGGGAGTCCGTCGGCGCCCAGCTCCTTTTCGGCCGCGGGCTCGACGCCGAGAAGTTCATCGCCGCCGGCAGCGGTCCGGAAGACGCCATTCCCGCCGAACCGCCGGAGGAGCCGGACGACGGGGAGAGCGCCCCCGACAGCGGCGAAACGCCCCCCGAGGCGGCCGAACCGCCCGGCGCGTCGTCCGCGTCCGCCAGACCGCCGTCCAAGGGGAAGACGCCGGCGCTCAACACGTTTGGACGCGACCTCACGGCCCTGGCGCGCAAAGGCGAACTCGATCCCGTCATCGGCCGCAAATCGGAACTCCAGCGCGTCATCCAGGTTCTCTCGCGGCGGTCCAAGAACAACGCGGTTCTCATCGGCGAGGCGGGCGTCGGCAAGACGGCCGTCGTGGAAGGGCTCGCCCAGGCCATCGCCGTCGGCGACGTGCCCGAGCGCATGCGGGACAAGCGCGTCGTGTCGATCGACATGGCGCGGGTCGTCGCCGGCACGCAATATCGCGGGCAGTTCGAGGAGCGCCTCAAGCAGATCATCGAGGAGACGCGGCGGATGGGCACCGTGATCCTCTTTCTCGACGAGATCCACACGCTCGTCGGCGCGGGCGGCAGCGAGGGCGCCATGGACGCCGCCAACATCCTCAAACCCGCGCTGGCCCGCGGCGAACTGCAGGTCGTCGGGGCGACCACGCTCAAGGAATACCACAAGTCCATCGAAAAGGACGCCGCCCTGGAACGGCGTTTCCAGTCCATTCTCGTCAACGAGCCGTCCCTCGACGAGGCCGTGGAGATTCTTAGGGGAATCGCCCCCCGCTACGAAAAGCACCACAACGTCCAGTTCTCCGACGACGCCCTCCGCGCCGCCGTCTCGCTGACGGCCCGCTACCTTCCGGCGCGGCTGCTCCCCGACAAGGCCATCGACGCCATCGACGAGACGGGCGCGCGCGTGCGGATGAACAACGCCGTGCGTCCGCCGGAACTGAAGGCGCTCCAGGGGAAGCTGGACGACTGCGTCGCGAAAAAGGACGCCGCCGTGAAGGTCAACGCCTTCGACGAGGCCGCGCGCTGGCGCGACGCCGAACTCAAGACCCGGGACGAGCTGGAAACGATGCTCGCGCGCTGGCGCAAGGAAAATGTCGAGAAGCTCGTCACCATCTCCGAGCACGACATCGCCGCGACCGTCGCCTCGATCAGCGGCGTTCCCGTCGCGCGCATTACCGAGACGACCTCGGGGCGGCTCCTCAACATCGAACGCGAACTCAACGCCTCGATCATCGGGCAGACGCAGGCGATCGACTCCATCGCGCGGGCGCTCCGCCGCTCGCGCGCCAATCTGGGCGATCCCAATCGTCCAATCGGCTCCTTCCTCTTCCTGGGGCCGACGGGCGTGGGCAAGACGCTGCTCGCGAAAATGCTCGCCGAGAAGATCTACGGCGATCCGAAGGCCCTCATCGCGCTTGACATGACGGAATTCTCAAGCGGATTCACCAGTTCGCGCCTCGTCGGCTCGCCGCCCGGATATGTGGGATACGATGAAGGCGGGCAGCTCACGGAGCGCGTCCGCCGCCGCCCGTATTCCGTCGTCCTGTTCGACGAATTCGAGAAGGCCTCTTCGGACGTCATGAACATGATGCTCCAGTTGCTGGACGACGGCCGGCTGACGGACGGGCAGGGCCGCCAGGTCGATTTCCGCAACACAATCGTCATCGCAACCGCCAATCTGGGCTTTGACTTCGCGCGGGAAGGCAAGTCCTTCGGCTTCTCGCAGGAAACGGCCAGCGCCTCCTACGACACGCTGCGCGACAAGCTCATGGCGGAAGCCAAGAGAACCTTCCGCCCCGAACTGCTCAACCGGTTCGACGAGACAATCG
This sequence comes from Kiritimatiellia bacterium, assembly GCA_051884915.1. Classification (GTDB taxonomy): domain Bacteria; phylum Verrucomicrobiota; class Kiritimatiellia; order RFP12; family UBA1067; genus RUG572. The sequence goes on from JBJEWF010000007.1 coordinate 24,243, forward strand.
TGTTCCGGAAACTGGAGAAGGCCGAAGTCGCCGAAATCCTCAACCTCGAACTGGCCAAGGTCCGCACCCGCCTTTCGGAGAGGGACATGATGCTGGAATTGGACCGGAAAGCCGTCGAATTCCTCGTCGACAAGGGATCGGACGACGCCATGGGCGCCCGTCCCCTCCGCCGCGCCGTCCAGCACTGGGTCGAAGATCCCCTCGCCGACATGCTGCTCAGGGACCGGCTTGTTCCGGGGAAGATCAAGGCGAGCGTCGAAAAGGACGCCTCGGCCCTCGTCTTCAGACAATCCAGGAAAGCCGAAAAAGCCGAGAACGGGTAAGCGGGAAATCCGCAGCACGCGCAATCGGCCGCGCCGCGTCCAATCATCGCGGCGCGGCGTTCCGGGGCGCGCGCCGCGCGGTCGCGTCACTGCCGCTGAAGGCCCAGGCGCCGCCAGGCCAGATCGGTCGCCACGCGGCCTTTGGGCGTGCGGTCGAGATACCCTTCCATGATCAGGAACGGCTCGTAGGCCTCCTCGATCGTGTCGGGCTCCTCGCCCACGCTGACGGCGATGGTCGAAAGCCCCACGGGTCCCCCGCCAAACTTGGCGCAAATGGTCTCCAGAATCCGGATGTCCATTTCGTCCAGGCCGTGCGGGTCGATTTCCAGCAGGGACAGCGAATCGACCGCCACCTGTTTCGTGATCAGATTGTCCGCCCGCACCTGCGCATAGTCGCGGACGCGGCGCAGCAGATTGTTGGCGATGCGCGGCGTGCCGCGCGAGCGCGCGGCGATCTCCAAGGCGCCCTCCGGCTCGACCCCCACGTTCAGTTTTGCGGCCGAGCGCGTGACGATTTCGGCCAATTCGGCCGGTTCGTAGAAACTCAGCCGGTTGACCAGCCCGAAACGGGCGCGAAGCGGCGCCGCGATCAGACCGATGCGCGTGGTGGCGCCCACCAGCGTAAAGCGCGGAAGCTCCAGCCGGACGCTCCGGGCGTTGGGTCCCTGATCGATCAGGATGTCGATGGCGAAATCCTCCATGGCGGAGTAGAGGTATTCCTCCACGGTCTTCGCCATGCGGTGGATCTCGTCGATGAAAACGATGTCGCCCGCCTCCAAAGACGTCAAAAGTCCGGCCAGATCGCCAGGTTTCGTAAGCACGGGACCGCTCGTCGTCTTGACGTGAACGCCCATGGCATCGCCAAGAATGTACGACAGCGTCGTTTTTCCGAGTCCCGGCGGCCCGGAAAACAGAACGTGGTCCAACGTCTCGCCCCGGTCTTTCGCCGCCTTGACCGCAAGTTCCAGACGGTCGCGAATCTTCCGCTGGCCGACGAAATCCTGGAACTGGCCCGGACGCAGGCAGTTGTCGAACACCGCATTGCGCTGATTGAGAGCATCGCTTGTACGTTCGTTTTTCACGGCGGACATTCCATCAAATACCAGAAAGCGGGACAAATGCCAGAAAACGGGAAAAGGGGCAAGTTCGCGACCTGCCCCTTTCCTCCATTGACTGCGACAATCCGTAAAAGAATTACTGGGCGGCCGCTTCTTCGCCAAAGCCCTTGCTCTTGAGGTAGTCGATGACGGCGCCAACCGTCGTCAACTTCTCGGCGTCCTCTTCGGGAATCGCCGCACCGAATTCTTCCTCAAAAGCCATGATGAGCTCGACCGAGTCAAGCGAGTCCGCGCCGAGGTCATCGATGAACGAGGCCTCAATGGTGACCTGTTCGGCGTTGACGCCGAGCTGATCAACGATAATCTCTCTCACGCGATCTTCAAGTTTACCTGCCATTTTATTTGTCTCCTTTGGTTTGGACAAGGACATTATACTAAATTCACCGTCCGAATGCGAGTGGAAAATTGGAAAATCACATCAGCCGATCATGCCGCCGTTGACGGAGATGATCTGACCCGTGATGTAGGAAGCGTCCGGCCCGGCGAGAAACGCCACGCATTTGGCGATGTCCTCGGCCGTGCCGAAGCGTTTCAGCGGAATCGTGTCCATATACGCCTTCTTGACGTTTTCCGGCAGCACGTCCGTCATCTTCGACTGGATGAATCCCGGCGCCACGGCATTGCAGCGGACGTTGCGGGAGCCCAGCTCCTTGGCCGTCGTCTTCGTGAGCGCGATCACGCCGCCCTTCGAGGCCGTGTAGTTGGCCTGGCCGGCGTTGCCCATGATGCCCACCACGGAGGCGATGTTGATGATCGAGCCGCCCGTCTGCGTGCCGTCGGCGGCCTTGTTCTTCATCATCGGACGCGCCACGGCGCGCGTGAAGAGGAACGTGCCCTTCAGGTTGACGTTCAGAACGGCGTCCCAGTCCGCATCGCTCATGCGCATCAGAAGGCCGTCCTTCGTGATGCCGGCGTTGTTGACCATGATGTCGACCGAACCGAACGCCTCGACGACGGCCTTGACCGTCGCGTCGACTTCGGCGGATTCCGCCACGTTGCATCCCAGGCCGATGGCGTCCGACCCGGCGGCCTTGACGAGCGCGACCGTCTCCTCGCACCATTCGGGCTTGAGATCGACCACGGCGACCTTGGCGCCGTTCATCGCGAGCTGCTTGGCGATCTGCTGGCCGATACCGCGGCCCGCACCCGTCACAATGGCGACTTTTCCTTCAAGATTTCCCATTTCATTGTCCTTTTTTTGCGCAACCAACAGTGACATCAACCCAAAACGGCCAGCGTCGCGTCGAGCGAGGCCATGTCGGACACGTTCGTCGTGACGAGCGCCGCGTCAATCTTCTTGACGAGGCCCGACAGAACCTTGCCCGGCCCGAATTCGACGAACCGCGTGCATCCCATCGCCTTGGCGGTTTCGACGTCGTCCGCCCAGCGCGTCGTTTCCGTGACCTGGCGGAGCATCAGGTCCTTGATCTCGCCCGGATCGGCGGAATGGACCTGGCCCGTCACGTTGGAGATCACGGGAATCTTCGGCGCGCGGAACACGATGCCGTCGAGAACCGGCGCGAGCTTTTCGCGCGCCGGCTGCATGAACGCCGAGTGGAACGCGCCGGCCGTGGCCAGCGGGATGGCCCGCTTGATGCCGAGTTCCTTCGCCGTCGCGGCCGCGGCGGCAATCTGGTCCTTGCCGCCCGACAGCACGACCTGCGCCGCGCTGTTGATGTTGGCGGGCGTGCACCCCGTCTTGGCGCACAGTTCGTCCAGCTGCGCGGGCGACGCGCCCACAATGGCGATCATGCCGCTTGGCGTCGCTTCGCAGGCCTCCTGCATGTAGCGGCCGCGCGCTTCAAGGACCGTGAGCGTCGAATCGAAATCCAGCACGCCCGCCGCGCACAGCGCGCCCCACTCGCCCAGCGACAGCCCCGCGGCGGCGGCAAACGGCGTCGCGCGCCTCTTCTGCAAGGTCAGATAGGCGGCATAGCTCACCACGAAGATGCCGGGCTGGCACACGTTGCTCTTCGTCAGCTCCTCCGCCGGACCTTCAAAGCAGATCTTCTTCAAATCGAAGCCCAGAACGGCGTTGGCCTTGTCGAACAGCGCCATCACGTCGGCGTCCGCCGCGGCGAAATCACCGCCCATTCCGGGCACCTGGGCCCCCTGGCCCGCGAAAATACAACAATCAGACATGTGTGTCACTCCTTTCAGAGGTTGATCGACTTGCGTTCCATTATATCAAAAGTTCGGGCCTTCGGAACGGGGAATCGCACCCCCGGCGGCCCGGTCGCAAAGTTCGTCGACGGCGGGGTCGTCGGTCAGCCGATGCAGAAAATCGCGGCGGAACTCAAGATGGCCGCGTTCGCGCACGAGGCGGCGCGACGTGCCGTAGGCGAGGCCGGAAATCATCCATCCCACCTGGATGAGCACGAAATCGGCCAACGACGCGATGCTCTGGTAGTCGACGGGACGGCCGGCGCGGATCGCCTCCAGGACCGCCTTGCCGGGCCGGGCCGTCGTCGGCAGATTCCAGAACGCCTGGCAGTCGTGCCGCCAGTCCGTCGTCGCGATCTGGTCCTCAAGCACGCGGAAGATGTCCAGCTTGTCCGCGTCCCGGACCGCCTGCGCGGCCGCGGCCGTCAGCGGATCGAGGCGTTCGGGCAGTTCGCGGCGGTTGTGGAACAGGATGGCGTCGAGAATCGCCTGCCGCTCCGCGGCCGGACAGACGTCCAGCCACCCCTTCTCCTTCACGATGGCGTGGGAGAACACGGCATGGTCGACCGAATCGGAATCGCGGAACGTGTTGTACCGCTTCAGCTGCTCGTAGCGGCCCGTGTCGTGGAAAAGCGCCGCCAATTCGCAGACGGCCGCCGTGCGCGGGTCGAAGTTCTCGCCGGCGGCGATCAGTTTCGCGTTTTCGACCACGTGGGCCGTATGAACGCGCTTGAGCTCCATCATCGGCGGCAGCGCGCCGTCGACGCGAAACGCGTCGACGTAGGCGGCGTACTGCAGACCGAGCCGTTCAAGGACGTCGTCAGGCATCGAGATTGCTCACGACCGCCTTGATGCGGCGCACGCCGGCGGACGAGGACTGTTCCTTGAGAATCCTGAATCCGCCGAGTTCGCGCGTGTTCTCCACGTGCGGGCCGCAGCAGATTTCCTTCGAGACCTCGCCGATCGAATAGAGCGACACCTCGTCGCCGTATTTCGCGCCGAAGAGGGCCATCGCGCCTTCGGCCTTCGCCTGTTCGACCGTCGTCATCTTCTTCGTCACGGCGATGCCCTCGGCGATCCATCCGTTCACGAGCCTCTCGACCTCGGCCTTCTGCTCGGCCGTCATCGGCTCCGGCCACGTGAAATCGAAGCGCAGACGCTCGGCGGTGATGTTGGAGCCCTTCTGGTTCGCCGTCGGCCCCAGCACCTGGTGAAGCGCCGCATGGAGCAGATGCGTGGCGGTATGCATGCGGGTGACCACGGCCGAATTGTCCTGCAAGCCGGCCTTGAAGGCGCCGGCGGACGTGGTGCGGGACAGTTCCTGGTGCTTGCGGTTGGCCTCCTCGAAGCCTTCCCTGTCGACCGCAAGACCGTCCCTCTCCGCCATTTCGCACGTCATCTCGAACGGGAAGCCGTACGTGTCGTACAGCTCGAACGCGAGTTTGCCGGAAATGCGCGTCTGCCCATGCGCCTTGAGCGCGCCCACGACCTTGTTGTAGCGCGCCTCGCCCTTGTCGAGCGTGCGGTTGAAGCGCTCCTCCTCGGCCTCAAGGTCGACCGTGCAGGACGGCAGATTGACCTCCAGCTCCGGATAGACGTGCTTGTACTTCCGGCAGATCGTCCGCGCCAGTTCGACCGTGAAGCCCGGCGCGATGCCGAGGAAACGGCTGTAGCGCACCGCGCGGCGGATCAGCCGGCGGAGGACGTAGTTGGCGCCGACGTTGCCCGGCTTCACGCCGCCCTTGGGATCGCAGAGGATGAACGTCGCCGTCCGCATGTGGTCGGCGATGATGCGCCGGCTCCTGAGCGCGAGTTCCGGATCGAGCCGGGCCACGGCCTCGGCGTCCGACAGTTCGTCGATCTTCGCCATGATCGGCGCGAAGATCTCGGTGTCGTAGACCGTGGGGCAGCCGCTGAGCATGCAGATCGTCCGCTCGACGCCCATGCCCGTGTCGACGTTATGGCGCCCCAGCGGCTCGTAAGCCCCCTTCTCGTTCTTGTTGTACTGCATGAACACGTCGTTCCAGATCTCGACGTATTTGCCGCAATGGCAGCCCGGCCGGCAGTCGGGACCGCACGCCTCCCTGCCCGTGTCGATGAACATTTCGGTATCCGGGCCGCACGGACCGGTCGTGCCCGCCGGCCCCCACCAGTTGTCCTCGCGCGGCAGACGGTAGATGCGCGCGTCCGGGATGCCGAGGGATTTCCAGATGGCGACGGCCTCGTCGTCGGCCGGGATGCCGTCCTCGCCCGCGAACACGGTGACGGAAAGCTGGTCGGGGGAGAAGCCGAGCTTCGTCGTCAAAAACTCGAAGCTCCAGGTTATCGCCTCCTTCTTGAAATAGTCGTTGAGCGACCAGTTGCCGAGCATCTCGAAGAACGTGAGATGGGAACTGTCGCCGACCGCATCGATGTCGCCCGTGCGGACGCACTTCTGCACATCGGTCAGGCGCGTGCCCGCCGGATGCGGCATCTGGCCCATCAGATACGGCACCAGCGGATGCATGCCGGCCGTGGTGAACAGCACGGTCGGGTCGTTTTCGGGGATCACGCTCGCGCCGGAAATGCGCTTGTGGCCCTTGGATTCAAAAAAGCCCAGATAGGCTTCGCGAAGTTCATCTGACGTCAACTTGTTCATCTTATTGTCCTTCTTGGAAGGGCAGATTATACCACATTTCGGAACAAGACGAACGGCGGAAGACGAAAAGAGCTTGCCCGCCAATCGGCACGGGCAAGCTCAGGGCAGTTTCGAGAACCGCCACGAGACGTCACTTCGCCTTCTTCGCCGGAGCCTTCTTCGCCGGTGCGGCCTTCTTCGCCGGCGCCGCCTTCTTCGCCGGTGCCGCCTTCTTCGCCGGTGCCGCCTTCTTCGCCGGTGCCGCCTTCTTCGCCGGCGCGGCCTTCTTCGCCGGAGCCGCTTTCTTCGCCGGAGCCGCTTTCTTCGCCGGTGCCGCCTTCTTGCAGCAGGCCTTCTTCGCCGGAGCGGCCTTCTTGCAGCAGGCCTTCTTCGCCGGAGCGGCCGGAGCGGCAGCCTTGCCGCAACGGCAAGCGCACTTCTTCGCAGGAGCCTTCGTAACTTTAGCCATGGATTCTGTCCTTTCGTAGCTTGACTCGCGGCGCGCCCACACAGACACTTTCACCGCTCATCTGCCCCTATCATACCGACATTGTCCGCTCATTGTCAAACACACCCTTATCCCGGAAAATCCGGGATAAATTATCCCAGATATTCACCAGAGC
>JBJEWF010000008.1:0-1711 GCA_051884915.1 Kiritimatiellia bacterium
GGCCGTCCTGCGGCGGCGGCGTGAACAGCGTCCCGACGCCCGGCGGCATCATGGGCGCGCCTCCATTGAACAGTTCATGTGTACACGGGATGTATTCACCAGTATCCTTCGCTGATTTGTTAGACTCGGCTTATTATACCACACCTTCTTCCGCACCGGCGGTCACCGGACAAAGGAAATGCAACCATGGGCGGATTAAATGCAGCATAAGCATTGGGGGCTGCTTTTAGTTTGCCCAAGTCGCGTTCAGCCGATGGTCGTCCGTCGCGGGGCTCGCCTTGGGCGAACCGCCGCAGAAAGACGGGTTGCCCGTGAGTTATTTACTGGGCAAATTGATGACGGCGAAATCAATTCGCCCAGTATGCCGCATTGCATGCGACACCCAAATGTGATACAATACGCGTATGAAACTGATAGAAAGAACGGCTTTTGCCACAATCAGGAGACTGTCCGCGCAATTTCCCGCCGTCATGGTTTGCGGCGCAAGACAGGTCGGCAAGACAACACTTCTTCGCACGGCAGCCGAGGCTGGACGTAAATTCGTGTCGCTTGACGATCCCGACCTTCGCTTCCTCGCGCGAAACGATCCCGCGCTCTTTCTGCAGACCTATTCGCCGCCGGTTGTCATTGACGAAATCCAATACGCCCCGCAGCTTCTACCGCTCGTAAAGATGGCGATCGACGGCGACAGCGATGCGTGCGGACGGTTCTGGTTCACAGGTTCGCAGCAATTCCACCTCATGCGCGATATCGGCGAATCCCTCGCAGGGCGCATAGCCGTCATCGACCTTGCCGGAATATCGCAAGGCGAGGAACTCGGCAGAACGGACGACGCCCCCTTTCGTGTCCCCGACACCATTCCCACCGGACGGCATTTCGACGGGCTGCTTCCCATCTATCGCAGAATCCACAGAGGCTCCTTCCCGGCACTTGTCTCCGGTCGAGTACGGGACTGGCATTCGTTCTACAAGTCATACGTGCGCACCTACCTTGAGCGGGACGTACATGACTTGACGCGCATCACCGACGAAGAACGCTTCTTGACCTTTCTCAAGGCGGCGGCAGCGCGAACCGGTCAGCTGCTGAATCTCTCGGAACTCGCGCGGGATGTCGGCATCGCCGCTGCGACAGCCCGCGACTGGATGGGCGTGCTCGGCGCATCCGGGATCGTCCACCTGCTCAGACCCTACTCGTGCAATGTCACGTCGCGCATCGTCAAGACGCCGAAGCTCTATTTCGCGGACACCGGACTTTGCTGCTATCTCACCGGCTGGTCTTCGCCCGAAACGCTCTCTGGCGGAGCGATGGCCGGCGCCATGCTGGAGACGTACGTCGTAGGCGAAATCCTCAAGCGCAGCGGAAATTGCGGACAAGACGCCGGGCTTTGGTTCTATCGCGACAAGGCCGGCTCGGAGATAGACATTCTCATCGAACACGACGGCATCCTCGACCCGGTGGAAGTCAAGAAGGCGGCGAGTCCGAGCCGCGCCGACATACGCGCATTCGCGAAGGTTGCCGCGCTCGGCATCCCGCTCGGCAGAGGTGCCGTCCTGTGCCTTGCCGAACGCGCGACGATGCTCGCGCATGACGTTGCAATTCTCCCGATAGGCATTTTGTAGAGCCGGCGGCAGAGGCGAATGTCCGTCTGCTCAATAGGCGCGGGCAAGCTCCAGTTGGCAGTCGGCGATCAGCCCGAGCAGTTCGAGGTCGT
>JBJEWF010000009.1:0-30811 GCA_051884915.1 Kiritimatiellia bacterium
CGGCGCTCGACGTACTTGCCGCGCATCGTCTGGTAGCGCGGCACGATGTCCTTGATCGTGCCCGCGAGCAGATGCCCGTAATGCGGCAGCCCCGTCGCGAATGGAGGCCCGTCGTAGAATTTGTAGCGTTCCTTGCCGGCGTTGCGTGCGAGAGACTTCCTGAAAACATCTCCTTCGGCCCAATAGCGGAGAACGTCCTCCTCCATTTGGGGAAACTGGGCCTTGTTCGAGACCGGATTGAACATGTCAGAACTCCATTCTGCCTGAAAAACGCGCGTTAGTATACCATATTTCTTCAGAAATTGGCAACGAAATGGATTCCCCCGCGCAAGATGCCCGCGTTGTAGGCGTCATTCAGGTCGTAGTTCGTGTGGCGGACCTGGCGGCTCAGATTGTAGAAGTAGGACAGGCTGCCGCCGACCTTCAGCCACTCCGTCAGCCGGTAGTAGAGCGCCATGTCGCTGTGGAAGCAGGCGAAGGCGATGCCGTCCATCGCGCCTTTCGTGTAGTTCTCCATGTAGGAGCCGTTGCCCACGCCGAAACCCGACCCCAGCGTGAGCGACAGCGCCTCCGTCAGCGCGAACGCATGGGTGAAGTCGAAGTCGAAGTACAGCGCGTTTTCGTCGTTGTGGCCGTTCGTGTCGAAATCCCAGTAGACGTAGACGCGCGGCGTCAGATAGGGATTGCGGTACCGGATGCCCGCCAGGAGCTCGTCCGTCTCGCGCATCCCCATGCCATGCCGGTTCGGGAACTGGTACATGATGCCGCCCGCCTCGAAATCGAGGCAGTCGGCGAACGTCTTCGTGTAGCTGACCGTCTCGTCGACAATGCTCATCCCGCCGAACCGGTGCGGCGCACGATGCCCGTTGATGTAGAAGTCCGCCCAGACCCGCAGCTTGATGGCGCCGTATTCGCCCTGCTCGCCCAGTTTGAGATAGACGTCCTGCGCCGGCTGCCAGACGGGACGGTCGCAGATGATCTGACCGCGCCAGATGTAGGCCGAGTAGAAGTTCAGTTCCGTCTGAAAGGCGAAATACCGCTCCAGAATGGAGTCGTCGTCCACCGGTTCGACCGGCTGCCCCCCCGAAGGCGCGTCCGCCGCGGCAGCGACAAACGCCCATGCGGCCAGAGCGGCCGGGAAAATGTTTCTCATCATGCTTCTGCTCTCTTCCCTTTCCTTTGATTGGCCGCTATTCTACCAAAGCGCCCCGCCCCGCGCAAGTTGGCGCGGATCCGCCGCCCCGGCGGGAACATCGGGAAAGGTGTCCCGCGCGCATCCGGACTGCACGCCGCGCCGGACGCCGGAGCAGACCCGGAACGCCTGCGCGCGGAGCGGGCGGTTTCGATCCGGTTCTTCGCGCGGCGCTGAAAGGTCGGCCGAAACGAGACGTCCGGACACGTCAGCCGCAATCGGCCCTCCGTCATTGAGGGCCAATGCCTGGGACTTTGCGGGTGCTGTCATGCTGTCGTGTCCATTGCATTTGTTCCCCGATTGTGCTACAATTCAAACACAATTTCAGGAGCACCATGCAAACGGCACGAACAGAAACGGTCAGAGCGAGAATCTCTCCCGCCTTGAAAGCGTCTGCCGAGGGCATCTTGGCCTCGCTCGGCCTGAATCCGTCACAGGCAATCGTCCTCTTTTACAGGCAGATCGAATTGCGCAACGGGATGCCGTTCGACTTGCGTCTGCCGCCCAAGGCGATGCCCGACATGGCGACCATGACGGACGACGAACTGACCGCCGAAGTGCATCGCGGCCTTGCATCCGCCAAAGCGGGTAAAAGCCGTCCTGTCTCCGAGGCGCGCGCGGACTTCCGCAGAAAGCACGCGACATGGGCGAATACCGCATCGAGATGACGCCCGAAGCCGAGGCGGACATCGACGAGGCCTATTCGTACATTTCGTGCCAGCTGGAAAATCCGCAAGCCGCATTTGAACTGACCGACGGCATCTACGACGGCATCGGGAAGTTGTCCGCGATGCCGTCCCGCTTCCCCGTCTGGCGACGGGAGCCGCTGAAATCCGAAGGCGTACGGTTCTTCGGCGTGAAGAACTTCAACGTCTTCTACGTCATCGACGCGACGCGGCGGACGGTCTTCGTCCTCCGCGTCATGTACAGCCGACGGGACGTATAGTCACGACGCCTTCGCCTTCATGAAGGACTGCGTCGCCGGTTCGTCCTCCGACAACGCCGAGAAACCCGTTTGCCGTAAATAAGGCGTTCGCCCCTTGGGAACGCCTTTCGATTTCCCGCAGGATCCCATGACTTCACGTCATCGCGCTGCCGCGGGACAATCGCCATGTCGCGTGTGGCGCGGTTCCCGAGGCGGAGAAATCATGTCCGCAAAGGACGGGAAAGGGACACCGCCGCCCTCTCCTGTCGAGTTCGATTCTGATAGACGATTCCGCCGCGGGACGGAACGAACGCCGTGCAAGCGCGACGAGGCCCGCCGGCCGCGCTCACCGGTCCGCGGCGACGCCCAGCGAAACCGGACCCAGCAGACCCGACGGGAGCAGCGGGTCGTCCGGCCGGTACGGATTGTGGTTCGTCCGCGTCAGGCGCGCGTGCGCGGGCAGACCCGCATCGTAGATGAGCCGATTCGGCCAGAGGTTCGTCACCCGGACTTCAAGCGTGTTGCCCGTCGCCTTCAGATTGGCGACCTTGACGGAAAAAGGCTTCGTCCAGACGACGCCGAGATTCTTGCCGTTCACAATCACCTCGGCCACGTTCTTCACCTCGCCCAGGTCGAGAACCGCAGACGGCCCCGCCGGCGCATCGAAGGTCGTCCGGTAGACGGCCGTTCCGGAGTAATGGCGGACGCCCGGGTCCGCATGCCGCGTCCAGTCGGTCAGAGTCGCGAAGACGACCGGCTCGGCAGGCCCTCCCCAGGCGGGATCGAACTGGACGCGCCAGGGGGACGTGATGACTGCCGGGCGAGACGCGGCGAACGGGGGAGGCGTCCGCGTCGGGTGCAGCGTGGGAGACGAAACGACGAAGACAGAGCCGTAGGAGGCCAGGTCGACGACGAGGGCCCCGTTGACGTGCGTCGCGGCGAAACGCTCGCCCGTCACCGGATGCCACAGCTGGCAGGGGCCCGGCACGTCGCGCAGGCGGACGGTCGCCCGGACGGGATGGTTCGTCTGGTTCGAGAGGAAATAGACATCCCCGTGCTCCAGGCGGCGGTGGATCCAGTCGAGCGGCAAGTCGGAGGTGACGTCGGGCGCGATCAGCCGGCGGGCTTCCGCCGCATCCTTGAGGACGAGGCCCCTGCCGACAGCCCGCCGCGCCGGCTGCGCCGAACCGCGCGGCCCCCACAGGACGTCGGCGGCGGCATGGTAGCGCGCGCTCGAATCGTTCATCGACGTCGGTCCGTCCGGACGCGCCCCGACCAGGATCCCCCCCGCCTCGACAAGGTCCTTCAGCTTCCGCATCGCATCCTCCCGCACGGTGACCGCGACGGGCGGATAGTCCTTCATCGCGAACCGCCCCGGACGCAGATTGTCGTTGCGCCTCGGATTGATGTCGCAGAACTTGATCGCCTTGTAGCGCGCGCCGCACGGCAGCACCACCTCGCCCTTGTCCACGGTCGCCCGCAGCAGCAGTTCGGTCGGGCAGATGTCGTAGTCATAGCCCTCGCCCAGGCCGTCCGCGGGACGCTTCATGCCCGCGAAGACGTTGATCGCGTCGCCCGCGTAGAGCAGACAATCCGCCGCCGCCCGACCCCGCGAGAGCATCCAGCCGCACCGGCCCAGATAGCGGTTGAAGGCGCCGGACTGCTCGAACCACGTCGTCTGCGGATTGTAGTGCATGCCCCATTCCCGCACGCGCCCCGGCTTCGCGTCCATCCAGGCCGACAGCATCATGCCGTGGTAGCACACGCGCGTGAGGCCGTCGCAGAACGCGCGGTCGACGCACGGTTTCATGGTTTCGGGATGTGTCGTCCAGTGCGTGCGCCCGGTGAAGCCCTCCGCCAGCACCTCGTCCATCCCGTAGACGTGCGCGGCATTCGCCGCATCCCGCAGCATGAACCGTTGCGGCGGCTCGGGACGGTGCGGCGAGGGCATCCAGAACTCGCCCATCGCCACGTCGCAGCGCCCCTGCATCCGCCGCACGTCGCCCTGCCGCTGGTGCGGGCCGGCGGCCTCGCAGATTGCCTTGAGTCCGTAACGGTTGGCCTGGATGCGGTGGTAAGCGTAATGGTTCTCGGCAATGAGCGTGCTGACGGTCTCGGCGAAATCGCGGCGGAAGCGTTCCGCCTTGCCCGGCGTTTCCAGCTTCACGCCGGCCTTCACGGGGAGCCACGGAACGATGTCATAGCCGTGCAGACGCCTGAAGTCGGCGGCGAACGTGTCCGTCCAGGAAACGGTGCCCGCCTCCCAACTGTCGCAGGCGACACCCTTCAGCGCCGGACGTTCCTCAGGCGTGAGGGCGTCCAGGAGCGGGCGCATCACACGATTCCAGTGCTCGTCCAGCGCCGCGCGGCTCATGTGGTCAATGTAGCACCCGCTCCACCCGAAGACCTTCGGCACGTATCCGAACCGCAGGATCTTCCACGATCCCGCCGGCGCGTCCGGCCAGGTGAACACATCCGTCTCCCGGTCCAGGCAGGATGACACGTCCCGAACCGAGGCGACGGGCACGTCGTCATTCGAGACGGGCACCGCCAGCGTCGCGATGTCCCAATGGTATTTCGGCGAGCCGTCCGCGTGCTTCGGCGTCTCCTTGACGCTCGCCTTCGGAAGAGTCACGCGGATCGTCCCGCCGCCTTTCGCCGTCTGTACGCTGAAGACGAGGTCCTTCTGCGCGAACCGCGGGTCGGTCTTCGGATGTCCGCACCCCGCCGCGCCGATCATGATGACGCCGTCCAGGCCCAGCCGGTTCGCCTCGTGCAGCGCCCACTTGACCCGGGCGATCCAGGCCGGACGCGTCGGATCGCCGCCGTAGACGTGGAATCCGCTCACGCCCACGCGCGCGAGCCCTTCGAGATCGCGCGTGATCGCCGCCTCCGGCGCGCCTTGGTCAAACCACCACCAGACCTGCGGGCGCACCTCCTTCGGCGGGTCCAGAAACCCCTCGTACAGGGCGTCCGCCGGACATCCCCCCGCGAGCGCCAGGGCCACCCACGCCGCCAGCCGTCTCCCGACGGCCGCCGGCCTACCGGACGAGAAGAATCGTGCCACGCGCAGTCACCTTGATTTTGCCGGGTCCCGCGATCACGCCGGGAAGCGTCGTCGCGTCCACCACGTCCGCATAGGCGGTTCCGCCGACCGCGAATCCGGCCACGTTCAGCGTCCCCTCGTAGTCGAGGCGCAGTTTCGACGCCGCGTCAAGTTCGAGTTTCGTCTCCTTCGCCACTTCCGGATCGGCCAGCGTCGGCACGGCCACCGGCAGAATCCGGAAGTCGGCCACGCGGAGACGGGCGGAGGCGGCCGAACCGGCCGCGAGACACTGGACCTGCACCTGCTTCACGCCGTTCGTGAGATAGACCGCCGCCCGGCACTCGCGGAAGACGTCGTCCTGCACCTGCATTTCGAGAACCGTCCGGCCGTCGATCAGGACGCGTCCCGTGGCCGGGTAGTAGTCGTAGTTGTTGTAGACGCCGGTCGCGGACACACGCTCTATTTCCGCGCCGGCGACGGACACCGCGACCTGGTAATAGCCGTTCGACGGAATGGAGACGGACACCTCGCCGCTCTGGGACGGGGCGAAGCTATCGTCCTGCGCGAACGCGTGGGCGGACACGATGCCCGGCTCCGAATCGACGTACATCATGCGGAATTCGTCCACGATTGACGCCACGTCGGCCGTCACGCCGTTCAGGTCGTTGGAAATCGTCAGCGTGTGGACGCCGGCCGTGACCTCCAGTTCGCCCCAGCCGGTCCGCGACGTCGCGCCCGTCACGGGATCGACCCGCAGCATGGGCCGGTCGTCCAGATACGCCACCAGGGAATGCCCGCTCACCCGCTCGATGCCCTCCACCCGGTTTTTCACCTCGCTGTCCCAGTAATAGCGCGCCCGGTTCGAGTACAGGAGCGAGAAGCGCACGCGGCCGTCGCGCGGCACCTCGACCGTAGTCGAAATGAAGGCGCCGCGCTGCAGGAAGAACTTGCTGTAGTCCACCAGCTTGTCCGACGAGTAGTAGTCGACGAACCAGCTGCTGCGTCCGCGGGTGACGCCCCAGTACCCGGTGTCGTCGCCAAACCCCCGCCATCCCGCCCCGCTCGGCTCGACGCCCGTCTTCTCGAAGAACCTGAACCACCCGTTCGCCGAGTCCTTCTTGACGGCGCTCACCGCGCTGTCGCAGCCGGAATTGGGGATGTGGACGAATTCGCCCGCCGCGACGGGAAAGATGCGGATGTCGTCCAGCACCAGCGCGCGGTCCGTCGACACGTTGTCGGCGACCACCTTGATCGTCAGCGTGTGGCGATCCTGCGTCAGCGGCGGCAGGACGGCGCTGTACTGCTTGAACGTGTCGATGTTGCCGCGATAGTCCTCGTAGACGGGCGCCGTGAAGAACACCGTGCCGTCGAGGTCCATCTGCGCGATCACCTCCCCCGGAGACTCCGAACGGTTCGTCCGGCGCGTCATGAAGAACGTCATGCGGTAGAGGCCGCGCACGGGCGCGGCAAACGTCTGACTCAGCGAGCCGGACGCGCCATCCCGGCCCTGGATCGCCGCGAACTGCCCGCCCAGGCCGTCCGGAACCGCATTCGTCGAATTGTACCACGTGCCGTGCGTCGCCACGAAGGCGTTCCCGGAAGTCTGCCAGGCATGCGCGGCGGCATCCATCCCCCTCCAGGCGCCATCAACCGAAGTCGACGTCAGCGCCGGCGTCTCGAAGGAGGCGTTTGCCAGCAGATTGGGATACTGCTCGAGCAGGGTCGGCAGATGGTCGCACGCGGCCGCGTTCTGCGGCGTCAGCACGACCTCCATGGACGAGAGCCGGACCGTCGCCGCCGAAAGATCGGCGGGATCGACGGAGACGGAGTCCGAACCCTGTCCGGTCAGTTCCGCGACCGCGGGCTGCGCGGCCGCGCCGGCCGTCATCACGCCGTTCGAGACCGTGAGCGTCCGGCCGGCGACCGGCTCGACCGCCGGCGCCATCCGGCTGCCGGCGAGAACGACGGACCCCTCCTCGGTCCGGAGTTTCGCGCCCGGCGTGCAGCTGCGCTCAAGCGTCAGCGTCCCCGCGCCCTGCTTGACCAGCGTTCCGCCGCCCTGCGCCGAATCCAGGGAAACCGGCGTCGCCCCCGCCGCCACGACCAGCCGGGCGCCGGCGGCGATGGTGGCGGCGCCGCCCGTCGGACGCGCGAACCACTTGGCGAACAGGTAGGCTTCGACCTGGCGGCGCTCGTCCTCGGTCAGCACGCAATTCCAGACCAGGAGCTCGCCCAGGACGCCGCCGCCCTGGCGGCGCACGACGCCGGCGGTTTCGTCAGTGAACGTGAGATTGCGGTCGTTGAACAGCGTGCAGAAATACGGATCGCCCGACCCGGCCGTCGTGAACGGGCCGATCTGCCCGAGAATCTGGAACGCGGTCCACTTGTAGGCCGTCACCCGGGGGTCGATGCGAACGCCGTCCAGCCGCGTCTCGCCTCTGTACATGCAGCTGTCGCTGGTGGAGGTGGAGATGACGCCCTTGGGGGAACTGCCCGTTCCCTTGTGGAAGTACACGCTCGAACCGCCCTCGGCGCTGAACGAGGAGATGGTGGAAAGGACATGGCCGCAGTTGTTGGCCGAGTCAAACCCGATCACGCAGTACCACGTGCGCGCGCACTGCTTCACCATCGCCCCGTCCGCGTCGGCGAGATACATCCACCGGCCGCTGCCGTAGTCGCCGAAGTCGAGGAAGCGCTTGCCGGGGAAACGCTCGTCCGTCTTGAACGTCGGCGGCTCCCCGCCGATTTCCGACGACTCCTCCCCATCCTCCGCCGCCGGACGGCGGACCACGCCGCGCAAGTAGCTGGCGTGGTCGCCCGCCGGCACGCCGTCCGCGAACGTCGCGCGGCGGTCCACCCATTCGACCACCGCGCCGTTTTCGTCCGTGACGCAGTTCAATCCGGCGTCCACCCAGAAGGCCAGACTGGCGAGGTTGGTCAGGGCGGGGTCCAGACAGTCGCCCAGCGACACCTCGTCGTCCGAACCCGTCATCGTCACCGTGCCGGCCGCCACGTCGATCGTGCCGCCCGGAAACGCGCCGCCCCGGATCGTCTCGCCGTCCGCCGGCGCCAGCGCCACATTGCCCGAAGGCTGCGCGCCCCAAACCGCCGCGGCAACCAGGACCGAAAGGCCCGCAAGAACATTCGCATGCTTCATCTGACTGCTCTCCATTGTACCGGCCGAACCGCCACCGGCGCCGCGGAAAGAGCGTCTGCCGCCCGCCGGGCGTCCGGAAAAACCACTCCGTTTCGTAATCCGTCAAATCACCGTTCCGACGTCATTCCTCCCGATTTTCCGGTTGCGGCGGACAGGCGCCGGGGGAAAACCAAACCGGCGGCCGTTCCCCCGCCCGGCGCGGGCGGCGCGGCCGCCGGCGCCTTTCAGCGTTCGCGGTCGTAGGGCAGAAGCTTGCGGATGGCCGCATAGTCGAAGGGAATCTCGCCGTAGAGGAAATGGTTGAAGAACGGCCTGCCGTCCAGTTTCGCCTCGATGAGCAGCACGCCCTGCCCCTGCCAGGCCACCTCGCCCAGATCCAGCGTCCCGTTGGCGGGGATGGTGAAGGACGCGCGCTCCAGCACCACCTTCCCCGTGACGGCGTCGCGGATGACCGCCGAGCCCGCCACCGCCGCGCGCGTGTCGTTCACCGCGATCACGCGGTGGTCGTCCCGCACCATCACGATCTGGTCCCGCTGCGCGTTGCGGATCGTCCAGTAGGCCAGCTTCTTCGAGTAGAAGTAGTCCACGACGGCGTCGGAGAGCTGCGGCCAGCCGTCGCGCACGTTCCACCAGAGGAGGCCCGTCGTCCGCGCGAACTTGCGCGACCGGAACAGCTCGACGAAGGTCTTCATCGCCTCGGCCTGCACGACCTGCGACTGGTCGATGTAGATGTCGAGGTCGGTCGACGGCGTCCCGAACATGAGCTTCACCTGATTCGACATCAGATGGTTGCGGTGCTTGCCGCAATCCCCCGTGGCGAACGGCCGCGACGCCTTGCACTGGTATTCGTCGTTCCAGGACTCCGCCGTGAACTTCGCGTCCTTGAAGGGATACAGCCCCTCCTTCGTCATCATCCGCTCAAGCGTCGAGCGGTTGGGCATGCCGTGGTAGCCCATCTCCGAGACGAAATGCGCGGGCGAGTTCGTGTAGAACGGCACCTTGTAGTAGCCGCGCGCGCCCCAGAGGTGGTTTTCGGACGGCTGGGCCAGGCCCGCGGCCACGTCGGGCGAATGGTATTCGCTCGACGGGAGATAGGGCCGCACGGGATCGAGTTCCCAGCACACGCGGGGGATCGTCACGCGCGAATTGCGCTCGACGTTCGGGTCGATCTTGGCGATGCCGCGGTATTCGCCCACCATGAACTGGTCGTTCTCGTTGTTGCCGGCCCACAGCGCGATGGAGGCGTGGTTGCGCAGGCGCAGCAGCACGCTGCGGATTTCCGCGTCGGTCACGGCCGCGTAGGCGTCGTCCTGCGGGAAGCAGCCGCAGCCGGTCATGAAATCCTGCCACACGAGAATGCCGTTCGCGTCGCAGTAGTCGTAGAACGCGTCCGACTCGTAGACGCCGCCGCCCCACACGCGCACCATGTTGCAGTTCATGTCGGAAAACAGCTCAAGCGTGGGAATCAGGTGCTGCGTGTCGCGGGAATGCATCATGTCGAGCGGCACCCAGTTCGAGCCGCGGCAGTAGATCTTCTCGCCGTTCACGCGGAAGAGGAATTCGCCGGGGCGTTCCGCCGAGTAGACGTCGTCGCGCTCCAGGGTCACGGTCCGGACGCCGATCTTGCGCACGTCCGTGGCGATCGTCTCGCCCGAGACGCCGCCGATGATCTGGATCTTCGCCTCGTACAGGGCCGGTTCGCCATAGCTCTTCGGCCACCAGAACGCGACGTTGCCGAAGCCGAGGGAGCGGCGCGTGGCGACGGTCTCCAGCGGATAGGTCCGCTCGAACGCCGTCTTCCCCTCGCGGGAAAGCGTGATCCGGTACGATGCGCCCAGGCGCTCGCGGAACGGCAGCACCGTCTTGAACTCGACCCGGAGCGTGGCGCTCCGCGCCGGAAGGTCGATGCGGCTCGTGATCCAGTAGACGTCGTCCACGCGGGCGCGCGGCTCGATGTCCAGGGCGGCCGAACGCCAGATGCCGGCGGAAATCAGACGCGGGAAGATGTCCCAGCCGAACTGGTGGCAGGCCTTGCGCAGCGGCTCCGACTCCACCGAACCGGAGGAATGGAAGCCATGCGTGTCGAACACGTACTTCTCGGCTTCGAGAACGGGCGAACGGAACAGGACGGCGACCTCGTTGGACGCGCCCCCGCGCACGACGTCCGTCACGTCCAGGCGGTGCGCGATCTGCATGTTCTCCGGCGAGGCGATCTTCTTCCCGTTCAGGAAGACGTCGGCCAGGGTGTCCAGCCCGTCGAAGCGCAGGACTGCCCGCTCGCGCGCCGGATCGAACCGCGGCGCGACGAACGAACGCGAATAGAGCCACTGGCGGTTCTCCCAGCAGCGCATCGCCCAGACGTTCGTGCCGGTGAAGAGCGGCGGCACCACGCCCGCCTTCTCCAGTTCGAGAAAGGCGTCGCCCGGCACGGTCGCCGGCAGTTTCGCGGCGTCCGCCGGCACGTCCGCGAGCTCGCGCACCGCGCTGAAATCCGGCTGCGGGAAATGCCGGAGTTCCCATCTGCCGTCGAGCGACACGGCATACGCCGACCCCACGGCAAAGGCAAGCGCCCACCACATCGTAGTACGAATCGCCATCACTGTCACGTTCCTTCTTTGGTTTTTCATTTTTCCACTAGCCTAGCAAAAAACCGGACGGGATGCAAACGCGCGCCTACCGGACCAGGAGGATCGTGCCCAGGCCGTGCCGGGCGTCGCGGCCCGTGACGACGAGCGTGCCGTTCACCACCCGGCCCGTGCCGGAGGCGTTGAGCACCGTCACGGTGCGCCCGCCCAGATCCAGCACCGCATGGTCGCCCAGGCGCAGCGAGCAGTCGGGCGACACCGTCGCGCGCGGATCGAGCGCCAGCGTCGTGCCCGCCGGCACCGCGAGCGTGAGGCCCGCGAGCGTGCCCGTGAAGCCGGACAGCGAATCCGTCACGGTGAGCACCGCGCCGCCCTTGGAGTCGACCACCGCGCCCGACCCCGCCAGCGTGGCGACGGTCTGCGACACGCCCGCGAGGTCCAGCACGCCCGCCGCCTCCACCAGCAGCGCGGTGCCCGCCGGCAGCACGTCCACGGTCACGCCCGTCGGATCCGGCCGGTTCCGCCATTTCTTCTCAAGATAGGTCGTCACCTCTTCGGTTTCGGTGACCGTGAGGACGCGGTCGTAGGCGATGAGCTCGCAGAAGTCGCCCAGGATGCAGCGCAGATAGTTGGCGTTGCTCCAGTAGTCGCCCACGGCGAGGCCCGTGGTGCTGCTCTGCGCGCTCGCAAGCTCCACGCTCCACACCGTGGCGGTGGCGGCCACGAAGTCGTTGCCCAACACGCCGTTGATCCGGTACGCGGTGTTCTCCGTCCAGTTGTTGCCGGCGTTGAAGCGCGTGGCGCCATTCAGGCGCAGGCCCTTGTCGGCCTTGTGGGCCCCGAAGAATCCCGCGCAGTTCCAGTTGTTCGGATGCGTCTCGGCGGAGGTGCGGAAGACGCCGAAGACGGTCCTCACGCCCGTGGCGGGCGTTTCGCTGAAGAGCGCGCTGTTCAGGCCGCCGCGGTCGCCGTCGAACCAGACCGAGCTGCGCCCGTTCACGGCGTCCATCCGCCGCGTCGGGAACGCCGCGTACCCGGCGACGTTCGTGAACGCCCGCGCGCCGCCCAGCGCATCCGACCACTTCGTCACCCGGCCGTCCGCGTCGACCTCCAGCGTGGACGCGTCCGAGGCGTCGAGCTGGAACAGGGCGTCCCGCACGGCGAGCGCGTCCGAGAACGGCCGCGCGCCGAGGACGAGCGTGCCCTCCCGCACCTCCGTCGTCCCCGCGTAGGTGTTGCCGCCGGAGAGATACTGCGTGCCCGCGCCCGTCTTCACCAGGGAGAGGCCGCCCGAAACGACGCCGCCGAAATCGGACCCGGTCGCGGAGCCGGCGAGTTCGAGCACGCCGCCGGCGCTCCCCGTCACGACGCCGTTCCCCGAGATCGTCCCGGCGCCCATCGTCCCGGCGCCGACGTCGAGCGTCCGGCCGGACGCGTCCATCGTCACGACGCCCGCGAAGCCCGCCGCCGCCGTGAACGTCACCTTGCCCGCGCCGGCGAGGACGATCCGGCCGGTTCCGCGCAGTTCGTTCGCCACCGTGATGTCGCTCTCGTTGACGAACTCGATCGTGCCGCCGTTCTCCACGGGACCCGTGCCCAACGCGCCGCCGGTGGAGACGCGCAGCGTGCAGCATCCCGCCACGGAGACGGTTCCCGTCAGGGCGTTGTCCTGCCCGAGCGTGAACGCGCCGGAGCCTTCGAACGACAGGTCGCCGCCGGAAATCCGTCCCGTGAGCGCGTGCTCGAACAGGCTGTTCTTCGAGACGAACGTCGCGAAGTCCACGATCTCGATGTCGCCGGAGAGCGTGGCGGACCGGGCGAACACGAGCGCGCCCTCGCCCTGGGTCGACTGCTGGTAGCGGAGCATGCCGCAGCCGCGCACGTGGAGGTTGTTCGCGAGCGTCGCCGTGTTGATCAACAGTCCGCCGCCATACGCGCGGCTGCCCTGGACGTGGACGTCGCCCGTGCCGAGCGCGCGGTCGTTCGAGACGGTCACCTGCACGCCGTCGATGTAGGTGCCGCCCGTGTAGACGTTCGCCGCGCCCAGGGCGATCAGGCTGGGATAGTAGCGCGCCACGCCCGCCAGCGAGAGGCCGCCCGAGCCCGCGATCGTCGCCTTCACCTCCGCGTCCTCCAGGTTGGAACGCGCCCAGTTCACCGCGATGACGCCCAGCGACGTCCCGAAGTCCAGCGTGCCCGCGCCGTCGATCTGGGCCGTCTTGTTCTTCGTGTTCGCGTTGTTCAGGATGACCTGCGCGGGATTGGCACCGTCGCCCACGCGCAAGGTCGCGCCGGCGGCGATGGTGAGCGCCGCGACGTCGTTCTGCGCATGGACGCGGAGCGCGCCCACGTGCGTGTCTTCCGCAACCGTCAGCGGCGCCTCCTCCACGTTCGCCACGCTCGTCTCGCCGCCGGCCAACCCTTCCGTCAGCGGCGCCGCGACGAATCCCCTCTCCGCGTCGTACGACAGGAAGCGGAGGCTGCCGCGGTCGTTCGTGGACAGCGCGGCGAGCGCCATCGCCGGGAAGGACGACAGCCCCGCCGGGGTCAGCGACACGCCGCCGTTCACGAGGACGCGCACGCCGGTCCCGTCGAAGGTCTCGCCCGTGTCGCCCGACCGGAAGAACAGCAGGGCGTTCGGCGTCTCGCCCGCCAGCACGGCGTCCTCGCCCGCATCCGCGGGGCCCATGACCAGCGTCGCCTTCTCGTCCGCATTGCACCGGAGGAAGTAGAACGGCGCGCCGGAGACGTACACGCGCGACTCCGCGCCGTCGGCGATCCGCTGGACCCCGTTCGCCAGGACGTCGCACGACACGTACGCATGGGCGAGATGCACGTCGCCGTAGCCGAACGGATGCGGGGCGTAGGCGTAGACGTGGCCTTCCAGGATGCGGAACGGCCCGCGCAGCTCGTTTTCCAGCGCCGTGTCCAGCAGGAGGCTCCCCACGCCAAGTTTCGTCAGCCCGCCGTCAACCGCCCCGTCCGCCGTGCGGGGAAGGATCCGCGTCTTGAGGCAGCCCTTGTAGTCGGGGCGGACCAGCGCCGTCTCGATCGTCCCGCCGCGCTCGGTCACGGCGATCTCCTCGCGCGTCGCGCTGTCCATGATTGCGCTGCTGGCGGTGCTGAACGCATATTCGAGGACGCCGCCGTCGAGCACGACCTCGCCGTAGCCGTTGTCGGTGCCGGGGGTGCTGATTCCGCCGTCCGCCAGCGTGAAGCGGCCGCCGCGGGCGATTTCCAGCGTGCCCGTGGTCATGCCGGCATTCCCGGGGGAGCAGATGACGAGACTGTCGGAGACGACACGCCCCCCGTCGCCCACGAACCAGCGGTGGGGCGTGCCGTCGGAGGCGATGCGGTAGTTGTAGTAGCCCGTCCGCTTCAGCGTCACCGTCGAGCGGTCCGAGACGGAGAAGCCCAGTCCCTGGTTCCAGGTCGCGGCCGCCCCGAACGTCACCGTGGCGCCGTTGGTGATCGTGAACATCTCGTAGAGGCCCCCGCCCCCGGCCGAGAACCCGTTCGCCAGCGTCACCTGCGCGCCGTCGATCGTGTACGACCGCCTGCCGTACCCGAGCACGCGGTTCGTCACGTACAGCTCGCCGCCCAGGATGTTGATGGCGGATTCGGAGTCCGCCGCCGAGCCGGACGTGTCGAGCACCACGTTCGTGAAAACGCCGCCCGTCACGTTGATGACGCCGCCCGCGCGCGAGGGACGGAGATGCAGACCGTCGCCCCGGCCGCCGGAAATCGTGTTCGTGGCGCAGACCTGCTGGTCGACGAGCAGATTCCTCCAGTCGCCGCCGGCGACGTCGGTCGGAGCCGTCGCGGTCGCGGTCGCGACGATTGCCGCGTTCGTCGCGAGCAGATTGGCGAAGGTCACGCGCCCGGGGCCGAGATTCCGGAAGGCGCCGTCCCCGTAGACGGGCAGGCCGAGCGTCAGGTCCGCCACGTTCGCGAAGCCCATGTACTCGCCCGGCCCGCCGTTCACCAGCGCGTTGAAATGCGAGAAGTCGACGTCGCTGTCGGCCGTCGCGCCGTCGCCGAAGACGAGCGCCCGGCCGCCGGATCGGCCGACGTCGCCGGTCAGCTCCAGCCGGTCGCCCGTCACGACGGTCTGGTAGTCCGCCGTGTCCGTCTTCACCAGGGAACCCGCGCCCGTCACGCGGCCCTTCAGGACGGAGTCCAGCCCCGTGCGCAGCGTGACGGGCCGGCCCGCCGTGTCCGCCAGCTCAAGCGACGCTTCCGCCGCGTCGATGTACCGCTTCAGGGTGAAAGTCCCCACGCCCGGCGCGAAACGGAGCGTCGGCAGCCCGTTGGACCCCGTCGTCCACGTGATGCCGGCGAAAGCGTCCGCCGCCCCCACCACCATGGCGGGATCGCCCGAAGCGAGCGTGTCGTGGGGCCTGATCGTCCCGTAGGCGCGCCCCGCGAACAGCAGCGGGCCGTTCTGGAAGGTCAGGGACGCCGACCCGATGTTCGTCACCACGCCCTCGCCGACGAAACCGCCGATCACGTCGGCATAGTTCCCGAAGTCCACGAGCCCGCCCGCGCGCACGTCGAAGACCGTGAAGTTGCTCACCTGGTTGTTGTCGCCGATGTGCAGCGTCGCGCCGTCCTGCACGACGATCTTGACGCCCGAACCGAACGACGCGCCGTCGGAATGCGCCGGGAAGCCGAAACGGACGGTCCCCGCATCGAGCGCGAAGCCGTCGAAGGGGCAGTCGCGTCCCACATACTGCAGGAACGCGATTTCGCCGCCACCGTCCTTCACGAGGCGCGTCTTGTTCTTCTCCGCGGCGAAGAGGCGCACGTTGAAGCTCACCGCCACGTCGTCCGCGACCGTAATCGTGGCCTGCCCCGCGCCGTCCCCCAGCCGGATCCGGTTGGTCGACGACTTCGCCGCCTCCGCGTCCTCCCCGGTGGTCACCGTGACCGCCGCGTTGAACACGAATCCGGCGACCGACCAGTCGCCCGAGAAATTCACCGTGGCGGCATCGTCGAACACGACGACGTCCGCCGCGCCCGGAACCGCGCCCCCGCTCCAGTTGCCGGCGGTCGACCACAGGTCGTCACCCGCTCCGCCCGTCCAGCGGACGGTTTCGCCCCAGCCGGCCCCCGCCGCCAACAGGCACATCGCGCACGCTGCAAACTGTCTCACCATGTCCGTCCCTTTCCGGTTTTGCGCAGTCGAAGAAGAGGAATCCAGGCCGCGAAACGCCGAATCGCGCCGCCCGCACCCACCGCCGAGCAGTTGCATTCTACCTTGCCAGCCGCCGTTTTGTCAACGGGGAAGAGATCGCGACCGGTTTTTATTCCGTCAATCGGAAAGGCGGGAAATGCGGCGCGGGCAGCTACCGTCCGCCAGGGCGCGAACGCGCCAGGATCGCGGCCAGATACCCTTCCCGCAGGCCGGCGGAGCAGATCTCAAGCCGCCGGGCCGCGGCCAGCTCGACGAGCCGCAGCATGATCATCGTGCCCGGGACTATCGTGTGGGCCCGCTGCGGGCAGGTGCGGACGATGAGGTCGACCGCCTTTCGGGTTCTGGAAAACAGCACGTTCGCCAGCTCGCGGAACTGTTCGTCCGTGAGGGTGTTCGTCGCCGCCCCGAGGCCGAAACGGTTGCGGGCCAGCTTCAGGACGGCGCGCGCCGTGCCGCCGATGCCCACGACCGTGTCCGTCTTCTTCGGCAGGTCGAGCGCGGCGCGGTCGATCGCGCCGGCGATCTCCCGGGCCATGGCCCGGCGCTGCGACCGGCCGGGCAGGATGTCGTTCGCCACGCAGCGCTTGTACAGATTGAGCGAACCGATGTTGAACGAACGGGCGCTCTTGACGGCGTCCGCCTTGAAGACCGTCGCCTCGGTCGAACCGCCGCCGATGTCGACGAGGAGGCCGCGCCGGGCCTGGATGCAGCCGCGCACGCCGGCGAATCCGAGTTTCGCCTCGTCTTCGCCGGAAAGCACGTCCACGCGCCACCCGACGGCGCCGGCGATCCTGGCGAGGACCGCGGCGGAATTGCCGGCGTTCCGGAGCGAAGCCGTCGCGAACGCGGCGACCCGGCCGATGCCAAGCCGGTCGACCGTCGATTTGATGTCCGCGAGCGCCGCGCACAGACAGCCGATTCCGCTTTCGTCCATCACCTTCTTCTTGGAGATGTAGCACGCGATCCCCGCCATGATCTTGCGCGAAACGACCAGTTCGGGGCGGCCGCCGGCCGCAATCGAATAGGCGTTCATCCGGATGGTGTTGGACCCGATGTCGACAATGGCGATTGTCATTGACTCACTCCTTCGCGTACAGGCGGCAGAATTCGTCTTGCGCGCAAAGGGGGGCCGCCGCGCCGCCAGCCGTCCGGCGGGTGTAGACCGAATCGGCGTCCAGGTCGTGGGCCTGGAGGTTGTCCTGCAGCATGATCCGGAAGCACGCCACGATTTCGTCCCTGACCGCGCCGTCCAGGATCGGCGCGGCGACTTCGACGCGGCGCACGGTGTTGCGCGTCATGAAGTCGGCGCTGGAAATGTAGACCGCCGCCTTGCCGCCGGCGCCGAAGATGTACACGCGCGAATGTTCGAGGAACCTGCCCACGATGCTCATGACGCTGATGTTCTCGCTCAGGCCGGGCACCCGGGGGACGAGGCGGCAGATGCCGCGAACGATCAGTTCGACGCGCACGCCGGCCTGCGACGCCTCGTAGAGTTTGGCGATCAGCAGCTTGTCGGTGATCGCGTTCATCTTCAGCCCGATGTAGGCGGGCTTGGCACGCCGGGCCAGCCGGATCTGGCCCTCGATCAGGCCGACGATTCCGCTCCGCAACCCGTGGGGCGCCACCAGCAGCGTCTTCATGGCCTCCGGCACCTTGCCCAGCGCCAGGGCCCGGAACACGCGCGCGACATCGCGTCCGATTGCGGCGTCGACCGTGAACAAGGCGAAATCGGTGTAGAGCCGCGAGGTCTTCTCGTTGTAGTTCCCGGTTCCGATCTGGGTGTACTGGCGCAGGACGTTGGCCTCCTTGCGGACGATCTGGCACAGCTTGGCGTGCACCTTGTACCCGTTGAGTCCGTAAATCACCTGGCAGCCGGCGTGTTCGAGCCGCCGCGACCATTCGATGTTGTTCTCCTCGTCGAAGCGCGCCTTCAGTTCAACCAGGACCTGGACCTCTTTGCCGTTTTCGGCCGCTTCCAGCAGCGCCTCGACCACCTGGCTGTGCGGCGCGACGCGATACAGCGTCATCCGAATGGATATCACGTCCGGATCTTCCGCGGCCGCGTGCAGCATCGCCAGAAAAGGCTGCATCGCGTCGTACGGATAGGCGAGCAGCCGGTCCTTCTTCCGGATCTGCTCGAAGACGTCCCGCCTCCTGTCGAACACCCGTTTCTTGCCGGGCGAGAACTTCGGGTAGAACAGCTCGGTCCGGTTGCGCAGGACGTCGTGCAATTCGCCGACGAAGGCGGAATCGAACGGACACTCGACCCTGCAGACGCCGTCCGTCTCGATGCCCACGAGCGCGGCCAGCATTTTCAGCAGCGCCTTGGACGTCCCCGGCTCGACTTCGAGGCGGACGGCGTCGAGCCGGCGGCGCTTCTTCATCATCCGCGCCATGAACTCCCGGTAGTCCTCCTCGTCGTCGTACTCGCTGTCGGGGTCGATGTCGGCGTTTCGCGTCACCCGGAAGAGCGAAATCTCCTTGATGCTCCAGTCGCCGAACATGGCCTTCGCGTTCGCGCGCACCACGTCGTCCGCAACGGCGAACGCGTTCGGGTCCGCCAGCGGAATCAAGGACCCCATCAGCGGCGAATAGCAGGCCACCAGCCCCAGCCGGATGCGCGCATCGCGGCTGTTCTTCCTCACCATCCGCAGCGCCAGGTAGGTCTGGCGGTCGCGGATGAAGGGCGACGTCCGGTGCTTGCCGATGATCGAGGTGGAGACGACCGGCTCCAGCTGCCCGCCGAACGCCTTGGCCGCCGCGCGCCGGTCTTCCTTCGACCAGTCGGCGACGCCTTTGACCACGATGCCCTGGCCGGCGAGCTCCCGCATCAGCTCGCGCCAGATCGCCGCGCGCTTGAGGTTCAGTTCCCGCACTTTCGCGCGGATCGCGGACAAGGCCGCTTCCAGTTCCGGGCAATACTCGATCTTGTCCAGCATCGACCCGACCCTGACCTTGAAGAACTCGTCCAGGTTCGTCTGGAAAATGTGGAAGAACTGCAGTCGTTCGCAGAGCGGGACGTCCGTCCGCGACGACTCGTCCAGAACGCGCTCGTTGAATTTCAACCAGCTCAACTCGCGATCCTCAAGCGGCATTTCCTCTTCCATGGGTGGTTTCTCCTTTCGACGGAGACAATATGCCACCGCAATGTTAGGCCCGTGTTGGCAACCGGTTAGGTTTGCGTTAGGCCGGCATCCGCCGCCGCGGGACGCCGCGTGCCGTTTGGCGCGGCGGGCGGACGCGGAAGAGAGAAACGCGCGGCCCCGCGGGGCCGCGCGCCCAGGACGTCGCGCAAGGCGCGCGCCGCCGCGATGGGTGCGGGGGAGGCGCTAGCGCGCGCGCACCACTTCGTAGAGCAGCCGGGCGCCGGCGGGGCCCTTGACCGTCGCCGTGAAGCGCAGCGTGCCGTCTTCGGCCGTGGCGGGAATCCGCGCCAGGCGGCGGCCCGTCGTGTCCAGCCCCCAGACCTCGTACAGGTCGGGAGACTGGAGCGACAGGGCGATCCGGGCCGAACCGTCGCGCACGACCGGCGGATAGTTCCCCCAGCGCAGCAGGATCCGCCTGGCCTCGTCGGCGTAGACGTTGCCGTCGGCCTGGACGTCCGTCAGGTGCGTCACGAGAATCCGCCGCGAGGAGACGAGGGGCTGGCCGTCCAGCGAACTGGCCCACACGGTCGCCGCCACGTCGCCCGCGTCGAACGTGATCGCGCCCGCGCCGATCGCCCCCGAAGGCGTGAACGCGCCGGCCGTGCGCGGCGTGTCCAGAACGAACGTCCCCCGCTCGCGGTCCAGCCGGATCGCACGGTTGTCCGCCAGCGGCACCGGGGCGCGGGCGGCGTGGCGCGACGCGCCGAGATTGCAGGTCGCGCCGGCGCCGGCGACCGGCGCCACGCCCGTCGCCACGCGGACGTTCCAGGCGGCGTCGCGCCACGCCGGCACGACGCCCGTCGGGCTGCCCGACGACACGAACGTGTCGGGCGTCACCATCTGGACGAGCCGGTCGGCGAGCGGCTCCAGGTCGCGGCGCAGGAAAAGGCACACGCTCGCGCGGTCGGAAGCCTGGCTCAGCGGATCGCAGCTGGCGTCGAAATA
The DNA here is from genome assembly GCA_051884915.1 of Kiritimatiellia bacterium. Taxonomy (GTDB): domain Bacteria; phylum Verrucomicrobiota; class Kiritimatiellia; order RFP12; family UBA1067; genus RUG572. The sequence continues at coordinate 20,194 of JBJEWF010000009.1, forward strand.
CCCCGGGACGCCCCGCCGGTCCCGCAGGCCGTCGAGGCCGTGCGAATAGGCGAAGCGCCACAGGCCGTCCCAGTCCTGCAGCGCGCTCATCGCCCCCGTCATGATGCCTCCCACGCCGCGGAACATGCCCGGGCCCGAAAAGTTCCACTCGGTGACCGTGAAGGGCTTGTCGGGCATGCGCGTGTACGCGCAGGCGACAAGCTGCAGGGAGGACGCCAGAACCGGATTTCCGTTTCCGCACCGGGACGGCAGCGACCAGGCGCGGGACAGGAACTCGGGATGGTCGACGTAGAAATGGTCGTCCACGTAGTCGTAGCGCGCCGCGCGCATGGCCATCAGCGGCGTGTAGTGGCTGCCGCAGTTCTGGCTCGTCAGCAGTGCCTTGACGCCCAGCGACGCCAAGAACGCGCGCTGGCGCGCCGCCAGGTCGCTTTCGGTGTCCGCCATGAAGCAGATGAGCGCGGCGTTGTTCCAGCCGGCGTTCGCCGCCGCGTCGTCGGAGACGCCCTGCGCGAAAGCGGGGTCCTGGGCGCGCCGGGCGTCGATCCACGTTTTCCAGGCCCGCTTCATCGGCGCCGTCCGCTTGATCTGCTCCCAGCACCAGGTGAGATGGCCTTCGTTGACAAGCGAAATGAGCGGCAGGCCCGGTTCGTCGGCATAGCGGCGCCCGGTGTGGGGATTGACGTGCGTCAGCAGATTCCGCGCAAACGTCTTCCAGTTCTCGAAGGCGGGCTCGTGGACGGCGATGAGATTCTTGTAGACCTGCTGCTCGACCTGGCCGTCCCGGTCGATGCCCACGTCCCGCCACATCACCGGCCGCGTCGTGAACAGGTCGGTCGTGACGTAGAGGCCCTTCTCGAACAGCTTCGCCAGCAGATAGTCCAGCCGTCCGATCCGTTCCGCGTTCAGCGTCAGCCGGTCGCCGGAATCTTTGATCACGCCGTTCGCCGATTCGTAGTGGTGGATGCGGACCGTATTGTACCCCAGGCGGACGAGGCGCGTCGCCAGCTCGTCGGCCAGCTCCTTTTCCGGGAAGCAGGCGTCGAAGCACAGATTGACCCCGTAGAACCGCTGCGGCCGTCCCGGCAGCTTCTCGAACTCGAAGTGCCCGCCGACGTTCTTCAGCCAGCCATGCTTGCCGGCGGGGGCGTCCTGCAGCCCCTGGCCGGAGAAATCGAGGGCGCTCCCGGCCAGGATGTTCTTCCGGTAGTCGAGCGGGATCCACGTGTCGCCCGCCTTGATCACGACGGGCCGGTCGATTTTCGTCTTCACGCCCTCGGCCGCGGACAGGAAACAGGAGAAGACGCGCTGGTCGCCCGCCCGGAAGGCCTTCGCCGCCGGCAGATGCGAGCTGATGCGAAGGGTGATCGTCTGCACCCACTGGCGGTCGTCCTGGATGTGGACCCGCGTGTCCGCGGGAAACGCCACGCGGAACGTCTCGCCCGCGGCGGAGGCGATCTCAACCCACCTGACGTCCGCGGACAGGACGTTCATCTGGCCGGCGTAGGTCTTGGGGAACACGCCCTTCGCGCCCGTCGACGCCCGCCACGATCCCCGGGCGTACGCCTCGCACGGCAGCGTCAGCGCCAGAACGACGGCTTCGGGTTTCTGGTCCAGCGTGGAGGAGAGGACGACGTCGAGCAGCGCGCGGGCGTCCGCCAGCGCCTGCAGCGTGGCGCGGCCGACGGCGCACGGCTCCTTCGCGCTGAACAGGTCGAAGGACGCGGTGCCGGCGGTCGCGTCGGGGAACGCGAAATCCGTGCGGACGCCCCGGGCGATTCCCGTCCACCCCTCGCGGTAGATGGTGGCGGACAGGCTGGCCCCGCACGTCCCCACGCGCACGTCGCCGTTCATGCTCAACGCCACCTCCAGCGGCGCCGCCCGGCTGCCGAGCGCCGCCATGACCACCGCCGCCACCCGTGAAAACCGTTTCATCGCTTTTGCCTCCCGATTTCGTCTTTGTCCGTTCGCGCGTTCGTTTCGCGCCTGCGTTGCGCCCGCGTCGCCCCTCGTCGCCCGCGTCCGTCCGCCCCCCGCGCCGGCCGCGCCGTCAGTCGCGGATGTCGGCGACTTTCCGGCGGGCCTCCGCCAGGAACCCGGCCAGCGGTTCAAGTCCCTCGGCGAACGCCGTGTCCAGAAAAGCGTCCGCGGCCGCAATCGCCATCATGTCGCCCCAGATCATCTGGCCCATGCAGCAGACGTTGGCGTCGTTGATCGCGCGGCACATCTTCGCGGCAAACACGCTTTCCACCACGGCGGCGCGCACGCCCCGGAAGCGGTTGGCGATCATGCTCATGCCCATGCCCGTGCCGCAGAACAGGAACATGCGCGTGGCCTCGCCGCGCTGGAGCGCCCGGCAGGCGTCCACGGCGGACCGGTAGTAGGGCTTGTTGGCGTCGGCCTCCGTCGCGCCGTAGTCCCTGATCGCGAACCCGCGTTCGCGCAGATGCGCGACCACGGCCTTCTCCAGCCCCAGCGCAAACGGATCCGCGGCCACGACAATCGTTTCCTTCATCTCTTTCCCTCCAGTCGGTTTCGCTCCCTCCGCCGCCGGCAGGACACGCGCCAGGCCCGCCGCGACGCCCAGTTCGACAAACGTGCGCCGTCTCACGGCTCCGCCCTAGAGCACGCCCTTGGACGACGGCACGCCCTTTTCGCGCGGGTCGCGGGACGCCGCCTGGCGCAAGGCGCGCGCAAAACCCTTGAAAATCCCCTCGCACACGTGGTGCGTCTCGTCGCCGTAGATTTCCCGCAGATGGATGTTCATGCGCCCCTCCACGCTGACGGACCGGAAGAACTCCTCCAGCAGCTTGACCTCGAAGTCGCGCACCATCAGGTGCTTCTTGGCGCTGACGAAAACGAGAAACGGCCGCCCCCCCAGATCGAGAGACGCCTCGCACAGGGCCTCGTCCATCGGAATCGAGGCGAAGCCGTAGCGCGCGATCCCCCTGCGCGCGCCCAAGGCCCGGTCGAGCGCCTGCCCCAGCACCAGCCCCACGTCTTCGACCGTGTGGTGGTAGTCGACATCGAGATCGCCCGCGCACGCGACGTCGAGATCGATCAGGGCGTGCTTTTTCAGCAGTTCCAGCATGTGGTTGAAAAACCCGATGCCCGTGTCGATCGTGCCGTTGCCCGCGCCGTCAAGATTCAACGACAGCCTGATTTTCGTCTCGTTCGTGTTCCGTTCAATCGACGCAGTTCTCATTTCGCTCTCCTTCTCTCGCTTGCGCGCGCTGACGCCCGTGTCCGGTTTCCGCCGCCGCCGGCGGCTAGTAGATCTTGTTCTCGCACCCTCTGGCCAGGCGGCCGATGTTGGAACGGTGCCGCCAGATCGCGAAAGCCGCGACGGCCGCGACCAGGACGCACTGCGGACAATCGGCCGAAACGCCCGGGCTGCCCAGGATCGGGAACCAGACGGCCACGAGCAGAAAGGCGGCGGCCAGAATCGAGCCAAGCGAAATGTAGTGCGAGATCCACACCGTCGCCGCAAAGATCCCGAACGCCGTCAGCACCATCCACGGGATGAGGGCCACCAGCATGCCGAACCCCGTCGCGATCCCCTTCCCGCCCTTGAACTTCATGAAGCACGTCCACATGTGCCCGCACACGCAAAGGACGCCCGTCATGATCGCCAGGTGCGGCGTGTCCGGAAACAGCAGCCGGGCCAGCAGCGTCGGCACAAAGCCCTTGAGGAAATCGCAGAAGAACGCGAGGAACCCCCATTTGTGGCCCACCGTCCGGTAGACGTTCGTGGCCCCGATGTTCTTCGACCCCACCGTCCGGACGTCGATGCCGCGCAGTTTCCCGATCAGGAACCCGAACGGAATGGCGCCGCACAGATAGGCCGCGACCGCGAACACGACATAAACCGTAACCGTTTCTCCAGACATGACGACTTCCTTTCAAGTTTCTCCCGCTGCGCCGACCGGCCGCCCCGCGCCCCGCGCATGGTCCCTGCCGATGTACTCGCACGGCGCCCGGGACGCGCACAGGCCCGCCAGGAAGCGGACGCCATACCAGACGTGCGACGCGACCACGCCCGCCCACGTCAGGAGCCACAGGACGGGATTCGACGACAGCGTGCCCAGCCCCGTCAGCAGAAGGTACAGGGCCATCGGGGCGGCAAACAGCCACAGCCACGGCATGACGGCGTCCTGCGCCCCCGCCCACAGCGGCGCCGACGCCCCCGCCAGCGCCAGCAGCGCCGCGTAGAGCGCGAACGCGGACGGCACGAAATAGGCCGCATGGAACGAGTTCTCGGGGAAGCGCTTCACGAAATAGCCGCGGTGGAATCCGTAGCGGCCCAATTGGCGCAAATGCGGACCGAAAAGCCGCCGGCGGTGGTGGTAGACGACCGTCCAGGGGTCGTAGACGATCCGCTTCCCCCCGTCGCAGACGATCGACCGGCAGAGCAGCGTGTCCTCCCCCGGCCAGAAATCGGTCCGGTAGCCGCCGAACTTCCGCAGCAGATCCGCGCGGACGAACAGGTTGCAGCTGGGGTAGTCGTCGACGTCGCGCCGCACGCGCCCGCCCACGTAGCGGTAGCGGTAGGTTCCGCTCACGAGGAAATTCTCGTAGACCCGCCCGCCGGCGCGGGCCAGGATGCCGTCGCCCGGCGGCGTCACGCCGGGTCCGCCGACGCCGCCGATTTCGGGATCGGCGAAATACTTGACCGCGTTCTCGATCCAGTGGGCGTCCGGATAGGCATCGTCGTCGATGAAGGCGACCACCTGCCCCGTCGCGCGGGCGATGCCGCGATTGCGCTTTTCGGCCGGACGGACCTTCCCCGTCGGCAGGACCGTCAGCGCAATCGCCTTCCCCTCGGGCTTTTCGACCGGACCGCCATCGGGCAGAACCAGGACCTCGAAATCGCGATAGGTCTGGTCGGCCAGGGCGCGCAGGCACTCCTGCAGCATCCAGCTGTCGGCCGGACAGGCAATGACCACGCTGACGAACGGCTTCGCGGCCAGGGGCGGCGGCACCTCAACCTTGGCGTAATAGCGCAGAATGCGCAGCCGGTAGAACACGGACAGCGTGTCGTGCACCATGTCGCGGACCGTCCGGAACTTCAGCGCGCCGAATTTCTGGCCGAAGCGGATCTCCACCGGCGCCTCGGACACCTTGGCCCCCCGCCCGTGGGCGATCGACAGCAATTCGAGATCGAACGCGTACGTCTTGACCAGCATCCGGTCCAGCGCCTCGCCCAGGACCCGGCGCCTGAAGAGCTTCATCCCCGTTTGGGTGTCCGTGACCGGCAGCCCGATGAAGAGGTGGACCAGCCCGAAGTAGACCGCGCTCGCGAGCCGGCGGTGCCAGGGATACTGGACCTTCGAATCGGGATGGCGCTTCGAGCCCACGACGATGTCGGAACCGTGCCGCCGCATCGAGGCGAAGAACCCCGGCAGCATGGCCGGCGCAATGTCCAGATCGCCATCGAGCAAAAGGACGAATGCGCCCGTCGACGCGCGAAACCCCTCCTTCAGCGCATTGCCCTTGCCGGCGTTCTTTTCGATCCAGACGGGCTTGACCAGCGCGGGATGCTTGGCGGCGGCGCGGCGCAGCGCCTCGGCCGTGCCGTCCCCGCTGCCGTCGTCGACGGGAACGAGCTCGTAGGCGAACCCGGCCTGCCCGAAGCACGCGACGACGCGGTCCAGATTCTCCTCGACCGCGTCGGGAAGATGGTAGACCGGCAGAACGACGCTGAGCGTCTGCGCGCCCAGAACCTCCCGAGCCGCCGCCCAGTCTGTTTGTCCGCAAGCCATGTCAAATCGCCGGCGAGGCCGAACCGCGCGCCCGCGCGGTCAGAAGCGCCACCAGACTTTCTCCGGGGTCAGGCGGATCCCGTCGCGCCCGGCCGGAACTTTCCCGACAACCGCCCCGGCCGCCGCCGACGACGCGAAGAAGACACGCGAGAGAACTGACTTTTCCATGTCCCCCATTCTAGCAAAAACACGACCGCGCGCTCAAGGCGAAATTCAGGGGAAAGTTTCCGGCTTTTCCAGTTGACATTCTGCGAAAAAAAAAAAATATATTATACACGTAAACGCGCACTTTTCAATTTTAGGGCTAACAAGGAGGAAAAAGTATGAGTGGGCATTGTCGAATCGTTGCGGGATGCGGTGTCGCGCTGGCCTGCGTCGTCGGGAGCGGGAGCGTTCTGGCCGCCACCGAGACGGCGGTGTTTGCCGCGAAAGGGAGTCGAGGTGCCGTCTCGACCCTGGATCTCTTCACCGATTCCAATTGGGAGGGCGGCACGGCTCCTGCCTTTACCAACATCAATCCGGCTGTCTCCAATACGATTGTGGACCTGTCGTCGACTCCGACGGAAGCAAAGCGCCTGGCGGAAATCGCCGCCGGAAGCACGGAGAGCTATTACGGGCGAATCGACTTCCGACACAGTTTCAATGACAACACCAATGCCGGCATGTATCTCCATTCGCTCAAGGGCGGTCCGTGGACCTGTTTCGTGTTTGACTGGAGCGACCTCTATTATCCGCTCCACATCACCGACCCTTCGACATACGAGGGCTATTTCGACGTCCGCGATCGCGAGCGCGGCGCCTTTTCGTCGCTTTATCTGCAGGCCGCGCCGGACTGGACGCCGGAGGTCAACCGCCTTTGCGTCATGGGCGCGCCGAATGTCCTGTCGCCGGACGGAACGCGCAGCATCGTGAAAGAGGCGTTCGGCCCCGGGCAGCTGAACGTGAACAAGAGCATTGATGGCAACTCCAATAATCGTAAAACCGTCTTGCCGACTTCTCCTTCCGGCACGGTCGAGATCATGAACCAGCCGGGCCCCCTGACCGACCTTCGCGTCTGGAAAGGCAAGGCGGTGTTGCACGGCGTGCCGGACGACACGCCGGACGCCCCCGCCGGCGAGCCGGCGATCCGCCTCGACGCGTCCAAAGCCGACTCGTTCTCCACGACGCTGGTCGACGGCGTGGCGTATGTCGACGAGTGGCGCGATGCCGACGGCCGCCCAATGAAGGTCGTCAAGAACGCCGACGGCAACCGTCCGCGTCTCGACGTCGATGGCGAGACAAGCGCCCCGGTCGTGAATTTCGGCGCCTATTCGAGCGATGGCACCGTCACATATCCCGAACTCGGGCAGTCCGGAGTTCTGACGCTCTCCCCGGCGGTCAATCATGCGCGCGAGATTCACGTAGTGTTTCGCGATCAGTTCCGCGGTTCGCCGATGCCGCAGATTGTCGGCAATTATCTGGGCGAGTGGACGCGCGACTGGTTGCGTTCGAGGTGGAATCGCCTTTTCTCCTACGATGGTTTTTGCGACACGCCCGTTTTCATGGGCCACGTGCTTTTCGACGGCCAGAGCTCGCGCGCCGATTTGCAGACCGATTTCATGCGCCGGCTCAACGTCGTGTCTTCGTCGCTGAAAGACCATGCCGGGAAGGTCAGCTTCTTGGGCGCGAGCTCGCCCGGGGCGTGGCAGGGCGGCGCGATCATCGCCGAAATCCTCGTCTACACCAACGAGCTGACGGTCGCCGAGCGTCAGCAGACCCACCGCTATCTGATGAGGAAGTGGCGCCCCGACGACAAGATCTACGACTATGGCGTGGTGAACATCGTCGCGAGCGGCGCCGAGGTCGAAGTCGCCGACGGCACGCTGGTGGTTCGCGAGCTCATCTTGCCGGCGGGGACGGAGACGTTCGTGAAGAAAGGCGCCGGCACGCTGGTGCTTTCGCGCGTGTCGCCGGCGAACGTGAAGATCCGCGTCGAGGAGGGATCGGTGGCTTTCGGCACCGACTACGTCCCGACCGACGAGCCGCAGCTCGCGGCGGACCCCTCGCTCCATTTCGACGCGTCGCGGCACGCGACGGACATCGAAACCACGGTCACCAACGAGTCGACGGTCGTTTCCGTCTGGCACGACGTCCGCGGCAAAGGCGTCGCCAACTCCAAGGGCGACGTCTACACGCTGCGCAAGCCCTCAAGCGCGTATGGCGACGGCACCATCCAGGAGAACGTCTCGCCGACCGGACTCGCGATGGTCGATCTGGGCGAGTTCCACAAAGACGACAAGACCGGCGGTTCGCTCTGTTTCTGGCGCAATGGAAAAGCCGAGGGGTATGTCGGCATTGAGTCCGAGCAGGGCAGCAATAGCGATCAGCGCCATCGCGAAGGCTTTCTCGTCTACATGAAGACGGACGACCAGGCAACCGCCCTCAGCTCCATGAGCTGGTGCATCACCAAGATGGCGAGCAATGCCGGCAAAATATTTTTGAGCCGACATTACTCGTATAACCGCCTTGTTTCGGGCTACTGGTCGTACGACGGCAACTGGATCGATCCGGACAGTTCGCCGAACACCAAGGACGAAGTCCATGTCGTCGCATTCCGCGCTTCGCGGCCGGTTCCCGTCAACGCGTTCGCCATCGATCGTGGCAACAATCAGACCGGTGGCGTGAAAATCGGCGAAGTCGTCTATTACGATCGCCCGTTGACCGCGCAGGAGCGCCGCGACACCGAACTCTATCTCCTGAAGAAGTGGAAAGGCGTGACGAGCCATCCGCAGGACGCGTTGCAGATCGTCCAGTCGGTCGACGTCGACGACACCGCGACAATCGACGTCGGACGCGGCGAGACGGTGAAAACGGTCGTGAAAACCACGTCTGCGCTCGTCAAGAAGGGGGAGGGAACGGTCGAAGCGACTGTCCCGACGGCGCTGAAGGAAATCGCGGCGGAAGATGGCGTTCTGCAGGTTTCCGGCGATTTCCTGCTGGGGGCCGCTTTCCATGCCGACGCGGCCGACTTGTCTTCGATGGAATATTCGGTAGACGCCAACAACCAGACGAACGTCACGAAATGGGGCGGCGCGACTGCCGCAACCAGTTATAGAGGGTATGCGCCCGGCAAGCCGCGCCTGACCGCCCTCGACGTGAACGGCATTGGCCATGTCATGCCGTTTGTCGATATGCTCGATCAGGTGAAAGATACGCAAGTCGACTGGTTAAAAACGAACGGCACCTCGTCCGCAACCGCAGCCGCCGAATATGTCGCCACCGGCGCGGCAATGGTTTGGCCGGATGTGGGCCCGCTGGAAGAGTTTCACATTGTCCTCAAGGACAAAACGACTGAAAAACCCTGGAATGAAATCATCGGCTTCAGGTATGGCGGTAGCAGTTACAGCGCCAATTGCTCTTACTGTTTCCTGCGTCAGGAAACATCGAACATTCTCAACGCCGAGTGGGCTTCCGGTGCGCTTTGGAACGGCTACATTGGCTTGAATGGCGAAAAGGTAAAGCCAACGACTCCGTTCGGCAATGACGTCAGTCTCGTCAGCTTCGTGCCGAGAGAGGCGATCACGAACGTGTTCGCTTTCGCGACGCGCGAACTCAATTATCGCATCGGCGGACAGTACATCGGCGAGTGCATCGCGTATTCCAAGGCGAATACCGAGAAAAATAGAGCGCTGATCGAGACGTATCTCAGGAAGAAGTGGCTGAATGCCGAGGTGGAGTATCCGGGAGACAACGAGTTCTTCGATCTCGACAGCATCGGCGTCGCCAACGGCGCGACCGTCTCCTTTGCCAGCAGCGGCTGGGTGACGACGGCGGCGGTCTCGGGCGGCGGCACGGTCGCGTTCCCGAATGGCGGCGGCTTGAGAAACGTCACCACGATCGACTTGGCCTTCCGCGACGTCGACGACTACGATACGCTCGCGGTCGTCGGCACGTTTGACGTCGCCGAAACGGGCGTCGCCACCGTGACGGTGGATGCGGACGCGTATTCGTCGTCCTGGTGCGGCAAGTCGTTCACCATGATGACGGCCGACGAGTTCGCGAACTTCGGCAACTTCGCGAATTGGACGCTGAAGACGGACGTGGACCCGACAAAGAACATCAGACTGCGCCTGCGGGCGGTCGCGGACACGGGGCTCGTTCTCGATTTCATGGCAAACGGGCTGAGCATCATCGTCAGATAAGGGGAAAGCGCGTGGCGGAAAACGGCGGGAGAGCAGTTCTCCCGCCGTTTTTTTCGCTTCGCCGCGCGCATTTTCCGCGCCAATTTCCGCCTTGCCGCCAGGACTGCGTATTCCGGCAAATTATGCTATACTGTGCGAAATTCCAAAGCCGAAGTGGACGATGGAGCGGCGGTAGCGGGGCGGGAGTCCCGGGACCATCCACCGTCAAGGTCAACAAATTGCAGGGACTCGAAAGAATGAAGCTTCTCAAGCAGTCTGATACGCCTGTCGCCGACGCTCTGGAAGAGCAGCGGGTCAACCGGCTGGCGCATTTTGACGTGCCCGGGCACAAGGGCGGCCGGATGAATCCGGCGTTGAACGGTTACTTCGGCGCCAAGCTGATGACCCTGGACGTGAATTCGATGAAGCCGCTGGACAATCTGGCCCACCCCGTGTCGGTCATCAAAGACGCCCAGAGTCTGGCGGCCGAAGCCTTCAAGGCGGACAACGCGTTTTTCATCGTCAACGGCACGACCGCCGCGGTCCAGACCATGATCTTCGCTTCGGTCCAGGCCGGCCAGAAAGTCATCCTGCCGCGCAACGTCCATCGTTCGGCGATCAACGCGCTGGTGGTGAACGGCGCGATTCCGGTCTACGTCAACCCCCAGGTCAACGCCGACCTGGGCATTCCGCTGG
>JBJEWF010000010.1:0-30537 GCA_051884915.1 Kiritimatiellia bacterium
CTTGACCACCAGCGTCGTCGTCGTCGCGTAGCCGGAGGCGTTGACCGCCTTGATCGTCACCGTGTAGACGCCCGGCTTCGTCGCCGCGCCGGTGAACGACAGCGTCTTGGAATCGAACTTCAGGCCCGCCGGCAGCCCCGTCACCGTCACCTTCGGCACCGTCTCGGACGTCACGAGAACCGGCGTGTCGACGGCCGCGCCGGCGTCCACGCCCGCATCCGGCCAGACGCAGGCCACGGCGATGTTCGTGTCCGCGGTCTTGGGGATGAACCGGGCGTAAAGCGTCGTCTCGTCCGCGGCGGGCATCGTCAGCGCATAGCTGGCCGTCCGGTAGTCGACGGAACCGCGCAGCGGCACCGTGGCGTCGGCGTCCTCGTACCACCCGGCGAAGACGGAACCGGCGGCGGCCGTGGCGCGCACCGTCACCTTCTTGTTCGCGGCAAAGGCGCCGCCGCCCGACACCGTGCCCGCGCCCTCGCCCAGCCGCTCCAGCTTCAGCACCGGCAGCGCGGAGACCTCGAACGTCGCCGAAGCCGTATGCTTGACGCGATCCACGGTGCGCGTGAACATCACCGTGTACGTGCCGGGCTTGGTCGCGGCGCCGATGATGGCGCACCGCGACTTGTTCCAGCTCAGGCCCGACGGCAGACCCGTCACCTGGCTGTCGGCGGCGACCACCCCCGCCAGATCGTTGGTGACGACGACGCCCGGCATGTACGGGCCATAGGCGTCGAGCAGATCGGGATAGACCTCGGCGTCGACGAAATTCCTCACCTTGACCGTCGCCTGGCCCGTGCCCGTGCCCGCGGCCGCATTGCGCGCCGTGAACTGCACCGCGTAGACGCCCGGCTTGGTCGGCGTGCCGGTCAAGGCCATTTTCGCGGCGTCGTATTTGACGCCGGCCGGGGCGTTCTTGAGCGTCACGCTCTTCACTTCGGTGATGGAGTCGAACGCCAGCGGAATCGACAGCGCCTCGCCCGCCGCGTAGCCGTCCGCCGCCGGCGCGCAGGAGACGGTGAAGCGCGCGTCGTCCGCCTTGGCGACGAAGCGCGCGAGAATCGTCAGCGGCTCCGCCGTCACCGTGTAGGCGTAGGAGGCGTTCCGATAGGCGCCCGGGAGGGCGTTGGTGGACAGGCCGTCCGCCGCGATGGCATACCAGCCGACGAACGCGGAACCCGTCCGGGGCGTCGCGCGCAGCGACAGCTTCCATCCCGGCTCGTAGGTCCCGCCCGCGGACGGGCTCACGGTGCCCTCGCCCGCCACGGCAATGTCGATCCGCGTCTTGCCGGCGGCGTTCGGCGAATCCTGCTCGCCGGCTTGGGCGAAGGCCCGCAGCACCAGCAGCGCCAGCGCGATGTAGAATTTCTTTCCGGTCATGAATCCCCCTTGCAGTCTGTCTTATATGACTATATGCGCGGGGAGCTGACCGATGACAGTTTTTTTTTTCTACTCGGGCGAACCCCAGTCGTCGGCCCACCAGTCCAGTTCGCCCCGATCGGTCGCCAGCAGGTCGAAAGGATGGGATTCGATCCACTTGCGCGTCACCGTGCGCCCGAGGGCGTTCTGCTCCGTGACCGTCGTCTGGCGCACGAACGCGCCCGGCGCGACCACGTCGGGATCCAGCGGCGCGGCGTCGTCGCGGGCCAGGACCATCACGCCGGCGTGCTTGACCGAACGGACGCCCTCGTAGGTCAGCGTGCCGCTCGTCAGCCCCGTGGCCCGCCGGAAGGTCAGGGTGATCGCGCTGGTCTGCTCGCCCGCCGCGTTCTTCTCCAGGGTGATCGCGTTGCCGGCAACCGCCGCCGCCGCGCCGTCCAGGCTGAGCGCGCGCGTCAGGTAGTAGGTCTGGAGGTTGACGACCGTGTCGTAGTAGCCGCCCACGGGGACCGGCGCCAGGCGCCACCCCTCCGTGCCGTCCCGCGTCAGCGCCGCGTTGTCGTTGTTCCAGCAAAGCGGCAGGGTGGAATCGACCACGGGCGTCTGCGCGTAGACCAGCCGCGGATCCGCCGTCTCCTGGAAGAACAGGCGGAGCGTGCCGCCGAAACAGCACGGCGATTTGACGAAGCTGAACGGCACCAGCAGCGACCCGTCCGCCTGAAGCGCGGTCTGCACCGTCACGGACGGCTTCGTCGAGCCGTCGGCCAGCTGGCCGGCGATCTTCGCCTTGCCCTTGTTGTCAATCGTCATCGTCAGGTAGCCGCTGCCCGCCGGCACGCCGTCCGCCACGGACACGCCATCCGGCACGAGGGCGATCGTGTAGTAGCCCGCATAGGCGGCGACGTCGTCCAGATAGGCCTGGATCTTCGAATTGTCGCGGACCAGCTCGGCCGTGTAGCAGATGTCCGCCTGGACGCCCCGGTTGTTGGCGTCCGGGACGTTCATCACCAGTTCCGCGAAACCGCCGGCGTCCCGCCACGCATCGGGATCGGTGGTCATGCCGCCCGCCAGAAAGACGCGCAGCGTGTTGACGTAGGAGACGCCGCCCACCTTCGTCGTCAGCTCGAATTCGTGGTAGGCGCCGCTCGCGGGATCCGCGTCCGCCCAGCCCTTGGCCGAGAAGGTGTAGGTCTTGCCCGCCAGCGCGACCTTGGCGGACAGCGCGCCGGCCGCCGAAGCCGTGAACGTGATGGACCCCAAAGCGGGGCATCCGTTCGTCAGCGCCGAGCCGTCCTCCGCCAGCACGCCCGTGAACGTGCCGGCGTAGAGCGCCAGGGCCTCGGTCTTGACCGTCGCCGTCTTCACGGCCTTGTAGTTGCTTTCCGCCGTCGTTCCGGCGCGCGACGCCTCCGTCAGCGTCACCGTCGCGGCAACCGTGTCGGTCGCGCTCCCGCCGGCGAAGACGGCCGCATACTCGTCCGCGCCCAGCGCGTCGTCGCCGAACGGCAGCAGCTGGACCTGAAAGGTCTTGTTCCCCTCGTAGGCCTCCACGAGGTCGGGAATGAGCGCGATGCGGATCTTCTTCGCCGTGCTGTCGCCCGCCGGCCACGCCAGCACGCCGCTCTGGGCGACGTAGTCGACGCCCGGCTGCGCCGAGCCCGCCACCGTGCCGTACCGGACGCGCACCGCGCCCTCCCGGGCCGTGCGGTTGACGGTCAGCTCGACATACGCCGCATTCTCCTTCGCGGACACGGCGCTCTTCGCGAACTTGACGGCGCCGACGTTCGCCGACGAGCACACGAGCTCGTACTGGCCGTCGGCCGGCGACGCGTCGTCGCCGTGGCCGACCCGCAGATAGTAGTTGCCCGCCGCGAGCGCCAGTTTCTCCAGCGTCCCGTCGCGCGCGGCGACTTCGTTCGTGAGCGACGCGTCGAACAGGCGCATGGTCACGTCGCCGGAGACCTTGCGGAGGAGGAAATTGTAGTAGATGCCGTCCTTGGCGGCGACGAGATACCAGTCGGCGGGATCGTCCTGCCAGAGCGTGCGCGCGCTGACCAGCTCCTTGCCGGAGGGAATCGTCAGCTTGGTCGCCGCCGCGGCCGTGTCGTCCTTCGGGTCGTAGGTGTCGGAATAGACGCCCGTGACGACCGTCGGCTCCACGCCCGGATTCACGCTCACCGCGCGCGCGGCCGCGCCCTGCAGGGCGAAGCCCTTCACGCTCTGGAACGTGACCGTGTGGTCGCCCGCCGCCAGAATCGACACGCCGCCCGCGTACTTGACGCCCTCGCGGTCCAGCGTCCAGGTGCCGTCCGCGCCCTTCGTCTCCACCCGCAGAATGCCCAGAGCCGCACCCGACGCGCTGTACGCGAGGGCGTGGACGGTGTAGTCCGGATAGTCGAGGCCGCGGCCTTCCAGCACCCGGATGCGCACGTAATGCATGGCATTCACCTTGGCCGTGAACGACAGGCTCTCGCCCGGCGTCACCGCGCCGCTGGCGAGGACCGTCTCGCGCGTGCCGGACAGGGTGAAGACCTCCGCCGTCAGCCCAAGATCCGTCTGCTCGCCGACCAGACGCGTGGCGATCACGTACGTGACGTCCTTGCGCCCGCCGATCTGGAAGCAGTCCGCCCAGTCGTTCTGGGAGAGGCGATGCGGCCCGTGGCCCGCGTTCACGACCGTCGGATCGTCGCTCTCCACGCCCGGCGTCGGCTCCAGCGCCGCGGCGCCGTCGACCGTGTCGTCCAGGGCGTCCCATGCGTCGGGATCGCCGTCCGCGCCGCTGACGCGGATGGCCGACAGCGTCAGCTCCGCCGCCGTCGCCGGCGCGCCGATGTCCAGCGTGGGATCGCACACGCCGACATAGTAGGTGGCCGCGGCCGTCGCCTCGACCGCCACCAGCACGTCGTGCGCGCCGTTGCCGACCGTTTCGTTGGTCGCCAGCACGTTCCCCCGCGCGTCGTAGGCGTAGATCTTCGTCGCGCTAGATGCGCCCGTCGTCCTGAACACGGCGCGCTCGCCCTTCTGCAGCGCGACCTTGTAGAGATTGCCGTCGACGATCTCGTCGTAATACGCGTTGGACTCGTTCAGCGCTCCGGGCGTCAGGTGGACGGAATCGCCCAGCGCCAGGCTCGTCGCCGGGTGCGCGGAGAGGGCGCGGGCGCCGACCATCTTGTAGGCGATCTGGAAGCCGCTGCCAATGCCGGAGACGATGAACCGGAAGCTGCCGGACGTCTCGGGATAGACGACCAGCGCCGCATTGTACGGGTCGGACGCATAGTCGGCATCGTCCTCGACGCGGACCTCGGCCTCGTCGTCCGCCGTCTCGACCCGCAGGTCGAGCGGCGCGCTCTCCGTGCCGCCCACCGTGCGGATGAGGTACTTGCGCCCTCCCGTCAGGTTGGCCGCGTAGTAGTAGTCGTCGTCGCCGAAGGTGGCGCTGTCCCGGGCTTCCGACGTGCCGAAGGAGATCGTCTTGGGGTTTTCCTCCGTGCCCGGCTCGACAAACATCTTGATGCCCTCGACGACGCCCACGGTCACCGACGTGCCGATGTCGCCCTGGACGCAGATGTAGTACTTCCAGGACGAGGGATCGTCCTCGTCCCAGTCGTCGGCCAGCAGCCAGCAGGCCTGGGCGTTGACGAACTCCTCGGACGGCGAGAAGTCCGCCATCGGCCCGTAGACGCCCTTGTCGTCCTCGGACTCGGTCGTGTCGCGCTGGTAGCAGGAGAGGTCCACGGCATTGGCCGATGCGCCCTCCACCCACACCGTATAGGAACGGCCCCGGCTCAGCGTGACGGCGAAATAGTAGACGCCGTCGCCATAGTACTCCTTCCAGTCGGGATCGTACTCGTTGACCAGCTTCACCGTCTTCGTGGCGCCGGCCTTCAACGTGGTGGCCTTGCTTTCGCACGCGCCCGACGACACCGCAAAGGCGCCATGCGACACCGCGGCCGCAACCAGAAACGCAATCAGTCTTTTCATTTTTCCCTTTCCGCCGGTTGAACACTGCCTCATGGAATGTCGCTCTGGGTGGACACGCTGCCGGCGCGCCTGACGCTGAGCGTCCGCGTCACGTTGCGCGTTCCCACCTGCACGTCATACGAGATCCTGTCGGTAAAATAGAAGGTGCCGTTCACGAACGGCAGGAACACCGTTTCGTCCGCCGGCGCGCAACCGCAGCCTTCGCCGTAGCCGGTGAGCACGACGCCCTTCCACTGGGCGGAAACCGTCTTGCCCGTGTCCGCGCAGGACAGCCTGACGCCGCCCGAGACGATTCCCGTGGTGCGGTTGAACGACAGCGTCGTCCCCGCCGGAGCGCCGGTCAGCGCGACCGTGTTCGCGCCGACGGCCACCGAAGCCGAATCCGGCGCCGACGGCGTGCCCCAAGACAGCCCGCCAAGATTGGACACGTCGAAGACCAGCAACTGCCGGGCGGAGCCGAAGAACTCCTCGCAGCAGGCGTCCAGCGCCTCGGTCTTGTCGTAGACGCTGCCATAAAGCCCCAGATCGGCGGTGTAGCCGGCCCCGGCCGCAACGTCCCGTTCGCTGTGGATCCAGCAGGGAATCGCCTCGTCGCCGGCGCGCACGCTGCGGCGGTTCGTCTCCTTCTGCTCGACCGCGTCGCGCAGCAGTTCGGGCTGGGCGGAGAAGACGTCGGTCGAGGAGACCTTGAAGATCGGCAGTTTCGCCCAGTCCGACACCGCATCGCGCACGAGCGTCGACGACCCGGAAACGGCCGTGCCGTTCGGCAGCATGCCCGCCCAGGTCACGCGGCCCGCGTTCCAGGCGCTCGCCGTTTCCATCTTCAGCGTCAGATAGCCCGACGCGCGCGGCGCGAAGGACGCGCGTTCCTCGACGATCGAGTCGCCGTCCACCGGCAGCGCCACCGTGAAGTAGCCCTTCCACGCCTCCGCCGAATCGGTGCGGCTCCAGACCTGGCCGTCCGTTGCGGCCACCAGCGGCGTCGCCCCCTCTTCCGGGACGATCCCCAGCGAAACCGAGCCGTCGTCCTTCACCTCCGCCGTCATCGTCACGCCCTGCCGCGAGGTCAACACGGCGGTGAGCGTCTTGGTTGCGGGGTCGAACTCATCCCAGTTCCGCGCCGAGAGCGACACGGTGCCCGTGTCCGTCGCATAGCGCGCGCTCAGGTTGCCGCGCGGCGGAATCGTCAGCTGGACGGTGCCCACGAGACGCTTGCGCGACGGATCGATCACGGCGAGCGACTGGAAGGTGCGCGAGACGGCCACGGCCGCGTTGGCGACGTCCGGCGCCGTCTTGGCGTCCGTCGGATCGCTCACGGCAATGGTGATCGTCGTGACCAGACCGGCCGTCGTCCCGTCCTTGACCTGGTAGACCACCGTGTAGACGCCGCCCTTGGCCGTCACCGTGCCGAAGAGCGCAAGCGCATTCCCCTGCGCGTCGTAGGCCGCTTTCAAGCCCGCCGGCAAGACGCCCGAAAGTTTGGTGAAGGTCACCTTCCCGGACGGCGCGGCGGCCAGCGGATAGACGTTGGAGACGGCCACGTAGCGCCACGCCTCAAGCCGATTCGCGGCGTTGACGAAGCCCGGCGCGTCGTCCGCCACCGAAACGATGCTCACCGAATTCGAAGCGGACACCACCTTGACGGGCGATCCCGCGGCCGCCGAGAGCGTGATGCGCGCCGTCTTCCCGGCGGGAATCCCACGCACCCGCACGACTTTATCCGCCGAGTCGCGGTGCTCCCAGCAGAGGATGTTGCCGTCCTCCACAGTCGCACCCTCGACACCCTCGAACACGACGCCGGACACCGACGAAGCCATCTTCACGCCCACGCGGCCGTCGTTGCCGTCGATCCGCCGGGCGTAGAGCCAGGCGCCGTCGCTCGCGCGCGCATAGACGGTCGTCGCCCGCGCGATGGCCGGTTCCGTCCGCCCCGTGAACAGAACCTTGCCCGGCGCCTGGATGTCGTCCTCGGTCACGGTGAGCGTGTAGGTCCCCTTGCCTTTAGTGACCGGCACGTCGTCGTTCTCCGATGCGACGACCCGGACCTGCAGGACCAGCACGCCCGTGCCGTCGTACAGCGCGTCGTCGTTCACCGTCACCGTCACGGTCTTCTCGTCGGCGTCGTTGTCCGCCCAGATGACGTTGGTCGTGGCGAACTCATACCGGTTCGTCAGATTCGTCGCCTCCAGGACGCTCACGCGCGCCGTCACCGAACCGGCAGCGCCCGCCACGCGCGAGAGGGCGACGTCAATCGTCCCGCCGGTGTTCTCCGCCACCTGGCGAGCGGTCTGGGAGAAGCCGATGGTGCCGGGCGTCCAGAGCCGGTAGACGATCGTGCCGCCGTCGCTCGCCGGCGAGATGGAGAAGTCGCCGGTTTGCAGGGCCTTGAAGAACTGGCCGCCGTCGCTCGCATTTGCCGATTCAAGAATGGCGCTCACACTGGCGGCGTCGATGCCTTTGAGCAAGTAGACGGCGTTCATCTCAAGGCGGATCAACGCGCTCCCCGCCACCTGCGCCGTGGCCGCGCTCTGCTGGGGCACCAGCACCACGTCGGTCCGGATCGTGAAATTGACGAACCCTGCGTCGATCGCGGCCGAACTCACCTTGACGTAGTAGTCGCCCGAGCCGGTGAACATGTGTTCGAACGAAAAACCGTCCTTCAGACTGTCCGTGGCCGTCTCCAGCGCCACTTCCTTGCCGTCGACCAGCTGGATCAGCGCCATGGTCACGGTGCCGGTGTCCGACGAATCGCGACCCGTCACGGTGATCTTCTGCAGCGCGTTGCCCTCGATTCCCGTCAACCGGAAGGTGTCGACCGTGTCGGCCGCGCACAGGCTGCCAGTCGCCGTGCCGTTGTTGGCCGCCAACGCCACCGAATTGGTGCCGCAGAAATTGTTCTCGATTTCCGAATCATCGGCGGACACCTCAAGCATCTCGTCGAAATACTTGATGAGCTGGTCGAATTCCGCCGTCCGCATCGGGCTGGTGCTGGCGAAACGGGTCAACCGGGCGGCAACCGTGCCGTCCGCGCGCAACAGCGCGAAAATCGGCACGCCCGTGCGGTTCTTGTTGGCGTCCTCCGGACGGTGGACGCCGCCGTCCGCCGTATTCGCGGTCACGAGCGCATGGAACTTCTCAAGCTGCGCGGCGGCCGCCTCATCGGAAATGCCCTTGCGCGTCAGATAGCCCAGACCGCTGCGCGTCACGTAGTTGGTCTCGGCGGCATCCGCGCCGGAGGCCGGATATTCCGACGGGCGGGCAAGCCGCGTGGCGTACGCCGCGCGCGAAAGCAGCGTCGGCGTGGAGAAGCCGGTTGCGGTTGCGTTGGTGTAGTTGGGAATGTCGACCGCAACCAGCGCCACATTGTTCGTCTTGGCCCACGCCTCGAACCGGTTGGCGCCGGTTGCATTCGTCACGTTGAGGAAATTGCGTTCGGTGTTGGCGCAATCCGGGCACCAGAGCCCTCCCTGCACGGCCACGAGCGTGTAGCCGCCCTGACTGCGCACCAGGTCCTTGGCGCCATCGAGATCCATCGTCCACTCGCCGTAGCCGAATGGCTCGCCCAACCACTTCGGATTCGCCGCCGACGTCGCCTTCTCGACGTAGGTGATGGCGTTCGTTGCGCGGGACACGCCCGCGGCGTCGTTCAGCAGCAGCGTCAGCTGGTCGCCGTCCTTCTCGAAGCCCGCGCCCTCGAAGGCCTGGTCCGCAAGGTCGATCGTCACGCGCTGCGTCGCCTGGCCGGCCGTCCACGCGACCGGCTGCTCGACGAGCGTCGCGCCACTCGGCGATTTCACCACCAGACACGCGCTCGTCGCCACGTTCTGCGCGCTCGCGTCGCGCACCAGCTCGACCTCCACGCACTGCGTGCCCGCCTCGGCCTCCAGCCGGTCGGCTTCCGACTGCCCGGCCGCAAACGTTCCGCCCGCCCATTCGGCCGGCGGCGTCCAGTTGGCGAAAGCCGCCTCGATGCGGCGGATGACGTTCTGCGTGCGCGCCGGAATCGTCGAATCGGCAAGGGAAAGCGTCTTCCCGTTTTCATCCGCACACATCGCGTCGCCGGTCAGCCGCACGTTCACCCCGCCCTTCTGCCACCAGCAGACGACGAACGGATAGGCGTTCAGCCTGGTCCCGCCACCGTACCACATCCAGTTGTAGGCCGCGCTCCCCGCCTGGTCGACCGTCTCGGCTCCATTGGCCATGAAGCACAGGATCGCCTGGGCGGCGGGACTCGTCTTCTGCCACGCCACGAACTCGTCCTGCACCAGGCACACGTCGAAATACCAGCAATGGACGCAGCCCTCGTTGCTCCAGACGGCGAAGAGCGGCAGCCCGTTGTCGTCCGCGTATTTCTTGCAGACGGCAAAGTTCGTGTACCACTTTCCCAGTTCGAGCTTCATCCCCGCCACGGCCTTCTCGCAGCCCAGCGCCGCACCTTGTTTTCCGGCCGGAACCTCATACGGATACATGGACTTAGTGTATCCGTAGGACGGCAACGCCCAGGCGGCGCAGACCAGCCAGGCGGCGCCGATTGCCAGTTTCCTCATTCTTTCGCTCATGCTGCGATTCCTTTCTCCTTGCGTGCGAATCCCCCTCAAAATGCCAGACGAACGGCTTGGCTCACCGCCATTGGACGGAGGCCGGGTCGACCCGGAAGTTCCGGCCGTTCGGATAGTCGACTTTCATCTTCCCGTGCAAATCCGCGAACAGCGCCTTCTGCGCCTGTTTGGCCTTCCAGTTGAGCAGCGCCTTCCGCACATGGGCGCGCGTGCGCGGCTCCGGCTCCTCGTCCGCCAACCGGAAGGTGATGCGCGCGAGCGAAACGGACGCCACGCCCTTGGACGCGAGCGAATCGGCCAGCGTGCCCGCCTCGCGGGCGAGAATCTTGACGATCGAAAGCCCGTCCTCCAGTTCGAACGGCCCCCCGACCGAACCGACCGGCGCCGTGAACGCCCACGCGCGCAAAGCCTCCGAATCGAGTTCGTCAGGCTCGAAATCGCCCCACGCGGCGGCTTCGTCCGTGTCCTGCTGTCCGCAGGCGGAACCGACCGCGGCAAAATCCTCCCCCGCCCGGACACGGGCCAGCGCGTTCGAACAGGCGGCGTAGTTCAGCGCATTGGTCGCCCGCGCCCGCTCGGCATACGCCGCCTGACGCGCCAGGCCCGCATCGATCTCCGCCTCGGAAATCTTCGCGGAATCGGGATCGAACGCGCGCACGGCCGCCTCGACCATCGCCGGCGCCGCGAACTGCCGCCGCAGAAACGCCTCGGGAACGCCGATTTCGGCGGCGACGTCCGCCGGCGGACGCTTTTCCCCGATCCGCGCCCAGACCGCCGCGACCGCCTTGTCCATCTGCGCCTCGTCGAACGCGACACCCGCCGCGGCGAGATACCGGTCGATCAGACGCTGGTTCATCAGTTCCGGCAGAACCACGTCCGAACGGCTCGCGACGAACTGGCGCAACGCCGCGTCCGCCAGATTCGGCCGCCGGCGTTTGTACATCCAGAGCTCGATGCGGCAGCGCGCCCGGTAGTCGCCCACGGTCACGCGCGCGCCGTCGACGACGGCCATTGCCACATCGGGACGTTCGGCGAAAACGTCCCGCGCCGCAGCGGTCGGCGGCGAATCGGACCTGCCGCAGCCGCCCAGCGCGCATCCCAGCATCGCGACGAGAAAAATTGGCCTGAAAACGCGTTTCATCGAGTTGTGAATGTATCAAAAAAGAGGCGGCCTGTCAAGCAGACCGCCTCTCGCTTCGTGCCAGCACTCACGACTGGCCACGCGCAAACAACTCAGTAGTAGCTCGGCAGAGGGAGAACCGACGCACCGTTCACCGCGAACTTCTTGGAGAGCGACGAGTTGTACTTGACCGTCCAGGTGCCGTAGGCAACCGAATCATCACTGCTGAGCTGCTCCAGCGCATCACACTTGGCGACCTGCGAAGGATCGCACACGCAGGCGCTGGAACCCTTGGCCTTGAGGTCGTAGGGCGCACCCACCGTGCCGGCGAAATTGCCGCTGAAGGACGTGTAACGGGCATTCTTGACATCGAACTTGCCAATGCCGGCGCCCGTCAGAGCATAAGCCTGCGTACGCTGTTCGCCGTAGTCGGCGGTAGCCGCGAACGTCCAAGCCCACTCGGCCTCGGTCTGCTTCTTGCCCATGACGTTCAAAAGCGTGGTGGTGAACGCCGCGCCGTCAAGCGAGGCCTTGCGCTTGCTGTCCCACATGTAGGCCGTGGCACCATCGAGGATGCCGCACGCGCAGTCGCACTCGGCGAAATAGCCCGTGAACGTGGTGCTGTCCTTCGTGCGGTAGACCAGGCAGTAATCAGTGGAACCCGGCGCGCAGGTGGAACCGTTGGCCTGGCTCCCGGTGACAAGAACACCCTTGGTCGTCTTGACCGACATCTTGATGGAGTAGACCGTCGCGCAGTCGCCCGGAACAACCGGAGCCGGCGTGCAATTATTAGAGGCGAACGCCCCAACCGTCGTGGCCGCGAAAGCGGCAATCATCAGCTTCTTCATTTCATTTTCCTTTTCTACCCCTTCGGGATCTGCCACCCGGCGTCACCTTCAGGAGCGGTTAACCTTGTTTTGCCCTTCACCGGTCGGAGCCGTCTTGCAGACGCCCGGTTTTCCTAGGTCCGGACATCGTCCGTGCCCTCCCCGGCGGAAGAACGCGTACACTGTACCATTTTTCCGCCGCGCGCGCAAGGGGGGAAAATGACATTTATTTTATGCGCGCCGCACCGCGCGCTGACATCCCCTTTTTCGTTTTTTTTTATGGATATTTTTTTAGCCGCAAAGAACGCAAAGAACGCAAAGAGGTGTGATGTAAGCCCATGTCTTCACGGAAGCGAAATTGCGTCCTCCGCATCCTTTGCGTTCTTTGCGTTCTTTGCGGCGAAAATCACATTTCAGTTGCCAATGGTCAGTGGTCAGGCGCGAACGGAGCTTCGCACGCGATCGGGGACAGGCCCGACGCATTTACGCACGGCGCGGAGACGGAACTGTTCGACGCCATCGTCGGCGAGGTCGGGGACGATGGCATCCCCATCCATGACAGGGGGTTCGACAGCGACCTCGTCCATAGCCGCTTCCATCCCCTTTGCAAAAAATCCGGGTGTCGAGAGGACGCTGGCCTCGCGCGGTCTTGACCCGTCGGAGAACAGGGGCCTTCCAATGTGGGACGATCATCATATTTGCAAAATATATGGATTGAGGTTGGAATTTTACAAAATTATCCTCGGACAGGCGCTTGACGCATGAAAGTCGGTTTTGATATGCTACGCGCCAGGTGGCCGTGGGGCTCGTTCGCGTGGGCGAGTGAATCCGGCGGCTGTCGGTGACTGGCGACGTGCGGTCAAAGCCGCATAGAGTCCAACTCAATCGGGAAAGTCGTATATACATTAAGCAAATCAAAGTCGAAAGAGGTTTTACTATTGGCGACTAATTAGTGACTAATGTAAGAGACGAACTGAGATATGTTTCGCATGAGAACAGTTGGCATGTTGGCAGTTGCTTTGCTCTCCGTAGCAATGCCGTTTGCCGCCCGCGCGGAAAAGTCGAATGTCTTTTTCATCCACGGCGCGAACGTGAGCGAGCAGAATGCCCGCGCATGGGCGTCGGAATGGCATAAGCTATTCGCTTCTGGCGACGCGAGGAACGCCTTGACGTGGCGCGGCAGATTCGCCGCCGTCGTGCCTGTCGCGGTCAACTTCTATTCGTCCGGCGACGAGGTTTTGGAACTGTACGCCGATGCGCACAATCCATCGTGGCATAACGGATTCAGTCCGTCAGGCAACTGGGGCGAACGCTATTCATGGCACAAGCAGGAACTCTACAAGGGTCGGAAATCTCTTTTGGGATTCATCGGCACGACGGCGTGGTCCGGGTGGGGCTTCAAGAGCAATATGCTTGGGGCAAGGGTCTGGAGCGCGGACGATGCAAATGCCGTGACCGATCTTTCCGTATTCGCGACAAACACGGTGTTCAATCCCTATCCGATCTCGATAACGAACGCCGCTGCGACGCGCCTTGAAATTGACTCGCATCTGACACAGGGCATGCCCGCGCTTTCACCGCCGACTGGACGCACAAGGTTTAGGGCGGATGTGATGCAGTCCATTGACATGAATACGCCTCCGTATATGGCCAACACGTGGCCTCGCCCAGACGATGGGGAGCTTGGCGGGCGTTTCCTTCATTCGGATGTCAAGAATGTCGCTTACTTCTTCGTCC
The DNA here is from genome assembly GCA_051884915.1 of Kiritimatiellia bacterium. Classification (GTDB taxonomy): domain Bacteria; phylum Verrucomicrobiota; class Kiritimatiellia; order RFP12; family UBA1067; genus RUG572. The sequence goes on from JBJEWF010000010.1 coordinate 13,602, forward strand.
ATCCCGTCTTTCAGAAGATAGTCGAAGTTGGAGGGTTGAACCAATGAAAACTGAACCAATGAAAACACTTGCCTGTCTTTTCGCGGCAGTTGGCATCGTCCAATCCGTTGTCGCGTACAGCCCGATCATTGACGGTGCATTGGCCGATGTCAGGGTCAAAGTCGTTGACGATATGGGAGAAGTCGTGCCGAACGCGGCAATTTCGGTGACGTTCTACACTTCGCCGCAGAAGGTTGATGTCAAACGCGGCAAAACCGATGCGGACGGTTGCTTTCCCGCCAAGGGGACGTGCATGGGAGAAGCCCATGTCTGGATTCGCAAGGATGGCTATTATGACACAAAGATGGCCCCGACTTTCAGAGTGCTGTCAGACAAGGACGCGGAGCGTCTGCACAAGTGGTCTGAAGGAACTGTTGAAACAGCGGCAATACTAAAGAAGAAACGGAATCCTGCCAAGTTGATCCTTCACGGCGGGGCATTCCAAGAGCTTAAATATCCCGCCACAAATGTCGTCATGGGACTTGACCTAAAACTGTTTGACTGGTGTCCGCCATACGGAAATGGCAAGTATGATGATTTGCAGATCACGTATGATTTCTGGCGTTCTCCGACGAACTGGTTTCAGGTTTATTCGCATCTTGACATCACGATGACCAACTGTCTCGACGGCGTGTATCTTGTACCGACGGATGATTTCAGCAAGATGAATCGCTGCTATGGCGCAGACACGAATGCGGTTTATCGGAAATCTCTTGAATATGTCTACGACCGCAAGACGGGCCATGTTGCGCGCAATGTCGAAATGCCCAGAGACAAGTACATGGTTTTTCGGACGCGAACGAAGGTCAATGACAAGGGCGAACTCGTGTCAGCCAATTACGGCTTGATTTTCGAGAAGTCGGAATATGGCATCCGGCTCAATATGCGCACGGCATTTAATCCTGAGCCAAACGACACCAATCTTGAATGTGAGGGTGGCTGGCGTTAAGTTCTACCAAGGAAAACGACATGTAACGCAAGGGCTGAAAATATACATCCACTACGAAAAGGGTCAGTGGGCAGTGGGCAGTGGGCGGATGGATATTTTTTAGCCGCAAAGAAAGAGAGCAGTTGGAATCTTTGCGTTCTCTGCGGTCTTTGCGGCTCAAATCACATTCAACTTTATGTTGAACCAGTGTTCGCCAGCAACTCCCGACACAGCACCAGCCGCTCATACATAAACTGCAAATATTCGGTACTCGCCGACGGCCTTCGCCGCGTCGTTCGTCATGCCCTTGAGGTTCAACTCCTGCTGTTTCATGCTGTATCTCCTTCGATAGGTTTTCGCGCCCGTTTGAACGGGCGTCAAAACGAGCGCCAATGCGGCGATTGCGCCACGCAACGCACAAGCATCCTTGCGTTTTCCACCGGAATAATAGTATAATACACTCGTTCTCACGAAAGGAATCATATATTTATGGCTAATCTCACCATCTCCATGTCCGCATCCGACAAGGCCGGCATCACCGCCTTTTGCGAAGCGACGGGATTCACGATCTCCTCGCTCTTCAATGTCTTCACCAAGACCGTCCTGCGCGAGCGCCGCCTGCCCTTCGAGGTTGTGCTACCGGAAACGCCCAACGCCGAAACAATCGCCGCGATGGAAGAGGGCGAGCGCATCGCGCGCGATCCGAACGTCAAGGGATACACCGTCGAAGAGGCACTGGCGGAGTTCAAGAAATGGTAACCCCGTTCACCATCCAATGGTCCTCCCGATTCAAGAAGGACTATCGAAAAATGCGGCGACAGGGCAAGGACATGTCCAAGCTTGACGAGGCGATTGTCAAGCTTGCCAATCGCGTTCCCCTGCCCGAATCCATGCACGACCACGCCCTTTCGCACAATTGGGCGCATCATCGCGAGTGCCACATCGCGCCCGACTGGCTTTTGATCTACCATGTCTGCGAAGACATGCTCGTTCTCGAACTGACGCGAACGGGGTCCCACAGCGATCTTTTTGACTGACGAACTCACTTGCATCCGCAATAGACCCTCATGTCGCAGCCGTCGCACAGCCGGGCGCATTTCTTGACCTTGGCATTCGAGAACCGGTGGCTTTCGATTTTCGCGACCGTCCGGCCGAAGGACGCAAAGAAAGAGAGCCGTTGCGATCTTTGCGGCCAGAGGCACATTTTAAAGGCGATAGTCGCAAATCACCCCGAAATGAAGCCGAGCTGCCGGATCGACTGAACAGCCGCACAGCAATGCAACGACGCGCCGCCGGGACGCTTATGAACAACAGCGGCCAAAATATCGTGAACGACCAGAACTCGCGTCTTCCCGCGCGGCCTTTGAAATCAAACGACCTTGCGATTGGCTTAAACTCACAAGGCAATTTGTCGTACAGGGATCAGCTCACCTCATCCACCGAAGAAATGTCTTGCCGCAACAAAGACCGCCTTGATCAGCGTAAGCGCGGCCACAACTATCCCGGCGATTTTCGCGGCGATTGTGGTTCGCGCACTTGCCTTCGCCCTGCGAACCGTGGCCGATATTTCCTCGGCGTGAAACGACAATTTGTCAAGGATTTCATCAAGCTCCTTAATCGTCGGAGCGAGCGAATCAAAGGCGGCCTCGCGCTCGTCATCGTGTTTTGCCTGTGCTTCACGATGTAGGCGTTGCGCGTTGCGCATCTTCTCCAGCCATGAAATATAGTCCGGCGCGACTTTCACTACTGCCTCGGCATATCCGAGGCATCGCTCGTGAACCATACTCAACGTATCAAGTTGACAATCCAGTACGATGTCGCACGAATCAAAATAAGCCCGTTTCAAGTGGCTGACAGATTTCTGCGCATCCTCTCCGGACGGATCGTTCTTGGCGAAAGAAACTAGAACATGGCGGATAGCATATCGCCACTCATTCAATACAGGAGCTACAAACGTTTCACTGATCTGTTCGATCCGCTTGATATTCGCTTCTGTCTTATTAACAAGTGAAAGCGCGGTTTCAGCGGAAGTCATACGCCAAAACCCTTCGCTTTTGCTCCTCGTACTCTTTCTTGGTCGTGACAAGACCAAGCGAGAACTTGACATTGCCGCGCGAATAACGGGCGACAACGCGCTTTTCCTGCGCATCTGATGCCGCATCTGAAAAACCAAATGCCGCACGAATCATCGTGACGCTTTCTTTCATGCTGAACGCCGTGTATTGTACCATGTCGGGCCACGTTGGCGAAGATAGAAAAAATAATTTTTTATCATTTTTTATCACTTTCCTGCTTGTGGTGAATGGTCACCATGGGATACAACATGCGCCGTCACCCACCAATGGAGTTTCACGATGACAACCCAAAAGAATGGTCGGGAAGTGGTCAATGGTCAATGGGCAGTGCTCACTGACCACTTCCCGACCACTTCCGACCACTGACACGGCCACGGCCGTATGCTATACTGTCGGACGGCACCATGAAACCTGAAACACGCGACATCTCCCCGCGGCGGCGCCGCGGGGGCGGGAACATGAAAATCCTCTTTCTCTGCCACGGCAACATCTGCCGTTCGCCCATGGCCGAATTCGTGATGAAGGAGCTTCTGCGGCGGGCCGGACGGACCGACGTGGACGTCCAGTCGGCCGCGCTTCACCCGGACGCCATCGGCTGCGACACGCACCGGCGGACGCGGGAGAAGCTCCGGGAGAAGGCGATTCCCTTCACGCCGCGGCAGGCCTGGCTGCTCACGCCGGCCAAGGCGCACGAATACGATCTGCTGATCGGCATGGACGACGCCAACCGGGACGACCTCCGGCGGCTGGTCCGCGACGAGGACCAGGCCAAAGTCAGGACGCTGCTGTCCTTCGCGGGGTCGGACCGCCCGATTGCCGACCCCTGGTACACGCACGACTTCGACGCGACCTACCGCGACGTGCTGGCGGGCTGCACGGCGCTGCTGAACCGGCTTGCCGAACCCTGACGGCGGCGTCCGGGGGCGGCGTCACGGCCGGTCCGCCGGCCCGCGGTCTTTCGGCGCGCCGGGCAGCATCGAGCCGCGATTGTAGTTCTGCGGCGGCTGCGGGCGGCCCGTTCCCACGCCCTTCGCCATCAGGGCCTTGAGTTCGTCCAGATGCGCGGCGTACACGCCGCGGGGGCGGCAGCCGTGCGTCTTGCAGACGCGCGCCGCCATGCCGACGACCTCGCCCATCATGCCCGTCGTGCGCATCACGCGGACCGTCCCCAGCGCCACGTGCGTCACGGAGATGTTGCGTCCCGCCATGAACAGGTTCTCGACATTGCGCGAATAGAGGCACCGGTACGGGACCGGATAGGCGTGGTGGCGGTTGTGCGTGCAGATCGAGCGGAACGGTTCGCCGGGATAGTGCTTCTGGTTGGACGGCATCGGGTAGTGCAGGTCGATTGCCCAGGTCGTCGCGAACGAGGCGTCCGGATACGGCTTGAAGTCGAAGACGTCCTGCTGCGTCAGGATGTGGTCGCCCAGCAGACGGCGGCTCTCGCGCTTGCCCGCGACGAAGGCCACCCATTCGAACTCGCGCTTCGCGTATTTCGCCTTCTTCGCGCTTTTGTTCTTGAGGAACGCCCAGTTGGAGTAGGCGACCAGCATGCCGTAGTCGCGAATCCGCTCGAATTCGGCGATCTGGTCGCGGAGCATGCCCGTCTCCCAGTCCCAGTCGCCGCGCGTGGCGTGTTCGCAGTTCCGTTCGTCGAACGCGATCATCCAGGGCCGCATCGGGAAGGGGGCGTCGGCCGCCGTCTCGCGCGTGTACCACTGGACGCTCGCGCCCATGGTCATCCGGTCCGCGACTTCCGGCGCCATGTCCTCGCCCGTCTGGGCCCTGGACTCGCGCCCCATGCGGAAGTCGGCGCCCGCCAGCGCGCCCACGCAGGCGTCGCCCGTGCAGTCGGCGAAGAGCGGCGCGGCGAAGCGGATCCGCGACCCGTCGACGACGTGCCGGCCGATCACCGCGGCGATCGCCTTGCCGTCGGCGGTCATCTCGACCTCCGTCGCGCGCGTGTCGAGGAACAGATCGATGTTGGGTTCGGCGGCCACGACGGCCAGTTTGCGTCCGTCCTCGTAGGTCGCCGCCGGCCGCGCGTTGCCCCCTTTCGCGGGCCCGATTTCGCTCACCACGTCGCCCAGGCGCGGATAGGGGCCCAGATTCATGAAGCCGCCCAGATGGACGCGGACTTCGCTTGAGTTGGCGCCGCCCAGCATCGGGCGGTCCTGCACGAGCGCGACTTTCAGGCCCAGCCGCGCCGCCGAGATCGCCGCGCAGGTGCCGGCGATGCCGCCGCCGCACACGACGAAGTCGTACGTCTTCTCCGCCGCCACCGCCGGCGCCGGCGGCCGCCGCGGCGACGCGTCCGTCGTCAGGCAGACGGCATCGCACCGGCCGTCGAAACCCGTCAGGTCGTGGAGCGCCAGTTCCGCCTTCCCCGCCGGCAGCGTCACCGTGCCGGCCAGCTGCCAGCGCCAGTCGCCGGAGCCCGTGCCGAGCGCATTCGGCAGCGTCTCGCCGTTCACGCGGATCCGGAACGTGCCGGCGGCGTGTTCCGTCCACGGCGCCGTCCAGTTGCGCGTGTAGGCGTAGACCTTGTAGGTCCCCGCCTCGGCGACGGCAAGTTCCGTCCGGGCGTCGTCCACGGGCCGGCCCATCCCGTGCGCCAGCAGGAAACTCGACCCCATCAGGTCGATGAACTGGGAATCGACGGCCCAGCCGCCCTTTTCGGCGAACCGTTCCGCCTCCACGAAGATCTGCGCGCCGGACGAACCCAGCGCCAGCAGCGACACCAGCAATCCCAGACGCATCCGCTACCTCCTCTCTTCTCCGCCGACCGGCACGTTGCAGGCGAACGCGTAGTCGCCCGAGCCGACGCGCCGTTCGGACCCGTCGGGCAGGCGGACCTTCGCGGACGCGTTCGGCGGCACCGTCACGTTGAGCGTGAAGGCGCCGCCCTGCAGCCGCCAGGAGCTGACGATTTCGCCATACGGGCCGTCCACGCGCGCCCGGACCCACGTCAGGCCCGGGACGACCTGGGGCGCGATGACGAGTTCCTTGAAGGCCGGCGCCGTGGGCACCGTCACCGCGCTCGTGGAGCCTTCGGCCTCCGCCAGCCGGATGCCCGCGAGATACTGGTAGGCCCAGCCCACGAAATCGCCGAACATGATGTGGTTGCGCGAGGACCCGTCGTTCCAGTCCTCCCACAGCGTCGTGCCGCCCTTCTGGAGCCATTCGACGGGCGAGGGCGCGGTCGGATTCGTGAGCATCCGGAAGGCGAGGTCCGACCGCCCGATGCGGCTCAGCGCGCGGAACACGTGCTTCGAGCCCAGCAGGCCCACGTCGACGTGGCCGCCGGCGGCGTCGACGGCGGCGACCAGCCGGGCGGCGACCTGGTCCAGTTCGCCCGCCGGCACGATGCCGTAGGCGAGCGGGAACGCCTGGGCGGACTGGTAGCCGTTGTCGTAGACGCCGCCGCCCTTGTAGAACTTCCGGTTGATCGCGCGCTTGACCGTCTCCGCGCGCGCGGCGTACCGCGCCGCCGCATCGTCCAGCCCCTTGAGCGAGGCCACCTTCGCGGCGATGGACAGCGCCTGGAAATAGTAGCAGGAGCTCGTCAGCTCCGTCGACGGCATGTGCGCGCGGTTCACGGGCACCCAGTCGCCCAGGCCGTGCTTCACGAGGCCGTCCGCGTCCGCGCGCGAGGCCGTGTAGGCGAGATACTTTTCGAGCACGGGATAGACCTCGTCCAGAATCCGGCGGTCCCCGCGGTAGATCCACAGATTCCACGCGACGACGGGCAGGGCGCTGTCCCACGCCGGACCGTTGCCCCAGTGGTAGCCCCAGCCCGAACTTGGCACGATGCCGGGGATGTTGCCGTTCTCAAGCTGGGAATCCCCGATGTCGCGCAGCCATTTCTCGTAGGCGGCCGTGTTCTCGAAGAGATACTGGGCCAGTTCGCTCGCGATGGACGCGTCGCCCGTCCAGCCGTTCTTCTCGCGGTGCGGGCAGTCCGTCGGCACGCCATCCGCGAAATTCCCGCGGTAGGCCTTTTCGCCCATCCGCATCAGCGCGTTGAACGTCGCGTCGGAGCACGCAAACGAACCGATGGTCGGGAAGGCCGTGTGCACGACGCGCACGGCCACGTCCTCCCGGCTCGGCGCGCGGGCCAGGCCCTTCACGACCACATAGCGGAACCCGTGGTAGACGAAGCGGGGCTCGTACGTCTCGACGGCCGCCCCGGAACAGACCACGCGGTCCGTCTGGAACGCCGCGTCGACGGCGCACGCGCGATGCGAGGCGGTGTAGCGGAAGTGGGCGTCCACCTTGCGCCGCTCCTCCCCCGCGCCGGCGGCCGACTGCCGGTTCGAGAAGGCGAAATCGCGCAAGCCGTCGTGCACGGACGGCGCGGCCGGGGAGAAATCGTCGTTCACGCGCTCGTCGTAGCGGAAGGACACGACGTCGCCCGGCCGCTGGCCGCGGAGGTCCAGGCGGATCCAGCCGGCCACGTTCTCGCCCGCGTCGATCACGTAGGTGCCGTTCCCCAGCGCGTGGACCTCCTGCGCGGGGAACGTCCGCATCACCTTCGCCGGCGCGTGCATTTCGCTCGTCAGCAGCTTGCCGGGCGCCGGAACCTCCTCCGCCCGCACGACGGTCTTCTCCAGATCGGGCATCCGCGGATTCCAGCCTCCGAGGACTTCGCCCTCGAAGATGTCGTCGTGCCCGAGCGGACTTTTCACCTGGCGCCACGACCCGTCCGTGACGACCGTCTCCTTCGTGCCGTCCGCATAGACGAGTTCGAGCTGGGCGATGGCCCGCGGGAAATTACGCCAGGGCGCCGTCTCGAAATTCCATGTCGCCACCGCGCGCATGTCGTACCAGCCGTGGCCCACGAGGATCTTCAGCTCGTTCGGGCCCTGCGCCACGTCGCGGCCCAGATCGTAGGTGGAGTAGAGCACGCGCCGGTCGAAGACCGTCGGCGACGGGTCGAGGACCTTGTCCCCGATCTTCCGGCCGTTCAGCCACGCCTCGTAGAACCCGACGCCCGTGACGTGGAGAATCGCGGAGGCCAGCGGCTTCGCCACCGCGAACGTCTTGGCGAAAGCCGGCGAGGCGTTCTCGGCGCGCAGGACCATGTCGGCCCCCCAGGCGGGCGCGCGCACGCCGCCCAGCGCCGTCACGGCGCCGCCGGGCGACGTCCAGCCGGACGTTCCCGTCACCAGCGTCCGCCCGTCCGGCAGCACGATCTTGGCCAGAAACGCCCGCGCGTCCTTCGGCGCGTGCTGGCGGATGGGATCGACGGGATCGCCCGCCCCGCGCGGCTTGTCCGCGAAGAGGCGCACGACGATCCGGTTGCGGCCCTTCACGAGCCACGGCGTCATGTCGCGGAAGCGCAGGAAGCGCCAGTCGTGGACGTGGCCGCTCCACTTGTTGAACGGCTTCCCGTTGACGTCGATTTCATGCTGCGAAACGCCCGCATGGACCATCTCCACGTACTCGCCGGGCTTCGCGCCGGCGAAATCGAACGCGTATTCCAGCGTCGCGACGCCCCGGCCGTCCGCGGGGGCCGTGATCCACTGCGCGGCGCCGAAATCCTCGTCCGGCCGCGTGCAGGCGGCCGGGCCGATCCACTTGGCCCGCCAGTCCGCCGGCCGCATCAGGCCGGTCACGAACGTCTGCGGCCGGCTCCAGGCGGACGCCTGGCCCGCCTGGCACCAGGTGCGGACCTTCCAGTGGACGCGCTGCGACGACGCGAGCGGCTTGCCGGCGTAGCGGACGTCAATCGACTGCGAACTCGCGACTTTGCCGGAGTCCCACAAGTCGCCTTCGTCCCGCGCCAGCCGCTCGGGCGTGGACGCCACCAGGACCCGGTAGGCGCTCTGCGAGACGTCCCGGCGCGCGCCGGCGCGTTCCCGCCCCTGTTTCCAGGCGAGACGCGGCGCGGCCGCGTCGACGCCGCATGGATTCGGCAGCAGTTCGACCGTCAGCGCGCAGGGCGCAGCCGGCGCGGCCGGCTCCCCGTACAGGCGCCCGCCGGCGGCCAGCGCCATGACGGCCACCGCCGCCAGACCAGAAGAGAATGTCTTTTTCATGGACCCATTATACCACATGTTCCGGTCGATGTGCGACCAGTCCCGCCAGCCGCAAAGATTCCAACGGCTCTCTTTCTTTGCGTCCTTTGCGTTCTTTGCGGCTAAAAAATATCCATCCGCCCACTGACCACTTCCCGCCCCCTGCCCACTTTCCGCTGGGCGCGGCGGGCCGGATATGGTACACTGCCCGCGGATTTTCCGCCACGTCGGCAACCCCCGCACGCGAGTCAGACACCATGTACTGCCAGGACACGCCGGAAGGCGTCATTCTCAACGTGAAAGCGGCCCCCCGCAGTTCCCGGGCGGGTCTGGACGGTCTTGTCGGCGACGCCGTCAGGGTGCGCGTCCGGTGCGCCCCGGTCGACGGCAAGGCCAACCGGGAGCTGGTGGAAGTTCTCGCCGACGCCTTCGGCCTGCCCAAAAGCGCCGTCGTCTTCAAGAGCGGCGAGACGGCGAAGACGAAGCGGCTGCTGCTGCGCGGCCTTGCGGCCGCCGCCGTGCGCGCGCGCGTCGAAGCCTGAATCCGGACGCGCGCCGCGGCCCGTCACTTCAGGTCGTCCAGCAGCCGCTTGTGGTTGAGGAACTCCCAGAGGTGGTCGACCCAGTCGTGGCTGAGCGTGCCTTCGGACGCGCTGAACTGGAAGCAGTGGCCGCGCCGGGCGAGCGTGTGGAGGTCGCTTTGGATGCCCATGCGGCGCAGTTTCTCCCAGACCTTCACCGAACCCATCGCCGCATAGCCGTCCGCGTCGCCGTGCATGAAGCACATCGGCGGCGTGTCGAGGTCGAAGGCGAATTCGGGCACGAGGACGTCGTCGTCCGCGTTGCCGCCGCGCCGGTTCGCCCCGTCGGCGCCGTCCGTCAGCACATAGGCCGGATAGACGGGAAACGCCCACTGGAGCCGGCAGGAGAGCGTGTCGGTCTCGTCGACCGGCCAATAGGCGCGGTGGCGCGTCGAGGTGGCCGTCAGCAGCGTCAGGTGGCCGCCCGCCGAAAAGCCCATGAGGCCGATCCGGTCCGGGTCGAGGCCCTTCGCCGGCGCCTCCCGGCGGACGAGGCGGATCGCGCGCTGCGCGTCGGCCCAGGCCGTCGTGTGCTTGGCCAGGCCGTTCAGCGGGCGCGGCGTGCGGTAGCGCACGACGACGGCCGCCATGCCGCGGCGGTTGAACTCCCGCGCCACCGGCGTGCCCTCGCCCGGCACGTTGCAGAAGTTGTAGGCGCCGCCGGGGACGATGATCTGGATCGCCCGCGTCCGGACCGTCTTCGGCAGGTGCCATTCGAGATACGGCGCGTCCGTCTGGTTCGTCGACACGTCGGGCATCCGGCCCGCCGGCCAGAGCGCCCGGCGCTCGACCCGGGCCGTGAAATCGGCGGAGACGCGCCCCAGGTGGCCGACTTCCGGCCCCAGGCGGCCGTCGAAGTTCAGCTGGCGCAGGAAGCCCTTGGCGCAGGCGAACCAGTTGTCGTAGCCCGCCGCCTTCTCGCCCTTGCCGTCCCGCCCCCAGAAGCCGTGCGAGCGGTCCGCGTAGAGATGGAGTTCCGCCGGCACGTTCAGCTGGCGCAGCCGGCGATAGACCCGCGTCGAGGCGAACGGCGAATAGATGTCGTTCCCGCCATGGAACATGCACATCGGCGCCGTCTTCGCGTCGAACTTGAAGGCCGGGTCGAGCCAGACGTCGACCGCGTCGCCGTCGCGCGTGTTGGGGATGCCCGCGCCGTCGCTCAGGCCGTAGGCGATCGCCCCCGTGATCGCCCAGTTGACGTGGCAGGGCGTCCGGTCGAGCGCGTCGACCGGCGCGTAGGCGGGCGTCTGCGAGCTTGTCGCGAGCAGCGTCGCGAGGTGCGAACCGGCGGACATCGACATCGTGCCGATCCGCTCCGGGTCGTAGCCGCGGGCCTGCGCCTGCGCGCGGACCAGGCGGACGGCCCGCTGCGCGTCCTCCCAGGCGCTCTGGTAGATCGGCAGGTTCTCCGGGCGCGGCGTGCGGTAGACGAAGTTCACGCACTGGAAGCCCTCCGCCGTGAACTTCTCGCGCCACAGCCTGATCAGGCCCACGTCGCAGCAGCTGCCGTAGCCGCCGCCGGAAATGAGAATCAGGCAGCCGCCGTTGGGCCGATTAGGCGGGTCGAACCACTCCAGATAGGCCACGCGGTGTTCGTCGGGCCGGAAGCCCGGCGCCTGCGCCTCGTCCGTCATCGCCGCGATCTGGCGCGGCTGGGCATGGGGCATCCGGCCCGCCGGCCAGACGGGCTCGCGCACGCCGGCCCACGCCAGGGCCGCGCACGCGATGCCGCAGAGAGAGAGAGTCTTTTTCATGGTCGTTCCCCGTTGGATGTGAATGCGAAAAGGCCGTGCGGCCGCGTCACTCGACCGTGACCCTGACCGGCGCGCGGAGCGCGGCCGCGAAGTCGGACACGGCCTTGTGCCACGCCGCCGCGCTGCGGATCCGGCCCGCGCCGCTCCACGTCGCGCCCGCCCAGTAGGAGACGCCCGCCGCCGCCGAGGCCGGGAAGAGGTACCGGCAGCCGAGCGCGTCCGTATCCGTCGTCGCCGCGCCCATCGCCGGATCGAGCAGAATCGCCGTGGCGATGTTGCCCGTCTGCGCGCCGTCGACGTTGTCCGGCTCCCAGTTGGCGATCCAGGCCCGGTCGAGATCGGCGGCGATCCGGCCGTCGTGCTGGCGGGCCTTGGCGCAGTCGAGTCCGGGTCCCACCTTCACGTCCGCCGGCGGCCGGCCGGCGAACCGGGCCGTGAAGTGGGCGAAGAACCGGCCGCGGTCCAGCGTCACGCGGCGGATCTCCTGGCCGAATCCGCCCCAGGCGGGATAGACCAGCTCGAACTCCGTGCGCACGGGGCCGCACTGGATCGTCTTCGCCCGCGCCCAGTTGATCGAGAAGCGCCACCCGTCCGCCGCGCGCGCGCCGAGGCCGCCGCAGCCCCGGCTCGGACCCACCTTGTAGTTGTCCATGCCCTCGCCGTGGTCCTGGTGGTAGGAGCCTTCGCCCGTCCGTTCGACGAACCAGCGGTGGAGCACCGGATAGGACACGCACTTGTTGATGATGTCGATGCCGCTGGAGACGAGCCGCTGGCCGGCCGGCGCCGGTTCCATGATGACCGGCCCGTAGGCCCGCGCGCCGAAGCAGTCGTTCTCCCACGCGAAGTCGTCCATCCGCTCGGGGAGATGCTGGCTCCAGCAGACGGTCGAGAGATCGGCCTGCGGCAGCGACGCGTCGGCGAGGACGCGGTAGCGGCGCGTCTCCTGCGCGTCCAGTTTCGCCGAGAAGAGCAGGGCGCCGTTCGCCCGGTCGTCCTGGTAGGCCACCGGGACGTTCGCCGCGAGGTCCCACACGCGCACCGCCGTGTCGCCCGGGCGCAGACCCAAGTCCGCCCACTTGACGCTCACCGTCTCCGCGGGGCGCGCCACGTCGAGCGGATTCGCCACCACGACCGTCCGGCCGCCCGCCGGCGCGGCCATGGTCGTGCGGGCGACCAGCTGGTCGACGGCCGTCAGGTAGACCTCCATGCTCCCGCGCGCGTTGTTCGCCGTGGAGATCACCCATTTGCCGTCGGCGCTGAAATGCGGATGCGGGTCGGGGTGGAGCCGGCTTTCGGCGTGTTTCGGCATCAGCGCGGGGCGCGTGGAGTAGACCTCCACCGTACGCGATGTCGCGCGGTTGTGGAACTTCACGTTCCACGTGCAGCCCCGCCACCACGCCGCCGGGGCGGCGTCGTAGACGACGTATTTCCCGTCCGCCGACAGCACGTTGTGGCGCGCCTGGGCGTCGGGGCAGAGGCACTCCTGCTTCCCGGCGGCGAGCTCGGCGAGGCTCTGGTGGTACACGCCGCCGCCGGTGCACCAGCTGAAGCCCCGTCCGTCGTCGTCCCAGATCTCGTGGGAGGCGTAGTTCTTCGCGCGCGACGGCACCATCTCGCGGCGGCCGTCGGGATGGACGAGCCACATGCGGGGATACCACCCCGTCCGCTCCTGATACGCGCGCCCGCCCGTCTTCCAGCACGCCTCCCACGCGCACAGCGCCAGATCGTCCCGCGCCGGATTGACCTGGCCGTGGTTGGCGAAGAAGTCCGTCCGGCCCCAGCTTTCATACGCGCCCGTCGCGAGCACGACCATCCCCTGGACGTAGTTCGTCACGCCGTTCGGCGCGTCGATGCGCGAATCGAGAAACGCCCTCTTCCGGTCGGGCGTCAGCGTCAGGTGCGTGAACGGATAGCCGATCTTCGCGCCGGGCGCGAGCAGTTCCGCGGGATAGTCGCACAGCTTCGTCACCGCCAGGGTCTTGAAGTCGAGGCGGTGGAACGCCCGGTCGCGGAAGAAGACCATGTAGTCCTCCTTCGCCTCGACGAAGGGGATCTGGCCGTTGACGTCCGGCAGGTCGATCAGCTCGTCCTTCAGCAGGTCGACCAGCGCCTTGTGCTTGCGGTTCGGCGGGACCCGCGTCCGCCCCTGCGCGTCGCGGGCGTGGAGCCGCTCGTTCTTCGAGATGTCGACCAGCAGGAAGCGCCCGTCCGCCGTCATCGACTTCGCCGTGAAGTAGAGGGACTGGACGTTCGTCGCCACGCCGCCCGAGAGCGCATGGGACACGACGCCCGAGACGGGATCGACGCGCGTCTCGAAGAGCCGGGAGGTGGCCGGCGTGCGCAGGCCGGTCGGCCGGCCGGCACCCGTCTCCAGCAGCACCGAGGCCATCCAGAGCATCGGCGCCTGGCCGTGGGGATCGCCGTTCACGCGCGGCCGGTCGAAGTAGTACTGCAGATCGTCCTTCTTGCCCGTGCCCACGCACACGTCCGAGACGTTCGCGAACGCGTCGAGCCGGCCGCAGAGCGCCAGCCACGCCTTGCGGGCCGCCGGGCCGTACTGCGCCGCGTCCAGCCAGCCGCGCGCCACGCCCACCATGAACGAATAGGCGAACATCGCCGTGCACGAGCTTTCGCCCCAGTTGCGGGGATCCTCCGGCATGTCCACCAGCTGGCTCCACAGGCCGTCCGGCCGCTGGAACGCCAGGAGCGCGGCCATCATGGCGCGGTAGCCCGCCAGGATGCGCGGCCGGCAGGCGCTGTCCGCCGGCAGGCGGTCCAGCACGAGCGCCATGCCCGCCGCCATCCAGCCGTCGCCGCGGCCCCAGACGTATTTCACGTCGGGCGCGTGGTAGAAGAGGCCCCGGGCCCGGCCGTCCTTCAGCTGGAGCTCGTCGAGGTAGAGGCACATCTCCCGCGCGGCCCGGTCGATGTACGCGCGCGCGCCCGTCGCGCGGTACGCCTGGCTCTGGAGGAACGTGATCATGTACATGTCGTCGATCCAGAGGCGCGTCTGCGGCGTGTAGCCCTTGGCCCAGAAGGCGTCCTGGACCTCCTTCGGGGACATGTGGCGCTCCTTCAGCGTGCCTTCGCACGGGGGCGTCCACTGCGTGTCCGCGTAGAAATTGCCCATTTCCAGGCAGCGCGGGTCCCCGTTGCCCAGGTAGATCTCGTATGGCAGCGCGCCGAACACCGCGTCGTCCACGTGGTACGGGCGCGAACAGCAGCGGTGCTTCGGCCGGCCCGGCAGGAAGTCCTCGAACAGGCGGACCAGTTTCGCCTCGCGCGCCTTGTCGCCGTCCAGGCGCGCGCACGCGAGCGCGTTCGCCCAGAGCGAAACGACGGAATACTGCACGGCCCGGTTCCAGCCGTAGCCCTCGTTGCCGTGATAGCCCCGGGGGCGGTAGTTCTCGGGGCGGGAGGACAGGAACTGGTCGGTGATCCGGCGGGCGACCGTGCCGGGATCCATCCCCTCCGGCAGGTCCCGGAAGGAGGCGTCCAGCGGCGAGGCGGCGCCCAGCGGCGAGGCGGCGCCCAGCCACGCGACCGACAGCCCCGCGACGGCACAGAAGAAATGTCTTGCGTTCATGCGGCTAGTATAGCACAAAACGCCGCCCGCACGGGCGGCGTTCCGCAGCGCGCGTGTCCCCGCCGGTCACAGCTCGCGGATGAAGACGTTCTTGAATTCCAGCGGATCGCCGTGGCACTGGAGTTCGATCTGCTCGACCGGGAAGATCGGCTGGCCGCGGTCCCAGTAGTTCTCCAGCGTCACGTTGTCGACCACCATGACGCCGTTCAGCTCGACCGTGACCTTCTCGCCGCGCATGACGACGTGGAAGGTGTTCCAGTCGCCCACCTGGCGGTCGGCGACGCAAAGCGCCTTCGAGGGGTTCTGCCGGTTGTTGTAGAGGCCGCCCGAGCCGATGCCCCACTGGTTGTGCGCGTCCCAGATCTGAACCTGCGGCGTGCCGCGGAGATAGAGGCCGGAATCGCCCTGGATCGAAAGCGTGCGCCAGTCGACCCACAGCTCGAAATCCCCGTAGTCCCTGGCCGTGGCGAGGGAGTAGCCGCCGCGGAAGCCGTCGAAGAAGAGCGCGCCGTCGCGGACGAACCAGTGCGCGACCATGCCCTTGTCGGCGAGCTTCTGCATTGCCGCGCGCTTCTCGGGCGTCGCGGCCTGGCGGACCTTCGGGTTGTCGAACTTCTCGGCCGTCGTCACGCCCTTCCAGTTCGCGAGCGTCCTGCCGTCGAACAGCTGCACGAAGCCGTCCGGACAGGGCCGGGCGGTGTCCGAACCGACCACGTGGCCGGCGGGGACCTCCTTGATGCGGATGTTGCGCCACATCACGTGGTGGCCGTGCCCGAGCCAGCCGATGCGGCCTTTCCGGTTGTGGAGGCCCGGATGCTTCCGGCCGTCCGGCGTGTCGCCGTCGCCCCTGAACCGGGAGAGGTCGGCGTCCGTCACCAGATGGCCGTTCAGGATCACCTGGACGCGGCTGCCGATCACGCGGACTTCCTCGAAGTTCCACATGCCGGGCTTGCGGACGTAGCTGCCGCCGCCGGTGAAGTTCTTCTCCTTGCCCCAGATCTGCCGGTCGACGTTGTCGCGGCGGGCCGGCACGATGCCGTAGACGGACCCCGTGTACTGGTAGGGCTTCAGCTTGTCCCGCTTCGCGGCGGCGTCGTAGTACTGGCTGCCGCCGTCGTCCAGCAGCTGCAGTTCGCACATGGCGTTGTAGGCGGCGTCCCGGTTGACGTCCGTCATGCGCAGGCCCAGGCCGTTGTTGCCGTTTTCGGGCAGGCAGAACTCGAAGCGGAGGATGAAGTTCTCGTATTCCTTTTCGGTGCAGAGGTTGCCGCCGCCCTTGCCGCCGCCCTTCCCCGGCTGGCAGGCGAGCACGGCCATCTCCTTGACCTCTTTCGTCCCGCACATCTCGACTTTGATCGTCTCGACGCCGTAGGCGTCCGTCGCGCCCACCCAGCCCGTCAGGTCCTTGCCGTTGAACAGGGACGTGAAGCCCTCTTCGACGACCGAGGGCTCGACGCCCCGAAGAACCTGGCAGCCCAGCGCCACGGCGCAGGCGCCCGCCAGCACATAACCCGATTTCATGGTATTCGACTTCCTTTCTCCGTTTGCGGCCGCCGCGCGCCGCCGCCCGCGGCGGCCCGTTCCGGCTCTCCGGGAGGCAGTATAGCATTTATCGCCGGTTCGTGCGCGGGCCTGGGACCGTTTCCGCCCGGCGCATTCGGAGAGTGGTCAGTGGTCAATGGGCAGTGGGCAGTGGGCGGATGGATGTTTTTTTAGCCGCAAAGAACGCAAAGGACGCAAAGAGGTGTGGACGCGCTTCCCGTTTCATCAGGGTGTTTTTTTAGCCGCAAAGAACGCAAAGAACGCAAAGAGGTGGTGGTGTAAGCTCATGTCTTCACAGAAGCGAAATTGCGTCCTTCACATTCTTTGCATCTTTGCGTTTTCGCATCCTTTGCGTTCTTTGCGTTCTTTGCGGCTCAAATATATTTCTTCCTCCAAGCCAAAGCGCAATCC
>JBJEWF010000011.1:0-7202 GCA_051884915.1 Kiritimatiellia bacterium
CGAAAAACCGCGCAGGCCTCCGCAACCCTTCGCCAGCCAAGAAAAAATTGGGGAATCTCCAAATTGACAGGAATCCTCGGGCTGTGGTAGAATGGACGTGTCATGGGGGGGGGGTGTTTGCTTCGGAAGGGATGGGCGGGGTCGTGTCCGGTTTTCTTTCTTTTTGCGTAAAGGAGACGAGAATGAAGATGTTGATGCGGAATCTGGCATTGTGTGTTGGTCTTCTGGTGCTGACCGCACGGGCGGATCTGCCCGAGGGCTATACGGCGCTCGACGGCATCCAGTCGACGAGCGCCGGCAAGCAATATATCCTCACGGACTACGTGCCGTCGAGCTGCAACGTCAAGATCGAGGCCGACGTGACGTTGAGCGCGTACAGCACGCAGGGCATCTGGTGTTCGCGCACGGGGACGAACGCGAAAACGCTGACGCTTTTCTGCTGGGCGGCCAGCAACTATTTCCGGCTCGACCGAAACAGCAGTACAAGCGTCTACGCGGAAAAGGGCCCCGCAGTGGGCACGAAGGCGACGCTGAAGGCGGACTACGGGGCGTTGACCTTCGCCATCGACGGGGTGGACGTCGGCAAGACGATGGCGTCCGGTGACTTCACGCCGGAGGCGAAGCTCGCCTTCTTCGCGTCGCACATGAACGGCAGCAGCTGGGGCAACTTCGCGGTCATGACGCTTCACGGCGTCAGGATCTACGCGGCCGACGGCACCCTCGAACGCGAATTCGTGCCCGTCCAGTGCGCGGCGAACGCGGGCCAGTCGACGGAGTTCGGCCTCTACGAAACGACGGGGAACGGCGCGGCCGCGGGCGAAGGCCGTTATTTCTCGTCCGGGAGCTCCTTCGCGTTCACGCCCGTGGTGGAGGCCACGGCCACCTGGACGGAAGATGCGGAGGCGGATGCGCTCGTGCTGACGGTGCTGGGAACCTACGAGCTGACCGATGCCGACGCGGCGCGCATCAACGGAACGACGTGCGCGAACCTCGTCAAGCGCGGGTCGGGCACGGTCATCGGCGCGCCGATCCCTGATTTCAAGGGCAATCTCACGGTCGAAAGCGGCGTCTACCGCCTGGCTCATCAATACGACTGCGGGGCGGACAGCAACGGCTGGATCCGCGTCTGCGAGGGCGCGACGCTGGAGATCAGGGGGTTCGCCGACGTCACGAACCCGCGCGCCCTCACCGGGAAGACGATCTACACCTCCGGCAACGGCTACAACAACATGGGCGCGATCGCGGGAGGCTGCAGCTGGAATTCGTGCAGCAAGTGCCGTTTCATCCTGGAAGGCGACTCCTACTACACGGCCGACGGCGAACTCAATTTCATCGACTACATCGATCTGGCGGGGCACACGCTCAAGGGGCGCCAGGCGACGACGTGGCAGCGCTGGGGCCTGTCCGGCAACACGATCACGAACAGCGCCGCGACGCCGGCGGCCTTTGAATTCGTCGGCGGGCTGCTGCGTTCCGAAACGATGAGCACGTTCCGCGGCACGGCGACGGACGGTACGGTGACGATCGCCTCCGATTCGTCGTCCTGGGTGGTCTGCGTGCCGACGTACGGCCTCACGTCCGCCTGGCCGCTCCAGCTGGGGCCGAAGGCCAGCTATTCGGCGCGTGGAATCGCCAACCCCACCAATTCCGAGTACGGCACGCTGAAGGGGCCGCTGACGTTCTCGGGCGCGGTCCGGCTGGCGACCGACGTCCGGGACGGCATACCCTCGATCGCCAACGTCAAGGGCACCCTCACGGGTAGCGGCACGACCGACATCGGCGGCTGGGTCAACTACCACACGACGGCGAACGACTACGCGGGCACGGTGACCGTGGTGCGCTCCAACGAATTCGCGAGCGCCGCGTACCGCGCCGGCATCGGGCTGAAGGCGGGCGCCGTCTATTCCGCGGCGCAGACGACGTTCGTGAACGCGGACCTCGACCTGACCGTCGGCGCCGCGCAGACCCTCCGCGGCTCGATCTGCTTCACGGGCGACGACCAGTGCCGTCTGACGGGCGGAAACCCCGCAGGCGACCGCGCGAAGCTCGCGCTCGTGCGGAAGGAGGGCGCCGGCGAGCTGCTCCTCTCCGGCGGCGTGTCCGTGACCGGGCGTCTCGAGGTTGCGTCCGGCACGGTGCGCTTCCCGACGCGGGCGGACTACCTGCCGGTCGTCGGCAAACCCGGCCTGATGGGGTCGATCACGAACGAGGTCATCTGGTCGTTCACGTCGCCGGACGAGGACGGGTGCGTCTACGACACGTACTATCCCAAGGGGCTCGAGATCAACAGCCGCTGGGACGGGACGAACGTCCTGGGACCGCGGACGACGTTCGCGCGCGGGTACGTCTGGAACCGTACGGACGCGGACGCGCGCTGGACGTTCAAGCCCAATCACAATGACTGCATCTGGCTCTGGATCGACGGTGTGCAGATCTTCTCGGCGCAGCGGACGTCGTGGGACAACCTCCAGACGGTCACGCTGACGCCGGGTCCGCACCGGATCGAGATCATCACCACCTCCTCGCAGACGAGTTCCGGCCCGCTGTTCATCAAGTGGGTCAACGGTCTCGGCAGCCTCTACGATTCGCTGCCGGTCGACTTCGAGGGGCGCGGCGAGACGACGGCGGCGAATTACGCGCAGTTCCTCGATCCGGGCGACGGGTCGCTCTTCACGGTCGACGCGGCGACGACCGAGGAGCTGACGGATCCGTTCTGGCTTGCGGACATCGACACGATGGCGTTCGCCCCGGGGACGGTGTTCGACGTGGGCGGGTACGACTACGCGGTGACGGCGCTGGAGGGCTTCCCGACGATCTCGAACGTGGGCACGTTCACCGTCCGGTCGTCCTGGCTGCTGGACGACGCGGGCATTGCCGCGGGGCGTCCGCTGGCGGTCGCCGGGACGCTCGTGTGCGACGCGGGCGCGGTCATCGGTCTCAAGACGCCGTGGAGCCGGCTCTCGCCCGCCGCGCTGACGCAGCTCGATGCGGGGTTGACGATCGCCACGGCCGCGGCCTTCGCGGGCACGCCGGCCCTTTCGGACGAGCTTCGGGCGGCCGGGGCGGAACTCTCCCTCGCCGCGGACGGGCTGTCGCTCGAGCTGCGCGTGCCGGCCGACCGCTACGTGAAGGCGGTCGCGGACGGTGTTGAAATCGCCTACGCGATGCCGGCGGGGCGTTCCCGCCGGGAGGTGCGCATCGACATCTACCGCGACGGCGTGCTCGTGGACCAGAAGTTCCTCGGCAACGCCTCCGGCGTGTTCAGCGGCGTCTGGCGCGAGACCGGCGACGGCTACTACTTCGCCACGGCGACCGTCGTCGACGAGAACGGCGAGGACTACAAGACCACGTTCGGCGAGCAGCTCGTCTCGGGCGCCAATATGGTCTTCGTCTCGCCCGAGGCGGCGGAGGGCGAATACACGAGCGTCCGGGCGGCGGTCGATGCGCTGGGTGCGGCCGGCGGCCGCGTCTACGTGCGTCCCGGCAGATATGCGGAGGTCTACGGTGAGAACGCCGAGACGGGCCTGCCGCTCACGAACGGCGTCGAGATTGCGTCGGCGATCCAGGTGATCGGCCTCACGGACGATCCGTCGCGGGTGACGGTGACGCGCCAGAGCGGAAACCGCATGCGCATCTTCCTGCTCGGCCATGCCGACGCGGCGCTCCGGTTCCTCACGATCGAGGGCGGCTACCAGGCCTGCAACAGCACGATCACCGGCAACGGCGGCAACGTGTTCGTCAACGAAGAGGGCGGCACGATCGAGAATTGCGTGATCCGGGACGGTTCGACAAGCGCCGGCTGGCCGGCGGGCGGCGGCAACGTGGCGCTCTTCAACGGGCGCATGCGGAACTGCGTGCTGACCGGGGGCGAGAACTCGACCGACACGACGAACATCTGGGTCAACTGCGGCGGCAGTCTGCTCGTTTTCCAGCGCACGGCGGCGTGTGCGCCGGCCGTCGAGAACTGCCTGATCACGGCCTGCACGTCGACGAGCCGGTCCGGGTCGGCGCCGGTCGGCCTCTACGGGAACGCGACACTCGTCAACTGCACGGTCGCCGGGAACGCATCCAACCTTTCGGGCGCGCTGATGCTCTCGAAGGGAAACAACCTCGGCACGTTCCCGCGGATCGTCAACTGCGCGTTCTTCGACAACACGATGCGCGCGACGCCGGCGACGGACCGGCAGATCGTCTACGAGATCCAGGCGAATTACCAGAACAACGTCGCCAACACGATGACGGCGGAGGAGGCCGCGGCGTGCTTCGTGAACTGCGCGGCCCCCGTGGCGCTGAACGAGACGTGCGTCGCGACGGACGCGCCGGGCTTCGCCGATGCGGCGAAGGGCGACTATGCGCTGACGGCGGCTTCCCCGCTCGTGGACAGGGGGTACGAGACGTCGGCGGTCGAGGGCATCGGGCGGTACGACCTGCTGGGTTCGCCCCGTTTCGTGAAGGGGGTCGACATCGGCTGCTGCGAGTACCGCGCGCCCAGGTTCCGGCCCACGGGCTTGTACTTCATTCTGCGGTGATCGCGTCGGCGAGAACTGGCGAGAACACGAGAACGAGAAAAAAGAGTCGATGGCCATGTTGGGACGCGTGTTCGGGTGGTGCGCGGCGGCGAGTTCGCCCTCGCCATGTCCGTCAGGCGGTAGCCCGGGCATGGAAATGGATCGTCTGAGGAGGTTTCTGGGGGTCGGCGGGCTGCTTCTGCTGGGGGCGGCAGGCGTCGTCCGGGCGGCGGAAGCCCGCGACGCCGGCGCGCGTCCCTGGCTGATCGTCAACGAGGACAACGACCACTACTTCAAGGGTCCGTCGGCGCGGATGAACGAGGCGGATCTCGCGGCCTACGTCGACGACGTCTGCCGGGGGCCGGTGACGCATTTCTTCATGTGCCCGTCGGGTCAGCGCGCGAGCTTCGACTCGAAGACATGGGAGCCAATCTGGAAGGGCCTGGACGAGCCGGAAGAGCGGGGCGCCGTCTCGAACCGCTGGTGCGTCAACGCGAAGATTCTCCACGACCGGGGGATCGACCCCTACGCGGTCTGGACGAAGCGCTGCCGCGCGCGGGGCGTGTCGCCGTGGATCACGGTGCGGATGAACGACACGCACCACATGAAGACGGTGCCGAACTACTTCCGCAACACGACGTTCTGCCGGACGCGCGCGGATCTCTGGATCCGGCCGGACGGACGGGGCTGGGCCGACTGTTCGCTCGACTTCGCCCAGAAGGACGTCCGCGACTACACGATGGCCCACATCCGGGAGCTGGCCGAACGGTACGACGTCGACGGCATTGAACTCGACTGGATGCGCTTCGGGCACCATCTCCGGCCGGACCGCGTGCGCGAGGATGCGCACCATCTTACCGAATTCACGCGCGGCGTGCGCCGCTTTCTGGATGGCGTGGGGGACGCGCGCGGGCGGCGCATCCGGCTCGGCGTCCGGGTCTGCCGGGACCCCGATCTGGCGCTGACGCGCCAGGGACTGGCGGTGGAGGCCTGGGCGAAGGAGGGATTGGTCGATCTGGTCGTGCCGCACAGTTTCTACCTCGCGGACGCGGGGATCGCCGTCGCCAAGTGGATCGACCGCATCCGGGCGGCGAATCCCGCCGTGAAGGTGATTCCGGGCATTGACCACGTCCACGCGAAGGCGGGGAAGACGACGGCGATGACCGCGGCCAACATCCGGTGGGTGGCCGAGAGGTTCTACGCCGAGGGGGCGACGGGCATCTATCTGTTCAACGTGCCCTACCTGGGTTCGTTTTGCGCCGACGAGCGGGCGGGCGCGGCGGATACGGCCGCCGAGATCTACGCCGAGGGCCTGGCGCCGGAGACGATCCGCACACGGCCGCGCGAGCCGATCGAAATCCGCCACGACTTCCCGTGAGACGCGGGGCCGCCGCCCGGACGGCGTTGGACGAACAAGGGTCAGAGATTATTGATACAGTAGATTGATACAGTAGCTCAGGACAATTTGTATTGCCGCTGCGGGGATTGGGGAGGGGCTGGATCCATTCGCTCGATCAAGCCCTTCGAGACGTCTGTTGATCGAGGAAGAAAGCCTGGTGCGCCAATCGGCTGATGAGCTGGCAGCACCGACAGTTCTCAATTGCCCTGGCTTTTAGCTGACCCTTGGTCTTCCCCTGACCGTCTCGGCGGGCGCTCCCATGCCCGCGACGCCCCCCGGAGACCGATCCAGCCGACGGCGACCGTGCCCAGCACGGACAGGATTCCCAGCGCCAGCGCCGTCGGGTCGGGCTGCCGCCACGGGGATTTCGGCGGCGGCGGGACGCCCCGCCGCTGATAGAGCGCCGCATTCGCCCCGTCGGGCGCGGCGGAACGGCCGCCCTGCCGCGTCACCGCTAAGAAGCCCACGGGATCGGCGTTCGCCTTCAGGCAGTCGGCGAGCCGCGCGTTCTGCGCGACCTGCTGCGTCCCGACCCACACGAAACGCACGCCCTCCTCGTTCGTCTCGCCCGTGACGCCGACCTCATGCGCCTGAAAGCCCCATGCGGGCGAAACCGCGCGCCCGCAGGATCGTTTGGCCGCCGACCGCGCAGCGGCGAGCGGCTCGAGGATTCGTTCGGGCGAGGGTCTCGCCGTTCATGGGGAGGGGCAAGCCGTAAAGTGAAAAACAGGGGGGGGGGGCTTGATTGTATCGCATTCTCAATTGACGGAAATCTGAATGCTTTGGTAAAATTCGCCCATCAGCGTGGTGGATGGGCCGTCCCGGTCTGCGTGGTGGCAAGGAGAGAAGTGGCATGCGGTGTCTGATTGCTGGTTTGGTTGTCTGTTCCGCGCTTGGATGGGTGCGGGCCGAGGACTCCGAGGATTCCGAATCGTACTACGTGGAGGTCGCGGAGGGCGAAACGAGGACGATGACGGCGGAAGAACTCGCCGGAATCGGGACGAAAGCGCTCGTCAAGAGAGGGCGTGGCACGCTGGTCGCCGGCGACGAGATGGCGGACTTCGCGGGCGACATCCGGATTCTCGACGGTTTCTGGGACGCGACGACGGCGAATGCTTTCGGCACGGCGGACGGCAAGACGTATGTGGACGGCGGCACGATTCTCGGCCGTGTCGGCGCACCGTCGACCTGGGCTAGCATGGGCGGCTATCCGGCCTATGGATCCGAGGCGTTTGTTTTGGGTAATGTGGCAAAGTCTGGGATGAGTTTCTGTTGATACGCTGCCACTATCGTAC
>JBJEWF010000012.1:0-6972 GCA_051884915.1 Kiritimatiellia bacterium
TGGACATCAGACCGTCGGACAACAACCCCGAGGAGGCGAGACCGTCTGGAGCCACGCCCCCGAAGTACATCATCCCGAGGGCGTTGTTCTCGTCGTCTTCCTCCTGCTGCTGTTGCTGCCAGCGCCGCTTGTCCTCGTTCGCAGGCGTGCCTTCGATGGTCGCGAAGGCCATCATCGAGCCGAGGGCAAAGACCGTCGGCCATCCGAACCGCTTCGCTGCCTTGCGCACGCGGAGCGGCATCCGCGACAACCACACGCCCGCGCAGCCAAGCCCCAGCGCCATGAACGCACCGGCGCATCCCCAGAGGACGATGCGGTCGAAGACTTCCCTGATCGTGGAGACATCCATTAAACGCCTCCTACCTGAAGACGACCCGGAAGAAACGGCAGTCGTTGCGGATCCGGCACAGTTCGCCCGCCGGGGCCGCACCGCGCCGCGTGACCTTGAGGAGGTTCCATTCCGCGCTGAAGAGCCACGGCGGGCTCGCGGCGGCGATTTCCGCGAAGCACGCGCCCGCTCCGCTCCCGAACGAAGCCCGCTTCGGGACGAAGGCCGCATCCGTCGCGACGTTCAGATGAAGGAACCGCGAACCGCCATCCGAAACGTCCTCCGGCTCGAAATGTCGCGCCTCGCCCGCGACGTCCTCGACGAAGTAGCGTCCCGCGCGCCAGCCCAGGACAAGCCCCGTCTCCTCGGGCGCGAGGTCGCCGTCGCCGTCCGCATCGCGTCCGAAGGCGATCTGCACGCAGTTCGATACGGACGATGCCAGCTCGATGCGGACATCAAACGCCTTCTCGTCATTCCGGCTCACGTTGAAGGAAACGTTCGTCGAGACCTCCGTATCGAGAAACGGCGAAACGCCCTGCGGCCCGACCGCGATTTCCTTCGCGGACAGGACGGGACAGAGGCACAGGGCCAATGCGAAGAAAAGACAAATTCTGGCCACCAGAAACTCCAAATGTTTCAAGCCGTATTGTATCATTTCTCGACTTTTGCCTTAAGCGCAAAATCATCCGATTCGGAATGTTTTATGGCATCGGACGACGTGGCCGCCATGTCCGGCAGTGCAAAAATCCGCAGTGCGGCAATCCGCAGTGTGGTATAATCTGTCCCCATGGCAACGCCCCTTTTCAGTCCCATTTCGCTGGTGGAAAAATCCGCGGCCTGTACGCTGTCGGACATGGAGATCTTCATTTTCCCCGAGTTGATGTACGCCCTCGTCCTGGCGAACATCCTGTCCCCCCGCCTCTGGGCCTGGCGGGAACTGGACCGGTTCGCCGGCATCCGCGACATGCGGCCGAAAAAGCGGCTGCAGCGCCTCCGCCAGCACATCATGGACAACTACACCTTCAATCTCGATCTGGACACCTGGGGCCTCACGACCCAGCAGACGGAATTGAAGCGTTTCGCGGCTTTCCTTTCGCCGGACGAAATCGCCCGTTCAAACGCGCTCTTCGGCTATCAGGGCGACGTCTACTACTACGACATCGACATCCGCCGCCATTTCGGCCTCGACAAATACTCGTCCGACACGATCCCCTACTGGAAGACGGAAACGATCGAGGCGATGGACGCGTTCCGCCACAAGGAGGGCCACGCCGTTGGCGCGGGCGAATGCGTGTCGCTGGCGGGGCTTTATGCCGCCGCGGCTTTCGTCGTGGGCGGTCTGCCCCTTGAGCGCATCTATCTCATGGCGACGCCGCTCCATTCGCAGAACTTCCTGGATGTCGACACGGGCATTCTCACCAACAACCGCCGCCTCGTCACCAAGGCCATGTGGGCCAATGGGACCGTCATCTCCCGGCAGGCCCGCCGGGCGCTGGAGCACGAGCGCGTGACCATCGTCTCGCACGCCAGCGGCTACATCCACCTGCTCTATCCGGACGCGACGATTTCGCCCGCGGCCTACGAAACGTTCTCGGCAAAGCTGCGGGAATTCCTCGTCCCGCCCGCGGATGCCGCCGACCGCCGCCTCGTCGTCCCGCGGCTTCCCGACGCCGGCAGGGTCGCGTTCCGGGACGCCGGAGAACCGCTCGCGCTGACGCCGGAAATGTCCTACGCCGAAGTCGCCGACCGGCTTGCGGCGCTGCGCGCGTCCAACCGGGCCGCGGCGCTCGCGCCCTACGCCGCCCACGATCTCTCGGCGACCGAATCCGCGCCATTCGCCCAGGCGGCCCGCGAACGGTCGCCCGTCTCGAAAGCGGCGCTGGGTCCCCTCCCCGCCGAGGAGGCCGTCGCCCGCATCGCCGCACTGCCCAACGAGTCGATCTACGATGGGCCGGGACGCCTCGCCCAGCCCGACGAAGTCTGGAATTTCGGCCGCGGCGACGGCCTCGAAAAATGCTATCTCGCCGCGAATGTTCTGGGCGGGGATGAAATCGCCATCGCGAACGGGATGGCGACGCTGCTCGCGTCGGGCCGTCCCGTTTGCAGCTTCGCCACGGTCAAACGCCCCCTGGAGACGCGTCAGCGCCTGGACCTTCCGGCGGATTCCCGGGAGGGATGACCCCCGTCGCCGGACGCGGCGGACGGGATCTTTTCGGCTTCGCGGTACGGGTCTTGGGCGTGTCGCGTCCGTTCTTCGGGCGGACGGGAACGAAATCGATCTTCCGCTGATCGAAGTCGATTTCCGCCACGCGGACGTTCATCTTCATGCCGACCCGCCAGGTCGTTCCGCCGCCGGAAAGCGTTTCGCTGAATTCGTCCCAGCGCACGTATGCGTCCGACAGCCGGGATACGTGGACCATGCCGCCAATGGCCAAGGACGGAAGATCGACAAAAAGCCCGTAATGCGCCACTTTGCCGACGACCGCCTCAAAGCAATTCTCCACCCCCTTCATCGAACCGTTCAGGACGGCCTGCAGATAGCGGTATTTCTTGATTTCCGTCAAGGCGCGCTCGGCTTCGTCCGCCACCTGTTCGCATTCCGTGGCATTCAGCGCCGCCCGGTTCAGCCAGGCGGGATCGAGGCGGCCGCCCTTGCCGGCGATCCAGGCGGCCAGCTGGCGATGCAGGACCAGGTCGGGGTAGCGGCGGATGGGGCTGGTGAAGTGCGCGTAGTAATCCTTGGCGAGTCCGTAATGGCCGATTTCCCTGGCCGAATAGACGGCCCGCTTCATCGCGCGCAGGACCATCACCGAAAGCACGCTTTCGAGCGGCGAACCCTTGATCTTCTTCAAGAAGCGGCCGAGATTTTTCCGATTCGACAAATCGCCGCAGGAAACGCCCAGCTTCGCGAGATTGCCGCGCAGTTCCTCCAGTTTCTCCGCGTCCGGAACGCCGTGGAGACGGGCGAGGATCTTCACGCCCTTCGGCCAGAGTTCCCGCGCCACGGCCTCGTTGGCCGCGACCATGCATTCCTCGACCATCTGATGCGATTCGTCGTACGGACGCACCTCGATTCCCGTCATCATGCCCTGGGCGTCCAGCTTGATCTCGGCCTCCGGCACGTCCATGTCCAACGCGCCGGCGGCGAACCGGGCCGCCCGCATCTGCTGGGCCAGCTCGTGGACGCCAAAGAGCACCTTGCGCTCCCGGGGTTTCAGCGCGTTCGTCTCGCCCCGGAGTTCGGCCAGGACCTGCTCGTAGGTGAAGCGCGCCTTGCTGCGGATGATGGACTTCGCGAAGGACCGCGCGACGCAGATTCCCTTCGCGTCAAACGTCAGGAAGACGGAGAACGCCAGACGGTCCTCGCCGGGCACGAGCGAGCAGACGCCATTCGACAGCTGTTCCGGCAGCATCGGCACGACCTTGTCGACGAGATAGACGCTCGTCGAGCGCTTGTAGGCCTCCTTGTCCAGCACGGATCCGGGCGTCACGAAATGCGACACGTCGGCGATGTGCACGCCGAGGACGCGACGGCCCGCCTTGTCGACTTCCAGCGAAAGCGCGTCGTCGAAATCGCGCGCCGTCGCCGGGTCGCAGGTGAAGATGTACTTCCTGCGCAGATCCAGCCGCTTGCCCGGATTGGCCAGACGCGCGGAAACTTCTTCGGCCGCGGACAGGACGGGCGGGGGAAACGCTTCCGGCAGATCGTATTGCTTCAGAATCGACAGCGTGTCCAGCGACGGATTGTCCGCCGGGCCGATCACGTCGGAAATCTCGCCTTGCGGCGCGAGACGCGGATTGTCCCAGCGGACGAACCGCATCACCACGCGTTCGCCCAGTTTCGCCCCCTTCGTGCCGGGCACGACGAACTCCTGGCGGTAGACGGGATTCAGCGGCCGCACGCGAACGAACCGACCGGCCCCGACGACCGTGCCGACAATCGACCGTTCCGCCCGCCTGTCGATACGCAGGACACATCCCCCGAGGCCGCATGCCCCCTCGCCGGCGCGCGGAGGCGTCCGCTTCAGCCGAATCGTCACCGTATCGCCCGGCAACGCCGTTCCCAGGTCGGGCGTCTCGATCCAGACGGCCTTGTCGGTATCCGGTTCCAGCAGGAATCCGGCGCCGTTTCGCGCCATGTGCAGTTCGCCCGTCAGCGTTCCCGCCTTCTGCGGCGGCCGCCCGTGCCCGATTTTCGCTTTTCTTTCGTTCATGCCGTGTCCATTCGTGTGAAATCGCCGTTCCGCCGGCCGGACGCTTCCGGCTCCGCCATCAGAAAAACCACTTGGCGCAGGCGAGCAGTCCCTGCTTCCACGGCACGCGGTGCGAAACGCCCGTTTTGCCCTTGAAGGAGCCGAGGTTCGCCACGTACCAGTCGTAATTGCGGACCAGCGCGTCCTTGTTCGAATGCTTCGGCGCATAGCCCAGCAGCTTTTCGGCCTTTTCGATCGAGACGAAACTGTCGGTCGACGCCGTCTCGTAGACCCACGGATAGAGCGGCGACAGGTGCAGCCTCTCCAGGATGCGCAGAATGAAGATCAGCGGCGCCACCGGCATGCCGCGAATCTTCTTGCCGTGCCCCGCACGGTCCAGCACCGCCTGGTAGTCCTCCTTCATCGTCGTGAATTCCTTCGCGCCGACGTTGAACTCCGTGTTGACGACATCCCGGTCGCGCGTCATCGCCAGCCAGATGGCCTCGCAGAGGTCCTCGACATCCAGCAGCTGATAGCGGTTGTCGCCGCTGCCGATCATCGGAAAGCCGTGTCCCGTATAGGCCCAGTCGTAGAACAGCGCGAACACGCCCAGACGCTCCGGGCCGACGAAGGATTTCGGGCGGATGACCGGCACGCAGAACCCCTCCTCCCGCGCCGCGCGGCAGAGGCCTTCCGCTTCGATCTTCGCGCGGCCGTAGGGGCCCACGCCGACCATTTCGTCCGTCTCGTAGATCGGATGGCGCTTCGGAACGCCATAGACGGCGGTCGACGAGATCTGGATCATGCGCGGCACGGCGAACATGCGGCAGGCGGCGATCACGTTGCGCACGCCGTCGACTTCCGTCGTGCGAATGTCCTCCGGCGGGTAGAGCGGAAGCGCCGCCGCCGTATTGACGACGGCGTCGCATCCCTCCACGCAGCGTTCGACGGCGGCGGCATCGCGCACGTCGCCCCTGGTGAATTCCAGCCAGGGCTCGGACCGCTCCGGATACGCGAACTCCTCGATGTCCAGCACGCGGATCTTCTCCACGCCCTTCGTCCGCAGGCTGCGGATCAGATTGATTCCCAGAAATCCGCTGCCGCCTGTAACCAAAACCGTCTTCATCTCGTCTCCTTTGCAATCCGCCGCCATCCCGTCCCGGCTCCACGGCAGACCGGTGCCAATGGTCAAGACAGTATATCCCATTCCCCGCCGGACGGTCAAACGAAAAGAAAGGCACGGCGGTCGCCGTGCCCTTCTCAGAATCCAACTGGATCGTCCGGTTACTTCGAGATGACGCGCGCCATCTCGACGACCTTGTTGGAATAGCCCCACTCGTTGTCGTACCACGCGCAGACCTTGACGAACGTCGGGTCGAGCTGGATGCCGGCCTTGACGTCGAACACGGAGGTCTTGGCCTCGTTGCGGAAGTCCGTGGAGACGACGGCCTCGTCGGTATAGCCGAGCACGCCTTCCAGACCGCCTTCGGCGACCGGCGTCTCGGACGCCTTCTTCATCGCGGCGCAGATTTCCTCGTAGGAAGCCGGCTTCTCAAGTTCGGCCGTGAGGTCGACGAACGAGACGTCGGACGTCGGAACGCGGACGGACATGCCCGTGAGCTTGCCGTTGAGGGCCGGGAGAACCTTGCCGACGGCCTTCGCCGCACCCGTGGAGGACGGAATCATGTTCTCAAGGATGCCGCGGCCGCCGCGCCAGTCCTTCTTGGACGGGCCGTCGACCGTCTTCTGCGTCGCCGTCGCGGCGTGGATCGTCGTCATCAGACCGCGCTTGATGCCGAAGTTGTCGTTGAGGACCTTGGAGATCGGCGCAAGGCAGTTCGTCGTGCAGGACGCATTGGAGATGATGTCCTGGCCGGCGTACGTCGTGTGGTTGACGCCATAGACGAACATCGGGGTCGCGTCCTTGGACGGCGCGGACATGATGACCTTCTTGGCGCCGGCCTGGATGTGCATGCGGGCCTTCTCGTCCGTGAGGAAGAGACCCGTGGACTCGACGACGATCTCGGCGCCGACTTCGTTCCACTTGAGCTGGGTCGGATCCTTCTCGGCCGTCAGACGGATCTTCTTGCCATCGACGATCATCGTCGTGCCTTCGACCTTGATGTCGTGCTTGAACGTGCCATGGACGGAGTCGTACTTCAGCATGTAAGCGAGATAGTCGGGATCGAGGAGGTCGTTGATGCCGACGATCTCGACGTCCGTGAAGTTCTCAACCGCCGCGCGGAAAACCATGCGGCCAATGCGGCCGAAGCCGTTGATGCCAACCTTGATAGCCATTTCTTTTTCTCCTTTGTACCCGCCGAAGTACCTACCTCGCCGGAAAATTTGCGCTTAATATATCAAATGCCCCGTTTCCCGTCAAGAGGGCGGACGCACCACCCTTATCCCGGAAAATCCGGGATAAATTATCCCAGATATTCACCAGAGCCA
>JBJEWF010000013.1:0-6802 GCA_051884915.1 Kiritimatiellia bacterium
CCGGCTACTATACGATCATGGCCTACAACGCCGATGGCTACGGCAACTACTACACTGCCGTTCCGTATTTTTCCTCCCCCGACTATTTCTATCAGGGCGTTGCCGTCGGTACGGCCGACAAGAACGACAATACGCGTACGCTGCGCGAGACGTATCAGATGGTGGCGGCCAATTGCTCCCCGCCGTATGTTTCGTCCGAAATCGGCGAAGGTCTCGACGCCGAAGACTATGTCTGGACGACAAGCGCAAAGTATCCATGGACGCGGGTGACGGATTGCAGTTCCGATGGCGTGGACTCCTCGCGCAGTTGCGAAGTGTCGGGTACAACTACCACCTGGACCGAGACGAAAGTCATCGGGCCGGCGACGCTCGCCTTCTGGCTTCTGCTGCGGAGCCCGTACGGCAGCTTCAATGTGTTCATCAACGGCGTTTCCGCTTATACTTGCGGCGATTCGTCGAGCGTCGCCTACGGGACCTCCTGGGAAGCGGTTTCGGTTTCCATTCCCGCGGGAGAACATGCGGTGCGCCTTGCCTATACGCACGCAAAATACAACTACACGACCGGCCACACCGGCGCGTGGGTCGACCGGCTTTCATTCTGCGGCGGCTCGCCCGTCCGTGAGGAAACGACTACCACCGAGGTGTCCGTTCCCTACAACTGGCTGGCCGGCTACTATCCGGGCGATTCGACATCGAACTATGAGGCGCGCGCGGCGCAGCGTGGCGCGAACGGCTACTACGTCTGGCAGTCGTATGTGGCCGGGCTCGATCCGACCGACTCAACCAGTGTGTTCAAGGCCCGCATTTCCATTGTGGACGGCAAGCCGGTGGTGACGTACGAGCCGGCGCTTTCGGCCAAGGAGGCGGCCAAGCGAAAATACACTGTCTACGGGAAAACGAGCCTCGACGATGCATCGTGGCTCCCGGTTTCGTCGGGCGACGAGGGCCTCTACAATTTCTTCAAAGTTACGGTCGAGATGAAGTAGTGCCAGGATTTCGTTGCCCTTCATGTAGGTTTTCGTGTTCATGTTCGGGGCGACGATTTTTTCGGGTGTTGGTTGCAAGGACGGCGCGAGTTGGACGATCTTCGACGAGCAGACGGGCCGCGAGACGACGACGCAGACAAGGACGCTGGCCTACACGTTCTCGCCGGCGGACGGGGTGGCCGTTGCGCGGGACGGCCTCTCCGACGTCTCCCCGGCCACGGTTGCCGGCGGCGGCCGTCGCTGGGTGGGGTTTCCGCCCTTTTCTCCTGCGGTTCGGGCGATATGGCGTTTCCCCGGCGGCATTCGCGCCGCCATGTTCCGGGTCCGAGACCATGTCTTTCCGCGAATTGGCGGATCGTGTTTCGGCGGCCCGCGCGGACGAGTCCGTTCCGGCCGGCGGCGCGCGTCTGCCGCCGTTTGGAAGTCGGGAATGTTCCAGGGGCGTGTGGCATACTCTCTCACGCTGTCCTCTCTCCGTCGATGGATTGGTGCGGCGTCCTCCATCTTGCCGGAGATTGCGGCGCCGGTGGCGTTTTCGCGCGCGACGATCCCCCAGGGGCGTCCCTTCCGTCCTCTTCAGGATTTCCCGTCTCCACCTGGAAGGCCCGCCCGTCCGATTTGACTCGCCTAATTGTACAACTTCCCGACAACTTCCCGCGAAAAGTCGGACCTTGCCATGCGGCCAAAATCTAGGTATAATGGAACGGCATACCGAAAGAAGTTTCTGTCCATGACACTTGAAGAACTAGAAAAGAGCAAGGCCGGTTCGTTGGCGGAGATCGCCAGTGCTGCCGATGCCGCCGCCGTCGAACGGCTGCGCGTGAAGTATGTGGGCCGCAATGGATCGATTCCCGCCTTGATCAAGGCCATGAAGGACGTTCCGAAAGAAGAGCGTCCCGCTTTTGGCAAGGCCGTTCAGGCGTGGAAGGCCGAAGTGGAGGCCGCATTGGCCGCGAAGGGCGCGGGTGCGCAGCAGGCGGGATCTGCCGAGAGCGTGGACGTTTCGCTGCCCGGGCGTTGGACGTCGCTGGGCGTCGAGCATCCGTTGAGCCGCGTGATTGCCGATTCGGCGCGCATCTTCGGCAAGTTGGGGTTTACCGTGGCGGACGGTCCGGACATCGAGACCCGCTTCAACAATTTCACGGCGCTCAACACGCCGCGTCACCATCCGACGAACGACCGTTCCGATACGTTCTGGCTGGATTGCGCGGAACTCCGGGGCGAAGGATCCGAGCAGTCGCCCGAGGATCTGCTGTTGCGCACGCAGACGTCGCCGGTTCAGATCCGCACGATGCTGGCGGCGGGGAAACCGCCGGTTCGCGTGATCTGCCCGGGCCGTACGTATCGCCGCGACACGACGGACGCGACCCATTCGGCCAACTTCCACCAGATTGAAGGGCTCTACGTCGACACGAAGCCCGTGTCGCTCGCGGACCTCAAGAGCGTGCTTGCGTATTTCGCGAACGAGATGATGGGCGCGGGCGTCGGCGTGCGCTTCCGCCCGCACTTCTTCCCGTTCACCGAACCGTCCGTGGAAGTGGATTTCACCTGCCATGTGTGCAAGGGCAGGGGCTGTGGCGTGTGCAAGCAGAGCGGCTGGATTGAAATTGCCGGCGCCGGCATGGTCGATCCGCGCGTTTTCAAGCACGTCGGCTGGGATCCCGACACGGTGAGCGGCTACGCGTTCGGCTTCGGCGTCGAGCGCATCGCGATGATCAAGTACGGCATTCCCGACATCCGGTGGCTGTACGAGAACGATTTGCGGTTCCTGAGCCAGCTGGCGTAGCCGGATTTCCGCCATTCAAACGGTCATTCATTCAGAGAGAGGATATTCCAGATGAACAGACGTGATTTCTTCAAGATGAGCGCGGCTTTCGCCGCCGTGTCTGGCGTGGTCCGCGGCGTCGACTTTCCGGGCGCGGGGCCCAAGGCGCCGAAGCCGATGAACAATCCGATTTGGCTGATGACGTCCGCTTTCGCGGCCGACAGGAGTCTGGACGACGTGCTGGCGCGCGCGAAGAGCGTGGGGGCGCAGGGGCTTGAACTCTGCGTGTTCCGCCGCGACACGGACCGTGCCGACCACATCGCCACGCACCTCGACTACGAGACCTTTGATCTGGCCGCGGCCAAGCAGGTCGTCGCCAAGTGCAACGCCGCAGGACTGCGCATTTCCGTGGGCGCCTATGACAATCTGATCGGCGCCAAGACTCCGGAACTGCAGCGGGTCAACCAGAACCACATCCTGAAGCTCATCCGCATTGCGGCGCTTCTCGGCGGCGATGCGAACGACGTTGTCTGCGGCACGTTCGTGGGATATGATCACGTGCTGGGCCGCACGGACGGCGGCTTCGAGAAGAATCTCGACAAGTTCAAGAAGGTGTTCACGCCGATTCTCAGGTACGCGAGAAGCCTGGGCGTCACGGTGTGCGTCGAGAACTGCCCGATGGAAGGCTGGCAGCCGGCGACGGCGCCGGACGCCTACAACAATCTGCCGGGCTGTCTGGCGGCCCGCAAGCTGATGTATGCGATTCTCGACGACGAAGCCTCCGCGGCGCTCCGGGAGACGTACGATCCGTCGCATGACATCTGGCAGCACATCGATCCGAGCGACGTCATCGAGGCGATGGACTTCAACCGTCTGCGCCGCGTCCACATCAAGGGCACGCGCAACTTCCCGAAGAGCGCCGACGCCATCCACTGGGGCCGTCTCTATCCGGAGCAGGTCGTCAATCCCGCTCTCGCCGCGAAGGCGGGCGTGCCGATTGCCGCAAACGAGTGGGCGCGGATGAATTACGAGCCGCGTCTGCCGGGGTTCGGCGGCAGCGATTCCTGCGATTGGACGAGGTTCCTGCAGACGCTCATGGCCAAAGGCTTCAAGTATCCGTTCGTCATCGAGAACGAGGGCTGCAATTCGTCCCATACGGGCAATATGGGCGCCACGCTCCAGGGTTTCCGCGCGACGATCCTCAACACGGCTCCGGTCGTGTGGCCGCTGGGCGCGAATGGCTACGAATTCGATACGGCGGCGCTCAAGCCGATGGTTGAAACGAACAGGGAACTTCCCGTGGTCACCATGAAGGACCTTGGGGCTTGACGGACAATTCACCAAACACAAAAAGGAAAACAACGATGGACATTTCCAGAAGGGACTTCCTCGGCGCGCTTGCGCTGACGACGGCGGCGGGGTGCTGCTGCCCCAAGTGCTGCAAGGGCGAAAAGCCGGGACAGCTCGCGCTCCAGCTCTATTCGCTGAAGGCCTACATCGGCGGTGACCAGAAGAAGGGCGTCAAGGGCGTTGGTCTCGCCCAGGGGCTTAAGGACGTTGCGGCGCTCGGCTTCAAGGGCGTTGAATTCGCCGGCTATTACGGCAACGATCCCAAGACGCTCAAGGCGATGCTCGCCGACGCGGGACTGCAGGTGTGCGGTACGCACGTTTCCAACGACAGGTACGGGTTCGACACGAAGAAGTTCACGTACAATCCGGAGGTCCTCAAGAAGACGGCCGAGTTCGAACTGGGCTACGGCAACAATCTCGTGATCTGTCCCGGCGGCGGCAACTTCCCGCCCGGCTGCAGCTGGTCCACGGGCCGTGGCGGCGAACCCTGCAAGCCGTCGGCGGCAATCGACGAGTTCACGAAGCGACTGGTCGAACTCTACAACCGGGCCGCTGTCGACGCGAAGAAGCTCGGCATCCGGATCGGTCTCCACAACCACACGTGGGAACATGCGATTTTCATGCAGAACGGCGTGTCGTTCTGGGATTACTTCTTCACCAATACCGATCAGTCCGTGTGCATGGAACAGGACGTCGGCTGGTCGACCTGCGCCGGCGTCGATCCGAAGGAACAGTACAAGAAGTATCCGCATCGTTCGCCGACGCTTCACGCCAAGGAAAACGGCATGGGCAAGGACGTGAAGGAATTCGACGCGATTCTCGGCCAGCCGGGCAAGCCGGGTGCGACGCCGGTGGATTGGGACGGACTCTTCCCGGTCACGGACGCCGATGGCGTCAAGTGGTATGTGGTCGAGTGCGAACGTCATTTCGACGACATCAATGGCGCGGTCAAGCCCTCGATCGAGTTCCTGAAGTCCAAGGGCCGTGGTTGAGGCAGGCGGCAGGTTGTAGTCTTCCAAATAACCGAGGAGAAAAGAAATGAAGTTGAACCGTAGGGGATTTCTGTTCGGCAGCGCCGCCGCGGCGTCGCTCGCCGGCTGTTCGACCTGCAAGGTCGGCACGCGCAAACTCGCGCCGGGCGAAAAGGCCAATGTGGCCATGATCGGTCTGGGCATCCAGGGGCGCACGGCGCTTCTGCCCCAGTTCTTGGCGCAGTACGATCGTGGCGCCAAGGTCGTCGTGTGCTGCGACTGCGACAAGACCCGTCGCGAGGACGGCGCCAAGCGCGTCGACGACTTCTACGCCAAGAAGGGCATCGCGAGCGCCTGCAAGGCCGTCGCCGATTTCCGCGACGTCCTCAAGGACCCGATGATCGACATGGTCTGCATCGCCACGCCGGACCACTGGCATGCCTACATGGCGGTCGAGGCGATGAAGGCCGGCAAGGACGTCTACTGCGAAAAGCCGTTGACGTTCTCGATTGACGAGGCCCGCAAGGTCATCGCCGCGCAGGCGAAGTACGGTCGCGTGTTCCAGACCGGTTCGATGCAGCGTTCGTGGCCCGTGTTCCGCACCGCGGCCATGATCGTCCGCAATGGCTTCATCGGCGACATCAAGTACGTGGACGCCAACTATGGCCGCGGTGGCCAGAAACTCGGCGGTCCGTCGCACCCGATTCGCTTCTTCGACGATCCGAAGAACGCGGCGAAGGAGAGCGCGGGATACGAGCAGCTTGGCAAGGAAGGCTGGGACATGTGGCTGGGTCCGGCCAAGTGGCGTCCGTACTCGAATCAGCTCGCGCCTGTTGGCGTGAACAAGTTCTATCCGATGTTCTGGCGTTTTGACGACGACTTCGGCACCGGCTACAACGGCGACTGGGGCGCCCACCACCTCGACATCGCCCAGTGGGGCATGGATATGGACAAGAGCGGTCCGTACAAGATCATCCGCTCCGACGAGCCCTGCTCGGCCGACCTCTATCATGGCGGCCGTCGCCAGTTCGGCATGAAGATGCTCTTCAAGAAGCCGGACGGCTCCGACATCGAGCTTTACCATGGTCCGTTCGGCACGTGGGGCACGGTGTTCTACGGCACCAAGGGCATCGTGGCCGTCAACCGCGGCAAGATCGCCGTGTGGGAAGGCAAGGCCATCGTGCCGAACGCCGAGATCCGCAAGGCCCTCGCCGACATGAAGCCAGTCGACGGCCTGACCGTCGTCGCCGCCTCCGTGGGCAAGGACTACGGCACGGATTCTTCCGACAAGAAGGACGATCGCCTGGCCGCCACGCTGAAGACGCTCGCGGCGAAGTATGATCTCGACAAGGCCAAGGTCCAGCTCTACAAGAGCCCGAACCAGGTTCAGAACTTCGTCGAGTGCTACTTCACCCGCCAGCCCACGATCTCGCCTGCCGAGGTCGGCGGCCGCGGTTCCATCCTCTGCGGTCTCTGCAACATGAGCTACGTGTACGATACGGGCTTCGGCTGGGATCCGGTCAAGATGGATTTCCCGGAAGGCTGCAGCTGCCGCAAAATGGGCATCTCGCTCAAGCGCGAATTCTACCGCAACGGCTGGGATGTCGTGGTCTGATTTCCGCGACGCGGGAATTGCGAAAAAAGGGGAACGCTTTCGGGCGTTCCTCTTTTTTTTTTGGTAATGTGGCAAAGTCTGGGATGAGTTTCTGTTGATACGCTGCCACTATCGT
>JBJEWF010000014.1:0-28167 GCA_051884915.1 Kiritimatiellia bacterium
GCGTTGATTGCGGAACTTCCGTCGAACCGGAAAGAACTCCATGCGCTGGCGCTGCCGTCGGCGGTGGATGGCGTCGTGACGCTTGAGGTCGCCGAAGGGGTCGTCGTCACCTACGACAGTGCGCTTCCCGAGACGGCGACGAAGCTCGTCAAGACCGGTCGGGGCGAGGCGGAGCTGACGGTTGCGTCTACCGCCACCTGTCCGGTGGAGGTCCAGGAGGGCACGCTGACGCCGACGCGCGTCGACGCGCTCGGTTCGCCCGAGAGTTCCGCCGGCGCCATCACGGTCTCGGACGGCGCGACGCTCAAGTTCGGCTTTACCGGCACGAGCCAGGGCACCATCATGATGAAACGCGAGGTCCACATCGCCGGCGCGGGCGTCGACGGGAAGGGCGCGGTTCTCCTTGGCGGCTCCTCGGGCGGGAGTGCGCTGTCGGACTCCCTGCTGCAGAAGCTGGTCCTCGACGCGGACGCGACGATCGGCGCGCCGAATCGCTGGGGCGTGCGCGAGATCGTCTTCGACGGTCACGTCCTCACGCGCGTCGGCGGCAACAACTTCATGCTCTACTGCACGAACGTCCGGCCCGGGCATTTCGTGAACGCGGAGGGGACCTTGACCCTCCAGAACACGAGCTTCACCGGTTCGGCGGCGGACAGTTCCCTGACGCTCGCCAAGGGGGCGCTGTCGTTCTGGAACATTGCGAACCCCCTGCCGGTCACGCTGAACCTCAACGGCGGGGGATTCGACGGTGGGGCCGGCACGCCGAGCCGGACGGCGATGAACAACCGCATTTCGGGCGCCATCGTCATGAACGCGGACACGCGGTCGGTGGCCAAGCTCCTCAACATCGACTGCCCCGTTCTCCTCACCAATGCGTCCAGCAAGACGTTTTATGTCGGAAACAACGGCAGTACGATGTCCGTGGTCAATTTCCGCGAACACGCCCGCGTGACCGGTCTGCGCCTGGCGTTGAACGACCTCGCGCTCGTCAATGTCTTCGGCGGCGTCGTGACGGCTGACATGACGCGCGTCGCCAACGGCGGCCCGAACCGTTCCGCCATGCGGCAGACGGACGGCCTCTGGGCAAACGGCGAGTGGGATGTATTGCACGTCGGCGAGACCGCCGGCAGCTATGGCGCCTACCTGCTGGAAGGGGGTTGCCTGGACGTCATGGGCAACCACGGCAATGACGCGGCCTACATCGGCAAGAGCGCGAACGACACCCGGCGCAGCGTCGGCATGCTCGTGCAGAAAGGCGGCCTCTACCGGCACTCGGGCACGTCCGCGACGGTGAACAACGGGATGGCTCTCGGTCGCCAGGGGTATGGCTATTGCGTCGTCTCCGGCGGCACGAACGATACGTTCACGACGTGGACGCAGGTTCCGCGCATCCGCGTCGCGCTGGAGGGCGGCATCGGCGTCCTCGCGGCCTCGGGCACGGGGACGGTGGTGCGGACGGCGGGCATCGACATGGGGGATCCGGGAACGAACTACACGGCGCACATCTGCGTGCGCGACGGCGCCGAGCTCTCCGCCGACCGTCTGCGCGTGTTTCTGCCGACGAATGCGGCGCACGCCGCGGCGACCGCGGGCGAGCTGTATTTCGACGGCGGCACGCTGAAGCCGACCTACGGCTGGGGATTTTCCGGTCTGGACGCGAATTCCGCGGACGCCGATTCCCGTATGCCGCCGTTCTTCACGATCGGGCCGGGCGGCCTTGTGATCGACACGTCCGCGTGCTATTCCTCCAGCGAACGCGAGGAGCGGACGTTGTCGCAGATGGTGCTGCGGCTGTCCGCGCCGACGGGCAAGGGCCTCGCGTCCATCACGCTGCCCGAGATTTCGTCTTCGGCCATCTACATGGGCCCCGTGCCGCTCTTCATCGAGGGCGCGGGACACGGCGCGGTGGCGTATGCGGACTACGACTTCGACACGAAGACGTTCACGCCGGTCATCCTCGCGCCGGGCAGCGACTACGACGAGACGACGAAGGTCTACTTCCCCGCGGCCAATTCCCTCGATGGCGCGAGCGGACGGCTCGAGTGCACGTACACGCTGGCGGACAACGTGGCGACCGGCGGTCTCACGAAGCGCGGGGACATGGCTCTTTGCCTCTACCGTCCGAACACGTACGGCGGCCCGACCGTGGTCGAGGAGGGCGTCCTTGTTCTCGCCCAGAAGAAGCTCCTGCCGCCGACGACGCACCTGACGGTCCGCACGGACGCCACGCTGCGGCTCGTCGATGAAACGGTCGGCGCGCTCTCCGGCCAGGGGCGGATCGCCGAGGGCAATCTGACCTGCACGGGCGATCTCGTGCTGAATGCGTCCGACACCTTTGCCGCGGATGCGACGCCGCTCACGTTCGACGACGGGAAGCAGCTCGTCTTCGGCGCGGATGCGCGCGTCGTGGTCGCCGACCCCGAGAACCTGGACGCCTACAAGACCGCCGGCTCGCGGGTTGTGGTCCGCGCCCCGGGCGGCATCGAGGGCCGGCCGTCGTTCGTCCAGCCCGAGGGCGCTTCGAGCGCCTGGCACGTCGTCCAGTCCGCCACGGAGATCAAACTCTCCTACCTCCTGGGTACGACCATCATTCTCCGTTGATTCCGGGCCGGGCCCGCCGGCGGATCCCGCTGCTGAATTGGACAAGGAGACCGAGCATGCTTTCGCGAAGAGGATTCCTCCGGGTCGGCGCGGCGGCCGGCGGCGCCGAACCTGCGGGATTTCTGAGGTTTGAACGGGTGAAGGTCGGAATGAAGGTCTTCCTGGGTCTGCTGGCGCTCGCCGCCTGGTGCCGGCTGGAGGTGTGCGGCCGGGACACGCGGGACTGGTTCGCGAACGGCGTCGTCGCCGAGGTGAAGGATCTGTCCGGGTCCGCGGAACTGGTCCGGCGCGGCGTGACGGTCGTCGTCTTCAGCGGAGGGCGGGAGGGAACGCCGGAGGCCGCCGCGTTTGTGGCGGCGGCCCATAAGGCGGGACTGAAGGCGCTGGTGCCCATCGGCTTCGCCCCCGAGGCCGGGGATTGGCATGTCCACACCCTCACCAACCTTCTGCCGCGCATCCTCGCCTCGCGGGCCGACGGGTGGGTCGCGAAGGGTTCCATGGCCGGCCAGTTGGCGCACTGGGAGTTCCTTCGCGCGGGCATCGACAAATTGCGTCCGGACGCCGTGTTCGTGTCCGACGGATCGCGGCTGGGCAATCAGGTGAAGGCGTTCGACGCCGATTACGCCCCGCCGTGGCTGGGGACGCTGGATCCGGTCCTGAAGGGCCGCAAGCCCGTCTCCGAGCTGGTCGAACTCTGGGCGTTCATGCGGAAGAACCGGCCCGAGGGGGCGCGTTTCCTGCGGGGATGCCCCCACTGGTCGGCCGCGCCGATTGCGTTCGCGATGTGCCTGGACGGCGTGCCGCTCTTCACCCCGGGGCAGGCGCTGGCGTCCTGCAGCGCCGAGGTCCTGCCGCGGCTGGCGGAACTCAGGTCCCGGGAGGCGGCGTTCCGCACGGGCGAATTGGAATGGCTCGCCAACGACCGGCCCGGGCAGGTGGCGTCCTTCCGGCGGAGAGGCCGCGACGGCCGGTCGTTCGTCTGCGTGTTCAATCTCCGCAAGGAGCCGGTCACGGTCAGGATCGAGACGGCGGCCGCCGCCGGGGAGGCCTGTCTCGCCGCGGCGTGCTCGGTTTCGTCCAATGTCTACGCGTTCGCGGGATTGGGCTATGACATCCGCGCCGACGCGCGCGGGGCGGCCCTGGACGTGCCCGAGCGCCGGGCGCGCGCCCGCGCCTGCACGGCGGCCCGGACGGCGAAACCGCTGGAAAAGCGGACGGTCGACTACGCGAAGTCGCGGGAGTGGAAGACGCAGGCCGCGCCGGACTATCTGCGGGGAGCGGTCATGTACCAGCTCTTCCTGCGCATGTTCACGCCGGAGGGAACGCTCCAGGCGGCCGAGGCGCGGCTGCCCTTCGTGAAGTCGCTGGGAACGGACATCATCTATCTGTGCCCCATCGCGAAGGCCGATCGCGGCGAGGAGCCGAAGTACTGGAGCGCGCGCCAGAAGCAGAGCCGCCTCGGCAATCCCTGCAATCCCTACCGGATCGCGGACTATTTCGCCGTCGACCCCGAATACGGGACGGAGCAGGATCTCAAGAACTTCGTGGCGACGGCGCATCGGCTGGGAATGAAGGTCCTGTTCGACCTCGTCTACTACCATTGCGGTCCGAACGCGGTCTTTCTGAAGGACCATCCGGACTGGGTGCTGCGCCGGGCGGACGGCTCGTTTGAACTCGGCGAATGGGCCTTCCCGCGCCTC
Source organism: Kiritimatiellia bacterium (assembly GCA_051884915.1). Lineage (GTDB taxonomy): Bacteria > Verrucomicrobiota > Kiritimatiellia > RFP12 > UBA1067 > RUG572. The sequence continues at coordinate 4,302 of JBJEWF010000014.1, forward strand.
GATCTCGAAAACGCGGCCGTCCGCGAATATCTCTACGCGAACATGGCGTGGTATCTGACGGAATTCGACTGCGACGGCTTCCGCTGCGACGTCGGCGACATGCTGCCGCTCGGGTTCCGCGAGGAGGCGCACCGCCGGAACAAGGCCGTGAAGAGCGATGTCGTGATGATGTGCGAAGGCTCTTCGTCGGTGGACCAGGTCGAAGCCTTCGAACTCAACTACGCGTTCCCGATGCAGCAGGCGATCGGCGACTTCCTGCGCGGCCGCGGCTCGGCGACGAATCTCTCCGTGGCCTGCGTCGCGCGCGAGGCAAGGGCGCCGAAGGGATACCGCTGGATGCGGTGCTTCCAGAACCACGACTACGCGAACTGCGCGCCGGGGGAGGACCGCTGGGAGAAACGATACGGGCTCGACCTCAACGACGCGCTCCTGGCCACCATCTACACGCTGGACGGCGTGCCGATGCTCTACAACGGCCAGGAAATCGCCGACGCGGCGCCGCATTCCATCTGGTCCAACCGCGACTACTGCAAGTGGTGCGTGGACTGGTCCGCCGCGTTCACGCCGGCGGGCGAGCATCGCCTTGCGCTCGTGCGGGCGCTGGCGAAGATCCGGCACGCGCACCCGTCGTTCTTCGACGCGCCGACAACCTGGCTTGACACGCCGTTCCCGGACGACGTCTACGTCTTCCAGCGCCCATTGGCGGACGGAACGCTTTGGACGACGGCGGTGAACGTCTCGGCGGTCGACCGGGTCGTGACGATCCCGCCGGGATCGGCCGCGCGTCTGGCGGGGCCCGGCGCGACGCTGGACATGGCGTCCGGACGCCTTGAGCTTCCCGCGCGGAGCTGGCTCGTCGCCGCCAACGGCCCGACGCCGCTCGTCCGTCTGCCCCATCGCGGCAAGACGCCGGAAGGGCGCTTCCATCCGACCTACGCCAGCGTGCACGCGCCGCAGACGACGACGGCCCGCGACGTGCCGGACTTCCTGCGCAGCGGCGTGATGTACCAGCTGTTCACGCGGATGTTCACGCCGGAGGGCACCTTCGCCGCCGCCCGGGCCCGCCTCCCCGAATTGAAGGACCTCGGCATCGACATCGTCTATCTCACGCCGCATCAGCTGGCGGACGACGACGCGGATCCGAAATACTGGAGCGGACGGCAGAAGGCCTGCCGGCTCGGCAATCCGAAAAATCCCTATCGCCAGAAGGACTATTTCGCCGTCGATCCCGAATACGGCACGAAGGCGGATCTGCAGGCGTTTGTCGCCGAGGCGCACCGGCTCGGCATGAAGGTGATGTTCGATCTCGTCTATTTCCACTGCGGCCCGACGGCCGTCTTCCTGAAGGAGCATCCCGAGTTCATCGTCCGCAATCCGGATGGTTCGCCCAAGCTGGGCGCGTGGGCCTTTCCCGAGATGGACATCGCCAAGCCCGCCGTCCGGGAATATCTCTACGGCAACATGCTGGGCTTCATCCGCGACTACGACGTGGACGGGTTCCGCTGCGACGTGGCCGACATGCTGCCGGTGGATTTCTGGGAAGAGGGCGCCCGCCGCTGCCGGGCCGCCAAGCCCGGGTTCTTCCTGCTGTGCGAGGGCCTGAAGGGCGACGACCAGATTGCGGCATTCGACCTCTCGTATGGCTTCTACACGCAATGGGCGCTCGTCGACCTGTTGGCCGGCAAGGCGCCGGCGGATCTCCTGGAAAGGGCCTGGCGCGCGCAGCAGCGCGACTACCCGCGCAAGTTCCATTGGATGCGGTGCTTCGAGAACCACGATTTCGCGAACGTGAATCCGGGGCAGACGCGCAAGGAGAAGCTTTACGGGAGCGCCCGCAACGCGGCGATGCTGGCGACGTGTTTCCTGCTGGACGGCGTGCCGATGATCTACAACGGACAGGAAATCGCCGACGCGGCGCCGCATTCCATCTGGTCCAACCGCGACCATGGCAAATGGTGCATCGACTGGTCGCGGGCGTCGGATGAGACGGCACGCGAACGCCGGGCGCTGATCCGGCGCCTGGCCGGCCTGCGCCACCGCCATCCCCGGCTGTTCGACGCGCCGGTCGTGTGGCATCCGGTCGCCGAACCCGCGAAGGTCTTTGCGTTCACCCGCCCGCTGTCGGCGGAGACGTCGCTGTCCCTCGCCGTCAACGTGTCGCGCGAGACCGTGACCGTCGAACTTCCTGGGGGACGGCGCCTTTCGCTGCCGCCGGAAGGTTTCCTCATTCAATGAAGAAACTACGGCGACGCCGTTGCCGGAATGAACTTGCCGCTTGCCTTTGATGCGGATAAATGCGATAATGCGAACACGCGATTTCTTCTCGTGGTGGGAAGTCCTGATTGAAAGTTTCGTTGAAGGAGAATCGAAATGAAGAACATTTTGACCATTCTGCTGACGGTGCTGCTTGCTGGGGCGCAGGCCGAAATCGTGACGAACCGCTGGATCGCGCCGATGGAGGGGGGGGGGGGATACAGTTGGACGAATTCCGCCAACTGGAGCGACCCGGTCATGCTCGGCACGAACGACGCGACGGCGGCGTTCTTCGATCTGTCCGCGTTCCCGGACGGCGCGACCAACTACGTGCCTTCGGTGTCCGACGACAAGGGCATTCGCATCTACGGTTTCAAGATCGGCGACGAGACGCTTCCCACCAACGCGACCTGGCTGATCTGCAAGGCTGCCGATTTCACCAAAGACAAGCACGTCCTTTTCAGGCCCCTGGCCAATCCCGACGCCGACAATCTGGCGGAGGTGCGGGTTGATTCGGGGGTTCTGCGCGTGGATGGCACCTTCAGCGGAACCGCCTCGGTTCTCAAAAGCGGATCGGGCGTGCTGAGGTCCGCGTCGGGATCGGAGCACGACGTCAATTTCCGCGCGGTGGATGGCGTGCTCGAAGTCCTTCGTCCAAGTTCGTTCATGAAATCCGTCATCAACCTGTACACGTCGAACGCGGTGTTCCGTCCGTATGGAAATGAGACGAGGTATCTGCTAAACCGGCTTGATTCGACCACCGGCGAGGGCCGCCCCGTCGACTTCGGCACGTGCGAGCTGACCTTCGCCGCCAACGGGGAGAACGCCAATCTGGACCACGATTTGGTTTGCGGACCCGGGGGCATCAGCGCCGCCTCGTCGGCGACCTTGCAGATCAGCGCCACGCAGACGAAATTCACGGGGAGCTATCGTCTCGGTTTTGGCGATCTCTTTTTCAGTCTCCCGCTGCTGGGCGTGCGCGCGATCTACCGTTTCGACGACCCCGACGCGCCCGGACGTCCGACGATTGTCGGCGAGACGCTGACGCCGATCGGCGATGCGGGCGTGGTGTGGGACGACGACCGGGGAAACGTCCTCTCCCTGCCGGGCGGCGGCTATCTGTCGTCCGCCGATCCGACGAAGCTCCCCTCGGGATTCTGCACCGGGACGGGCGACTACACGATCGCCTGCTGGCTGAAGATCGATCCGTCCGTCGACGGCCAGGCGACGCTGTTCTATCTGGGCAAGTGGGAGACTGGCCGCGCCTGCAGCCTCCTGCGTCTCGATTCGGGCACGTCCGGGGTGCGCGGCGTCCTCTACACGAATTTCGGGAACAACCGGGCGGTCGCCTCGGAACAGACGGAGGCGCTGTATGACGGCGCGTGGCATCACCTGGCCCTGACGCACGGGAGCGGCTCGTCGAAGCTGTGGATCGACGGCGCGCTGGCGGATACGTATGCCGCCGACCCCGACATCAAGGACGGCGAGTTCTGGATCGGCTACGGGAAAAACGGAAAGGCGTTCAAAGGCCGAATCGACGATTTCGTCTTCTGCGACACGGCCCTGGACGAATCGGCGCTCCTGCGGCTGAAATCGGGGGAGGCGCTGGACGAAAGCGTGGCGGGGCCGCTGCCCGCCAATTCCATCGAGGCCGTCCAAAGCGGCGTGATGACGCTGGCGACGACGGCCACAGTGGCGACGCTGACCGGCGAGGGCTGTCTGGCGAAGATCCGGATGAATGGCGGATTGACCGTCCAGGGGACGGCGGGAGCCGGCGCCGAGGCGACGACGTTCGGCAGCGAGATCACCGGCACGGGCGATCTGGTCAAGAAAGGCGGCGACTACACGCTGGTACTCACCGGCGCGAACACCTACACGGGGGCGACGCGCGTGGCGGAGGGGTCGCTCGTGCTGAAGGGTTCCCGGGTGATGAGCAAGCTGGTGGGACGCTGGACGTTTGACGACGCGGCGCAGCCCGGCGCCGACGCGAGCGGGAACGGCTTTGCGCTGGACGTCGATGGCGTGACGGTCGTCGACGATTCCGCGCGCGGGAAGGTGGCGTCGTTCAACGGTTCGGCCAAACTGTCGTCGGCCGCCTATCCGGCCGGATTCCCCGAGTTCAACGACGACTACACGCTCTCCCTGTGGCTGAAGGGCGCGCCGTCCTGCCAGGCAACGGCGGGCGTCGCCGTCTGGGGCAAGACGGGGACGGGCAATTCCTGCGTGCTGTGGCGTCTGGACGGTTCGGCGGGGTGGATGATGACGAATTGGGACGAGAACCACAACGGGAACGGGCAATCCTTCCGGGACGACCAATGGCATCACGTGGTCTGGGTGCGCGCGGGGGGCGAACAGCGTGTCTACATCGACGGCGAGTACGCCGACCAGTGGACGCGGACCGGCGATTTGACGGTCAGCTTGGCGGGGACGACGTTCAACCTCGGTTTCAATCCGTTCTCCCAGATGTATTTTACGGGCCTGATGGACGACGTCCGCGTCTACAACTTCGCCCTGTCCGAGGCCGACGCCCTCGCGGAATACGCGGGGGCCGTTGCGGCGGCCTCGGTTCGCGATGTTTTGTCTGAACTGCCCGAGCCGACCTACTGCTGGGATTTCGAGTCCGACGATCCGGGAACCAATACGGGAACGGCGACGGATGGAACGCTGTCCGTGGTGGGCAACGCGCGGTGCGCGGAAATCGCGGGGCGTCCCGGGAAGGTGCTGGATCTGACGGGAACGGAGATGAGCTACCTCGCGGCCGAGACGCTTCCGCAATCCCTGCCGACCGGAGGCTCGACGTGGACCGTCACGTTCTGGATGCGCGCGACCTCGGCGAGCACCGATGCTGACTGCATGCTCTATTGGGGCGATCCCGACACCCAGTTCGCCTTGCTGGGCTTCTGGAACGCCAGGGGGAAGTTCCGGGTGACGCATGCCTACAGTAGCGACCTGTCGGTAGACGGATACGATATGAAGCCGGTCTCCGCCGAGACCACGTGGCACCATGTCGCGGCGGTCTACGACGGCACCCGGAAGTCGCTTTATCTGGACGGAGCCCTTGTCAGCAACTCCGGTAATGTCACGCTGGATCTGGGAACGCGGTACTTCTGGATTGGCCGCAAGTCCAGCAGCGAGACGGCCTGGTTCCGCGGGTATCTCGACAACGTCAGGATTTTCGCGAATCGGGCGCTGGATGAGGCCACGCTGCGCCGGATGATCGCCGCGGATCGGCGGACGGCCTCGCATCAGGTTCTTCCCGAGACGACGGACCTTGACGTCGCCGAAGGGGCGTCCGTCCTCCTCACGGGGGTCGAGCAGCGGGTGGAGACCCTGACGGGAGAGGGGACCGTCACCGTCTCGGACGAGAGCGTGCTGACGGTTTCGCGGTCCGGCTCGTTCGAGGGGACGCTTGAGCTGTCCACGCTGGACGGTCTGTCGCTGCCGGCGGGCGTGGTGCTCAAGGCCCGGAACGTCTGGGTGGGCGGAACGCGCACGGGTTCGGGCATCTATGTCTGCGGCGAAGGTTCGCTGCGGGTTGGCACCATCGGAACGGCGCTTCTGCTCCGCTGATTCTGAAATTTGAAAGGAGATGAAAACGATGCATTTCAAACTAGGGCTTCTGTTCGGCCTGTGCGCGGCTTCGGCCTTCGCCGATTCCGTCGCCGTCGCGCAACTCGACGAAACGGACATGTTTCCGTTCGTGCCGTCATACGAATCGCCGAAGAACGTGGTGAACTTCAGCCATCTGCTGGAGGCGCCGGCCGGCAAGCATGGACGCATCCGCGTGAAGGACGGCCACTTCGTCAACGACAAGGGCCGCGTGCGGCTCCACGCGACGAATCTGACCGGTCCGGCGAACTTCCCGACGCACGCGGAGGCGGAACGGCTGGCGGCGCGCCTGGCGCGCTTCGGCATCAACTGCGTGCGCCTCCACTACTTCGACAGCGCCTACGGCACGTTCATGCTGCCCGAGGAGCAGGGGATCCTCACGGAGGATTTCCGCACGCGGCGGGCCTTCGATCCCGAGCGCCGCGACCGCCAGGACTATCTGCTCGCGCAGTTCAAGAAGCACGGCATCTACGTGGACATGAACCTCCACGTGGCGCGGACGCTGGACGCGCGCGACGGCTTCGCGCCGGGCAATCCCTGGGCGAACAAGGGCGTCGACCAGTTCGATCCCCGGGTGATCGCCGAGGAGAAGGCGTACGCGAAGGAGCTGCTCGAGCACGTCAACCCCTACACGGGGATGAGCTATCTGAAGGATCCCGTCGTCGCCGTTGTCGAGCTCAACAACGAGGACGCGCTGTGGCAGCAGTATCTCTCCGGTGGCATGGACCACCTCGGCCAGCCCTACGCGACCGTTTTCAAGAACCTGTGGAACGGCTGGCTCGTGCGGAAGTACGGGACAATGGAGGCGATGCGGACCGCCTGGGCGCTCAAGTCCGTCCCGAAGGGCGAGGAGCTGATCGCGGAGGGCGCCTTCGACGGCGACGTGAAGCCGGACGGGAAGACCTGGATTCTCGACTGCGGGTCGGCGCAGGCGGACGTCGCGTCGGTTCAGGGGGCCTTGCGCGTCACGGTGACGGCGAAGGGCGCCGAGTTCTTCCCCAAGCTCTACCGGCGCGTCGCCGTGAAGAAGGACATGCCGTATACGGTGAAGTTCCGCATCCGCCGCGTTTCGGGCGCCGCGGGAGATGTCGGCTTCGCCGTGGCGGACCGGCGCGCGGGCTGGACGTCGCTCGGCGTGCTGGCGCGCCTCACCCCCGGCGCGAAGTGGCAGACGCACCAGTTCTCTTTCTGCGCGCCGGAGGACGTCGGGAAGGCCGAGATCCAGTTCACGCGCTTTGGCCAGGGCGGCGTCTACGAAATCGACGACCTGTCCTTCCGGACGGGCTGCGACTACCCGTCGCTGGAGGGGCTTTCGCCGCTTCGGGGCGAGATCCCGATCGTCAAGAGCCGGGACGCCGCGCCGCTGCCGATCCGGCGCGACTTCTACCAGTTCCTCGTGGACACCGAACGCGCCTACTGGACGGGGATGCAGAAGTTCCTCCAGCAGGAGCTCGGCCTTGAGGCGCCCGTGAGCGCGACGCAGCTCGGGTATTCGCCGCCGCATCTGCAGGCGGAGCTTGATTTCGTCGACAACCACGCCTACTGGCGGCATCCGTCCATCCACGCGAACTGGTCGATCGGCAATTCGGCGATGGTCAACGCGAAGGGCGGCTGCGTGGCGGGCCTGGCCTCCGTGCGCGTGGCCGGCAAGCCCTACACGGTCAGCGAATACAACCATCCGTATCCGAACTTCTACGGCGCGGAAGGCCAGCCGATGCTGCGGGCGTACGGCGCGCTGCAGGGCTGGGACGGCGTCTTCGAGTATTCCTACAACAACCGCCAGAACGCCGAACCCGTCAACAACGAGTATTTCTTCAGCCTGGCGGCGCGCAGCGACGTGCTGGCGCACTTCCCCGCCTGCGCGGCGATCTACCTGCGCGGCGACGTGAAAGAGAGCGCGACGCAGGTGGTCGGCAATCTGCCGTACGACCGGTATTTCGACCGCCTCTGCCGGCAGCGGCAGATCAACCAGGGCATCGCGACCAGCGAGGCCCGGCTGCCGTTCACGCTGGGGCTGGTCCACGGCGTCGCCGTCGACGTGACGGGAACGAGCGCGCCGCCGGCGAAGAAGTATGCCGAGCCGGGCGCCGTCGTCGTCAGCGACACGCGGGAGCTCTGCTGGAACAACGCGGACGCGAAGCACGGCTACTGGACGGTCGACACGCCGAACACGAAACTCTTCACGGGCTTCCCGAAGGGGCGGACGGTCGAGCTGGGCGGCGTGACGATCGCGGTCGGGAAGACGAAACTCGGCTGGGCCACGATTTCGCTCGTGTCGCACGACGCCACGGGATTCGGCGGGAACGGAAAACCGGCCTCCATTCTGCTCACGGCCACGGGGCTTTCCCACAATGGCGGCGCCAAGTTCACCGCCCGCGGCGAGAGCGCCATCTCCTGCTGCGGCGCGGACTGGGGAACCGGCAAGACCGTGTGCGAAGGCGTGAACGCTACGATCACGCTGCCCTCCGCCCCGGCCCGGACGACGTGCTGGGCGCTTGACGAGGCGGGCGCGCGCAAGGCCGAGGTGCCCGTGATCGACGACAAGGGCCGGGTCGCGGTCGTGATCGGCCCGTCCTACCGGACGGTCTGGTACGAAATCGAGGTCAAATAGGCGCGAATCGGAACGTGCGTTCCGCGAGGAAAAGGGACATGAGAAAATCGATTCTGGCGCTCGCCCTGGCGGGCGCATTGGCGGGGACGGCGGCCATGCGGCCGACGCCCGACTACCTGAAGCGCGCGACGGTCTACCAGATCGTCCTGCGCAATTTCACCCGCGACGGCAATTTCCGGGCGGCCGCCGAAATGCTGGAGCACGTGCGGTCGGCGGGCGTGGACGTCGTCTATCTGGCGCCGTTCGTCGAGATGGACTGCGACATGGACGAGAGCGGCTGGTCGGCGCGCCAGCACAAGAGCGGCTACGGCTCGCCGAAGAATTCCTACCGCATCTCCAACTACGACAAGATCGACCCGGAATACGGCAAGGACGCGGACTTCAAGGCGTTCAACGACAAGGCGCACGCGCTCGGGATGAAGGTCTACATGGACCTCGTCTACCTGCACTGCGGCCCGAACAACGTGCTCAAGGACCTGTTTCCGGACGCCTTCCAGAAGAATCCCGACGGCACGGTGAAGACGACCGTCTGGAACTTCCCTTACGTGAACTTCGCGTCGAAGGGCGTGCGCAAATACCTGATCGACTCGATGCTGCACTGGCTGCGGCTCGGCTGCGACGGCTTCCGCTGCGACGTGGGCGACGCGGTGCCGATCGACTTCTGGGTCGAGGCCGTCACGGCCTGCCGGCAGGTGAATCCCGAACTGGTGATGATCAACGAAGGCACGAAGTCCGAATGGCTGGAGCAGGCGTTTGACGCCTGCTACGCCTGGCCGTGGAGCAAGACGATCCGCATCACGATGAACCCGAAGGGGCAGGGCCAGCCGATGAAGCCCGCGACGCTGTCCGCGCGCATGGCCGAGGTGCGCGCCTACGAGGCGAAGATTCCGCAGGACGCGCTCATGTTCTGCTATCTCGACAACCACGACACGGCGACGGACGACTGGGACAACCGCTTCGACCGCATCCTGCCCGTCGAGGCCGGCAACGCGGCTTTCGTGCTGACCTTCCTCCGCCGGGGGCTGCCGCTCGTCTTCAACGGCAACGAAATCGCCGACAACGCGCGGAATTCCTTCTTCGCGCCCGTCGAGCACCCCGCGCGCTGCGCCAAGACCGTCGACTGGGGACGCGCGCTGCAGCCGGCGGGCCAGAAGCGCCTGGCGCTGATCCGGTCGCTGGCGAAACTCCGCCACGACGATCCCGTGTTTGCCGACGGCGCGATGGTCTGGATCACGGACGGCGAGGCGAAACGCGTCGTCGCCTTCATCCGCCAGCTGGGCGCGCGCAAGGTCTTCGTGGCGGCGAATCTCGCGAACGGGGAGGTTGCCTTCAAGCCCGCGGACGTGGCCTTTGACGCCGCGAAGAAGCCGCTGCTGGCCGAACGCGCGACCGTCGGCGAATCCGTGACGCTCGGCGCCTACGGGTATCTGGTGCAGGAACTGTGACCCCGGCGCATGCCAGGACATTTCATTCATATCGGGAGAAAAAATGAACATCAATCAAGTCAATCCGTCGACGCTGAAGATCACGGACATCCGCTTTGCGGACATCGACGGCGCGCCGAAGCGCTGCACGCTCGTGAAAGTCCACACCAATCAGGGGCTGGTCGGCTACGGCGAAGTCCGCGACGCGTCGAGCCGGACCTACGCCGCGATGCTGAAAAGCCGCGTGCTCGGCGAGAACCCCTGCAACGTGGAGAAGATCTTCCGCCGCATCAAGCAGTTCGGCGGCGACTCGCGCCAGGCGGGCGGCGTCTGCGCAATCGAACTGGCGTGCATGGACCTCGCCGGCAAGGCGTGGGGCGTGCCGTGCTGGCAGCTGATGGGCGGCGCGTGGCGGAATGAGATCCGCTGCTACTGCGACACGGATTCCGAGGGCGGCGGCCGCGACATGGGCCAGGCCCTGAAGGCGCGCATGGCGATGGGCTTCACCTTCCTCAAGATGGACCTCGGCATCGAGCTGGTGATGGACGTCCCGGGCGCGCTCATCGCCCCGCTGGGCTATCTCGACTACATGAAGAAGATGAAGCACGTGGTCGCGACGCCGCACGGATCGATCGATCCGCGCGCGATGCGCGGCGAGGCCTACGACCTCTTCAACACGGCGCACGGCTTCACCGGCATCCACATCACGGAGAAGGGCCTGGACTGCCTGGAGAAATACATGGCCGACGTCCGCGACGTCGTCGGCTGGGAGGTCCCGATTGCAATCGACCATCTGGGGCACATCCCCTACGAGGACTGCGTGGCGCTGCTGCGCCGGCTCGAAAAATACCATCTCTCCTGGGCGGAGGACGTGCTGCCGTGGCGCAACGTCGAGCAGTGGCGCCAGCTCCACGCGGCCACGACGACGCCGCTCGGGACGGGCGAGGACATCTATCTGAAGGAGGACTTCATGCCGCTGCTGGAATCCCGCGCGCTGGCGGTCGTCCATCCCGACCTGCTGACGGCCGGCGGCATGCTGGAGACGAAGAAGATCGGCGACCTCGCGGAGGAGCACGGCGTGCAGATGAATCTGCACATGGCCGAATCGCCGATTGCCTGCATGGCGGCCGTGCACGTCGCCGCGGCGACGCGCAACTTCATGGCGCTCGAACTCCATTCCGTCGACGTGCCGTGGTGGGGCGAGCTCGTGGAGCCGGCCCTGCGCTACGAAGGCGGCTTCATCGCCGTGCCGGAGAAGCCCGGCCTCGGCATCGACGGGCTGAACGAGGACCTGATCGCGCGGCAGGCCTGCGCCGATTTCCCGGCGCCGTGGGCGTCGACGGCGGAATGGGACCGCGAATGGGCGAACGACCGCCGCTGGTCCTGAAGCGCGGCGGGGCGCCGCGCCCGTCCGGTTGACAGACGCGGGGCAGATCCGGTAGAATGTCCGCATGGCAATGAAGAACGTGGTCTTTCTCGGGTTTTGCTTCGTCTGCGGCGTGGCGGGGGCGGCGGGCGCCGCGCCCGCCGGGCTTCCGCCGTCGGTCGCGCCGGACGGTGACGTGGCGCTGTTCAACGGCAGGGATCTCGCGGGGTGGCACGTCTTTCTGAAGGGCCGCGCGCGGGGGGAGGATCCCCAGGGCGTCTTTTCCGTCTCCAACGGCATCCTGCGCATCTCGGGTGCGGAGTACGGCGGCATCTGCACGGACGCCCACTACCGCGACTACAAGCTGACGGTCGAATACCGGTTCACGGGCGTCACGCCGCCGATTGGCGCGGGAAGGGCCCCCGACTTCGGCATCCTGTTCCACTCGCAGGGGCCGGACGGGGCCTGGCACGGCATCTGGAAGAAGAGCTTCAAGTACAACATCCTCCGCGGGCGGACGGGCGATCTGGTCGTCGTGGACGACGAGGGGCGCACGAAGCCCGTCTACACGATGCGCACGACGGTCGATCCGCGCGGCGTCTATTCCCCGCGCGGGGAGCGGCTGTCCGTCTCCGGCAAGGGGCGGTGCGATTCGCCCTTCACGCCGAAGAGCTGGCAGAATCTCCCCGACACGCCCATCGTTCCGCCCGAACGTCCGCTCGGCGAATGGAACGTCGCGGAACTCGTCTGTTGCGCGGGGTCCGTCGACTGCCGGCTGAACGGCGTGCGCGTCAACGCGGCCCAGCACGTCTGGCCCGCGAGCGGACAGATCCAGCTGCAGAGCGAGGCGGCGGGCGTCGAGGTGCGCAAGGTGGTTCTGTCGCCGGTCGTGCCGCCGGCGCCGGCGAACGTCCCCCCGCTGCTGGAGACGTTCACGGGGCGTCCCATCCGGACGAAGGCGAAATGGGAGAAGGTGCGCCGGCCCGAATTGCTGGACGCGTTCCAGCGCCTGGCGTACGGGCGCTGCCCGCCTGCGGCGGAAAAGCCGGAGGTGACCTTCTCCGCCGCCGCGCCCGACCGGGAGATGCTGGGCGGCACGGCCGTCCGCAAGCGCGTGCGGATCGCGTGGCAGGGGCCGTTCGGCGCGAGCAACTTCGTGGCGACGGCTTTCATTCCCAAGTCCGCCCGGCCGGTTCCGGCGTTCGTGCTGATCGGCAACCGCGATCCGGCCGCGACTTTGGACCCGGAGCGGACCGTGAAAAGCCCGTTCTGGCCGGTCGAGGAGATCGTGGCCCGCGGCTACGCGGCGATTGCCTTCTCCAACGGCGACGTCGCGCCGGATTGCGACTTCGGCAACACGCAGGGCGTGTTCGCGTGCTACGAGAAACCCGTCCGCTACCGCAACCGCGCGTTGTGGGGAACGCTCCGCGCATGGGCCTGGGGCGCCAGCCGCGTGATGGACTGGATCGAGTCGGAGCCCCTGCTGGACGCCGCCCATGTCGCCGTGGTGGGGCATTCCCGCGGCGGCAAGACGGCGCTGATCGCCGGCGTCTTCGATCCGCGCTTCGCGATGGTCTGCGCGAACGATTCGGGCTGCGGCGGCGCGAAGCTGAACCATCTGGACTTGCCGGCGAGCGAGCACTACCACGATCTGGAGGAGGTCTTCCCCTACTGGTTCTGCCGCGCGTTCGCCCGCATGGCGGGGCACGAGGACCAGGCCGCCTGCGACCAGCACCAGTGGCTGGCGCTCGTCGCGCCGCGTCTGCTCGCCGTCGGTTCGGCCACGCAGGACAGCTGGGCGGGGCCCGCGGGGGAATATTGGGCGGCCAAGCTGGCTTCGCCGGCGTGGGGATTCTACGGCATGAAGGGTCTGGAGGGAACGGACTTTCCGCCGCCGGGGCGGCAGCTGATGTCCGACGGCGTCAGCTACCATCTGCGCGACGGCGTCCACGACCTGACGCTGGAGGACTGGAACGCCTACCTCGACTTCGCCGAGGCGCACCACTGGCGGGACGCGCGGCCAAAGCCCTGACCGGACGGCGTCCGCCCCGGCCACAAAGAGCGCAGAGAAATAAAGCATTTGCAGTCTTTGCGAGCTTTGCAGTCTTTGCGGCGAGAATCACCGCATTTAGTTGCCGATAACTGCGGCGTCTGGAAGTAGGTGGGAGGCTTTTCGGCACGGGTGCACGCCTTTCTGATTTTCGCCGCGTAATCTGGGCTTGCTGCGGTAAAGCCGGCAAGCGAGTCGTGATTGCTGCCATCTTGTCCTTGGCGCGACGGTTTGGTATAATCGCGCCCGTCAACGACAACTCTACAAAGGAGACTGATATGGAGCACAAATTGGCTGCAGTAAATCTCCCTTGCAGCGCGGCAGAACTAGAGGCGATTCTTCTTCATGTTTCGCATCAGGGGCATTGGCACGATGCACAGGTGAGATTGGATTCCGACGGCAGATTGGCCATCTTCCATCCCAAAGAAGAATCGTAAAGCACATCTTGCAGGAGAGGAATTCGCATGAAGATCCAGTTTTTGGGCGCGGCGCAGACGACCACGGGTTCGATGCATCTCGTGGAGGCGAACGGAAAGAAGATCCTTCTGGACTGCGGGCTCTACCAGGGGCATCGCAAGGAGGCTTTCGAGAAAAACCGGAACATGCCGATCGATCCCGCGACGCTGGACGCGGTGGTTCTCTCCCACGCGCACATCGACCATTCCGGCAACCTGCCGCAGCTCGTCCGCTGCGGGTTCCGCGGCAGGGTGTATGCGCGCCAGGCGACAATCGACCTGTCCGCGATCCTGCTCCGCGATTCCTGCTTCCTCCAGCAGCGCGATCTTGAGTTCGTCAACAAGCGCCGGCGCGCCCAGGGGAAGCGGCTGTTCGAGCCGCTCTACGCGCCGGAAGACGTCGACGCGCTGATGCCGCTGATGACGCCCGTCGAGATGCACCGCCCGCGCGAGCTGTTCCCCGGCGTCACGCTGACGCTGCACAATGCCGGCCACATTCTCGGCAGCGCCCAGATCCTGCTTGAAGTCCGGAGCCGGACGGGACACGACCACCGCCTTCTCTTTTCGGGCGACCTCGGCCAGCCCGACCAGCCGATTCTCCGCCATTTCGAACGTCCGCAGGGCGCCGACATCGTGCTGATCGAATCGACCTACGCCGACCGCCGGCATCCGTCCGCCGACGACATCGAGGGCCGGCTGAAGGGCTATGTCGACGACATCGTCCAGCAGCGGTCCAAGCTCATCATTCCGGCGTTCTCGGTCGGGCGCACGCAGCAGATCCTCTACTATCTGAACCGGCTCCTCGCCGCCGGGCGGATCCGTCCGATTCCCGTCTACATCGACTCGCCGCTCTCGCAGAAGGCCACGCGCATCTACGAGAAGCACACGGAGCTTTACAACGACGAAGCCGGGGACCTGATCGACCAGGGCGTCAATCCGCTGTCCTTCCCGGGGCTGCAGTACATCGAGACGCCGCAGCAGTCCATGGCGCTGAACGACCTGCGCGGCCCGATGATCATTGTCGCCGCCAGCGGCATGTGCGAAGGCGGGCGCATCGTCCACCACCTCAAGAACGGCGTCGACGATCCCCGGAACATCGTCCTGATCGTCGGCTACCAGGCGGACGGGACCCTTGGGCGCCGCCTCGTCGACTACCGGGAGGACACGGTCAAGATCCTGGGCGAAAGCGTCCCGCTCAAGTGCCGCGTCCAGACGATCAACGCCTTGTCGGCCCATGCGGACAGCAAGGGCCTGATGGACTGGTACGACAGCGTCAAGGCGAAGGTCAAATGCGCCTTCGCCGTCCACGGCGAACCGGACAAGGTCGGCGCGATGCGGGACCTGCTGGCGGAACACGGGTGTCCCCGCGCCGTCGCGCCGGTTCCCGGCCAGATTTTCGAGTTCGACTGATTCGCCGGAGCCTTATTCGGGAACCGTGGCGGAAGCCGGGCGTCGCGCCCGTTTTCCGCGCCGGCGGCAAGGGGGTGTGCATGAAGATCGCGTGTGGCTTGTGCTTGATCGCGGGCGTCTGTTCCGGGGCCGAATTCCACGTGTCGCCGTCGGGGTCCGACACGGCGGCGGGGGACGCGCGCGCGCCCTTTGCCACGCTGGGACGGGCGATTGCGGCGTCCCGCGCCCACGGGGGGACGAACGTCATTTCGCTGGCGGCCGGCACGCACGTTCTCGGGGAGACGCTTCGGCTCGACGCCCGCGATTCGCATTTGACCATTCGCGCGGCCGAACCCGGCCGGGCGATTGTCACGGGCGGCACGCGCCTTTCGGGATGGGTGCGCGAGGACGACCGCCTCTGGTCGGTTCCGCTTCCGGACGTCGCGGCGGGCCGCTGGTACTTCCGCGCGCTGACGGTCGACGGCGCGTTCGCGCCCCGGGCCTGCTACCCCGGCGGGACGAATCGCCTCGAAAATCTGGGCGACTGGAAGCTGCCGCTGCTGCCGGCGCTGGCCGGACACTGGGCGCGCAAGCCCACGACGGCCGAATTGACGGCGATGCCCTACAAGCCGGGGGACCTGCCCGACACCCTCGACTTCGCGAGCGCGGAATTCCGCCTCTACCACATGTGGAGCGAATCGCTGTCGGCGGTGGCGAGCAACGATCTGCGGCGGCATGTCGTCCATCTCGCGACGCCCGCGGCCTGGCCGATGGGCGCGTGCGGCCGCCGCCAGTACGAGGTCTACAACGTCAGGGAGGGCATGACCGAACCGGGACGCTGGTATCTCGACCGCGGGAAGGGCCGGCTGTTCTACTGGCCGAAGCCGGGCGAGGACCTTGCCCGCGTCGCGGTCGAGGCGCCGCGGCTGGAGCAGCTGGTTGTCGTGAAGGGAACGGAGAAGGCGCGGGTCGAGGGTCTTGCGATCACGGGTGTGGTGTTCCAGTCGACGACGCCGCCGATGGTCCGCGCGGGATTTGGCGGCAGCGGCGTCCCCTCGGCCCTGGAGTTCGCGCTGACCGCGAATTGCGTCCTCTCCGGCGTCGAGATCCGCAACGTGGGCGGCGGCGGGCTTGCGTGTTCGCAGGCGTCGCGCGTGACGGTTTCGGCCTGCCGCATCCACCACGTCGGCGCCCGCGGCCTGGGCGTGTCGGGGGACGATTCGCTGGTCGAGAACTGCGAGGTCGCGCACGTCGGGCTGCTCTTCCCGAGTTCGTGCGGCATGGGGGCGTCGGGCAACCGGACGACGGTCCGGAACTGCGAAATCTTCGACGTCCCATACAGCGGCATCATCGGCGGCGGCGCCGACATGGTCTACGAGGGGAACCGCATCCACCACGTGATGCGCGTGCTGCACGACGGCGCGGCCATCTACGGCAACCTGATCCGCGCGACGATTCGCGGGAACGTCGTCCACGACATCGTCCCGAACGGCAAGGGCTTCGGCGCCAGCGCCTACTACTGCGACGAAGGGGCGACGGATTGCGTCGTCGAGCGCAACGTGGCCTATGGCGTGGCGCGTCCCGTCCACAACCACATGACGCGCGCGATCCACGTCCGGGACAACGTGTTCCTGTCGGACGGCGACATGAAGATCTCGTTCCAGAATTCGGCGGGCGGCTCGTTCACGGGCAACACGTGCGTTCCGGGCGGGGCGTTCGAGGTGACGTGTCCGGAGGGCGTGCCGACGTGGACGGACAACCGCATCTTCCGCACGGCGCGGGACGGCCGGCGCGAAATCGGCAATTTCGCCCCGGTCGCCCGGCCGCTGAAGCTGCGGCCGCCGCTGGCCGCCCCCCGCATCGGCGCGGCACCCGACCGCGACGGCGAGTTCGCCGCGAACGAGTGGCCGGGCGACTGGACGACGCTCAACCGCGACGCGCGCCGTTTCTTCCTCGGCGGCGCCGCGTCGTTCGTCCGCGCCGCCTGGGACCCGACCGCGCTCCACATCGGCGTTCTCGTGACGAATTTCAAGACGATGACCTACACCGGCGGCGCCACCTGGGGCGCGGACGACGGCGTCGAAGTGACGGTGAACGGAAAGCGCGTCCGGGGCTTCGCGTGCGGCAGGCGCGAGACGGACCTGGCGAACGTCCGCGCGTATTGCGGCGCGCGGAAGGGGGCCAAGCCGTGGGACTGGAGCAAGCGGCTGGTCTACGAGATCTCCATTCCGTTTTCCGACCTGGGCCTGACGCCCGCGGCGGGGCTGGCAATCCCGTTCAACGTCCAGGTCCACGGCGCGGCATACGGCGAAGACCGGTGGTTCGAGGCGCCCCTGCCGCAGCCCGACGGCACGCCCGCCGCGCCGCGCCTGGTTTTGCAATAAGCCGGTTTGCGCCGCCGCCGATTATGCTATAATGGGATGCGGTTTCAAGAGGGACACGACAAGATGAAGAAAACGATTTCCAGCCAGATCACGGACGGCAACGAACGCGCGCCGCACCGTTCCCTGCTTTTTGCCACGGGCCTGACGCGCGCGGACATGAAGAAGCCGTTCATCGGCATCTGCAACAGCTACGAATCCTTCGTTCCCGGCCACTGCCATCTGAACAAGGTCGGCGAACTCGTGAAGCAGGCCGTGATCGAGGCCGGCGGCGTGCCGATGGAATTCAACACGATTGCCGTCTGCGACGGCATCGCCATGGCGCATCCCGGCATGAAGTTCTCGCTGCCCAGCCGCGAGCTGATCGCCGACAGCGTCGAGACCGTGGCGCGCGCGCACTGTTTCGACGCCCTGATCTGCATTCCGAACTGCGACAAGATCGTACCCGGCATGCTGCTGGGCGCGCTGCGCGTGAACATTCCCACGATCTTCGCCTCGGGCGGACCCATGGCGCCGGGCCGCCATCCCCGGACGGGCGCGGACACGGACCTCAATTCCGTGTTCGAGGCGGTGGGCGCCGAGAACGTGGGCAAGATCTCGAAAAAGGAACTTGAAGCGGTCGAGGAGACGTCGTGTCCGGGCTGCGGCTCCTGCAGCGGCATGTTCACGGCGAACTCGATGAACTGCCTGTACGAGGCCCTGGGGCTTGCGCTTCCGGGCAACGGGACGGTGCTGGCCACGGATCCGCGCCGCCGGGAGCTTTGGCGCGCGGCGGCCTTTCGCGCCGTCGAAATGGCCAAGAAGGGCGGTCCGCTGCCGAAGGACCTGGTCACGAAAGCGTCGCTCGACAACGCCCTGACGCTGGACATGGCGATGGGCGGCAGCACCAACACCGTCCTCCACACGCTGGCCATCGCCCGCGAAGCGGGCGTCGACTACACGCTGGAGCGCATGAACGAGATTTCGGCCCGCACGCCCTACATCTGCAAGCTGGCGCCGAGCGGTCCCTACCACGTTTCCGACCTGGACCGGGCCGGCGGGATCATGGGCGTGCTGAAGCGCCTCCCGAAAAAACTGCTCGAGCTCAAGACGAAGACGGTGAGCGGCAAGACGCTCGGGCAGCAGATCGCCGCCGCGCGGATTGCCGACGACGACGTCATCCGCCCGCTCGACAATCCCTATTCGCGCGACGGGGGGCTGGCGGTCCTGTGGGGCAATCTCGCGACGTGCGGCGCCGTGGTGAAGAAGGGCGGCGTGGCGCCGTCGATGATGAAGTTCACGGGCAAGGCCATCTGCTTCAACAGCCAGGAGGAGGCCTGCGCGGGCATTCTCGGCGACAAGGTCAAGCCGGGCCACGTCGTCGTCATCCGCTACGAGGGCCCCAAGGGCGGTCCGGGCATGCAGGAAATGCTCGCGCCCACCAGCTACATCATCGGGGCGGGCTTGGGCGAAAGCGTCGCCCTGATCACCGACGGCCGCTTCAGCGGCGCCACCCACGGTGCCTGCGTCGGCCATGTCTCGCCGGAGGCGGCCGAGGGCGGTCTGATCGGCCTTCTGGAGGACGGCGACGAAATCACCATCGACATTCCCAACCGCACGATCAGCGCCCGGCTGACGAAGCGGGAGATCGCCGCCCGCCGGAAGGCGTTCACGCCGTGGTCGCCGCGCGTCAAGGGCGGCTGGCTGGAACGCTACGCCCGGTTCGTCGGCAACGCCTCGACGGGCGCGTCCCTGAAAAGCGACTTCACTGTTCCCGACTCCACGAACAAGAGGAAACGTCAATGCCGTCACTGAAAGACATGCGGGGCAAGGCGAAAGAGGCCGGCCTCATGAAACTCGACAAGCTGATCGCCGCGCGCCAGCGGATTCCGACCTGCGAAATCCCCATTCCGATTCCCGAACTCTGCGCGCGCTACGAGAGGCTCTACACGGGCGCCATCAACGACGTGATGCGCGAACTCACGCTCCTGGACCAGAACCTTCCCCGCGACATCATGCCGCTGCGCGACGAGATGACGGTTTGCGGCGAGGCGTTCACGGTCAAGAGCGCGCCGAACGTCATGATCGAAGGCGAGATGACCTTCCGCGCCCAGATGCTGGACGACTTCAAGCCGAACGGCGTCGTCGTGTGGGACACGTCGAACGACGTCGAGGCGTCGCTCTGGGGCGGCGTGATGACCGCGACGGCGATGTCCAAGGGCATCCGCGGCGCGGTGATCGCCGGCGGCATCCGCGACACGAAGCAGATTCTGGAACAGAACTTCCCCGTCTTCTACCGCTACCGGACCTCCAACGGCTCGCTGGGACGCTGCATGATCACGCACTACCAGGTGCCGATCAGGATCGGCAAGGTGACGGTGCGTCCGGGCGACATCATTTTCGGCGACATCGACGGCGTGCTCTGCATCCCGCGCGAGATCGCCTACGACGTGCTGCTGCGCGCCGAGGGCATCGAGCGCAACGAACTCGACATCTTCAGCTGGGTCCGCCAGGGCGACACCATCAGCGAAATCATCGACAAGGGCGGCTATTTCTAAGCGCGCGCCTTCCGGACGGACAATGCAAGCGAAGGAGTGTGGACAATGGACATTTCGAAACGCGACTTTCTGAAACGGCTCGGCTGGGGCGGCGCGGCGCTGGCCGGCGCGCCGCTGCTGGCGGACGAGTTCGTCAAGACCGGAAAGACCCTGCCGCCCGGTTCGGTCGGCGATCCCGACAACGTCTGGTTCGGCAAGAACATCTTCCCGCTGCCGCACACGATCGAGGACGGCCCCAGCTGCTCGCTCCAGAACGGGAAGGTCGTGTGCCCGGCCCGTGAGATTCCGGTCTTCCACGAAACCGACGTCGTCGTTGTCGGCGGCGGTCCGGCCGGCTTCGCCGCCGCGATTGCGGCGGCCCGCACCGGGGCGAAGGTCGCGCTTGTCGAGCGCTACGGCTCGCTGGGCGGCCTCTTCACCAACGGGATGGTCCTGGTCATGCTCTGCTCGTGCGCGCGGACGGACGGGAAATGGCGGCTCGTCTCGCGCGGCATCGCGGAAGAGTTCGCGGACCGGGCGATCGCGCTGGGCGACTACGTCTGCCGGCCGCGGCCCAAGAACATGGCGAAGGTCCATTGGCAGCCGACGGTCGATCCGGAAGGGGCGAAATACCTGATGGACAGGATGGTGGAGGAGGAGAAGATCGCCATGTTCTTCCACTGCTGGGGCGTCGACGTGATCCAGGCCGGCAACAAGGTCATGGGCGTGGTCTTCGAGTCCAAGCAGGGCAAGCAGGCCATACTCGCCAAGCAGGTCGTCGACGCGACCGGCGACGGCGACGTGCTCTTTCAGGCCGGCGGCGACTACAAGCAGATCACGCAGGGCATCGGCCACGTCGTCCGCCTGGGCAACATGGACCGCAATCCCGACCGCAAGCCGCCGCGGGGGCCGGACGGGAAAGTCAAACCGGGCGTCCTGTCGAAATGGCCGACGCGCTCGAACGAGGCGAACCCCTCGACCTGGTGGGGCAATTTCGGCACGGGGCCGAAGGGCAACGGCCTGGACGTCCGCGAGCTGACGGCCGCCGAAATCGACTTCCGCAAGAAATGGTGGGAGCACGTGTCCAACATGCGCCAGGAACCCGGCTGGGAGCAGATTTTCATTGCCAACACCTGTTCGCAGATCGGTCCGCGCGCCACGCGCCTCATCGATGCCGAACTGGTCGTCGACCGCGCCCTGCTCCGTTCGGACTTCGCGCCGGCCGATTCGATCGGCATGACGGGCGTCGACGGCCGGCATGCGGCCTTTCAGATCCCCTACCGCCAGCTGCTGCCGAAGAAGGTGGACAATCTGCTCTGCGCCGGCCGCATGCTCGGCACGGGCGACACGATCGACACCTTCCGCCTCATCTGCCCGTGCTTCGTGACCGGGCAGGCGGCCGGCACGGCGGCCGCCATGGCGGCGAAGAAGGGGATTGCGCCCCGCGAACTCTCCGTGTCCGAATTGCAGGCCCAGCTCGTGAGGGACAAGGTCGTTCTCGCATGAAGCGACTTGTCGTCACGGCATGCCTGGTCCTCGCGGCTTTCGCGGCCGCGGGGACCTGCCTCTTCCGGTTCTGGCGGACGGCCGTCCGCCTGGCCGCGGAGAACCGTTCGCTCCGGAACGGATGCGCTGCCGTGCGGCTGGAACTCGCGCGCGAAGTCGCCGCCCGCAAGGAGGCGATTGCGCGGAAGGACGGCGAACTCCGGCAGATGGCCGAATCGCGGGACGAGCTGGCGCGCAATCTGCGCGGCGCCATCAAGTCGTGCGAGGGGCTTCAGGCCAGGATCCGCCGGCTGACGGCGGAGAAGGCGGCCGCCGAGAAGACGCTGGCGGACGAACGCCGCGCCGCCCGCGAAAAGGCCCGCCAGGAGGCCGCCCGCAAGGAAGCGGAGCGGCAGTCCTTCGACGCGGCCGGTTTGGCCGACCTGATCAAACTGACCGACGCGGCGCCCCGCAAGGCGGCCGGTTCGCACGACAGCCCCCAGTAGCCCGCCCGCCATGGAACAGCCCGACTGGTACGTCATCTGCCTGCTCCCGGATTTCATCATGCGGGTGAACGAGTTTCCGTTCTACGTCGGACGCGAACCCGGCGAAAGCGAGAACTGCGTCGTGGTCGACGAACCTTCGATTTCGCGCAAGCAGTTTCTGCTGGAACGCCGCGACGACGGCCAGCTGTGGTACGTCAACCGGAGCGGGACGAACAAGGGACGCATCGACGGCGTGTATGCGGACGAACTGCCGCTTTCGCCCGATGCCGTCCATGTGCTGCGGGTCGGCGGAATCGTCATCGGGCTGGGCACTCAGGTCGAGGCCGTGGCCCAGGTCGTCGCCGACAAGTCCGTCGATCTTTACAGCGTCGACTACCACGGCAAGGTCATCGGCCCGCTGACGCGCAACCAGATCCTGGACGGCTACAAGAAGAAGTATTTCGGGATGCTCACCCGAACCTGGCTCGTCCGCGATCCCGAACAGGTCTTCTACGTGGCGGATGCCGTCAAGCTGATCCGCAAGCAGATGCGGACGCGCATGCGCATCGTCGCCCCGCCTCCGGCGGGACCGCCGCCCGCCGCGACGGAAGCGGCCCGATCCGTCGCCACGCGGATCGCGCCGCTTCCCAAAGTGGAAGCGGCGCTTGACCGCGCGGTCAGGATCGCGCCCCGTCCGCCGCAGGACGACGGCGTTTCCGCGCCGCCGCCGCTGCCGAAATTCGCCTGAGGGGCGCGCGCCATGGAAACGCGGAACTGCCCATTCGACCTGGCGATTCTCGCCCATGGCGATCCGCCCGCCGGACCCGCCCTCGCCGTCCTGCGCGCCGTGCCCGCGCTGATCGCCTGCGACGGGGCCTATGCGGTTGCCGTGCGGCTCGGGCGCGAACCGGACCTGACGGTCGGCGACGGGGATTCGCTGGATCCGGCGACGCGGCGGCAGCTGGGCGCGCGCTTCGTTCACGTCGGCGAACAGGCCACCAACGATCTGGCCAAGGCCTTCCGCACGGCCCGCGTCCGCTATCCCCACGCGCGGCGGATCGTCCTGCTCGGCGCCGGCGGCGGGCGCGAAGACCATCTGCTCGACAACGTCTTCCGGCTTCCCGGCTTCGCGCGCGAGATCCCCGGCATCGTCATGATGACGAACGCGGGACGCTTCGGCGTCGTCGCCCGGACGCGCCGGTTCCGCTGCCGGGCGGGCGATCCGGTTTCCGTCTTCGCGCCCTATCCCGATACGCACGTCGAAAGCCGGGGACTCCAATGGCCCCTTGACGGGGTCGACCTGTCGGAACTCTGCGCGGCGGCCCACAATTGCGCGTCCGGGGACGCCTTCAGGCTGAAGACGAACCGGCCCATCCTCGTCTACCGCCCGTTTCCGACGGCCGGATGACGTCTCCTGCCGTCCGCCGGACGGCAAAGTCCATTCCCTGCGCAGGGCGGATTTGCTATAATCTGCGTCATGTCCACAAGTGTGAGAGTTCTGCTGATCCGGCTGGGAACGGCGCTGATCCCGGCCAAGGCCCTGCGCAAGCGCGTCCGGCGTTGGCTGCTGGACCGTGAACAGGCGGCTTGGATCAGGAAGGCGGTGCCCGAAGTGCGGGCGCGGTACCGGCGGCACCTCGCGGCGCTGCGGGAGAAGCTCGTGCGCGGCGAGAAGCTGCGCGTCTGCTTTATCGTTTGCGACGCGTCGATGTTCTCGGCCGAAAGCGTGTTCCAGGCGATGTGCAAGGACGCGCGCTTCGAGCCGTTCATCGCCGTGGTGCCGCGCGTCTCGCGCGGGTCGGAGTTCCTGCGGGAGACGTTCGACAAGACCCTGTCGACGCT
>JBJEWF010000015.1:0-1536 GCA_051884915.1 Kiritimatiellia bacterium
TTGCTGATGGGTGAGATTCCGAGAATCGTGCTGCCGCATGGCGGCTACAAGAAACTGCTTGTCTACCGCAAGAGCGACGTCATCTATGAAGGTACCGTCGTCTTCTGCCGCCGGTTTCTGCCTGCCCGCGGCGACCGCACCGTCGATCAGATGACCCAGGCCGCGCGCAGCTGCAAGCAGAATATCGCCGAAGGCAGCGCCGCCTCCGGAACTTCGAAGGAGACCGAACTCAAACTCACCAATGTGGCGCGCGCAACGCTTGACGAGCTGATGGAGGATTACCTCGACTATCTCAAGAGCCACGGCATGGCGCAATGGCCGTCAAGCGGCGAAAAGGCCGTTTTCGCCCGCGACTTCGCCAAGGCTCATGCCGACTGGTCCGATTGGCGCGAGATCTTCGAGACGCGTCCGGCCGAGACGCTGTGCAACCTGATGCTGACGCTTTGCCACCAGACGCGCTATCTGCTCGACAAGATGCTTGCGCGCCAGGAGGCCGATTTCAAGAAGTTCGGCGGCGTACGCGAGCGCATGCATGCCGCGCGAACGGCGGCCCGCGGCGAAGAATTCGACAGGAGCCTTTATTCGCGGCTCGATGCGGCAAAGTCCGCCGGGGAACTCGCGGCCGTCGAACGCGAAATGATCGAGAAAATCCGCCGGACCGCCTGGAGCATCGGAAAACGAAAAGGCTGGGCGGCCGGACCGGCCGGACCGACAAGCCGGTCGTGAACGTCCCGGCAGTACCATCAGACGCCCCCCCCCCATGAAAACGAATACCCGCGAGAGCGGTCTGGAAGATCTGATCGGTCGCCGGTCGGGCGGCGCTTCCTCGTCCAGCATTCGGCCGGATCGGGCAAGTCGAACACGATCACGTGGCTCGCGTACCGGCTGGTGCTGCTGCAGAAACCCGACACGACGGCGAAATTCGATTCGATCATCGTCGTGACCGACCGCGTCAATCTCAACCGGCAGATCCGCGACAACATCAACGCCTTCGTGAAGATGTCGAACATCGTCGGCTGGGCGGAGGACTCCGAGACGCTTCGTTCCCGGTTGTGCGCCACGAGAATGGAGTGCGCATTCCACCTGACGGCGATGGAAAAGACGTCCCGCGGATGGATGCTTACGCCGTTCAGGGTGCCGATGGCGACGAGCTGCGGTTCGGACAAGGGCCGCCGCTTCGCGTCGAGCGGCGAGCCGATTTCCTCGAGGATGAACGCGAATTTGTGGATCGTGGAGACGACGATCTTCTTGCCGCCCGGCAACCATCCTTCCGGGAGCGCCCTGCCTTCGAAACGCGACGTCGAACTCACGTGGGGACTCTACGGTGCGGGCAAGATGATGGGCATTCCGCTGTTTGACCACCTCATCCTCGCCGCCCGTTCCCACTACAGCTTCGCCGACAACGGCAGACTCGCGGAGAAGTCAAACCCATGACGTCTGCGGGTACGCCGTCGCGGCGTTGTCCACTGGGGGAAAAAAACTTTCCACCCTTATCCCGGATTTTTGCAAAGGGGATGGAGGCGGCCATGGACAAGG
>JBJEWF010000016.1:0-6533 GCA_051884915.1 Kiritimatiellia bacterium
GACGGGAGTAGGGGCAGACGATGTGGTCGAAGGAGACGTCGCGGATCGGCCCGTCCCCCGTCCAGCCGATGCGGATGGCGCTCTGGTTCGAGCGGAGGATGCAGTTCGCGAAGACCAGGCGCTCGCACGGGCGCACCGTGCGCATCTGCTCCTGGTGGGTGCGGACGACGAGCGCGTCGTCCTGCGCGTCGATGATGCAGTCAGAAACCGTCACGTCGCGGCAGCCGCCGAAGTGGAGGCCGTCCCCGTTCGGATACTCGCGGTGGCACTCGATGCGCACGCCGCGGCACTGGACGCGGTCGCAGTCGAGGAACCAGGTGGACCATCCGCAGGGATGGTAGACGAGCACGCCGTCGAAGCGGACGTCCTTGCAGCCCGCGAAGAAGACGCACCGGCCCGTGATGTTCGTGTGGCTGATGCGCTGCCAGCGCCCGTTCACGCGCTCGTGGAACGCCTCGGCGTTGCCGTCGATCGTGCCCGCGCCGGTGATGGAGACGTTCGTCTGGCCCACGGTGTAGAACATGGCGCGCCGGTTGAAGCGCGGCGAACGCTCCGGCCGCCACACGGGCGTCGGCGCGAATTCGGGATACTTGAGGGGATCCTCGCCGCCCTTGAGCGTGGCGCCGCGGTCGATGTGGAGGTCGACGCCGTTCTTGAGGTTGAGCGTGTAGGTCTTGTAGACGCCGCCGCCGGGCACGAGGACGCGGCCGCCGCCGCGCGCGGAGCAGTCGTCAATCGCCTTCTGGATGGCGGCCGTGCAGTCGGTCGTGCCATCGGGCTTCGCGCCCAGGGCCGTCACGTCGATTGTCGCCGCCCCCAGAACATGGGCGAGGGCCGCGCACGCGGCG
Source organism: Kiritimatiellia bacterium (assembly GCA_051884915.1). GTDB lineage: Bacteria > Verrucomicrobiota > Kiritimatiellia > RFP12 > UBA1067 > RUG572. The sequence continues at coordinate 849 of JBJEWF010000016.1, forward strand.
AACGTCGCCCGGAACGTGTTTTCGAATCGCATGGAATCACCTCTTTCGGTTGGCGTCAGACGCGTTTTTTCAGCTGCTCGGGCCGCCAGATGTCGTCGCCCTTCAGGTCAAGCCAGACAATCGCCTCGCGCCAGCGCGCGAGATCCTTCGGGGCGGGATCGAAGTTGTTCGTGCCGAACGAGAACTTCGCCCCCATCCGCTTGGCGAGTTTCAGGAACCGCGGCCGCGGATACGACGACTCCGCCTGGATTTCAAGCGCGATGCCCTGCTCGACGGCGGAGCCGATGACGGCCTTCATGCGCGCGTCCGTCCACAGGCGGTCGTAGAGGCCGCTCAGCGGCGTCGGCAGATAGGTGGGGTTCGCCAGAATGGAGATCGGCTCGCCCAGCACCCGCAGCGTGTGCGCCACGTAGTCCGCCATCCACGCGTCGGGATCGTCGATGCGCTCCACGAGCCACAGCCGGTTCGCGCGCCCGTTGGGCAGGACGCCCATGATCATCGTGTCGGCGAGGATGTAGTCGAACAGCGCGCGCGTTTCGGCGTCGATCTGGCGGAACCAGTCGCGGTCGTTCACCTGGATGCCCACGGGCAGCGCGTGGCCGTTGACGGAGACCGCGCGCGCCTGGCGCGCGAACGCGCGCAGCCGGGCGTTGTCGAAGATCTCCCACTCGCGGCCGTGGTTTTCCATCGCGCTCTGGCGAATGAATCCGCACGCGCGCTCGCGCACGGCCGCCATCTCCACCGTCATGCCGCCGCGGATGTGCACGTGCCAGTCCGTCAGGACGATGCCGCGGTTCGCGCACTCGGCGCGCAGAAACGCCAGGTCGCGGTTCTCGGGATAGCGGCAGTCCGCCAGTTCGCCCGGAACCGTGTAGACCACGAGGCGCATCTTCCGCGTCGGCGCCGAACCGGCGCGCCCGTGCGCGAATTCGACGAGCATGGGCGTTTGCACCTGCGCGCGCTTCGCCACGGTCACGGACGCGTACGCGCCGCGATGCTCCAGCCTCACCGCGCCTTCCGCCGCCGTGGCCGTCGCGCGCCAGACGCAGCCGTCCGCGGCCTTCTCCTCCAGCAGAAACCGCACCTCGCACCCGCGCTTCGCCTGCGCGACCAGCTCGTCCGGCAGGGCGTCCAGCGCATACGCCGCGCCGTTCTTCAGCGCGGACGGAGCCGCCGCGGCCCGCGCCGGCAGAAAGGCGGACGCGCCGAAGAGCGCCGCGCCGGACAAGAAGCCCCGACGACCCGTCGGGACGGAAGAGAGTGTGTCAGCCATGGCCGTATGATAGCATAATCCCCGACCGTCCGTCCCGAAAAAAGCGCGCGTCGCGCCAGGCCGCACGGCCGCCGCGCCCGCCGCTAGCGGATGAAGATCTGCGTGCCGCCGGGAAAGACGTCCAGCCGGAGCGTCCCGTCCGCGCAGACGAGACGGCAGCTCCCCGCCGTCGCCGGCACGACCCGCAGCGTCCAGTTCTCCGGCGCGAAGCCAGACAGGTCGCCCGCCGTCGCCAGCACGCAGCTCGCCGGGCGGCCGGCGAAGGTCACGGACACTTCGCCCGCCGCGGGGAGAACCAGGCTCGCCGCCTCCGGCAGCACGAGCGCGTCCGTCACCGCGTCCGTCTCGTCGACATGGAACGCCAGCGAGCCGGATCCGAGCGCGACCGTTCCCGTGAAGTCCGCCGCAAAGGCCGGCAGGACCTCCCGGGAAGGCGCCTTCACGGTTCCCGCGCCCGACACGGTCGCGCGATGCCAGTCGCACCAGCCGCCGGGCAGGATTCCCAGCCACTTGTTCATCAGATACGCCTCGATGCCGTCGCGCTCGTCGCCGACGAGCACGCGGGAGAACAGCACGATTTCGCCCAGCTGCTCGTAGCTCCGTTCGAGCGTGTTCCCGTAGAAGCCGAAGAAGGCGGCGGGATACTCTCCCGTCGTGGTGAAGGAAAGCAGTTCGGCGCCGCCCGAGAAGCCGACATGGCGTCCGTTCACGACCGTGCCGTTCAGGCGCGTCTCGCCGTTCGTGACGATTCCCGTCGTGCCCGCCGCCCAGATCGGCGACGAGATGTCGTCGCCCTTGCGGGCCTTGATCGCGCCGTTGAACGACACGTTGTCGCCAATCGGATTGCCGCCGCCGAAAGTCGAATCGCTGACGATGAACGCCGTGCACATCCGCATCGCCGTGGCCGAATAGTCCGGGTCGACGTTCTGCCGCAGCACGGAGGGATTCGTCTTCGCGCGGAGCGTGTTGCCGCCGCCGTCCGGGTTGTCCTCGTAGAAATTGAGCCAGGTCCGGACCGGCCCCTCGCCATGCGCGCCGGCTTCGGCGCGCGGCCGCCGGTCGCCCGTGGACGTGGTCGATTTCACGTTGTACGTGCCGTGGAGATAGTAGGTGCCGTTCGCGCGCGGCTTGCCGCGGTCGAACACGCCGTAGACGGCATTCTCCATTCCCGGCTCCTCGGCGCCGGCCAGCTCCACGGACGGCGCGAAATCGGGATCGAACCACCGGCGGCGGCGGGGCGATCCTGGGCGGCGACACGGACCAGGGCGTGACGGACCTGCGCGGCGACGAGGTGACGGAATGGGTGAAGGCGGAAACGGCGTGCGCGTTCAAGCGCGGCAGCACGGAAGCGGCGAAGTTCAAGAAACCCGAAACGCCGATTTTCGCGGAAACGCGCGCGTGCTGGGTTGACGGCGTGGCGGTCGATCCCACGACGACCGGGTACAATGGCGCGTGGCAGATCGTGTCCTTCGAGTCCAAGACGGAGGACGGCGAGGAAGTGCGGTCGATCGGGATGATCGATACGTACGCCAATTCGGGCGGACAGAACTACGCGGAAGTGCTGCTCTACACGAACGCGCTGACGGCGGCCGAACGCCAGGCCGTGGAGATCCATCTGGCGCGCAAATGGGGTCTGCCCCTCGGCGTCCTGTCGCTGAACGGCCAGGGCCGGGTGGAGGTGTCCGGCCTGCTGCCGGCGGCCGGCGCCTTTGCGGGCACGGTCGCGGTGGCGGCGGGCGGCACGCTGGACCTGGGCGCGGTCAAGACGCCGATGACCGAGGCGGACATGCCGACGGACGGGCGCGTGGGGTGTGGCTGCCGAAGACGAGAATCGCGGTCCTGACCTTGATCGGCCGGTTGAACGGCAGCCGGCGCGTCTCGTTCTGCATGGTGTTGGGATCGTCCACCGGTTCGCCCGTCGTGACGTTGACATGGCCGTAGCGGGACTCGATCGTCCCGCCCACCGCGCCGCACGAGACGACGTCCATCCCGTTGAGCGCGTTCGTCATCACGTACGGATAGACGCGGGCATAGCCCTCGCCGCGCGTATTGAGCCCGTAAAGCTCCGTCTGGCCGGCACGGCAATCGTTCCAGCGGCGGATGAGCATGCCGTTCGTGAAGACGCAGTTCAGATACTGCTGCATCGTGTCCTTGCGCGAGGCGTCCAGCCACAGCGCCGGCTTCGCGCCGAGGGCGGACTCCAGCGCGGCGACGTCAATGTCGCGCACGACGGCGCCGGCGGCCGTGCGAATGATGATGCCGGGCTGGGCGTTCAGGACGACGGCCTGCTCCGCGAGAATCACCGTGCCTTCGCCCTGCACGTTCGCCACCGTGCCCGTGCCGGCCAGGGTCAGGACGGAGCCAGGCGTCACCACGAGCGTGTCCAGCTGGCCGGACTCCGGCACCAGCGTCAGGCGGCCCTCCTTGCCGATGCCGCTCTGGGCTCTGACCGTCGCCCCCGGCGCGAAGGAATTGACGGTGACGTTCGCCGATGCGCGCAGCACGAGCGTCGCGCCGGCTTCAAGCGACTCGACGGTGACGTGCGAATCGGTCAGATTCGCGGTTTCCACGCTGGCCGTTCCGCCAAAGCTCGCGACCGTCACCTCCTGCCGCACGCCGGCCAGCAGACAGCCGTCCTCGGTGCTGCCCGCCACACGCCGGACCAGCACCGCCGTGTCCGTTTCCCCGGCTCCCGCCGGATTGAACCGGATGGTGCCGCCTTGGCCGTTGAAAGCGAGGGCCGGCACGCCCCCGGCCGGCAGCGTGCCGTCGATCGACAGCTCTCCATGTTCGACCGCCAGGTACGTGCCCGAGAAATCCGACAGATCGCCCGTCAGACGGGTCGGGGTTTCGAGGATCTGGTCGGCGACCCGGACCACGCCCGAACCGGTGATCCGGCCCGCCACCTCCAGGGCGCGGTAGGAGCGCAGCTCCAGCAGGGACTCCGTCCCCGCCAGCTCGAAGTCGTTGGTGAAGACGCCGGCAAGGCCCTTCCACTCCCAGAAATTGGCCTCGTTGTGCCGGCAGGGCTTCAAGGTCAGGCGCCGACCGTCGGCAATGGCGATTTTCGCCGACGAAACGGCCGTCGTGGAGATCAGCCACGCATCGTGGTTCGTCAGCGTCCACACCGCGTCCGTGACCATGTTCGTGCCCCAGTAGGCGATTTCGCTGTCGTCTTCGATCACGTAGTTGGGGCGCAGGCGTTCAATCGACGCCTTGCCGGCGACGCGGACCGTGCCGTCGGGGTTGTCCGCAAATTCGACGTCCGCGTCGAGCAACGGGAAATGGACGCCCGTGGACAGCCCGTTGAAAAGCAGGTTCGTCGCGCCGCAGACGCGCAGTTTCGCGCCTTCGCCCGTGTGCAGCCCCGTGAAGGCGCCGAAACAGAACGTCCCCGCCAGTTCGCTCGCCGTGAGATCCAGCGTCGCCGTGCCCGACGGGATGTCCAGTTTCCGGCAGAACGTGCCGTTGTTGAGCGTCTGCAGGCAGCTGCCGTCGCCCGGATCCTCGAACAGCCGGCCCGCGTCGAGATTGTCGCGCGCGAACGCCAGATTGTCCGGACTCCAGACCAGGCTCCGCGCCAGTTCATTCCACACGCCCAGCGCCGCCCATTGGTTCACGAACATGATCTGGATGTCGTGCCATCCCCGCTCAAGCGGCACGTCCTGCCGGGTCGCCAAGTTGGTGGATTCCACCGCGAGAACCGACCGTCCGTCGATGACCAGCCCCACCCTGTCGTCGCAGCTTCCGGCAAACGAGTAGAGTCCGGTCGACGGCGCATGCCAGCGGCCCCGGTAGGTCCAGGTGCCCGCCGGCGCGTCGTTCGTGACGTTGGCGTCGAAGAAGAGATTCGTCCACGCGCCGCAGTCGGTCCCCACAACCGGGCTGCGGAGCTGGCCGATCAATTCGAGTTTCACCACCGCGCTGTCCGTGTGGAGGTTCAGCCCCGCCCGCGCGGGATCCGCTCCCGCCACGCGGATCGTCGCCCCTTCCTCCGCCGTGAAAACCTCGTCCGGCAACGTCAGCCCGTCGAAGAAGTCCAGTCCCGACTCCGCCGTGATCGTCGCCGCCGTAACTCCTCCGGCCGCGAGCGCCGCCATGAAAAGGCAGTTCCTTCTGCTTCTCGCCATCGCACGTCCTCGCTTGTTCATGGGTTCCCGTAAAATCACTTCGCCGGCCGGGCCGCGCCCGCTTTCGGGACGCGGATCGTCTGGCCGCGCTTGAGATTGGACAGTTTCCTGACGTCCGTGTTGTTCAATCGGGCCAATTCCGAAGCCGTGCAGGAAAATTCGCGCGCGAGACCGAAGAGGGTGTCGCCGCTCTTGACCACGTAGGCCACCGTCTCCGCCGCCCCCGCATCCGGCGCGGCGCCGTCGGCCGGACGCGTTCGGGGCGGGGCCGCCGAAACCGCG
>JBJEWF010000017.1:0-27406 GCA_051884915.1 Kiritimatiellia bacterium
GTAGTTCCACGCCGTGGGATTGCCGGGATTGAACACCTTGGACTTCGCCAGCACCACGCCGTTCGTGTTGCGCACGTACAGCGTGATGGCGTCGGAAGCCTCGTACGCGACGCCATCGTAGTTGACGACCCGCCCCGCGATCGAGTAGGGACAAAGCACCAGCACCGGATCGGCCGCCAAAACCGAGCCGCAGACAAGAGCAATCATCATCGTGCCAACTGCCGCATTCATGGCGCCATTATACCACATCTCCGCCACAACCGTCTCCGCCAAAAGCGGGCATCGGACCGGGGCATCGGACGGGCGGACCGGACGGGCGGACTGCCGGACGCGAACGCGGAGGCGGCCGGCTCAGACCAGAGCCGGAAGGCGCTCGGCGACGTTGCCGATATGCCGCGAGATGTCCCGCAAGGCCGAAAGGACCGAAAGGAAGGCGAGATCGCGCGGCTTTCCGCCCTCGCCGGCGGACGCGGCCTGGGCGAAGCGGCGCGTCAGGTCGCGGACGCCGGCGTGAATCGACGCCTCCATGTTCCCGGTTTCGCCCGCCACCGGCCGGCCGCCGGACCGCGTCTCCAGCAGCGACGACACCGTGCGCTTGGCGAAAACGCGCACCGACGCGAACATGCCGTCGACCTGTCCCGTCAGATCGTCCGGGATGCCCGCGCGCCGCACGCGGGCCGTCTTGCGGTAGATGCGCAGGGCGATGTCGGAGATGCGTTCCGCGTCATTGACGCAATGGACGAGTTCCGGCAGCATCTGCGCCTGGCGTTCGGTCAGCTCGCGCCGGGAAATCGCGACGAGATAGTCGCGGATGCGCAGCTGCATCTCGTCGATCTCCTTCTCGCCGTTCTCCATGGAGTCGTCGTCTACGGTGACGCGCCCCAGGCAACTGCGGATTGCCACCGAGGCGACCGTCCAGGCGCGGCGCATCATCTCGCCCAGCGCCAGCCGCGCGGCATGGAGCGCCACCTCCGGGGTGTCGAGCAGATGCGGTTCGAGCCGGACCGTCTTCCGCGACCGGTCGCTCCGGATGATCGTCTGGCAGAACCGCGCCAGGAGCGGAATGAAGAAGGACAGCACCACGACGTTCGTCACGTTGAAGACCGTATGCGCCATGGCCACGTGGCGTCCGGCCGCCTCCCCGGCAAGACCGTTGCCGGCCGTCAGCGCGTCGACCAGCAGAAAGAACGCGGGGGCGGCGACATGGTCGCCGCCGCGCAGGACGATCCCGAAGCTCAGCGTCACGAGGCACGTCCCCAGCACGTTGAAGAGCGCGTGCGCCAGAGCCGTCCGCTTCGCATTCGCGTTGCCGCCGATCGCGGCCAGCGCCGCCGTGACGGTCGTGCCGATGTTGTCGCCCAGGACGATCGGCACGGCGGTCCAGAGCGAAATCGCTCCGGCTTCGGCCAAGGCGATGGTGATGCCGATTGTGGCGGACGAGCTTTGCACCACCATCGTGCAGAGCGTGCCCACCGCAATCGCCCCCAGGACCGCGAGCGGCGGCAGATGGCCGGAGGCGCCAGGCGTGCAGTCGAAGAGGGAAAAGAACGAGACGAAGCCCGGTTCCTTCGCCAGGGACTTCAGCTCATGCGACATGAGATTCATGCCGAAGAAGAGGATGCCGAAGCCGAGAATCGTCCGCCAGGCGCCGCGCGACACGGTGCGGCGGGCGACCATCAGCCCGATGACGCCCGCGGTCACCGCCGGCAGCGCGACGTCGCCGAGTTTGAGCGAGACGATCTGCCCCGTCACCGTGGTGCCGATGTTCGCGCCGAAAATGACGCCGATGGCCTGCTCAAGCGACAGCAATCCGGCATTGACGAAACCCACGGTCATGACGCTCGTCGCCGACGAGCTCTGGATCAGCGCGGTGACGAGCGCGCCCGCGAAGATCGCGAAAATCCGGTTGCGCGTCATGTAGCCGAGCACGGCCTTCATTTTCTCGCCGGCCGTCTCCTTCAGCCCATTGCTCATCAGGCCCATGCCGTAGACGAAAAACGCCAGGCCCCCAAGGACCGTCGTGACCATCTTGATTTCTTCTCCCATGCCTCTTGTTCCCCCGTTGGATTTGCGCGCAGACGCCGGCGCCAGCCGCCATCCCCGGGGAAATGCGCCAGTCCCGCTCTCGCATGCGCCCGGCATTGTCCCAGAATTTGATGAGCGTCATGTGAGGATTGCGTTAGGATTCCGTTAGGACGGGGCGCGCCCACAGGCCGGACCCGACGCGCGCCGTTCCGAGCGCGGAAGGCCAGAATGGCGACGGCAGAGGCCGGCGACGGGCGAATGGATCCGCCAGGGACCCGCATCCGGGGCGCCCGCGAAGCGCCTCAGCCGGCGGAACGCGCGCCGCCGTCAAGGTCGTCGCCGAAGGCCTTTGCGCAGAAAGTCAGTCCCGCGGCGCATGTTTCCGGGGGCGGAAATTCCGGGGCGGAACATCCCGCCGCGTCCGCGGCGCATGCGGCCGCTCCGCCTGCCGTTCACGCGGAACGGGCGTTCCGGCAGGACGCCATCCACTGTCCCAGCCGGTCGCGGATGGCCTCTTCGGAGAACCGACCGGAAACCAGGTCACGCGCGAGCGCCAGGACGCCCGGCGCATCCCCCTGCGCGTTGCGGCAGACGAAAATGCGGGCATGCCCCGTCTTGAACGCGCTCTTCTCGCTGACGTCGAGTTCCTCGAACAGCTTCTCGCCCGGCCGAATCCCCGTGAAGCGGATCGGGACGTCCACATACGGGCGGCATCCCGCCTGGCGAATGAGCTTTTCGGCAAGGTCGACGATCTTCACCGGCTGGCCCATGTCCAGGACGAAGACCTCACCGCCCCGGGCGGACGCCGCCGCCTGCAGAACGAGCCCCACCGCCTCCTGCACGGTCATGAAGTAGCGCTTCATGTCGGGATGCGTAATCGTCAGCGGAAGTCGCCGCGCAATCTGCTCCCGGAAGAGCGGCACCACGCTGCCGCTCGACCCCAGCACGTTGCCGAAGCGCACGGCGGAGAAGCGCGTGCCGCCCGCCGCGCCGTTCAGATCCATCAGGACGATTTCCGCCATCCGCTTGGTCGCCCCCATCACGCCGACGGGATTCACGGCCTTGTCCGTGGAAATCATCACGAAACGCGCCACGCCCGCCGCCGCCGCCATCTCGCCGAGGCGGCGCGTCGCCAGCGTGTTGTTGCGGATGCCCTCGCGGGGATTGGCCTCGACCATCGGCACGTGCTTGTAGGCCGCCGCGTGCAGGACAATGGACGGACGGTTTTCGGCGAAAATCGCCGCCATGCGCGGTTCGTCCGCGATGTCGACCATCTCCGGGACGCACTGGACGTTCGCCCCCAGCTGGCGGATCTCGCGGTCGATCTCGTAGAGGGCGCTTTCGCTCCGCTCCACCAGCAGGACCTTCCGCGGACCGTTGCGGACGATCTGGCGGACCAGTTCGCCGCCAATCGACCCGCCGGCCCCCGTGACCATGACGCAGGCCCCGCGCAGCATCTCGACGACCTCCGCGGCGTCCGGCTGCGCCTCGACGCGATCGAGCAGATCCGCTTCGTCCGGAACGGACATCTTGTAGAACCGCCACAAATAGCGAACCGACACCAGCCCGATTCCCCACAGCACCATGTCGATGATCGTAATCGAATAGGGCGGGCGGACGCTGGCCGACGCGAGGCTGGGCAATCCCAGGCGCATGGCCGTCAGGACGGCGCCGCCGAGCAGGACGGCGCCGGCGTAGCGCGGGAGATGCCGCGTGCACACCCGGCGCCAGGAGAGGGCGTAGCACCCCGTCACGAACAGGCTCGCGAATTTGACGACCCACACCGTCAGGAAGCTCCGGGCGACGGCAGGCCATCCCCAGCTCGGCTCCTCGAAATCGAGGCGGAGCGCGAACGCGCCGACGTAGGCGGCCGCCATCACCGCCGTATCGACCCCCATGCCGACCAGGCGCGCGGCCAGAAACTCCAGCCAGGCCTCCCGCGAACGCGTCATTCCGTCCCCTCGACAATCTGGACCGGCCCCAGCAATCCGGCAGGGAGCAGCGGCTCGTCGGCCGTCCAGCCCATGAAGTTCGACCAGGTGAAAATGCCCGTTCCCGAATCCGGCTTCCGGTCCAGCACCCACTGCGGCCAGGGTCCCTTGGGCGACATCGGCTCGGCGGCGCCGTTTTTCCGGGCGCGCGCATCGCCGATCAGGCGATTCGGCCACGTGTTGACGACTTCGATCTCCAGCACGTTGCCACCCGGCTTCAGCCGGCCGCGAACCGGCACGCGGTAGGGCGCTTCCCAGAGACAGCCCAGATTCGTCCCGTTCAGCCGCACCGTCGCGAGTTCGCGCACCTCGCCGAGGTCGAGAACCAGATCGCGCGCCAGCAGGTCGGCCGGAACGGAAAATGTCCGGCGGTAGACGGCCCGGCCCGCGAAATACTTCAACCGCTCGTCTGCGGCCGTCGACCAGGAAGCCAGCTTCGCGTAGACGACGCGCCCGGTCGGCGCGTTCCTGCCCTGGAAGGAATCGGCCGTCCAGTCCGTCGAAAGGTCGATTGCCACCCGGGGCGCCGGGACGGCCGGCGGACGCTCGAAGCGCAGCGTCACGCTCGTGCGCTCGGGTATGATCTGCTGGCGGCGCGCGCCATCGACCGTGTAGACCAGATCGAGGATCTTGGGACGATTCGGCGCCGGATCGCCGCCGAGAACGGAATTGGACACGGAGATTTCCGTCGTGCCCGCGTTCAGCAGGCGGCGCACGATCTCCGTCACGTCGCGCGCCAGCGTCTTGTCGTCGCGGGCGCAGTAGCGGGCCGAAAGGACGGCCGCCTCCGCCCATTCCGTCTTCGGCTCCTCGGCGAACGCCGTCGGCGCGCCAGCGGGGTCGAAGACGACGAAGCGCGAGCCGCCGGGCGGCAGCGACAGGCGGATCTTCACGCGCCCCGCGTCCGTCCCCTTGATGACGGGGAGGGCCTTGGCCGAACCGTCTTTCGCGTTCCAGCATTCGGGCCGGCCGCGCGCCGCCAGCGAAACGGCGCCGTCGAAAGGCGAATCGGAGGGATTCAGCACAAAATAGACGTCCCGCCCTTCGATGACGCGGCGAAGTCCCCGGAGGCGGCAGCCCGATTCGACATTCGCGCGCAGGCCGAAGGCGGACAGCGCCGCCGACGCGGATTCGGCGGGCCGGATCCGTCCGCCCGCCCACAGCGCGTCGACCTCCCGCTGCCAGACGGCCGCATCGTCGGACAGCGTGGGCGTGCCCAGGGGCTTCAGGCCCGCAAGGCGCGCGCCCGCGGCCGCCAACGCCGCGAGGCCGCGAACCGTCGCGAGCGACAGATGGCGGTCCTTGCCCAGATAGAGGACGTCATACGGAAGCCCGCCCGGCATGGAGACGCCCCCGTCCTTCACCGTCAGCTTCCGCAAATCGGCGATTCCGCAGTAGTCGAAGTTCGCCCCCCGCGACACGAGATCGTCCGGATAGGCAAACGCGTTCGGGGCGGATTCGCCGACAAAGAAGAGGACTTCCGCCTGCGGACGGCCCGACTGGAGGAGGAACTGGCCGCGCCGGACGTACCGGCTCCAGTTGACGCCCTCCGGCCACCAGGTCGTGTTCCGGTTGAGCTGCGTGCCATGCCGCCCCAGCGAGATGCCGGGCTGGACGTCGCCGAACGGCTGGTGGAGATAGCTGTGGTAGACGAGCTGGGAGATGCCTTCCAGCCAGCCCCGGTCGCCGAAGCGGCGGAGCTGCGACGGCGTGATCTGCCAGCGGCCCTCCTTCGCCTCCGTCGTGAACGCCTCGGCGGCGATCTTCGACCGCCCGTTCAGATGTCCGATGGACGCGGCGATGCGCGGCGAACCGTGCGCGGCGCGGCCGATCCAGAACTCGCCTGTCGGCACATCGCTCGCGGCGCCGCAGCGCAGCGAGTCGAAAGGCCCGCCGTAGGGTTCGCTGGCGGCTTCGATGCCCGCCTGGTGGCAGAGTTCGGCAAAGTAGTCGTAGTAGTTTTCCGCAAAGAGGTCCGACACCGTCCGCTGGTAGTCGTAGAGGAATCGGGCCGTTTCCCCGGCCGTCCCCACCCGATAGCCCGCCACGGCCGGAAGATAGGGTTCCAGCGCATAGCCGCGGCGCTTCCGGAACTCGCGCGGGAAGTCCTCCGTCCAGTTCTGCCCGCCCACCTCGTAGCTGTCAATGATCGAAATGGACAGCACGTCTTTCGCGCCCGGCGCCTCCAGCATGCGCTTGGGCATGTGCGGCCAATGCGCGTCGAGGCCCCGTCTGGACAGCTTGTCGCACTCCAATCCCCGCAACGTGGCCGGCGCGCAGTTCTTGCCCGTCGACGTGTAGCCGATGCGCAAAATGCGCCAGATCGTGTTGGACGGCGGAACGGGCAGTTCCCGGAGGTCGACGACGCCGTCGGCCGCGAGCCGAGGCGAGAGATCGACGATGGCCGCCTTCGCCAGACCGGGTTCGGCGGCTTCCGCGGCCGAAGGCGCCCGGTAGGCAATCGACGTCGACGCGGCGTTCTTCGCGTCGACGTCCGGCACGAGCGGCAGATCCGTCAGGACGAACGACGTCAGGATCCGGTTGCGCAGCGCGACCCACGGCGGAACGGGGATGTAGGCAAACGAGACGCGGAAGAAACGGGCCTGCGGCACGATCGTGTCCAACTGGAGGACTTTCGGCGTCCGCTGGCCGTTGAACATCTGGTAGGTGAAAGCCTTGCAGACCGTCCAGGTCTTGCCGTCCGCCGAGGCGGAGACCGTCCCCTTCGCGTAGAAGTGCGCGTCGTCCAGCGTGAAGACGGCGAAACCGGCGCGCAGCGGGCGGTCGTATTCAAGCGACAACGAGCACGAAGCCCCCTTCCGGCCCAACGGCAGGACGAGCGGCTTGGCGCCCGAGCAGAACGCCGGGTAGTCGGCGGGGAAGTCGCCCGAAGCCTTGACGAGGCGGGGCGGCCGGGCGACCGGAAACGCCACCGTGCGGATGTCGCGGTAGAAGTCCTGAATCGTCACGGGCTGCGCAAGCCGGACCGACGCCGTGCCGGGCTCCACGTCCGTCTCGGACGCGACGACCATCTTCATCGAATCTTCCGGCCTGATCCAGGGACCGCCGGAGGACGACCATCCGGGGCAGTTGTGGAAGCCCAGCCTGAGGTTGTTCTTCTTCGCCTCGGCAATCGCCGTGTGCCACAGCCCGAACCATTCGGGCGTCAGCGGTTTGGCCGTCACGGGCAGATTGGCCATTGCCGGCAGGAAGACGTGCGCCGTGCCAATGTCCATCTCCCCCATCGCCTTCAGATCGGCGACAAGCCCCTCTTTCGTCACGCAGTCGCCATTCCAGTGGTACCAGGCCTGAAGGCGCGAGGTCTCCGGCGGATTCGCGAAACGATCCAGCAAGGACGGTCCGGCGGCCAGCACCCCCAACGGCAGAGCCGCTGCACAGATGATATGGCTAAAAGATGTCATGCGCGGATTATACCAGAAAACCGCGGAAAATGATACAATCCCGCCATGGCAATAAATCTCCGGACTCCCCGCCCCGTCCGCCCGCAGCCCCCGGACGGCCCGCCGCCGAATCCCGCGTACCGCATCGGACTTGCCGTTTCGGGCGGCGCGGACTCCACGGCGCTTCTCGTGCTGATGGCCGGGTGGCAGGCGGCGTTCGGCTTCAAGGCCTTCGTTCTCCACGTGGACCACGGGCTTCGCCCGGATTCGGCGGACGACGCGCGGTTCGTCGGCGAACTCGCGAAACGCTTCCGTCTGCCCTTCCACGCGCTGAAGACCCGCGTCGTCCGCCGCCCGCGCGAGTCGCTGGAAATGGCGGCGCGCCGGGTACGCCTGGCCTTCTTTTCCGACATGGCGCGGCGCCTTCGGCTCGACGCCATCGCCACGGGCCATCATGCGGACGACGTGGCGGAGACGTTCATGCTGCGCCTGGCACGCGGGTCCGGCCCGGACGGGCTGGCGGGACTCAAGCAGATTTCGCACGTCAACGGCCTGACGTTCATCCGTCCCCTGCTCAACATCCGCGACGCCGAACTGCGGAAGTTCCTGCGCGACCGGGGGCAGCCCTGGCGGGAAGACGCGACCAACGCGGACACGTCGATCCTGCGCAACCGGGTCCGCCACGTCATTCTGCCGTTTCTCCGGGAACATCTCGACGCGCGCATCTCGGAACACCTCTGCAAATCGGCCGCCATCCTGCGGGGCGACCTGCGGCGTCCCTGTCCGCCACGGCGCCGCGCGGCGGACGACGTCCCCGACGACGCGCAAAAGCCCCCCGAATATTCGCTGGTCGTCGCGCCCGCGCGGGGCTATGCCGTGCAGCCGGCGGCAATCGGCGCGTTGCCGGCCGCGTGCGAGCTTTCACGGGCGGCGCTGGCGGGACGCACGCTCGAACTGCGCCCCTGGCGCGCGGGCGACCGGATCGCGCCGCACGGCATGGGCGGCAGATCCCGCAAACTCCAGGACGTCTACGTGACGGCCAAAGTTCCCCCCCGGATTCGCGCGACCCTCCCCGTGCTGGCCGATGCGCAGACGGGCGAAATCCTCTGGGTGCCCGGCTACCGGATCGCCGAATCCGTCGCCGCCCCCTCGCAGACCGCGCCCACCTGGCGCTTCACGCTCCGGCGGCGGTGAGAACGCGGCGGACGAGACGCCCGTTCCCGCGCCCTGCCCGGCCGGAGAACGGGGCGGCGTTCACTTGATCGGATGGTCTTCCGCGCAGAGCGCGACGCTGCATGCGAGACCGGGATCGTCCGTCGGCGACAGCCGGGCGAGCACGTTCCGCGCCTCCTTCGCGAACGCCGCCGCGGAAAGTTCATTCAGACCTCTGGCGCGCAGAAAGCGCAGCCCGCGCTTGTAGGCGTCCCGGGCGGCTTCCACGCCCGCCTCGGACGCAACGGCAAGAGCCGCCACGTTTCGTGCGGACAGCTGCTCGTCCGCCCATCCGCCCGACGCGTGCTGCGTCCGGACCAGCGCGTCGACCGCCTGGTCGAGGGAGGCCCCGCTGGCGGCAGGATCCTTCGCCAGAACCGTCACGGCAAAAGCCTGGACGTAGGGCGCCGCCGGCGATGACGTGAAGTAGCCGTCGGGCCGCTGGCAGGCCATCAGGCCGGACAGCGAGAACACGGGGACCGGACGGAAGACGATCGCGCCGAAGGCAAGCAGCGCCACGAGACAGGCCGCCGCCGGAAACAGCGTGGCGGGCCTCAGCCAGCGCGTCCGCCCCCCGCGCACGCGCGCCATCACCCGCGCCGTGAAGTCGGGGGGCGTCCGCGCCTGTGGCGCCGCGCGCAGCGACAGCACGAACGCCTTCAGGTCCGCCTCCGATCCATTCAGCGCCGCTTCCAGATCAGCATTCATCCCAACAGCTCCTTCAGTTTGCGCAATGCGTTGAACATCCGCGATTTCACCGTTCCGACGGGAATCCCCAGAATCGCCGAAATGTCGGCATAGGGCAGATCCTGGAAGACCCCCAGCTCCACGACATCCCGCAACCCGTCCGGCAGCCGGGCCACGGCCCGCCGCACGTCCGCGCCTTCGGCCGGATTCGGGACAGGCGCGCCGTCCGCGCGCACCTCGGTCTCCTGCGCCAGACCGTCAGCCAGGTTGCGCCGGCGGTCCTCGGCCCGGTAGAAATCCACCGCGACCTGGCCCGCCAGGAGGAACAGGAACGTCGTGAACTTGGCCTGCGGCCGGTACTTCATCCGATAGTTCCAGAGCCGCAGAAACGTCTGTTGCGCGAGATCCTGTCCGTCTTCAAATGAAACGCCTTTGCGCAAGAAGAAGTTCAGAAGAACGTTCTGGTATTTTCCGACCAACGCGGCGAAAGCCGTCTCGCCGCCTTTGCGCGACAAGGCCATCAGTTCGGCGTCGGTCAGCCCGCTCATCGCCGGGCGCCCTCGACATAGGCGTCGGCCCAGCCGGCAATCGTGCGGATGACAAGCGAATGCGCCGCGCAGAAACCGGTCGCGTATTCACCGGGCGCGACCATGCCAACCCCCGTCAGAAGGCCGAGCAGCACGACGCTTTTGAACAGACCGCCCAAGGCGCCCAGGAGCGCATTGGCCGGCTGGGGCAGCAGGAACGACACGAACTTCGAGACGAGCATCCGGACAAGCCCGTAGGCGACAAGCGCGAAAACGAAATCGAGCGCCGCCGCAGATACCGTCCAGACGGCATCCCCGCGCGCGCCCAATCCGGCCTTCCACGCAAGGCCCTTCGCGACCCCGTAGAGGAAATACCCGGCCGCCAGGGCGGCCGCAAAGCCCGCAAGGGAACCCAGTTCGCCCGACAGTCCCCGAAAAAGCCCGACGCCGACGACAAACGCCATGACGGCGAACAGAACATAGTCGAGGACGGTCCAGTCCATCACTTCAAACCCTGGCGATAGGCCTTCCACATCTCGGCCTGCTTCGTCTTGCCCGTCTTCATGAGAGACGCCACGAGGAGGTCCAGCGTCTGCTTGTTTTCCGGATCGTGGGAAATCGCCCGGTCCATGATGGCCGCGCATTGCATGTACTGCCCGTGCTTGTAGGCCAGGCGCGCGGCCTGCAGATAGTAGGCCTGGGCGGACGGATTCTGGTCAATGACGGTCCGGTAGGCCTCCAGCGCCTTTGCCACCGTCTCCGCCGCCGCCTTGGCGTCGCGCGGGACGTTGGCGCCCAGCAGCTCCGCGTAGGGCAGCGCGGCCTTGTCGGAAAGCGGATCGGCCTTCAGCGCCTCGGCGAATTTCCGGATGGCGTCGCGAATCCGTTTCCGCTTGCGCAGCGACTCGCCCTCGGCGATCAGTTTCGCCGCCGTGCCCGGATCGCGCCGGTCGGCGCCCGACTTCGCCGCGGCGGCCTGCTGCAGCTGCGCGCGCAGCGCGGGAATCACGTCGCGGCTCAATCTCCGCGCGCGCTCGTCCCGCGCGCCCATCAGCCGCGCGGCCATCTGGAACTGCTCCAGAGCCGCCTCGGTAAAGTGGTAGGTGTCGCGCGAAATCAGGCCCAGATGGTACCAGGCCGCCGCATTGAGCGGATCCAGGCGCTTGGCCCGGAAAAGCGTGATCCGCGCGGCGTCCACGTCCTGCCGGGCGATTTCAACGACGGCGCGCGCCGCCAGCGCCTCGCTCTGGAGCCGTTTCGGCAGCGTCTTCGCGTTGGCCACCGCGTTGAAATCCCCGACCGCCCGCGCATAATCCTGCATCAGATACGCCACCTGGCCGTCGACGAGCCGGACCTCGGCCGATTCGGGGCAGATGGCCAGCGCCTCGGCGACCGCCTGATTGGCGCGCGCGACCTCCCCCAGCCGCAGATTGACCAGGGCCAGCTGCAGCCGGGCCTCGAAATTCGTCTCGCATTTCGCCGCCGCGTCGGTGAAAAAGCCCGCCGCGATCTTGAGTTCGTTGTTGGCAAAAGCCGTCTTGCCCTTCTCGAAATCCTCCGTTCCGTCGTCCACGACCTCCAACGCGGGATCCGGACGATCCTCGCCGCATCCGGCCACTCCCGCGGCCAGCAGCGCCACCAACGGCCACATCATCACGTTCTTCATGATCCGTCCTCTCAATTTTCCTTCACCGTTCCCTTGAGCACGGCGATAAACGCGCTTTGCGGCACGTTGACGTGTCCGAACTCCTTCATGCGCGCCTTGCCGCGCTTCTGCTTTTCCAGCACCTTCATCTTGCGCGTCACGTCGCCGCCGTAGAGCTTCGCCAGCACGTCCTTGCGGAACGGCCGGATGTCCTCGCGCGCGATGATTTCCCGGCCGATCGCGGCCTGGACCGGTATCTTGAACATGTGCGGCGGAATCGTGTCCGCCAGCGCCTTGCACATCTGGATGCCGCGCGCGCGCGCCTTGGACCGGTGGACCATCGTCGCGAAGGCGTCCACCTGCTCGGAGTTGAGCAGAATGTCCATGCGGACGATGTCGCTCGCCTGGTATCCCGCCGGTTCGTAGTCCATCGACGCGTAGCCGTGCGACACGCTCTTGAGCGTATCGTGGAAATCGATCAGAATCTCGTTGAGCGGCAGCATGCAGTGCAGCATCACGCGGTGTCCGTCGACCGTCTCCGTCCCCTCGACGACGCCGCGGCGGTCCAGCACGATGCGCATCACGTCGCCGATCGACTCGCTCGGCGTGATGATGCGCGCCTTGAGAATCGGCTCGGAAATCGTTTCGAGCGTGCTGGGGTCGGGCATCTGGAGCGGATTGTCGAGATCCCGCTCCTCGCCTCCCTTCATCTTCAGCTTGTAGACGACGCCCGGCGTCGTCGAGATGATGTCGAGATTGAACTCGCGGCGCAGGCGCTCCTGCACGATTTCCATGTGCAGAAGGCCCAGGAATCCACAGCGGAAGCCAAAGCCCAGGGCGATCGAACTCTCGTGGTGGAAGGAGAAGGCGGAGTCGTTCAGATGCAGCTTCTCCAGGCCCTGGTGGACCTTCTCGAACTCGTCCGTGCTCATCGGATAGATGCCGCAGAACACGGTCGGGCGCAATTCCCTGAACCCCGGCAGCGGCTCGTCGCTGCCCAGCTTCGCCGTCGTCACGGTATCGCCGATCTTGATTTCGCTCGGATCCTTCACCGTGCCCACGAGATAGCCCGTCTGGCCCGCTTCGAGTTTCGGCGTCGCCTTCTTCGTCGGCGAGAAGATGCCGACCTCGTGCAGCGTCGTCGTCACGCCCGATCCGATGAACTTCACCGAGTCGCCGGCCTTGACCGAGCCGTCCACGATCCTGACATAGGTGATCACGCCGCGGAATTCGTCGAAGACGCTGTCGAAGACGAGCGCGCGCAGCGGCGCGTCGACGCCGCGCGTCTTCGGCGGCGGGATGCGCTTGACGATCGCCTCCAGCACGTCCGGGCAGCCCACGCCCGTCTTGGCGGAAACCAGCAGGGGGTCGTCCATCGGAATCGCCAGAATGTCCTCGATCTGCCGGGAGACGCCGGACACGTCGGCCCCCGGAAGGTCGACCTTGTTGAGGACCGGCACGATCTCCAGCCGGGCGTCCTGGGCGAAGTAGGTGTTGGCGACCGTCTGCGCCTCCACGCCCTGGGCCGCGTCGACGACAAGGACCGCGCCTTCGCAGGCGCCCATCGACCGGCTCACCTCGTAGGCGAAATCCACGTGTCCGGGAGTGTCGATCAGATTGAACAGGTACTGCTTTCCGTCCTTCGCCTGGTACATCATCGACACGGGATGGCTCTTGATCGTGATGCCGCGCTCCCGCTCAAGGTCCATCGCATCGAGCGTCTGCTCCTTGAGCTCACGCGGCGAAATCGCCTTCGTCAATTCCAGAATGCGGTCGCTGAGCGTGGTCTTGCCATGGTCCACATGGGCGATGATGCAGAAATTGCGGATCTGTTCGAGTACCTGGTCCAAGTTGCTGTTCCTCTCGGTTCGGGTGACGATTATATCAAAAAAGGCGGCTCATTTGTCATTCCCACGGTTTCTTCTCGGGCTGTTCCAGAAAACAGTCCTTGACGCAGTCCAGGCGATAGTCGCCATGGACGATCTTGTCCAGGCCGGAGAAGAACTCGGCGTCGGGCATGACCCCCGGGAATCCCGCGTCGATCTCCACCCGCGTCCCGTTGGCGTAGGCCAGGTCCAGCATGATTTTCATCCGGCCGTCGAACCGCGCCGACAGGTCCCGGATCGCGCAGATCTTCTCCGCGATCCGGGGGTCCTCGTAGGCCAACCTGACGTGGAGGGCCTTGGAGAAGCGGCGCACGCCGATTTCCAGCGGATAGGCCTCGCGGACGATCAACTGGATTTCCGGCAGCTCGGCCCGCGTCTCGCGGTCCGTCCGGTGCGAGAGTTCGCCGCAGAGCAGGATCGGCTTGTCCACGCACAGGGGAAGCCAGTATTCGCCCGGCGTCTTCTCGCCTGTAGCCGGATTCGTGGCTTCAAGCCGCAGTTTGGCGTATGTCTTCGCGAAACACAGCGCCTCGGTCTCGGCGTCGCCCACGTCGACGGAGAGAATGGCCCATGGCTGGGCGACGTCCCCTTCCTTCTTCGGCTTCGACATGCGCACCTGGCACGCCTTCAGCATGCCGCCCAGGCGGACCGGCACGCGCAGCGGCCGCGGCGCGCCGACTTCCTCGTAGAACGGAATGTCCGGCGGTTCGGCCGGATTGTAGGTCGAGAGCGAGGACAGCACGCGCTTGAAGGCCCCCAGCGGATGCCCCGTCATGTAGATGCCCATCAGGTCGCGCTCGTCCTTGAAACACTGCGCCGCAGGCCAGTGCGGACAATCCGGCAGGTCGCGGTCGCTCGAATCTTCATCGGGCGCCAGCGTGCCGAAGAAATCCATCTGGCCGGTCGCCCGCGTCCGCCCCAGGTTTGCCGCCCGCTTCAGCGCGAACTCGATGTTGTTGAACAGGCGCGCGCGGTGGCACTTCGGATCGGCCGCGATGAGCGAGTCGAACGCGCCGCACCTGACGAGGTTCTCCAGCACGCGCTTGTTGACGACCGCCGCGCCGAAAAGGCGGGTGCAGAAATCGACGAGTCCCTTGTACTTGCCGTTCTTCTCGCGCTCCGCCACGATGGCGTCCGCCGCGGCCGATCCGACGCCCTTCACGCCCGCCAGGCCATAGCGGATGGCGTGCCGCCCCTGCACCGGGGAGAAACGGGACCAGGCCTCGTTCACGTCCGGCTGCAGCACGTCAAGCCCCATCGCCGCCGCTTCCGCCACGAAGCCGGGCAGCTTGTCGAAATTGCCGATTTCCGAGGAGATCTGCGCGCACATGAATTCCGCCGGGTAGTGGGCCTTCATGTAGCCGGTCTGATAGGCGATCCAGGCGTAGCACACGGCATGGGATTTGTTGAATGCGTACGAGGCAAAGGCCTTCCAGTCGTCCCAGATCTTGTCGATGAGCGTGCGCGCCGCCTTCTCGTCCTGCCACTGGCCGACGCGGAACGCCGGATTCTTGAGACAGCCGTCGACGAACTTGACCTTCAGTTCCTCCATCACGGCGAGCTGCTTCTTGCCCATCGCCTTGCGGAGCTTGTCGGACATGCCGCGGGTGAATCCGCCCAGCAGGCGCGACAGCAGCATCACCTGCTCCTGGTAGACCGTCACGCCGTACGTGTCCTTCAGGTACTTCTCCATCAGCGGATGGTCGTAGGAGATCGGCTCGTCGCCTTTCTTGCGCCTGATGAACGTCGGGATGTAGGCGAGCGGTCCCGGACGGTAGAGCGCATTCATGGCCACCAGGTCGGACAAACGCTCCGGCTGAAGCTCCATGAGGTACTTCTTCATGCCGTCCGACTCGAACTGGAACAGCCCCGTCGTTTCGCCGCGGCCGAAAAGCTCGTAGGTCTCCCGGTCGTCGTCGGGGATGTCGTCGGGATCGAGATCGACGCCGCGGAACCGCCGGATCAGTTCGACGCATTCCTTTTCGACGGACAGCGTTTTCAGCCCGAGAAAGTCCATCTTCAGCAGGCCGACGGGTTCCACGAAGTGGCCGTCGTACTGCGTGCAAAGGAGGGACTCGCCCGGAGACGGCATCACGGGCAGCGTGTCGATCAGCGGGTCGCGCGAAATGAGAATGCCGCAGGCGTGGATGCCCGGCTGGCGGATGCAGCCTTCCAGGCGCTTCGCGTAGTCCATCAGCTCCCGGATGGTGTGCGTGGCCCCGGCCGTGTCGGCAAAGGTCGTCTCGTCCTTGAAGGCGTCGACCAGCTGGGGCGAATAGTCCCGATTGGGTTCGCCGTGCTCGTCCGTCGGACTCGTCGCCGACTTGAACGTGGTCTTCGGCGTATCGGGGACGTAGGACGCCAGTTTGTTCGTGTCGGCCAGCGGGTATTCCATCACGCGCCCCACGTCCTTGATGGCGCTCTTCGCCGCCATCTGCCCGAAGGTCACGATATGCGCGACGTGGTCCTGCCCGTACTTTTCGGTGACGTATTCCAGCACGCGGCCGCGGCCGGCGTCGTCGAAGTCCACGTCGATGTCCGGCATGGAGATCCGGTCGGGGTTCAGGAAGCGCTCGAACAGGAGATCGTATTTGATCGGATCGACGTTGGTGATGCCGATCGCATAGGCCAGGGCCGAACCGGCGGCGGAACCGCGGCCGGGCCCCACCCATACGCCCATGCGCTTCGCGGCGGCGATATAGTCGTACACGATGAGGAAGTAGCCGGGGAAACCCATCTCCCGCACGGTGTCCAGCTCGAACTGGACGCGCTCGACGATTTCCTTGGACAGCGGCTCGCCCCAGCGCTTCCGGCAGCCGTCCCAGACGATCGAGGCCAGATAGTCGGCCTCGAACTTGATCCGCAGCACCTTCTCGTAGCCGCCGAGACGGTCGAAATTCGCCGGCCTGTCCGCCGTGTTGAACTGCTCCCTCAACGCCGCTTCGTCAAATCGCCGCGCGTATTCTTCCTCCGTGCCGAAGGACGCCGGAATCGGGAACTTGGGCATGATCGGCGGCGAATCGAGTTCATACGTCTCGATCTTCTCCGCCACCTCGACCGTATGGGACAGGAACTCGGGGTTCTCCGGAAACAGCGCCGCCATCGTGTCGCCATCCTTGTACCATTCCTCGCCCGTGTAGATCAGACGCGACGGATCGCTCAGCTTCTTCTGCGTCGACATGCACAGCAGCACGTCGTGGGAATCGTCGTCCTCCTTGTTCAGGAAATGCACGTCGTTCGTCGCCAGGACTTTGATGTCGAGCTTCCTTCCCAGCTCCACCATGCCCTTCACGATGGCCAGCTGGCGCGTGAACAGGCGCCTGTGGTCGTCGATCGCGTCGCCGGGGATGGCCGTCTTGGTGGATTTGTGGAGCATGACCTCCAGATAGAAATCGTCGCCGAAGACGTCCTTGTGCCACGTCGCCAGACGCTCCGCCTCGTCCATCCGTCCGATGTCGATGGCATGGGACACTTCGCCCGCGATGCAGGCGGACGAGCAGATCAGCCCGTCGTGATACCGCTCCAGCAGGGTGTGGTCGATGCGCGGGTTGTGGTAGAAGCCGTTGACATGGGCTTCCGACAGCAGACGGACCAGATTGTGGTAGCCCGTCAGATTCTTTGCGAGCAGCACCAGGTGATGGCGCTTCTCGTTCTTGTCGCGCGACCGGTAGTCGCCCGAAGAGGTCACGTATGCCTCGCACCCCAGAATCGGCTTGATGGGCGGAAGATCGCCGTATCCCTTCGTGGACCTGCACTCGTCATAAAAGGATTTCAGCGCGAACAGGTTGCCGTGGTCCGTCACGGCGGCGCCTTTCAGGCCCATCTGGCGGGCTTTGCGGACGAGTCCCTTGATGGAACACTGGCCATCGAGGAGGGAATAGGTCGTGTGGACGTGGAGATGTACGAAATCAGTCATGGCGGGAGTTTTCATTATAGCACGATTGCCGGCGCCCCGGAAGGTCGAAGTCCTCGCCGTCGAGGCGCAGTTCGCCATAATAGCGGGCACCCCTTTGGCACCGGAATCAGGATACCGGCGGACCCGTTCGTCAAATGCCGGACACTCTTGTTATCGTAGGCGGCATGAAGATGTCACGAATGGCAACGAACGGGTACATGGGCGTAAAGCGCAAGGCGTACGCGAACGCCAAACCCGAGAAGCGAAAACGACTCCTCGACGAGGTGTGCGAGGCGACGGGCCACTCACGACAGTGCGCGAACCGGCTTCCGACGGGAAACCGGAAGTTCAGGGAGCGCAAGGGACGAGGCAAGACCCATCCAGTGAAACCGAGGACAATATGCGATGCCGGAGGCCCTGAAGCGCGTCAAGCGGCGCTTCCCCTTCGGCATCCCGCCCCTTTACGGCGACAACGGAGGCGAGATCATCAGCCACCGCCTCGCGGCACGCCTCGGCAAGAACAGTCCGAACATCCACCTCTCCAGATCGAGGCCCCGGAAGTGCAATGACAACGCGCACGTCGGGGAGAGGAACAAATCCGTCGGACGGGAACACTTCGGCGAGAGACGCATCGACCGCCCGGACCCCGCGGCGGGCCTCGTCCGGGCCGTACGAGGGATGGTCCGACTTCCGCCCCTTCTTCCGCCCGAAGGAGATGCCGGTCTCAAGGGTTGAACGGGAGGATTATCGGGTCCATGCTCTATTTGACAAACTGGGTTGGGGGAATGCCCATAGCGCATGGGCATTCGGGCGTACAGCCCCAAACTTATTTTCGTGTCCCCTGTATCCGCCCCTGAGCATCGCGATAGGTGGTCTTGCCATATTTGTCGGTTGAAGATGTCCCCTGGATTCTCCCTTGGGCATCGCGATAGGTGGTTCTCCCGTACTTGTCCGTCGACGACGACCCCATATTTCGTCCCTGCGCATCGCGGTAGGTGGTCTTGCCGTACTTGTCCGTCGACGACGAACCCATATTTCGCCCCTGTGCATCGCGGTAGGTGGTTTTCCCGTACTTGTCCGTCGACGACGAGCCTTGCTTTCGTCCCAACGAATCCCGATAGGTCGTCTTGCCATTTCGATCCGTGGACACCGACCCCATATTCCGGCCTTGCGCATCACGGTAGGTCTGCTTCGCCGCGTCCGCGGCAGCGGAAGCAGCCAGCGCGACAACCCCGACTAGAATCAGCAACGTTTTAGCATTCATCGTATGGCCTCCTACCATATATTGCCCCGCCGCACGGGAAATCTTACGCACTATGCCACAACCGATGAATATAGCAGATGTGTCAACAAGTCACCCTTCCTGCGCCGCCGCGCGATGGAGAATCAGAAATTATGGCTGACTCCCCCACTTCCCAAGCGCGTAAGCTCCTTCCATTGCGTCCACCCGCGACACCAACGCCCTTCTCCTGTCTCGACGCATCTTGTTCAGCAAGACATTGACCATTTATTTTCCTTATGTTTGTGTTTGCCCCAGCTTTTTCACACTCGCTCGAACAACGGGCACTCGTTCGCATGCGTTTGGGAGTACTCGCCCAAAGCACCTACAACATCATATCCTCGTCAAAATTATCCTGCTTCTTGATGTCACTTCCCGAGGGCAGCAAATCAGGTTTGGTATTCTTCTTGTCTTCTTCAACCGTGGACAGTACCCCAGCATCTTGAGCTTCATTTGAGTTTTGCGCAAGCGCTTCAGCCGTCTTCTGACCGCCCGCTTCCGCGCTGCGGCGCATGGACCTTACTTTTTCCACGGCCACCTTCAACTCCTCCGGCGACGGCGGCGGAACGTTTACTTGCGCGGCCGGGAAACTCATCACCACCAGATAATTGTCCGGGGACTTCTTTCGCGTCAGAATCCGCTGCATGCCGAACACCGAGAATCGTTCGGGATGCAATGCGCGATATTCAGACCAGGCAGCCTTTTTCTCATCCGCCTGGATATCCTCAGGCCAAGGCGCGGTTGCGCGGAATCTGTCCCCGAGATTCCATTTGGCCTGCGCTTCCGCCTTGCTATACCCGACAGCATCCCCCCACCTGCGAGGCGATGTCGCTTCGCCGACGGCAAACGCAACCTCGCCGTAAACCGAGATCGGTTGCGCGAGGATGGCATCTTTGTTTGCGGCGAAGACATCGTGCGCCTTGTCCGCCGAAGCGGACAAGACAATGCACGATGCAATCGCCAGCGAATTAAAAAGCGTCTTCATCCGCACCTTGGCCCTGATTGGACAGCGGACCCGAAGGAACTTTGGCCGCCGGCGCAGCCGGACGCGCATTCGCGCCAGCGCCGGGCGCCATGGGCTTGGCCATGCTGGACTTCAGCGCACGAGCCTGGTTGGCTTGCTTGGGCGCCCAAGTAACCGCGCAGACAAAAACCGTCTTGCCGTTGAGCGGATGCTTGCACTTGACATTGCGCAACGGCGCAATGCCCGCAATGTTCATCCTGCCGGCAGCGGCCTTGATTTTTTCCTTCATGGCGCTCTCGTTGGAATAGACTTCCGCGCCACTCTCGAACTCCTCGGAGGATTCGGCATTGAGCGTAGCAGTAGCTACCGCAACCTGCTCGCCGGCGAATTCGCGGATTGCCGCCATAGCCGCCTGCTTCGCTTTGGTTTTCGCGGCATTGGCGGACGTCTTGGATTCGCTGATTGCCCCGGCCTGCCCGAAGCCAACGAGCACAAGATCGCCGCTCTCGTCGATTTTCTGCTGCACCCCAAAGGTTGACATGAGCACCTTGGGATCGGCCGAAACCTGAGCGGAAATCGGCTTCTTGCCCCCCACCGGCGGCACCGGCGCACCAGTCACGATCGAGGACGCCATCTGCTGGAGTTTTTCGCTCCAAATGGCAACCACGCCGATTTCACCCTTCCCGGAGGATGGTGAGCCCTCAAACGTGCACGCGGCCTGGAATCCCAGCACTTTGGCTTGCGCCATCGTGGAAATCAGCTTTTTGTATTTTTCGGAATTCAACTGTTTACCGAGAGCCTTCTTGGCAGCTGCCGGATCCTGAACCGGATCGATTCCCTCTGAAGCCAGGGCCTTATTGAGTTTGGCATAAAGGAACTGTTTCAGCTTGCCGGCGACCTCCTGCCCTTCCGTCGGCGGAGGCGGATTTGCCGCGCTGCCCTCGGCATATTCCTTCTCCGTCTCGGTCGCAATTTCTGCGCCGAGATATTCAACCATCGCCTTTTTGGCTTCCAGCATCGCCTTGTTGTAGGCATTCACCCGCGAATCAATGTACTGCTGGCTCGCACGCGGAGCCTGAATCACGCCCGTGCCCTTGGCCACGAAGAAACGCTTGCCGGCTTTTTCGTTGCGGCCTTCCACCCAGCCCTTGGACGCAATATACTCGTCCATCATCGTATCAACATCTTTTTCTTCAATTGCGCACTGCTCCTGAGACGTAGCCTCCGGAGCAGGAGCCGCTTCCTGTGCATAGATGTAACCTGCGCTCGCGAGGCACATCGCACCAATCATCAGTTTATTCATCTTTCTTTTCCCCTTTTAGGAGTTTGTTTCGTCCTTTTCGCCGCTCAACGAAAATCACTCATCGGAGTTCATCAACTGGTCCGTATGATCGGCCATCATTCTGGCAATCATCGCGTTAATCGCTTCATGGACAGGCTTCTCCATCTGCTTGAACGCCTTCTCTGCGCAAAGCTCTCGTTCGCGCTCGGGATTATTTATGCATACCGCGCTCTTTTTGGGATTGTTTGGCAGCGACAAGAGCTCCTCGCCCGTCTTTGACAGCACCCGGATGATCATTGAATACTGCGTGAACGTCTGATCCGGATCGATCGGATTCTTGACCCGACGGTACTCACCGCTTGCGTTGATGCAATAGTCGGCTCCCTCAGGCGTCTTACTGATCTTGAAGCCGAGTTTGCGGAAAAACTGACCGAATCGCGCGGCAATCTGCTTATCCTCGCTCTCCGAGTCCGAAGAGGTGCATTCCAGATAGAAAACGGGGTCTCCAAGCGCTTTCAAATACACCCGGTAAGAATCGAGAATCTTCTTCTTCGACACTTTGGCGATGACCGTGATGCGCCAGCCGACCGAAATCTCGATCTCCTCCGAAACGCGGTAGGTATCCACAAATCCCTCCGCACCCGAGAAAATCTTGTTTTTTACTTTTTCGTTGTCGGTTATCTTCGTCTCGCCGACAACCATGGTGCCGACGACTTGCTCTACCGCTGCACGCAACGCCATCTGCACGGCATTCTGATGCGTGTTGGCCTCGCCGACAGCCTTGACGGTGCCCTCGTCGCCCAACTTGTTCATCTCGGCCTGCAGTTCAGCGCTCTTGTCTTGCGCCTTGGTGGTCAGGTAGATCCACGCAATCATCGTGTCCCCGTCATCATCCATGGCCAGATCCTGCACGCCCTTGAGGAGCTGCTTCACTTGGGTCTTCGTCGTTTTCGCGAAGAACTCCCGGATCTCGCTCTGCTCGCCGACAGTTGATTCAGCCGTCGAGGTCTCGGTGGCGGACTCGATTTGCGTACCGAAAAATCCGGCGAGATTTTCCAGTGCGTTTGCCCTCGCAATGGTTTTGGCCTTGGCCTTGCTACCCGTGATTTCGACCTCGCCCTTGGCGATAACGTACACCCCGAGCGTCTTGCTGTATCCGGCGCGCGAATCGACCCCCGCCGTCTTCATCTCGTCCCACGTCTTCTGGATTGCCTCGGGGATGGCGGCATTTGCCGCCATCCCGAACGCGCAAGCAATCACGAAGACCAAACGTCCGATGTGCTTGTTCATGACCACACCTTTACTTGTTGGCGTTCTTTTCCCAATCGGCGGGAACGGCCATGCCGAACGCCACGGCGTAGAGACCGTTCTTCTCATCGCCCTTGTAGTTCTTCAGGAACTTGCGCGCAGAGCCGCGAATCTCGTCCACGATTTTCTCGGCGTCGTCATTGTCGGTATTCCAGCGGTACACGCGAAGCTGCGAGGTGCCGTCGTTCTTCGGCGTCGCCTCGGCAAACGCAATCGGGATGTCGAGACCATCTTCGGAGAGGAAGACGCACACCTGCTGATTCGGGGCGATGCCCTCGTGCTGTCCGGCCTTCATGACCATCGTGTCGCCGGAGCCGGTAATGTTGGTCACGCGTCCGCCAGTCGGGAACGTATTGCCGAGCTTGTTGGCAATAATCGCAAGGCACCTCAGGCACGCGATCTGAATCGCCTGCCCCTCGGAAACACTACCGTGCGCCTGCCCCGTAAGCGTATAGCGCACCTTGCGATCCCACACACCACGAGCCTTCTCGGCGAAAAGAACCGTGCGGGTCTTGGCGTTTTCACAGCTGAAGTCGCCATCGGCGCTATACACATAGACCTTTTCGTTACGAAGCTCCTGAATGTCACAAGTAACCTTGATTGTTCCCGAAAGGATCAGGTCACTCGCCTTGACCTGATCGGCCTCAACGACCTTGACGGTTTCGTCAACGTCGCCAAGCGCATCCAGTTCCGTCCGGCTGCGATTGTGCAAAGAGAAAATCTCGAAGCGCTTGAGTTTTGCCATCTCGGTCTGCATACGGGTCGACAGGCCCTTGTCAATCTTGGTCTTGCCGTCCGCAGCTTCGATCTTGACATTCATCACCATTTGCAACTTGCGGAAGTTGTCAATGCTGTAATTTGGCGGCAATTTGACTTCATCCATATCCTGAAGTTCCGCCTTGGAATAATATTTCGCAGGAATCGGTCCGCGCGCCGAAGGGGCCGTAGCACAACCGCACATGGCAAGCATTGCAACAACGGCAGAACCATAAACCAGTTTCCTTGTCGCTTTCATACTAATCCCTATTTAAGCACCAATTTTTAGCATCAATCGTCGAGGAGAAATCAGCCGATCCGACCAGAATCGGCTGATAGAATAAACTCGATTAAGCCACGGACGATCAGCCCTCAATCGGGTATTCGGCCTGCATTTTGGCCGCTTCCTTGTCGGCATTGACCATCTCGACATAGAGCGCGAGGCCCTTCCCGGCGTCGGCAAGCTGAGCGCCAATGACCGCGAGGTCATCCTTGCCCTGACTCGGAATCTTCATAAGCGCCATGCCGCCCTCCTTCTGCGCAATCTCCATGAGCTGCTGAAGCGCCTTCGGCGACTCATTCGCAAACTTCTGGCTCGCCTTCTGCAGTTCTTCGGTCATCTTCTGAATCCACGCGGCACAAGCCTCGAAGTTCGTCTTCTTGGTCGCTGCGAGGTAGGTATGGATGTCCGCCTTGAGCTGCGCACTGTTCTCGGCGGCGTTCAACTGAGCGTTCGCCTCCTTAATGGCATCGGCCTTGGACTTGCCCTGCTCCTGCAGCTCTTTAATCGTTCCGATGTACATCTGGTACGAACGACGGGAGCGGTCAATCGCCGCCATTTCGTCAACCTTGTCGGCGATAGCCTTGTAGATTCCGAACACAGGAACGTCGAGCGTCTCAACTACCGCGCCGGCAGCCTTGATTTCAATCTTGCTCTTCAGCACCTCCACCGGGGTGCGGTCCTTCTGCCACGCCGCGACCTTATCCTCTCCGGCGGCTCCGCCCGTCGCGCATCCACTCATCATTCCCGCAAGGGCAATCGCCCCGGCGATCATTACCAATTTTTTCATTGTTTCTTCCTTTTTGTTTGTTTGTCCCGAAACGGGATCCTCCCGTAACGAAGCCGTTAACGCATCTTTTGACCTACAGCCGGTCAGACATCGAGATCTTATGCGTTCCAGTCAAGACTCCTTCTGTGTTCTCTGTCGGCCACCGACTCACCTTTAACGCATCCTTTGATCTTCTTTCCACGCCCTATCAATTCACGCAGACGGAAAGAGGGGGCACAACCTCCATCCGCTCCCGGACCAATTCCGGCGAAAACTATCAAACTCTCTGACCATATACTGCCCGGCTGACATCAGAAACTTATGTGACAAGTCAAGATTTCTCGATGAATCACACCAGTTCTCAGGATGTGGCCCAAGTTGTTCATATTATCTCAAAACGGCACCGCAAACCGTATTTCTTAATTTGCCTTTTACTTCATGTTCTTGCCTGCTTATTCACGATTCGCAGCGAACTTCACGATTCTTCCGCAATCCCGACCTGACGGCGTTGCTGCCGGGCTTCCCAGCCTGACTCCCAGCTCCAACGACACTCCCACGGCGACCTCGTCCATGGCCGCTTCCATCCCCTTTGCAAAAATCCGGGATAAGGGTGCCGAAAACGGCCAGTTGCAACCACCATCTACATTTGATAGACTACTTTCACTTTCAAAAAAGTCAATACATTGGGACGAATGAAATAAAGCACAATGACCATAAATCGCGACAACCTGCTGAATAGGCTTATTGTGGCCAAAAGCCATAATTTGATTAAGATATTGACCGGCATACGCCGCTGCGGAAAGAGCTATCTCCTCTTCAATCTATTCAAACAGCATCTAATAGACACTGGAACACCCCGCGATCATATCGTCGAAATCGACCTTGAATCTGATGACTTCCTATTTTGCCGCGACGCGATTACGCTCGGCAAGGAAATTCGCGCGCGGCTTCCATCGGACAACGCACCCTGTTTTGTCTTGATTGACGAAATCCAGCATGCCATGCCCGTGCTTCCAGAGGGAACGGATCTGTCGCGGATAAAACCCGAAGATCGTAACAGGGCCTACATCACATTCTACCACGTACTGAACGGACTCCTGAAGCGCAACAACATCAACACCTACGTGACTGGATCCAATGCGAAATTGCTTTCCTCTGAAGTGGCAACCGAATTCCGCGGCAGAAGCGAAGTCATTGAAGTAACCCCACTTTCCTTTGCCGAGGTTTACCCGCTTATGGCCGGCACATGCGAATTCGGCGAGATGCTTGAAAACTATTTCACGTTCGGCGGGCTCCCAGAGTGTGTCTTGCTGCCAACGGAAGCGGAAAAGCGCGCCTACCTTGCCAATTTGATCGAAACCATCTATCTTCGAGATGTCGCCGAACGGCATGCGCTTAAAAGCGACGTTCTGCTGTCCGTTTTGACCGACACTGTTATGAGCAACATCTGCGGACTTACCAATCCAACAAAAATAGCGAACACCGTCAAGACCGAATTCAGACTCCCAGCCAATCATGTCACCGTCGCAAAGTATCTGAACTATCTTGAGGATGCTTTCCTCATTCGCAGGGCCCGCCGCTTCGACATCAAGGGCAACCGCTACCTTGCGAGCCCATCCAAATACTATGCAACCGACACTGGCATTCGTAACGCCAAAATCGCCTTCCGCCAGAACGAAATGTCCCATCTGATGGAGAACGCCATCTACATCGAACTCGTGCGGCGCGGTTATTCCGTTGACGTCGGAATGGTCACAACAAACCCCGTTAGAAACGGTATGCAAACGCGAGTCATAAGCGAGGTTGACTTTGTCATCAACAAAGCTTCCGAACGAATCTACATCCAGTCGGCCATGGCAATTCCCGATGCCGCCAAACGCGAGCAGGAGACCTACTCGCTGAACCATATACGAGATTCTTTCCGAAAGATCGTCATCACCGGAAATCCGCATGAAAAGCCCCGTATGGATGCGAACGGCATTGTCTTCATGGGCATCAAGACATTCCTCCTCGACCCAACCGCGATTGAGTCCATCTGACCAATCCAATCGCTAACGGATATATGCGCCTAAGCACCGTCGCGGCGGATTTCCCGTGCGGTCTTGCCGGTGGTGCGCTTGACGAAGTTGGCAAAGTGCGTGCAGGAAATAAAGCCGGTTTCCGCGGCGATTGCCGCAATCGGTTTGCGCGTGCGCGTCAGCAAATCCTTGACTTGCCGCAACTGTTCCTGCCGGATGAATCTCGCGGGGCTGCCGACCCCCGCACGCCTGAACGACATGCTCAACGTCGTGTGGCCGACCTGCAGCTGATCGTACAATTCGGTCAGGCGGACGATTCCTTTCCGCAGATTATCGCGGATTTGGCGAATCGCGTTCCCCACCACGGCATTGTCGCCCACGCGAAGATCATGCGCATAGGTGACCAACAGGTCTGAAAGCCACCCCACGAGTTCGGCTTGATCGGCCGGGCGATGCGTTTCAAAACGACTCTTGACCTCCCGAAACAATTCGATTTGCGCACTTGTCGGCCCATGAATGCCGTTGAAGAATCCGAGCCGATCAAAATAGGCGGCCACTCCATCCCCCTCAAGCATCACATACACCAGCAGGTCGGCCTTGTCCAAAGCCTCAATCGTAAGGCGCTGGCCCGGATAGGCCACGATCGTCTCACCCTCCGCTATCTCTATCGGGGCACAACCTTCCAGTTCGAAACGGAAACGCCCGCGGAAACACCGCAGGACGCTGCCACCTTCAAGCCACGTATCGCGGAACAGAACGCCGGGATTGGCAATGTACTCGACCATCCGCTGGATCCTGACTTCGACGCCCAGCCCTTGGTCGAACACGGCAGTTTCCTGACAATCGGCAGCATCGGCCGCGCTCTCGGCCGAAACCGACTGTCCTCGTCCCTTTCCTGTCTTTCTGCCTGCCAAATACTCTCTCCCTGCCCTATACTGCCCTTCCGCCGCAAGAATCTTATGCGAGAGTCTCCGATGGCAAAAAAGCAGCGCACTCCCTGATTCTTGTCTCAGTAGAGGCACCGGAAAGAGCCCTGGATGAAACACAAATAGAGAGTGCGCCGCGTGGATCGTCCACGTGGCGCACCACTCGTATTTCACTTCATCCATGAGAAAATTTCCGGTTTTCTACCGAAGTTACTATACGCTTGGTTGCGCACGCTGCCTGGGTTAGGTTGCCCACCCCAGACATCTCCCGCTCCGGCTTTACCCGTGGGGAGCCAGCCGCCATAACTGCACGACCGATATATTCGTCACGCCAGAGGTTACAAGCCTCCTCGATCTTCCAGACAACCCTCCTTTGTAGCAATTCGATGCATCCAAATGGCCAACGGCAAAGTCTATGGCCCTCAAAACAACGTACATTGTACTAAAAACAGCTTGATCTGGTCAACGACGCGAAACGGCCACCCTTATCCCGGAAAATTCGGGATAAATTATCCCAGATATTCACCAGAGCCAATAAAGACAGGGAAAAATAAA
>JBJEWF010000018.1:0-27314 GCA_051884915.1 Kiritimatiellia bacterium
TGCCCGGCTGGACCTTTAACGGCTCGGCCCAGCGATAGCGAAAGACCTTGCCCGCCGCATTCGTGTACGCGCGCGGCACGGTCATCTCCCCCGCCTCCAGCAGACGCTCCTGCGGGGAAGCCGCCAAGACGGCAGTCGCCGTCAGCGCCATGCAGGCGGCGATCGGCATTCGCAGCTTCATGCTCTTCATTTCTCCTTCCTTTCCCGCCGGAGTTCCGGCGATTTGACTGGCGGCCCGGGCAGAATGATCGCGCGCGAAATATCGGCGAACGATCTTGCGGTCGTCCGACGGATACGATATGTCCCCGGTTTCCCGCATCGGCGGTCGCTGCACCAGGCCGCGAGCCGGCGCAGGATCTCCCACGCACAAGCGGCCGCCGCCGCGTTTATCCACGACTTTCGCGGCGAAGCCGAATCGCCGCCTCTCCCGAATCAGCCATGCGCAAATGCTACCATAAACTCCAAACAGCCGTCAATCGGCAAATATTCTACACCATTATCCCGGATTTTCCGGGATAAGGGTGCAATTCCGGTCCGGTTGCCGGACATACCGCCAATATGGTAGAATGGCCGCCAAACGGGAGTTTTGGCGAAAAGGGGCGTGAAGCGGAGGCCGTCGACGGGTCTGCGGGGGCGGGTTTCCGGTCCTTCGCCGGGAAAGGGGCGTTTCTCATGAAGTCTTGCGCAGCGATGATCCTTCTGGCCTTGACGGCGGGTGCGGGCACGTTTTCGGACTGGAAGAAGCCGTCCAAGGGCGTGTTGCTGCCGTCTGGCGGCCAGGCGGGCGGTGAGGCCATTGGACTTGAGGGCGGAAAGAACGAGCGGTGGACGAGTCCGCCGGTGGAAATCGCCTCGGACCGGCGGTATGCGTTCGTCTTTGCGGCGAAGGGGCCGGCTTCGGGGTCGATGACGTCGGGTCCGTCCTGCGCCAATGTGGACATCCAGGCCCCGGGCGCGGCATGGGTGGTCCATACGAACGTTTTCCGCGCCAGTTCGCGGCCGACGCCGACCTACCGGGAGACGTTGCATCTGGGCGAATGGGAGATGAGCGGAACGGTGGCGTTCGACGGCGTGAAGGTCATTCCCGTGACGCCGCGCTGGAAAAGGCACGCCGGCGGCATTGAACTGGGGCCGGGCGAGTCGATTGACGGCAACGTCTACGGCTTCGAGGCCACGCTGGGGAGCGTGGCGCGGAACGACGCGCGGCCGCTGATGGTGAACCGGGCCGGCTTCAACTCGAACCGGTGGTGTCTGGGCGCGGACGACGAAGTCGTCTACCGCCATGCCGTTGCGGGGCGCAGGCTGCTGAAGGCCAAGGTGTCCGTGACGTGCGGCCATTACGCCGGCGGCTCGGCGGTCGTCGAGGTGTCGAACGACGGAACCGGCTGGACGGCCCTGCTGTCCGTCACGAACAGTTCGTCGCTGGCGGCCGAACTGCCGGCCGGGCTGTTCCCCGCCGAGGCGATCTGGGTCCGCTTCCGCGGGCTGAAGCCCTGTTCGCTGCAGATCCCCGCCTATGCCATGGACGCGACGCTGGATGGCGAACCGTGCAGCCTGTTCGGCTCGGTCCAGTACGTGGAGGACGGGACGGGGGCGCTCGTCGCCGCCATCCAGGCGCCCGGCTACTACGACGAGAACTACGGCGCGCGGATCACCTGCGGCGACGACGACGCCACGTTCTGGACGGCGTCGAGCGGATGGAAGATTCCGCGCGGCCGCGGCGTGCCGACGGCGACGTCGTCGGGCATGGGCCTCCGCACGGCGGCGAACGAGGCCGAAGCGGTCCAGCTGGTTCTGCGCCCGAACGTCTCCTGTTCGGATGTCCGGGTGAAGGCGGGCGACCTGAAAGACGCCGACGGCCACGTGCTGGCGGCGTCGGCCATCGACGTGCTGCGCGTGGGGTACGTGCGCATCGAACGGCCGACGGACGCCACGGGCTGCCGCGGTCTCTGGCCCGATCCCCTGCTGCCGCAGACGGGGCCCTGTCCCGTCCGCGCCAAGGAGAACCAGCCGTTCTGGGTGCGCGTCAAGCCGCCGAAGGGGACGCCTGCCGGACTCTACCGCGGCACGGTCGACGTGCGGCTGACGACGGAGGACGGGCGCGTCGGTGATTATGCGGTGCCGTTCATCGTCGAGGTCTTCGGTTTCGAACTGCCGGACAAGATGACGGTCGAGACGGCATTCGGCTGCGATTACGGAATCGCCTGCCGCTACCAGAAGGCGAAGACGCCCGCGGACAGGGCCGCCGTCTACGACGCCTATCGCCAGGCCCTGTCCGACCACCACCTGTCGCCCTACGACCCCGCCCCGGGCGTGTCCTGGCGCGTGACCTGGAAGGGGCTCAAGGAAAATCCCCTGACGGCGACGCCGGTCTTCGACTGGGCGGACTGGGACCGGGAGATGCAGAAGGCGATCGACACCTACCACTTCACGGGATTCCGCATCGCGGTCGAGGGTCTCGGCTGGGGCGATTGGGAGCACCGCAGCGATCCGGTCTACCAGGGCTTCAAGGGCGGCACGCCGGAGTACGAGGCGCTGATGGCCAAGTATCTCGGCGGCATCGAGGCGCACTTGCGCGAGAAGGGCTGGCTCGACATGGCCTACGTCTACTGGTACGACGAGCCGTCGCCGCGCGACTACCCGTTCGTGATGAACGGCTTCAAGACGCTGAAGAAATACGCGCCGGGCTTGCGCCGGATGCTGACGGAGGAGCCGTGCGCGGAGCTGCTGGGCGGACCGAACGTCTGGTGCCCGCTGACGCCGAACCTGCGTTCGTCCGGCGAACCGGAGGCCCGGCGGCGCGGCGACGTGTTCTGGTGGTATGTCTGCTGCGTGCCGAAAGCGCCCTACGTGACGGAATTCACGGACCATCCGGGCGCCGAGATGCGCCTTTGGCTGTGGCAGACCTGGGGCGAGAACGTCCAGGGCATTCTCATCTGGACGACGACCTGGTGGGATTGCGCGCAGGCCTATCCCGACCGCCGGCAGCCGCAGAATCCGTATGAGGACGCGATGAGCTGGTCGACGGCGCAGTCCTACAAGCCGGGGACGCGCATCGGCTGGGGCAATGGCGACGGACGGTTCCTCTATCCGCCCGTGGCCGCCGCCGGCGCGCAGCAGGCGGAGACGGTTCTGGACAAGCCGGTCGTGTCGTATCGTCTGGAACTGCTCCGCGATGGCATCGAGGACTACGAATACTTCGCGCTGCTCAAACGGGCGCTTGCGCGGGCGAAGCATCTGCCGGACGGGACGCGCGCGAAATACGAGGCGCTGCTGAAAGTGCCGGAGAGCGTCTACCGGTCGATGACGGATTTCTCGACCGATCCGGCGGACATGGAGGCGCACCGTCTGCGTCTCGCCCGCGCCATCGAGGCCCTGCGCTGAAATCAGCGCGCGGGGCGGACGGCCCAGCGACTGTCCGCGAGGCGCCGGGCCATGCCGGGCGTGGCCAGGATTTCGGGGCTTTCGGGGGTGTCGGGAATCCACAGCGCGAGCGCGGCCGGATACCACCGTTCCAGAAACGCCGCGCCCGCCTGCGGCCCGAGGACGAACAGCGTGGTCGAAAGGCCGTCGGCCAGCGTGGCGCCGAGTTCCCGGGGCGTGACGACCGTCACGCCGGCGACGCCATGCGTCGGTTCGCCGGTCCGCCCGTCGAGAATGTGGGAGTAGCGTATGCCGTCGCGCTCGATGAACCGCTCGTAGTTGCCGCTTGTGGCCGCCGATTCGCCGTTGGTGAGCACGATGACGGCGGCGCAATCCGCGCCGAAGGGATTGCGGATGCCCGTCCGCCAGCTCGCCGGACCGACGACGCGCAGGGTCCCGCCGAGATCGACGAGCGACGAGGGGGCCGTTTCCGGGTGCCGTTCCAGGAACCCGGCCGCCCGGTCGACGGCAAAGCCCTTGGCGATGGCGCCCAGATCGACGTCCGAGTAGGCGCCGCCGCCCGAGACGCCCAGCGCCCGGAGTTTGGCGCCGACGGCGGGATTGAAAGCCCGGCCCGAACGCTCGGCCAGGGCGAAGGCCGCGTCATAGCAGGGCCGGACGTCGGCGGAAACCGCGTCCAGCCAGTTGGTCGAATCCGTTCTCGCCAGGCGGGAAAGTTCGGAGTCGGGATTCCAGGCGGAGAGCCGGGATTCCAGGTGGCGGTAGATGGCGTTGACGGCCGACTGGAGTTTTCCGTCCCGGTCTTCGCCGCCGCGCAGGGAAAGGGCGGCGACCGTTCCCATCACGGGCCACTGCGTGCGGACGATGCGCGGCGCGGCGGCCCGGCAGCAGGCCACGAGGACGAGCGCGGCGAGTCCCAGTCCAATCAGGACGGCTTGAAAGATCTTTCCCATGTTCGCCGCCACAGTATACCAAAAGTCCGCCGGTGCGCGCGGCGGCCGCAACGCTTCAGCGCGACATGAAGAAATCGCGAAGGGGCGTCTGCTTGTCGGGGTCGAGACCGTGCGGGGCGTGCCCGTAGCGCGGGCGCGCGTTCACCGTTATGGTGCCGCCGGCCGCCTTGAACCGCTGAATGAAAGGCTCGCTGTTGCATTGCGGGGGGACGGTCTGGTCTTCGCCGCCATAGAGCAGCAGCACCGGGATCTTCGCTTCGGCGATTTTCGCCGCCAGGTTCACCGGCATTTCGGCGCAGTCCGACCACGAGCCCGACGCGGGCTTCCGGCAGGTCCACGGCCCCAGGTCGCGCGCGAAGCGGTCGAAGGTCAGCAGCGGCGCGTCAAGATACATTTTCGCGACGTCCGACGGATGCGCCGCGGCATAGCGCGTCGCGAAGAAGCCGCCCCAGCCGAGGCCGATGAGATTGGCTTTCGGCGCAAAGCCGAGTTCGTCCACGAGCAACTGCTGGAACGCGGCGGCGATCTTCAGCCCCTCTTCGTTCATACGCGTGTCGAAGAGCTGAATCATCGCGTGGTGGAAGCCCTTGCGCAGCAACTCCGGCACGCCCGTGCGGTCCACGAACGCATCCGCCCACTGCATCGTCCACGTCCACGGCATGCCGTCGCGCGGCGCGACGGAAGGCTCGACCACCCAGGCTTCGCGTCCCATGAACTGGAAACGCGTCCGGCGATATCCCTGCCACATGTCCTCGCCGATGATCTTGTGCGCCCGCGCAATCCGCGCCCGCGTCGAGTTGCCCTGCCGTTCGGCGTCCATCTGCGCATTGACGCGGCGGACGATCGCGATCTCCTCGGGGTCGTAGGGATGGTGCGACGGACGGAACAGGTCGTGGTACCAGCGCGTGACGGGCGCATCCGAATTCCAGAACTCGAACTGGCTCTTCCATTGCGGCTCGTACGGTTCGTAGGTCTGGTACTTGCCCGCCACGAAGCCCCAGTTCACCGCCCCCACCCGCTCCTGCGCGAAAACTGGATAGGACGTACGCAGCTCGTCGCCGGCGATGCGCGCGAGCCATTCCGTGTTGATCATCGGGCGACCCCAGCGCACGCGCAAGGCGGCAATCGTGGACTTCTGCTCCTGATAGTTGGCGTAGAGATGGAAGCTGATGATGTCCGACAGCTCGCCCGCGAGCTTCTCCGCAGGCCGGGTCCCCTCGCCCTTGTTCGACGCCCGCGCCGTCCAGATGTCCGCCGCGAGCGGCTGTTTCGGATCGATCGACCAGGCTAGCTCGAAGAGTTCGCGCATATCCTTCATCGTGAGCTGGCTGCGGTTGTTGTTGCCCGGCTCGTTCCAGAGGTTCCAGAAGAGAATGCGCTCGTCGTCGCGGTACTTCGTCAGCAGCTCCGCGCACATGGCGTAGAACTTCGGCCGCAGGACGGGATCGTCCACCGTCGTGTAGCCGACCGCGTGCGGATTGCTCCCGTGCTGCGTCACGCGGCGGCCGCCGTGGTAGCCGAGGTCGTATTTCTGCACGCCCGGCTTCGGCAGTTCCCAGAGTTCCTTCGGACGGGAGCAGTCATTGCCGAGGACGACGATGGCGCGAAGACCGTGCTTCTGCATGATGGACAGCATCCGCTCGAAGCGCGCCATGAAGCCGTCGTGCTCCGCCAGCCACACCCCGAAGCCCTGATGTTCGACGATGATGCGCAGCGTGTTGAAGCCGATCTTTTCCGCGAGGGCGAGTTCGCGCTCGACTTCCGCGAAGCGTTCCTCTGCGCCCAGCTCCTGCCACTGGTCGACGCGATTCGCCGCGCTGGCGGGCATGTAGTTGCAGCCGCGAATCCACGGCTGGGCGTCGTACCACTGCCAGGCTTTTTCCTTCGCCCAGGGTCCCTGGCGCGCGGCGCCTGCGTTCATCGCCGCCAATGCGGCCAGTCCCGCCGTCAGCACCAGCTTTTTCCCGTCCATCTTCTCGTTCCTTTTGCGTTAGCGTTCCCGGATGGCGTCAACTCGCCGCCGGACATTGCGTTTGCGGTATGGCGCCGGCCGGTTTCGGGGACCTCCCCGACCCTTCCGGACAACCCCAATGTCCAAAACACGCGCCCATTATACCAAAAGTCCGCCGCTCCGCATGGCCGGACGCGAACGCGGAAACGCCGGGGGAACAGGACAGGACCAGATGGGAAACGGGAAAAGTCGTCTGTCGTCGGTTTCGGCTTGAACTTCGCGACGAAATCTTCATGGCGCTGCTTTGGGTTGCCGGGGGCGTGACCTGGTGTTTTTATGCTCTTTATGCTCTTGATTTCGGATGATCCTGGGAAATGGCATGATCGCGCCGCCTTGGGTTTTTCGGTTGTGTCTCGATAGCCGAAAGGCCTCCCGATGCCATAAGGGAGGCGTTCAAGGTTTTTTGGCTTATGGAAGGTTACGACGCCCGGGTTGTCGGGCGGAGCGTTGCAACGTCCCGTGGCGCGGTTCCAAAGAAGGGGAAATCGCGTCGGCCGGCGAGAGGGGAAAGGCGCCATCGCCATCCGCCCGGGGATGGGCGCGCGCCCGACCGTTCTGACGGGGACGGGGAAATGTGCTATAATCGCGACCATGAAATTGACACTGGTTTTGGGGCTGTGGTGTCTGGCCATGGTGGCCGCCGGGCAGGGCGCGCCGGCGCGCGGCAATCCGCCGGGCGGGGCGAAAACGCTTTTCGACATCGACTTCGGCGCCGCGGCGCGGCGGGTCGACCACGACGGCAAAGGTTCGTTCCACGGCGTTCTGCCGGAGCAGGTGGGCGAGAACTTCGCCGGCTGGAGCACGGGGCGCGTGACGGCGGAGGTCAAAGCGGAGGCGGGCCGCCGGTTCCTGCGGCTGGCGACGCGGCCGGGCGACATGGGCGGCCAGTTCGCAATCGGCGGATTCAAGATCGCCCTGCCGGGCCATTTCCGCCTGAAGGTCCGGGCCCGCACGTCGGGGATGCGGTCGCTGACGCTGGGCCTGCGCCAGCAGGGCGCGCCCTACACGGGCTTCTCCCACCACGTGTTCCAGTCGCCGGAATGGAAGGAGGAAACCTATCTTTTCGCGGTTTCCCAATCCTGCGCGGACGCGGTCGGGTTCTTTTTCTACACGCCGGCCGGCGTCACGGACATCGCGCGCATCTCGCTGGAGACGGCCACGGAAGGGGATCTCGCCGCGGCCGTCCCGCGTCCGGACCGAACGGTGTCCCGGTACATCCGCCATGCGCGCTTTCCGCTCGGGCTGCCCGGCGGGTGGAATCTCGGGCGCGACGCCGGGGACGCCGTCTGCACGGCCGACGCGGCGGAGCCGGCGCCCGACGGCATGCCGGTCCTGAAGCTCGTCTCCGGGGCGCCCTGGGAGCTGCATTCGGAGCCGTTCCAGACGGCGTTCCCCGGCGAAACGCACGTCCTGTCGTTCAAATACCGTTCAACCGGGGCGGTGTCGCTGCTCGTGAGCGACGACGGCGGGCGGCGGATCGTCCATGGAACGGTGCCGCCCGCCGCCGGCTGGGCGGAGCGGACGTTCACGTTCAGGCCCCATCCGCTTTCGACGTCGATGGGGATTCGCTTTGCCGGCGCCGGCGGGACGTTCCGTCTCGACGACGTGCGCGTGCGGCCGCCGCATGTGCAGGCGGAGCCGGCGGGCGAAGTCGCCCTGGCCGTCGCGGAGGGCGAGATCGCGGCGGACACGCGCATCCAGTTCGTCGACGAACCGGCGCGCGTCAGGTGGACGGCCTGGGGCGTGGCGGGGACGCTGAGGGCCACGGTGGCCGATCTCTACGGGCGGGAAAAGGATCTGCCCCCCGTTGCCGTGGCGGGGACGGCACGGGCTTCGGGAACGCTGGCGTACGACGTCTTCCCCGCGTGTCCGGTCGGCCAGTTCCGCCTGCGCGCATGGGTGGAACGGGACGGCCGCCGCGTGACGCCGGTCGAGGAACTCGTGGTGACGCGGCTGCCGCGCCCGGTGGCCTGGGGGCGCGACGCGCCCGACTCGCCGTTTGGCGGGCACTTCAATCCGGTCCGGGGCGTCGTGAAGACGATGAAGGCGGGTGGCGTGAACTGGGTCCGCCTGCACGACGCCGGCGAGAAGGTCTCGAACTGGTACGCGCAGGAGCCCGTGAAGGGCGAATGGGATTTTCACGACGCCGACGTGGCGCGGTACCGGACGAACGGCATCAAGATCTTCGCGCAGCTGGGCACGGCGCCCGCTTGGGCGTCGCACTATGGCGATCTGGGCTATGCGCACATGGGGTATTTCGAGAAGTATCTGCGCCCGACGAACCGCGCGGACTGGGTCAACTACGTGACGACCTACGTGAAGCACCACGAACGGAACATCGACGCGTATTTCGTGTGGAACGAACCGTGGGGACGCTGGTGGGAGAGCGCGGCGGACATCGCGTACTTCGACCGGACGCAGACGAAACGGGACTTCGTCGAGCTGACGCGCCTCGCCTACGACGCCGTGAAGAGCGTCAACCCGGGAATCCGCGTGAGCGGCTTCAACTCCACTTCCGGCGAAACGGGCCGGTCGTGGAGCGCGGGCGTCCTGTCGGCCGGCGGCTTCGCCTGCTGCGACATCATCGACTGGCACTACTACACGCCGCATCCGCGGGGTCTGCGCGAGGACGGCGACATCACGGCGCTGCCGCTGGCGCCGATCCGCGCGGCGCATCCGGACCTGGGCGGCAAGCCCGTCTACATGAGCGAGGGGCAGGGGACGAGTTCGGGTTCGAGCGGCGTCGGGTGCCGCAT
Organism: Kiritimatiellia bacterium; assembly: GCA_051884915.1. Lineage (GTDB taxonomy): Bacteria > Verrucomicrobiota > Kiritimatiellia > RFP12 > UBA1067 > RUG572. The sequence goes on from JBJEWF010000018.1 coordinate 9,105, forward strand.
GAGCGGCCTGTTGCGCGAGGTCCCGTGGCCAGCCGAACCGGTCCGGCTCTACACGGGAATCGCCAATGCGACCTGCCGCTACATCCTGAGCCTGCTGGCGGAGGGCAACGCGAAAGTCTTCCTCTACACGTCGCACGCCTACATGTCGCTGGCGCGGCCGCCGAACTTTCTCGTGCTGCTGGGCGCGGACGGATTCGCCCATCCCGCCCTCGTGGCGCACGCCCAGCTGGCGCGGGCGGTCGAGGGCCGGCGGTTCGTCCGGAAGGAGCCGGTCGGGGCGGACGGCGTGGTCTACGTGTTCGGGGATGCGGACGAAACGGTGCGCGTCTACTCGGAGCTTTCACGGGACGAGGTTCTCGCGCTGGCGGCGAAGGGACCCGTGACCGACGTCTACGGCAATGCCGTCGCCGCGGAGACCTGTCTGCCGGGGACGCTCGTGTACGCGACGGAGAAGACGCGCAAATGAAGGATCTGCCGGTGAAGAACATGCTGATCGTCGGCGCGTCGGGCGGAATCGGGCGGGCCATTGCCGAGGCGGCCCGGGCGGAGGGATGGACCTGCGTGGGGACCAGCCGTCGGGAGGGGGCTGCGGACGTGGTGCTGGACTGCCTGGACGCCGACGGCTATGAACTGGCGCTGATGCGCCTGTTCACGGAACGCGGGCCGTTCGACGCCGTGGTGTATTGCGCGGGGGTTTGTCCGGTGACGCCGCTGTCGCGGCTCGACGCCGGCCTGCTGGCCGAGACCCGGCGGGTGAACTGCGACGCCTTTCTCCTGCTGATGAAGCAGTTCGCCAGACCGGGCGCCCATGCGAAGGAGGGGGCGGTCGCGGTGGCGATTTCGTCCGTGTCCGCCACCGGCGGCTGGGCCGGCGGGGTCGCCTATTGCGCGTCGAAGGGCGCCCTGTCGGCAGCCTGCCGCGCGCTGGCGGTGGAACTGGCGCCGAAGCGCATCCGCGTGCTGGCGCCGGAGCCGTCCCACGTGCTGACGGACATGTTCCGCGCGGGGGCCGGCCGCATGGGCGTGCCCGCGTCCGCCGCCCAGACGCCCGCCGCCTTCGCCGGGACGGTCATGGCCATGATTCGCGGCGCCGGCTGAAGTCTTGCGCCGCGCTTTTCGCGGAATCGCGGCGGTGTTTTGATCGTGTCATTGCAAATTCGGAAAGAAAGAGAGGTTTTTTCATGTCGCATGCGGACCAGGCGGTTGAACTTTTCAAGACGGGGATGAACTGCGCGCAGGCCGTGTTCTGCGCGTTTGCCGGAGACTTCGGCATGGACGCGGCAACGGCCGAGAAGGTGAGCGCGGGGCTGGGCGGCGGCGTGGGCCGCCAGCGGGAGGTCTGCGGGGCCGTGACGGGGGCGGCGCTGGCGCTGGGGCTGAAGTTCGGCCCGGACAAGAACGGCGTCTATGCGCACGTCCAGAATCTCTCCGGCAAGTTCAAGGAGGCGTGCGGTTCGATCGTCTGCCACGAGCTTCTGGCGGGAACGGGCGCCACCCGGGGCGGAGCGGCCGAAGCGCGGACGCCCGAATTCTACCGGAAGCGTCCGTGCGCGGAACTCGTCCGTCTTGCGGCCGAACTGTGCGCGGCCGAACTCGCCCGGCCGTCGTGACGGGAGGCGGACCGATGGCGTCGCGCAGACTGGAACTCGCCGTTTTCGCCTCGCTCCTGGCGTGCTGTCCGCCCGCGCGCGCAGCTGGCGTCGCGTTCGATCCGGCGACGGGCGATCTGCGCGTCGAGCAGCAGGGGACGAGCCTCTGGCGGAGCGGCGAACACGGCCTCTGGCGCATCCGTTTTCGCGACCGGTCGTTCCTGAGCGCGGCCGACTTCGCGACGAATGCCGTTGCCGGCGGCCGTTTCCGCCTGATGGCGGAGGGGGCGTCGACGCGCCTCGTCTGGACGTCGTCCCGGGCGGACGTGACGGTTCGTGCGACGCCGCTGGCGGATGGTGGGGGAACGGACCTGGTCGCGTCGGTGACGCCGCACGCGGGCGAGTCGCTGATGCTCGATTTCCCGGCGCGCCTGCGGTTTCCGGCGGCGGACGTGAAGGATTTCGTCTATCCGGGGCGTGGCAATTCGGGACCGGGGCTGGCGCTGAACGCGAAGTTCTTCCTGCCGGCGACGCCCGACGCGCCGCACGGCTGGGACGCCACGCGACAGGGCGGGAAGGGCTATGCCCACCTGTACGGCGGCGAACTGGCCATGCGGCCGCTGGACGCGCCGGCCGTCGCGCTGAAGGTGACGGAGGCGGGCGTCCGGTGGTTGGGCGCGGAGGCGGCGAAGCGGCTGAACGGCTGGAAGCGTCCCGTCCTCCGTCCGCCGGCCAAAGGCCAGAGCGACATCGTCCTCGTCGATTCCGAACACGGCCCCTACCTGTCGGGCCGGCGCTTCGGCGGAACCGGCTGCCTGTGGCGTCTCGGCGTGGCCGACGACGCGTCCCGCGCCGCCGTGCCGCCGGCCGAGACCTACTCCGTCCAGCAGCTGCTGCCGCGGCTGGCGCAACAGGCGCCCGCCCGGAAGAAAATCGCGCTGATCGCCCTGTCGTACGGCCCCCGCACGGGGTTCTTCGTGCGGACGTCTCCGGGCGAATGGCGCACGGCGCTTCAGGCCGCCCTGCCGCCGGGATGCACGTTCGAGGAACTCCGTACGATCCCCCAGCTCCAGCGGGCGATTGCGTCGTCGGACTATCTGCTGGTTCTCAATCCGTACGGCGAGGCGTTTCCCGTCGACCGGCCCGCGAACTATCTCCGGCGGCTGGACGATCTGCGGGCTTTCGTCCAGGCGGGCGGCAATTGGCTGGAGACGGGCGGCTACTCCTTCTACCAGACGCTGCACGGCGGCAGCTTCCTGTCGATGGTCGAACCCTATCCGCCGCTGTTCGCGGATTTCGCCCATTGCACCGTCCTGTCCGGACAAAGCGTGGCCCTGTACGGCGTCCAGCCGCGGCCGCCCCATGAACCCTGGCGGAATCCCGCGCCGTTCGTTCCCGGCGAGACGGGGGTGGGCGGGGATGGCGCGGGCGGCTGGTTCTTCCACGCGTTCGCCGCCTATGCGAAGCCGGGCGCGACCGTCCGGACGCCGCGCGTGCGCATCCGGACGGGGACGACGCTGGCGGGCGCGCTGGCCGACTACGCCGCGGCCAATACGCTCGACGTGCCCCTGAAGGAGAAGGTGGCGGATCCGGACACGCTCGGGAAGCTGCTGCGGGCGCCTCTCCTTCACCTGGCGGGCTCGGCCGCCGAAGCGAAGAAGGCCCTGGCGAACATCCCCGCACCCGCGCTCTACCATCCTTCCTGCTATCTGAAAGGCGGTTTCGACAAGGAGTATCCCGACCATCTGCCGCCGAACGGGAACTTCGGGACGATGGCGGAGCTGGTCGATCTCTTCCGCGACGCCCGGGCGCGGGGACACCTCGTCTCGCCCTACACGAATCCGACCTGGTGGTGCGACCATCCGCGGGGGCCGTCCTTCCTGGCCGCCGGCGAAGCTCCGCTCGCCATCGGGCTTGCGGGCGGGACGCTCCGCGAGCGGTATGCGAAGAACGACGGGTGGACGGTCTGCTTCTGGCATCCGGACGTCCAGAAGGCAAACCGCAAGACGGTCCGCGAATTCACCGTCGACGCGCCGGTCGATCTTCTGTTCCAGGACCAGTGCGGGGCGCGCCGGTGGCAGTGGGATTTCAATGCCGCGGCGCCGTCCCCGACGGCCTATGCCGAAGGCATGGTGGCCATGAACGAGGAGGATTCGCGCGTCGTTCCGCTGGGAACGGAAGACGGGTGGGACCAGGTGGCCAATCGCCAGACGGCGCTCTGCGGCTGTTCCTGGCGGGTGGTGCCGACGGAGCGCCGGCCGGCGTGGTGCGACCCGTTCAAGGCCGCCATCCCGCCAGACGCCTGGCGGATCGAGCCTGTCAACCTGCGGCTCTTCCACGACAAGGTCCTCTTCTACATGCACGATCTCGGCGCGTTTGTGACGAACGAGCGCGTGCTTTCGTGGATGCTGGCGCTCGGATACAACCTTTCGCTGGCGCCGCACGCCACGTCGATGGTGCCTGCGAATCCGCTCTACAAATGGTACGAGTGGCTGCACGTGCTGCAAAGCCGCGTGGTGTCCCGCATCGCCGCTCAGCCGCTCGTCCGCTTCCGTCACGACCGCGCGCCGCTGTTCGCGACGCCCGGCGATCCGGCGCGGGAGGAGGACGACGGCGTCGTCGCCGCCCAGTGGGGCGACGTTTCCGTTCTGGTCAATCTGGGCGACGTGCCCCGGACCTGCGGCGGCCGGAACCTGGCGCCGTACGGCTGGTGGATCGAGGGACCCGGCCTCCGCTCGGGGCATCTGGCGGACGCGCCGGCCTTTGTCGAAGCCGGGGGGTGCCGGTGGGTCTATGGCGAGGATCCCGATTTCGCGCCTGTCCGGCCCACGGAGGCGCAGCGGACGAAAGCGCCCCGCGACCGGGCCGACGCGCCGCGGACGCTGGCCGTCCTCGATTTTGGCCCGCAGGTCCATCCCTGCTGGTCCAAGGTGACGGCGGCCGAATGGGTGGCGACTTTCGAGACGTCGGCCCTGGCCGTCCGGCACGGGCTGGGCGTCGTCCGCCTGGCGACGGTTCCGGAGCTGTTCGCCGCCCTCGGGGGACAGACCCCGTGTTTCGCCATTCTCAATCCGTATGGCGAGATCCTGCCGACGGCGGGCGCGGGCGCCTGGCGCGAACTGCTGCCGGCCATCCAACGCTATGTGGCGACGGGCGGCCATTGGATCGAGACGGGCGGCGCGCCGTTCTACGGCGCGTTCTGGCGGGAACGCGACGGGCAAATCCGGCGCGAGACGCTGCACGGCGCCGGCGCGGAGAGCCTCGGCATCCACGTGCGGATGGATCCCATCGACGAGGCGCCGGTGGCGCTTGCGGCGGCGCCGGCGGCGGCGGCGTGGTTCCCGCCGGCGTTGCGCCGGCAGATCGCGGCCACGCGGTCGATGGCCAATCGGGGTCTGGCGGACCACGGTGACGCGCCGGTGACGCCCCTCGTCGCCGACCGGAGCGGGCGCGTCTGGTTCGGTTTCCACCGGCTTGGCGGCTGGGGGGCGCTCTGGCGGGTCGGCGGCGCGCTTCCCGACCGCGAACTCGTCCGCGCCATCGTCCCCGCCGCGCTGGAACACGCCTTCACCACGCCGCCGCCGCCCGTGCCGGCGAACCGTCGCCTGAAGGTGGCGTGCCGGCGGAACTGATTTCCGGGGAAGAGTTGTGGTATAATGGATTCACCGAAAAGAAGGAGAAGAAAGATGAAAATGCGTATCTTCCCGCTGTTCGTGCTGGCCGTGGCGGCCGCAGGCGCGGGCGAACTGGACGACGGACTGCTGCGGGGGCGCACGGACCGGGACCGGCCCTACTACGAGCCGGGCGAGGAGATGGTCTTCACCCTGAAACTGGACCGCATCCGGAAATTCCCCGAGGGGAAGTGGTTCATCAGCTGGGACCGTTCGGGCGATGACGGCCGGAAGGAACACGGCAAGGTGCCGGCCTCGCTGACGGAGCCGCTGGTGGTCCGGACGTCGCTTGACCGACCGGGCTTCGTCCGCGTGCGCGCCGTGCTGGTGGACGAAAAGGGGAACGTCTACCGCAAGCAGTACACGGGCGACACGACGACGCCCGAGGGCAAGCGGGCGCAGAACGAATTCGAGCGCCGCGACCGCCGGATCTTCTTCGACGGCGGCGCGGGCGTCCATCCGGAACGGCTCGCGAGCCATCCGGAGCCGAAGGATTTCGACGCGTTCTGGGCGGCGCAGGCGGACCGCCTGAAACTCGTGCCGATCAAGGCCGAGCGCATCGAGGTGGCGTGCGGCAATCCGAAAGCGCGCATCTTCGCCGTCCAGATCGCCTGCGCGGGCCTGCGCCCGGTGACGGGGTATCTCACGATTCCGCGGGCCGCCGAGACGGGCGCCCGGTTCCCGGCCCGCCTGGAGACGCACGGCTACAGCGGCGACCGCTGCCAGCACGACGCGCCGACCTGGGCGCGGAGCGACGAAATCGTCCTCAACATCAACGCCCATGGCCAGAAGCTCAAGGAGTTCGGCGCCACCGAGGCGGACCGCAAGGCGCTGCGCTGGGAAACGCGCTCGCACGACAAGAGCTATGCGTTCGACGCGTTGCAGAACGCCGATCCGGAAGTCGCCTATTTCAACGGCATGGTCCTGCGCGTGAAGCGCGCGCTCCAGTACCTGAAGACCCTGCCCGAATGGAACGGCAAGGACCTGATCGCCTCCGGCGGCAGCCAGGGCGGGCTGCAGACGATCTGGGCCGCCGGCTGCGGCGAGGGGCTGACGCGCGCGGAAAGCGGCATCACCTGGTGCTGCGACATGTACACGAGCGGCAAGCTCCGCCTGGATCCCCGGCAGAACCTGGCCAGCGACGGCTGGTACATCCCGTGGACGGACGCGATGGGCTACTACGACGCCGCGAATTTCGCGAAGCGCATCCCCGCCAGCTGCCAGACGATCATCACGCGGGCGGGACTGGGCGACTACTGCTGCCCGCCCACGGGCCTGGCGAAGATGTACAACAACATTCCGGGCGCGAACAAGAAGATCCTGTGGGTCCAGGGCTCCACGCACGGCTACGTGCCGCCGGAACCCAACGTCAGCTACTGGATCGAGGGACCGCAGAAGTGAGGAACGCGCGCCATGGCAAAGTTTGACCCGACGAAACTGAAAGACTGGCAGATCGCGGAGGCGGCGGAAGCGACGCTGCGCCCGGTGGCGGACCTTGCGGCCGAACTGGGGCTGGAGGACGGCGAATGGACGCCATACGGGCGCGTGCTGGCGAAAGTCGACGTCACGAAGGCGCTGAAACGCCTGGGCGAAAGGAAGCGCGCGAAGTACATCGACGTCACGGCCATCACCCCCACGGCGCTGGGCGAAGGGAAGACGACGACGACGCTGGGTCTTGTCGAGGGGCTGGGCGTCCTCGGCAAGAAGGTGATCGGCTGCGTGCGCCAGCCGTCCGGCGGCCCGACGTTCAACATCAAGGGCAGCGCGGCGGGCGGAGGCCTCGCCCAGGTGGTGCCGCTGACGGCGCTGTCGCTGGGGCTGACGGGCGACATCGACGCGATCACGAACGCGAACAACCTCGCGATGGTGGCGCTCAACAGCCGCATGCAGCACGAGCGCAACCACGACGACGCCTGGCTGGCCGCGCGCGGCCTGAAGCGTCTCGACGTCGACCCGGCGCGCATCCAGTTTCGCTGGGCGATGGATTTCTGCGCGCAGGGGCTGCGCGACATCGAAATCGGCCGCGGCGGCAAGCTGGACGGCTTCACCTGCCAGTCGGGCTTCTACATCACCGTGGCGTCCGAGGTGATGGCGATTCTGGCGATGGCGACGGACCTCAAGGACCTGCGCGCCCGGCTGGGCCGGATCGTCGTCGCCTACTCGACGAGCGGCGCGCCGGTGACGACGCACGACCTTGAGGTCGACGGCGCGATGTGCGCGCTCCTGGTGAACGCGATCCAGCCGACGCTGATGCAGTCCCTGGAGGGTCAGCCGGTCTTCGTCCACGCGGGGCCGTTCGCGAACATCGCCATCGGCCAGAATTCGGTCGTGGCCGACCGTCTCGCCTGCGCCCTGGGCGACTACGTGGTCACGGAGAGCGGTTTCGCCTCGGACATGGGCTTCGAGAAGTTCTGGAACATCAAGTGCCGCTGTTCGGGTCTCGCGCCCGACGCCGTGGTGCTGGTGGCGACGGTCCGCGCGCTCAAGGCGCATGGCGGCGCGCCGGGCGTGAAGGCCGGCCTGCCGCTGGATCCCGTCTACACGACCGAGAATCTCGAACTTCTGGAGAAGGGGTGCGCGAACCTCCTCGCGCACATCGACATCATCCGCCGTTCGGGCGTGCAGCCCGTGGTCTGCCTGAACGCGTTCTACACGGACACGCCGGCCGAGCGCGATCTCGTCCGGCGGGTGGCCGAGGCCGCCGGCGCCCGCTTCGCCGTGTCCGACCACTGGCTCAAGGGGGGCGAAGGCGCCCTGGACCTCGCGCGGGAGGTGATCGCCGCCTGCGACGAGCCCAACCGCTTCGCCTATCTCTGCGACCTGGACGAACCGCTCACGGACCGCATCGAGAAGCAGGTGAAGGAGGTCTACGGCGGCGACGGCGTGGACTTCGAGCCGCGCGCGCGCGAAAAGCTGGAGCGGTTCCAGGCGGATCCCGAGACGGCGAAACTGCCGGTCTGCATGGCCAAGACGCAATACTCGCTCTCGCACGACCCGAATCTGCTCGGCCGTCCCAGGGGGTGGCGGCTGCCGATCAGGGACGTCCTGATCTACCGGGGCGCGGGCCTGATCGTGCCGGTCGCCGGCGAAATCAAGCTCATGCCGGGCACGTCCGCTTCGCCCGCCTACCGCCGGATCGACGTGGACGTTGAGACGGGCCGGGTCAGGGGCCTGTTCTAGGGCCGCAACAACGCGAAATCTTACAGTTGTCTAACTTGACGATTTGTGAGACAATATTTGATGTTTTTTCACCGATAAAAGGAAGACAAGACATGGCAAAGAAGATCATGGTCGACGGTAACACCGCGGCCGCCCAGATCGCCTTCGCATGCAGCGAAGTCGCCGCGATCTACCCGATCACGCCGTCCTCGCCGATGGCGGAAACCTGCGACGAACTCGCCGCCCACTGCAAGACGAACATTTGGGGCACGATTCCGTCGATCGTCGAAATGGAGTCCGAAGGCGGCGCGGCCGGCGCCGTGCACGGCGCGCTCACGACGGGTTCGCTGACGACGACCTTCACCGCGTCGCAGGGCCTTCTGCTGATGATCCCGAACATGTACAAGATCGCGGGCGAAATGACCCCGACCGTGTTCCACGTGTCCGCGCGTTCGCTGGCGTGCCAGGGCCTTTGCATCTTCGGCGACCAGGGCGACGTCATGGCGTGCCGCCAGACCGGTTTCGCGATGCTCTGCTCCAACAGCGTGCAGGAAGCGCACGACATGGCGATGGTCGCCCATGCGGCCACGCTTGAGAGCAAGGTCCCGTTCCTCCACTTCTTCGACGGCTTCCGCACGTCCCACGAAGTGCAGAAGATCGAGGAGATTCCGCAGGACGTCATCCGCGAGATGATCGACGACAGGTTCGTCCTCGACTTCCGCGCCCGCGCGCTGAACCCGGAGCATCCGACGATGCGCGGCACGGCCCAGAATCCGGACATCAACTTCCAGGGCCGCGAGACGTGCGAGAAGTACTATGAAGCCGCGCCGGCGATCGTCCAGAAGTACATGGACAAGTTCGCGAAGCTCACGGGACGCGCGTACAGGCTCTACGACTACGTGGGCGCGCCGGACGCCGAATACGTCGCCATCGCGATGGGTTCGGGCTGCGATACGCTCCACGAGACGGTCGACGCGCTCGTCAAGGAGGGCAAGAAGGTCGGCCTGATCAAGGTCCGCCTCTATCGTCCGTTCTCGATGGCCGATTTCGTCAAGGCGATTCCGGAGACGGTCAAGGTCGTCACGGTTCTCGACCGCACGAAGGAGCCGGGCGCCGTCGGCGACCCGCTGTATCTCGACGTGTGCGCGGCGATCGGCCAGGCCAAGCAGAAGGGCCTGGTCGCGTATGCCTACCCGAAGATTCTCGCCGGCCGCTACGGCATCGGCTCGAAGGATTTCACGCCGCAGATGTGCGCGAACATCTACGCCAACATGGCCAAGCCCGACGCGCTCGACCGCTACGTGGTCGGCATCGTCGACGACGTCAACAACCACCAGTACATCCTCGGCGACGACGCGTTCGTCGTGCCGGCGGGCGACCGCAAGGAGTGCATGTTCTGGGGCCTCGGCGCGGACGGCACGGTCGGCGCGAACAAGAACTCCATCAAGATCATCGGCAACTACACCGAGAACTACGCGCAGGGTTATTTCGAGTACGACTCGAAGAAGTCCGGCGGCGTGACGATCTCCCACCTCCGCTTCGGTTCGGAGATGATCCGCAGCCCGTACTTCATCAACCAGGCCGACTTCACGGCGTGCCACTGCTTCCCGTACCTCGAAAAGTACGACATGCTCAAGAGCGCCAAGAAGGGGTCCACGTTCCTGCTCGCCTCGCCGTATTCGGCCGCCGAGATCTGGGATCACATGCCCGACGAGGTCGAACAGGCGATCATCGACAAGCAGCTCAAGTTCTACGTCATCAACGCGGCCAAGATCGCGCTTGAGAACGGCATGGGCACGCGCACGAACACCGTGCTGCAGACCGCGTTCTTCAAGCTCTCCGGCATCACGCTGAAGACGGCGGACGGCACCGTCCTCGACCCCGTCCAGACGCTCAAGGACTACGCCGAGAAGGCCTATTCCAAGAAGGGCCAGGACGTCGTCGAGAAGAACTGGAAGTGCATCGAGGCCGCCAGCGCGGCCATCGAGGAGGTCGCGTATCCGTCCGCGCCCGCGGGCAAGCTCAAGCAGCCGCCGGCCGTTCCGGCCGAAGCGCCCGCGTTCATCCAGAAGGTCACCGCCAAGATGATCGCGCAGAAGGGCAACGAGCTCAAGGTCTCCGAGATTCCGGACGACGGCACGTGGCCGACCGCGACGACCCAGTGGGAGAAGCGCAACGTCGCGGCGTTCATCCCGCAGTGGGATCCGGCCGCCTGCATCCAGTGCGGCAACTGCAGCGCGATCTGCTCGCACGCGACGATCCGCATGAAAGTCTATCCGGCCGCCGCCCTCGCGGGCGCGCCCGCGACGTTCAAGAGCGCCGATGCCGGCAAGCTCACCGCGAAGTTCGGCGAGAAGGTCACGATCCAGGTCGCCCCGGAAGACTGCATGGGCTGCGAGCTCTGCGTCGTCCAGTGCCCGATGTCGAAGCCGAAGGCCGTCAAGCAGGCCGACGGCACGGTCAAGATGGAGGCCAACCCGAAGCCCGCGCTCAAGATGGTCGAGCAGATCCCGCTCCGCGCCACGGAGGCCGCGAACTGGAAGTTCTTCCTCTCGCTGCCCGAGGTCGATCCGGTCAAGCTCAACACGAAGATGCTGCTCGACAGCCAGCTCAAGCAGCCGCTGTTCGAGTTCTCCGGCGCGTGCGCGGGCTGCGGCGAAACGCCGTACGTCAAGCTCCTCACCCAGCTCTGCGGCGACCGCCTCCTGGTCGCGAACGCGACGGGCTGCTCCTCGATCTACGGCGGCAACCTGCCCACGACCCCGTACTGCCAGCGCAAGGACGGCAAGGGTCCGGCCTGGTCGAACTCGCTGTTTGAAGACAACGCCCAGTTCGGCTACGGCATGCGCGTCTCGACCGACAAGCTCCAGCAGTACGCGTTCGAGCTGCTCGACAAGGCCATCGCCCACGAGAAGACGCCGGCCGAGATGAAGGCCGTCTGCGAGGCGATCAAGGCCACCGACCAGTTCGACGAGAAGGGACAGGGCATCGAGAAGGTGCGCGCGCTCGTCGCGCAGCTCAAGCCGATGGTCAAGGCCGGCGCCGACGCCGGCTGCGACATCTGCCGCGGCCTCGTGGGCGTGGCGGACAACATCGTGCGCAAGTCCGTGTGGATTCTCGGCGGCGACGGCTGGGCCTACGACATCGGCTACGGCGGCCTCGACCACGTCCTCGCCTCGGGCAAGAACGTCAAGGTCCTGGTCATGGACACGGAGGTCTACTCCAATACGGGCGGCCAGGCGTCCAAGGCCACGCCGATCGGCGCCATCGCCAAGTTCGCGGCGGCCGGCAAGCAGCAGGCCAAGAAGAACCTGGGCCTCATGCAGATGCAGTACAAGAACGTCTACATCGCGTACGTGTCGATGGGCACGAACCCGGCGGCGACGGTCAAGGCGTTCAACGAGGCCGAGAACTACAACGGCCCCGCGCTGATCATCGCCTACGCGCACTGCATCGAGCAGGGTCTGCTCACGAAGACCGGTCCGGCGCACCAGAAGGCGGCGGTGGATTCCGTCCACTTCCCGCTCTGGACGTACAATCCCGCGACCGGCAAGGTGAAGCTCGACTCGGCCGACAAGTCCGACACGGTGTCCTTCGCGAAGAACGCGATTTCCAAGGAGCTCGGCGAGAACCGCTTCCGCCAGCTCGTCAAGATCGCGGGCCCCGAGAAGGCCGAAGCGCTCCTCAAGAAGGCCGAAGACGCCTTCAAGGAGAACTACGCGCTGCTCAAGAAGCTGAGCGAGATGTAAATCTCGGCGGGCTTCCGAAAGCAAAGGGGGGATGCGGGACGACCGCACCCCTCTTTTGCGTGCGGGCGGGAACTTTTGCGGCGGAAACTCCCGGAAAGGGTTGTCCCCGCCGGCGGGAAATGGTACAATTCCACGAACTCCAGAGCGTCTCATGGCAACGAACAAGAAAGTCGATCCGCGTCCCTCCTGGGACGAATACTTCATGGAAATCGCGTCCGTCGTGGCGAAGCGTTCGAACTGTTCGCGCCGCCAGGTCGCCGCGGTGATCGTGAAGGACAACCATCTGCTTTCGACGGGCTACAACGGAACGCCGCGCGGCGTGAAGAACTGCTTCGACGGCGGCTGTCCGCGTTGCGCGGGGCACGCGCCCTCCGGGACGGGGCTGGACGAGTGCCTGTGCGTCCACGCCGAGCAGAACGCGATCTGCCAGGCGGCGCGGTACGGCATCAACGTGTCGGGTTCGACGATCTACATCACGCTCTCGCCGTGCCTCACGTGCGCGAAGCTGATCATCAACGCGGGCATTGCCGAGGTCGTCTACGCGGGCGACTACACCGCGTTCGTGGACACGGTGAAGGAGATGTTCCGCGAGGCGGGCGTGGCGTGCCGCTCGTTTGCCGTGCCGCCGAAGAGCTGACAGAACTTTCATCCACCATCACCATTCAAACTCAACAAAGGAAATCGGGAAAATGCGCAAGAAAATCATTGCCGGCAACTGGAAGATGAACGTGCTGCCGTCCGAAACGGCGGCTCTCGTGAAGGGAATCGCGGAGGCGACGAAGGACTACGCGAACGTCGACGTCGTGTGCTGCACGCCCGCCATCGACATCCCCGCCGCCGTCGCGGCCTGCGCGGGCACGGCGGTCCAGCCGGGCGCCGAGAACGCCCACTGGGAAGCCGCGGGCGCCTACACGGGCGAAATCTCCACGGGCATGCTCGCGGACGCCGGCGTCAAGTACGTCATCATCGGCCACTCCGAGCGCCGCCAGTATTTCGCCGAGACGGACGAAACCGTCAACAAGCGCGCGACGGCCGTCATCAAGGCCGGCCTCACGGCGATCGTCTGCGTGGGCGAGACGCTGGCCGAGCGCGACGCGGGCAAGGTGGACGACGTCATCGACCGCCAGCTGAAGGAAGGTCTGAAGGGCCTTACCGCGGCGGATGCCGACCGTCTCGTCATCGCGTACGAGCCGGTGTGGGCGATCGGCACGGGCCGCACGGCGACGCCGGAGCAGGCGCAGGAAGTCCACGCCCGCATCCGCAAGGACCTGGGCGAACTCATCGGCGTCGACGCCGCCGAGTCGGTCCGCATCCAGTACGGCGGCTCGATGAAGCCGTCGAACGCGGCCGAACTGCTCGCGAAGCCGGATATCGACGGCGGGCTCATCGGCGGCGCCGCGCTCAAGGCGGACAGTTTCGCCGGCATCATCGCCGCGGCGGCGGCCGCCAACTGAGCGGAACCCCATCCAAGGCAATTCCATTCATGAAGAACGCGTTCTTCAAGACGGCTGCGCTGCTGTGCGCGGCCGTCTTCGCCTTTTCCGCCCCGGCCGCCTACACGCCGGCGGGAACCGTGACGTTCGCCAATCTGGACACGATTGCGGACGCCGTCGCCGGAATTGCCGGCAAGGGACCCGATCCCCTGCTCAAGAGCGTGCTGCCGAAGACGATTCGGGGGCAGGTCGCGGCCCGGCTGTTCGGCGCGATGCGTCCGGGCATGCCGGGCGTGGCCGTCTGCTACGTCGATGCCGCGGCCGTGGCCCGGCTGACGGCCTCTTCCCAGCACAACCGGCGCAGCGACGAGGCGTTCGACCGCACCAAGTTCTGGGCCATTCTCTATCCCGCCTCGATCAAGCGGGCCGCGTTTCTCCAGCGGCATCCCGAGGCGAAGGCCGACCGCGCGGGGATCATCAGGATTCCGCCGGGGCCGCACTCCCGCCGGACGTTCTACGCCTGGTATTCGCCCGACGGGAACTGGGTGACGCTGGCGCCTTCCGCCGCCATGGCCACCCATACCTACAAGCAGGGCGTGGCCGCCCTGGCGCGGCCGCTCGGACGCGATCTGGCCTACGTCAGGCTCGACTCCCGCGGCGTACGCGCCATTTTCCAGTCCGACATCTGCGCCGGCGCGGAATTTTCCGTTCGCATGACTCCCGCGGGGCTGGAATTGCGCGGCACGGCGCGCAAGGTGATGATCGACCGGGCCTATCTGCCGCCGGGGGCGCTGGCGTTTTCCCAGGTTCCCGCCAACGCGCCGCTCTTCGGCGCGACCACGGATCCCAAGGACATCCGTTCGTTCGACATCTTCTCGCTCTTCGGCCCCGACGCGGCGAAGCTGGTCCAGAAGTCCCTGCTCTACCGGCGCGGCGCCGGCTCAAGCACGTTCTCGCTGGAAGGGGTCAAGGGAATGGGCAGCGCCTTGCGTCCGCGCGACCGGCTGCTGCGCATCCTGCCCGAGGCGAAGACGATGCCGGCCGCCAACGTCATGTTCTGTTCGCTGACGACCACGCTCCAGGTCTGCCTGCCGAAGGTCGCCTCCACGCTGATGCCGTTCGAGTCCATGCGGATGCACGCGGCCAAACGGCTGCTGCGCGCCGTGCGCGGCGACGGCATGGGCTTCATCGGCTGGCGGGAGGGCGACGACGACAAGTATTTCATCCGCATTTCGCGGGACGATCTCCGCGGGACCTCCAATCTGTGGAGCCTGCTGTTCCTCTGACCGGACCGGCCGCCGCCCCGCAAGGCGTGGCGGGGCGCCCCGCCGGAAGTCCCCCCTGGCGCGTCCCCGGCCGCCTTCCCTCCGCTCCCGAACCGCGCCCGCCGTCCGCCGCAATGCCGCGCCCCCGCGCCGCGCGGCGGGCGGCGCATTTACCTGCTGGACACTCCGCGCGGGCTGTGCTACACTACTTGAAAATCCTTTCGACGGAGGGAACGCCGCGTGATGACGGTCTACAAATGGGAAAACGGAGGACTCAAGGAGACCCTTGAGCCTTGCGATTCCTGTTGGATCAATCTGGCGGAGCCGACGACGGCGGAACTGGAGCAGGTGCTCAACTTCTCCCGCGTGCCGCGGGACTTCCTGACCGACCCGCTCGACCGCGAAGAACGTCCGCGTTTCGAGTCGGAGGACGGCTTTTCGCTCGTCATCGTCCACGTGCCGTTCCCGGTCCGCGGCGAGGAGGACGACGAAAGCGTCCTCCCCTACGCGACCGTCCCGCTGGGCATCGTGCTCTTCGGCAAAAGCGTCATCACCATCTGTTCGGGCGCGACGCCGGTGACGAACGCCTTTCTGGACCAGATCCGCCGCGTGTGTCCGCCCGGCGAACAGAACCGGTTCATGTTCCGGCTGCTCTGGCATGCGGCCGTCCTCTTCCTGCGCTACCTGCGCGACATGCACGCGAAGATCGAGGATCTGGAAGACTCGCTTCACGAATCCATCTCGAACGAAGTCCTCCTGAAGCTTCTGACCTATCAGAAGTCCCTGGTCTACTTCTCCACGTCCCTGAAGGCCGACAACATCCTCATCAACCGCCTGGACCATGCCCGCCAGCTGTGCCTGAGCGAGGACGATTCGGACGTGCTGGACGATGCGGCGGTCGAATACCAGCAGGCGCTGGAGACGGCGGCCATCCATTCGAACATCCTGAATGGCACGCTCGACACGTTTGCCTCGCTGATCAACAACAACCTCTCCAACGTGATGAAGTACATGACGGCGGCGACGATCCTGCTCGCCGTGCCGACGGTCATCACGAGCGCATACGGCATGAACGTCGAGCTGCCGCTGCAGAGCTATCCGCACGCCTTCGCGGTGCTGGCGGCGCTGTCGGGCGTCCTCGCGGCCGGCATTGTCGGCCTTCTCGTCTATCTCTACAAAAAACGGGTTTTCTGATTATGGATGATCAAGTCTCCCGCGAACCCGCGCGCCTGGTGGCCATCGTGGGGCGGCCGAACGTCGGCAAGTCCGCGCTGTTCAACCGCATTGCGCGCAAGCGCATCGCCATCGTCTTCGACCAGCCGGGCGTGACGCGCGACCGCGTCGTGCGCGAAGTCGAAGCCAACGGGCAGCGCTTCCTGCTCGTCGACACGGGCGGGCTGGCGTTCAACGACACGCCGGGTTCGGAGGATCCGCTGGCCGCGGAAACGTGCCAGCAGGCGGCGCTCGCCGTTGCCGACGCGGCCGTGTGCCTGGTGGTCGTCGACGTCCGCTCCGGTCTGACGCCGCTGGACGAGGAGGTGATCAAGCGCGTGCGCGAGAGCGGCGTGCCGTGCGCCGTCGTCGCCAACAAGTGCGATCACGAGGACGACGACATCAGGGCGGACGAATTCTCCCGTTTCGGCATGCAGGTGTTCCCCGTGTCGGCCGAACACGGCCGCGGCGTGGCGGATCTCGTCGCCTACGCCACGTCCAAGCTGCCGCCGCCGGCGGAGGACGAAGGGGAGCAGCGTCCCCTGCGCGTCGCGATCGTCGGCCGTCCGAACGCCGGCAAAAGCTCCTACATCAATCGCCTCCTGAATGCCGACCGCGTGATTGTCAGCGACATCCCGGGCACGACGCGCGACTGCGTCGACGTGCCGTTTGCGATCGGCGAAGGGCCGACGGCGCGCCATTACACGCTCGTCGACACGGCAGGCATGAAGAAGCACACGCAGATGTCGAAGACGTCGGTGGACAACTTCTCCCTCTTCCGCAGCGAACAGGCAATCAAGGAGGCGGACGTCGTCCTGCTCGTCCTGGAATCCGAACTCGGGCCGACGAAGCAGGACATGCGCATCGCCGGCAAGATCCTGGATGCGAACCGCGCCTGCGTCGTGCTCATGAACAAATGGGACCTGGCGGTCGAGAAGGGCATCAAGGAGGCGGACGCCCTGGAGGTCATCCGGAAGATGATGCCGTTCCTGTCCTTCGCCCCCGTGGTGTTCTGCAGCGCGAAAAGCGGCTACAACGTGCGGCGCACGGTCGACGCGATCGACACCGTGGCGTCGAGCGTCCGCTCCCGCCTGCCGACCGGCATGCTCAACCGCACGATCGAGGCCGCCACGAAGAAGACGCTTTCGCCGATGATCAAGGGCCGGCGCCTGAAGATCTACTACGGGCTCCAGGTCGGCAACGACCCGCTGACGATCCGTCTTTTCGTCAATGACCCGAAGCTGGTGACCGACGCCTACAAGTCCTACCTGGAGAAGGCGCTTCGCGCGCGGTTCGGGCTGGAGGGCGCGCCGATCCGGATGTTCATGAAGGCGCGCAGCCGAAAGGACGGGGCGGCTTTGGGCGCGGAGATCGCCGCGCTGAAGAAAGCGTGATGCTCAAGCAGATTCCCACCAACGTGTTCAAGTTTTTCCTGGCCGGACACGGAATGTCGGGGCGGACGGGCCGCCACTTCTTCCTGGCCGTGCTGGTCGGCGCGCTCGTCGGATGCGTGACGGTCGTCTTCTACGCGATGATCGAGCTGGCGAAGGAATACGTGATGGAGGGCCTGGGGCATCACGAATTCATGTCGACGCTGTCCTCCGGCGAGGCGATCCGCACGTTCTGGACGCGGGAGGCGCTGGGCGATCCGCATCGCTGGGCGCTGGTGTTTCTGCCGGCGATCGGCGCCGTGGCCGGGTGTCTGCTGATCCGCCGCTTTGCCCGCGTCGAGCACGCGCGCGGGACGGATTCGGCCGTACGGGCCTTCCATCGCGGCGAATCGATCCCGCGGACGGTGATTCCCGTGAAGTCCGTGGCGTCCGTCTTGACGGTCGGCTTTGGCGGCAGCGCCGGCTATGAAGGCCCCGTGACCCTGCTGGGCGCGGCGTGCGGCAGCGTCGTGAACCGCCTCTTCCACCTGAATCCGCGCGAAGCGCGCATTCTGATGGCGGCCGGACTGGGCGCGGGCATTGCCGCGCTGTTCCGCGCGCCGTTCGCCGGCGCGATCTTCGGGGCGGAGATCTTCTATTCGTCCAGCGACATGGAGTCCGACACCATCCTGCCGTCGGTGGTCGCCTCGGTGATAAGCTACACCCTCTTCGCCGCCGTCTACGGCTGGGAGCCGATTTTCA
>JBJEWF010000019.1:0-27186 GCA_051884915.1 Kiritimatiellia bacterium
CGTCCAATTGCTGTCAGGCGGTGACCACATCGCCAAGTGGCAAACTCGGGTTATATCACAAGCCACGACTTGCCGCTTGCTTTCCGTGCCGATTTTTGATTTACTCTCCGTCTGCATGGACACACTCCCGCCACCTGGGACTTTCGAAATCCGTACAAGGGACGCGCGTTCGCACGCGCGCACGGGCGTGTTGCATACGGCCCACGGTCCGGTCGAAACGCCGGTCTTCATGCCCGTCGGAACGCAGGCGACCGTCAAAGCGCTCGAACCGCGCGATCTGCGCGAAAACGGCGCATCGATCATCCTGTCGAACACCTATCACCTGATGCTCCGTCCCGGCATGGAGGTCGTTGCGCATGCGGGCGGACTCCACGCATTCATGAACTGGGAGCGCCCCATTCTCACGGATTCGGGCGGATTCCAGGTCTTTTCCCTGGCCAAAATGCGCAAATTGACGCCCGAAGGATGCTGGTTCAACTCGCATCTGGACGGTCGCCGCGTGTTCCTGGGCCCCCGCGAGTCCATGGAGGTCCAGCGCGTTCTCGCAAGCGACATCGCCATGGCGTTCGACGAATGCCTTCCCTGGCCCTGCGACCGCCGCCAGGTCGAAACGAGCGTCGAGCGGACGCTTGAATGGGCGCGGATGAGCCTTGAGGCGCCCCACGCCGCCGGGCAGCTGGTCTTCGGCATCGTCCAGGGCGGCGCCTACGACGACATCCGCCGCCATTGCGCGGAGGAACTCGCCCGGATGGATTTCCCCGGCTACGCCATCGGCGGCGTCTCCGTGGGCGAACCCGAGGCCACGATGTACCAGGCCGTCGAGGCGTCCATTCCCCATCTGCCCGAATCCAAGCCCCGCTACGTGATGGGATTGGGCGTGATGACGCAGATGGCCGAGTGCGTGGCGCGGGGTGTCGACATGTTCGACTGCGTCATCCCCACGCGCGTCGCCCGTCACGGCACGGCGCTCACGCGGCACGGCAACGTGGCCGTCAAGGCCGCCAAGTGGGAGAAGGACCTGTCGCCCGTCGAAGAGGGATGCGCGTGCTATTGCTGCCGGAATTTCACGCGGAGCTACGTCCGCCATCTGCTCCACGCGGGCGAGATCCTGGGCGTTCGGCTCCTCACCATCCACAACGTCCACCGGCTCTGCGAGTTTGCCCGGGAAATGCGCGCGGCCATCGACGCCGGCGTCTTCATGGAATGGAAGCGGAAACTGCACGCGGACCAGGGGATGTGACGCGGCGTTCAATCTGAAATTGGAAACCCGAAGTTCAGGAAAGGACAAAAAAGATGAACATGTTTTTCGCACAGGCGTCGGTGACGACGCAACCGGCCGGCGGCGGAACGTCCGCCGCGGCTCCGCAGCCACAGCCGCAGGGCGGCGGGTTCGGCATGCTCGTGCCGATGCTGCTGATTTTCGCGCTTTTCTATTTCATGATGATCCGGCCGCAGCAGCGCAAGGAGAAAGAGCGCCGGAAGATGATCGACGAACTTCGCGCCGGAGCCAAGGTGCTCTTCGCCGGCGGATTGACCGGCACGATTGTCGAAGCCAAGGACAAGACGTTCAGAATCGAAATCGCCGACGGCGTCGTCATCGAAGTCGCGCGCGCCGCCGTCCAAAGCGTCATCGTGGAAGAAACGCCTGCCGCCCAATAAGGCCCGCACGCCGGAACCATGTCGTTCGCACAGGGCAGATACGGCATCATGTACCATCCTCCCGGGAGGGCGCGGCCGGGGTCTTCCGGACCGCCCTGGCGGTGGGGTGTCGCCATCGTCTGCCTCGGTTTTGCCGCATACGGTTCCTACATGGCCGTCAAGCGGTTCAAGGCGGCCCCCGCCAAGAAGGAGCCCCCGGCCCCCGCGATCGTGGTCCCGACGTCTGAAAAGCCGGTCGCGAAGACCGGCCCCGTTCCGCGTCCTGCGGCTTCGCCGGCGGAAACCCGAGGTGCCGCCACCGTCGCCGCCGACCGGCTGACGACGGCGGACATCGCGCCGTCGAAGAAGGGGAAGGTCATCAAGATCGAGAAGCCGAAAGTCATCATCGAGCCGCCGCGGCCCATCCGCTCCCCGTCCCGGGCGTCGCCGGTGCCGTCCTGGCTTGAGAAAGCGCTTTCAACCGCCGACGCCGACCGCCCGCCGATGGAGCGCCAGCAGCTGCAGCGTCTCGCGCAGGCGGAGCGGGACGGCAATTCCGCAATCGCCGCCGACGCCATCGAGAAAATCTACGCCCGGCCGGCCATGGTCGACTTGCAGGGGCCGCTCGTCCACCGTCTGGGACAGCTCAACATGAAGCGTCTGCAATCCGAGACGAATACGCCATGGACGGCCATCGTCAAGATCCAGCGGGGCGACACGTTGGAGCGGCTTTCGCGCGAACACCGCACGTCGAAGGCCGCCACGCAGATGCTCAATCCGGGCCTCGATCCCACGCGCCTCCAGATCGGCACGCCCATTCGGGTGCTGAACTATCCCAATGCGGTCCTGGTGATCCACAAGAAACTTGAAAGCGCCGATCTGTTCCTCAAGGGAAGCAAGCTGTTCAAGCGCTACAGCCTGAAGGTCGGCGACAAGGCGGTTCCGGGCAGCTATCCGATTTCAGGCGAGAACGGCATGACGGCCGCCTCCCGTTTTTCCCAATTCGGGCTGAAGCCCGCCCAGGCCTCCGACCGGAAGGAACTTGAAATGTTCCTGGCCCCCGGATCGCGCATCACGGTCGCCGATCCCTAGCGGCGGCCGGTTTCGGACCTGCCGACCGTCGGCTCGGCGCGCGAAACGGAACCGGACACGCGGGAGAAAGGCGCGACGGCAAGCCCCCGCGCGACCATCGGCAAGGCCGCGGTCGGCAAATTGTGATATAATTCCCCTCTCCAAGGAAAGAAGCGAATCATGATCGACATCAAGAAAATCAGGGAAGATTTCGACGGCACCGCCGCCCAGCTCGCCCGTCGTGGCGTTGAAAAGGAAACCGTCGCCAAGGCCCGCGACCTTGACGCCCGGCGCCGTGAGCTCCTCGCCGAAACGGAAACGCTCAAGGCCAAACGCAACGCCGCCTCGAAGGAAATCGGGAAGATCGCCAAAGAAGGCGGCGACATTGCCGCGGCCAAGGCCGAGATGCGCGCCGTGGGCGACCGCATTGCGGAAATCGACAGGAATCTCGCGCAGATCGAGACCGATTTGCGCGAGACGATGCTGATGATTCCGAACCTTCCCGCCCCCGAAATCCCGACCGGACCGGATTCGTCCACGAACGAGATCGTCCGCACGGTGGGCGAATGGCAGGATCCCGGCTACGCGATTCCCGACCACATGCAAATCGGCGAAAAACTCGGCATCTTCGATTTCCCGCGCGGCGTCAAGCTGACGGGCACGGGTTTCCCGATTCTCCTCGGCCAAGGCGCCAAGCTCCAGCGCGCGCTGATCCAGTACATGCTGGACGTCCACTGCCGGCAGCAGGGCTACACGGAAATGCTGCCCCCCTTCATGGTGAACACCGCGTCGATGACGGGCACGGGCCAGCTGCCGAAGTTCGCGGAAGACCTCTACCATTCCAATGCCGACGATTTCTGGCTGATTCCGACGGCCGAAGTCCCCGTGACGAACTACTACCGCGACGACATCTTCGACGGCGTCAGCCTGCCGAAGATCACGCCCGAGAAGCCCGTCAAGCTGACGGCCTACACCCCGTGCTTCCGCCGGGAGGCGGGCAGCGCCGGCAAGATGACGCGCGGCATGCTCCGCGTCCACCAGTTCGACAAGGTCGAGATGGTGAACTTCGTCCATCCGAGCACCTCCTTCCAGCAGCTGGAAACGCTGGTGGGCGAAGCCGAAGCCATCCTCAAGGACCTCGGCCTCCACTACCGCGTGCTCATGCTCAGCTCGGGCGACATGGGCTTCAGCGCCGCCAAGTGCTACGACCTCGAACTCTGGGCGCCCGGCGAGCGGCAATGGCTGGAAGTCTCGTCCTGCTCCTGCTTCACGGACTACCAGGCCCGCCGCCTGAACTGCCGTTTCAGGGATGCCGACGGAAAGACGAAGCTCGTCCACACGCTGAACGGTTCGGGCGTGGCGCTGCCGCGTTTGATGGTGGCGCTTCTCGAACAGCATCTCCAGGCCGACGGATCCGTCCTGCTGCCGGAAGCCATCCGCCCCTACTTCGGGGCCGACAGGCTGGTCCCCGTCAAGTAATCCAGATCAGCGGAACGGACGGATATGGGCAAATACTACGTTCCTGTCTTCATCGTCGTGGCGACGCTTTCCAGTATGCTGGTCTGGCGGTTCGCCCCTGCCGTTGGCGCAAAACTGCCGCCGTCCGTCCGCGCTTCCGTCCGCCGGCTCGCCGCCGGCAGGGGGAACGGTTCCGCGTCCGACGACGACCTGGCGACGATTGCCGCCGTCAACCGGACGTTTGACGAAACGCCGGATGCGGCGGCGGCCAATGCCGCATTCGAGGCGTCCGGCGCCAAACTTCCGCCCGATCCGCAACCGAAGCGGGCCAAGGCCGCTCCCGCCCCGACGCCAACCGTGTCCGCCGCCCCCGCGCCGGTGGAGCTCGCGGCCCGTCCGGTCGTCGAACGCCCGGCAGCCGTCGCCCTTCCGTCTGCGGCGCCGGACTTCGATCCCAATGCCGAAGACAAATCCGGACGCGCGGGAACGCCGGCCGCCGCGGCCCGCACGCTTTCGCAGCGCGGCATCGTCCGGGCCGCGCTTTCCGAAGACGGCGATCCGGTCTCCTGGTGCGTTCTCAAACAGGTCACGCCAATCGAATCCCTGGAGGGGAAGGACCTTGGAACTGTCAAAGGCGGGCGTTTCTTCGTCATCGAACGCCGATATGCGAGCGACCATGGCGTGATGATGCTCGTGGGGAACTTCACGCCCCGGAAACTTCCCCAGCCCGTGCAAATCGCCGCGTCGCAGGTCGTCGGCTACACGGGCGATCCCGAGAAACTGTCCGAAGAGGAGTCCAATGCGCTGCGCGACTATTTCGAGCTGAACGGGGCCGCCGAAGAGCGCAAGGCGAAACTGCAGGCCGACGCCTCGAAACGCAGCCCCTATTTCAAGCCGGCCGCCGACGCCCTTGCCGCGCTGCGTGCGCGTGTCCGCCAAATCGAGGACCGCACCAAGGCGAGCGACGCCAACCGCAAGGCGACATACGAACTCTCCCAGCTGAAAATGAAGGTCCAGGAACTCAATCGCAAGCACAAGGAGTGGAAAGAGCGTCATGCGGCCGAGTTTCCGAAGCCGGAGAGCGATTCCGTCTACCGGGACATCCGCGCGCGCATGCGCGACCACGCCAAAGCCATCGCCGAGCTGGTCGACTGAACGGCGATTCAGCTCGCCCGTTCCGCATGGCAGACCGCCGCCAGCACGGAAAGCCCGAAAATGGCGGCCGTCTCGGCACGGAGAATCGTCGGACCGAAGGACGCCGGCGTCGCGATGTCGAGCAGGGCGTCCAGTTCCGCCGGCGTAAAATCCCCCTCCGGACCGACGAACAGCCCGAGCGTCCGCGGCGCGCCGCCATTCCGGGTCCAGAAATCGGCCACGCATTTCGCCAGCGGCGCCGGCGCCGGATCCGTCAAGGCGCCGACAAACGTCCGGTCGCAGACCTTGACCTGCTCCAGCGCCGCCGCGAAGTCGACGGCTTCGGCCACCTCGGGCAGCCACACGGCATCGCTCTGGCGGGCCGCGTCTTCGGCGATCCGCCGCCAGCGTTCGGCCTTTGCGGCCCGCTCGGCACGGGCAAGCCGGACGATGCACCGCGCTGAAATCACCGGGACGATCCGCGCCACGCCAAGTTCGACGGCTTTCTCGATCGTCCAGTCCCACCGGCTGCCCTTGGTCACGCACGCGAAAAGCACGAGCGCCAACGGACGGGCGGGGAACCGGACGCACGGGCGAACGGCCGTCAGCGTCTCACCGCCGCATCGATAGACGCGCGTGCGGCCCCGTCCGTCAAAAAGCTCGATCTCCTCTCCCGGTTTCGGACGCAGAACCTTCAGATGGCGCGCCGCATCCTTCGGGAGAAGGACGCCGTCCTGATTCAGCAATTCCGCGGGAACGAGAAGGCGGTGCATGGGAAGGGAAACGGGGCTGCGGAGAAAGGCGGAAGTCCTAGGACGAAAGCTTGTTCTTGCGGTCGTAGAATCTCTTCACGTTCGCCCCAAAACTCTTCGCGCCGGGGAAATTCGTCTCGTCCAGCGTCTTGGCGAGGTCTTCCATCATGCCGCGCTGCCTGCCCGTGAGCCGCGTGGGCACATCGAACACGACGTGCGCCACCAGATCGCCGGCGCCGCCGCCGCGGAGATCGGGGACGCCTTTTCCCCGGAGACGCAGCAACTTCCCGTTCGGCGTACCCGAAGGCAGCTTCACGCTCGCCATTCCCTGGGGCGTCGGGATGTCGACTGAACCGCCCAATGCCGCCACAAACGGCGAAACCGGAACGTCCACGGCGAGATCAAGCCCGTCCCGCGCAAAGATCTCGCTGTCGCGGACGTGCAGAATCACGTACAGATCGCCCGGCTGTCCACCGCGAAGCCCGCCCGCGCCCTTGCCGCTCAGGCGCAAACGGGACCCGGTGTCGACGCCCTTCGGAATGCGGAGCGTCAAGGAACGCGGCACGCGAACCTGGCCGGCCCCGCGGCATTTCGGACAGATCTTCTCCACCACCGTGCCCACGCCGCCGCACTTGGGGCACGTCTGGCGAATCTGAAAGAATCCGGCGCCGCCGACGACCTGTCCATGCCCATGGCAGGTAGGGCAGGTCACCCGCTTCGAGCCCGGAGCGGCGCCACTGCCACGGCACTCCGGGCACTGGTCCGGAACCGTCAGCTCCATCGTCCGCTCACTGCCAAAGAGGGCCTCTTCGAAATCGATTTCGAGATCCATCGTCATGTCGTCGCCCTGCTGCGGACCATTGGGATCCGCACGCCGCCGACTTCCCCCGCCGAAGAAATCTCCGAAACCGCCGAAACCGCCGCCGCCGCGCCCGCCAAAAATGTCGCCGAACGCGGAGAAGATGTCCTCCATGTTCATTCCGCCGCCGCCAAAACCGCCGAAGCCGCCCGCGCCATTCAGTCCATCATGGCCGAACTGGTCGTAACGCTGCCGCTTGGCGTCGTCGTGGAGGACATCGTAAGCCTCGGCGGCTTCCTTGAACTTTTCCTCGGCTTCCTTGCTTCCGGGATTGCGGTCCGGATGGTATTTCATCGCCAGCTTGCGGTAGGCGGATTTGATCTCGTCCGCCGACGCCGTCTTGCTGACGCCCAGAACTTCGTAGTAGTCTCTCTTCGTGGCCATTTCAGCAAATCCCCATCATCTCGCGATTACGCAGGCTTCCCAGCCGAAACCACAACCTGCGCGGCACGCAGCAACTTGCCGTGCAACAGCCAACCACGCTTGACCTCGTTCATGACAATGCCTTCTTCGGTATCCGGCGAGGGCAACGTGGCCAGCGCTTCCTGATAGTCGGCATTGAATGGTTCGCCCACCGAATCCAGCGGCGCGGCGCCATGCTCGGCCAAGGTCTTGAGCAACCCGTCATAGACAAGCCGGACGCCGGCGACAAAAGGATCGTCGGCCTTGTCTTTCGCCTTGTCCAAGGCAAGCGCCAGATTGTCCACGGTCGTCAGCATGGACTTGAGAACGTCTTTGGCCGCAAACTTCGCCAGATCTTCGCGATCGCGTTCCGTCCGCTTGCGGAAATTGTCAAAATCGGCCATGAGGCGCGCAAAACGATCTTTCCAGTCGGGCTGCTCGGCCGGCTTCTCCTCCGCCGCGCTTTCGCCTGCGGCCTTGTCGCCAGCCGCCTTGTCGTCAGTGGCCTTGTCATCGGCGGCCTTGTCGCCGGCGGCCTTGTCATTAGTGGCCCTGTCGCCAGCGGCCTTGTCGTCGGCTGCCTTTTCTTCGCTCGCCGCCTCTTCGCCAGCGGCCTTTCCGGCCTCCGCACCGGGCGCCTCTTCCACCTTCTTCGCCGGGTCCTCCGCCGCAACCGACTCGGATTCCACCTCGTTTCCGTCCATTGCCTCTTTCATATCCTTCTGCTCTGCCATGTTCAATCCTTGCTGTTTGAAGGGACAGTATTAAATCATACTCGCACCGATTCGTCAAACTTCAACCTTCCATCCCCAGCAAAAAGCATACCATGCGCAAAAGGCGACTTGAGGTGTGCCATGAACTGCCATCTTGTCACACTTCTGTGCCAGTTGCGAGAAGCCAGACAAAAACCGCACCCGCACCTGGCCGTTTGACAACCGGTCCTGGCACGGGCGCGACATCCGGAAGAAAGCCGCCGCGTCGGTCTTCAGATCTTGCGTTCACCCATGACGGCATCGGCTTCGATTTCAAAAAGCCATTCGTCGCGACAGACGTCGCAGACGGTTTCGGCGGCGAAATCCTCCGGCAGGCCCTGCGCTTTCAGCCAGGCGCGCCACGGCGCGCGGAACGACGGGTCCTTCAGATAGACGAGCGCGCGCGAAACGTCCTTCCAGCCGTATCCCCGGCTCTCCAGAATCGCGTAGACGGCCCTCATCGTGCACGCGATCTGCTTCTCGATGTCGCCCACAAATGCGACCTCATGCGAATTGGGTTCGATCGAAGCCGTTCCGCTGATGAAAAGTTCGCGCGAATCGGGCGTGATGATCTCGGCCGCACGGCTGAAACTCGACCGGTAGGCCATGGCGGGCGCCTGAAGCGGCGACTCGACGATCTCCGCGCGCACGCCTGCGCGTTTCGGCTTCATCGCAATCGCCCCCGCCGTCAGGGCCGCACCGTCGAGATTGCCGCAGCCGATTCCCGTCGAGGCCGGCAGGAAGGTATTGAACACGTTGCGCGTCTCGAAAAAGGCCGAACGGGCGGCATTGAACGCACCATACCATTCACAGACCCGGTCGATGTAGAGCCAGGTGCGCACGACGTCGGCAAACGTCATTCCCGCATCGGCGAGAACCGACTCCAGCTCCAGAAACACGGAGGCCGCCTGTTCTCCCCGCGGCGCATTCAGATCCGCCGGCAGCACGCCCGCCGCCATGCAATAGACCGCGTCGTCATCCTCGAAAAGCCGGGCGACGGTCTTGTCCCGGCGGACGATCTTCTTGACGAACTGCGCCCTGGGCGAAAGGAACTCCTGCCGCACCGGCGCGAAAGCGCCTTCCGGACGGCACAAGCGGAACGACGGGAGATCGGCGCAGACGCGGGCGCGCACCTCATCAGGCGTCCCCCACAAAAAGGTTGCTTGGGCGATTTGACTGTTCATGCTGACAAGTATACCATACTTTGGCAGTTTCCACGATGCGGACGGAGCGGCTATTTTCGAGTCCGGCGCCCGGCGGGCGCCTGCCGGGCGATCTCGGCGAGAACCTTATTGACGGCATCCAGGCGGAAGCCGCCGCGCGGATCCGGACCAAACGTGATCGTCACGTCGCCGACCCGGTAGGTCAGTTCCGGACTCTCGCACCCCTCGACCTTCTTCTCTTCGGGCTCCACCTTGTAGCGCTTCGTCAGGATCCTGCGAACGACGTTGAAATATTCCCCGTCGTCCAGCCCTTCCACGCCGCCCTCGCTGGCCAGGCGAACCGCGAACACGCCGCCGCGATGGGGGTCGATGTCGGCCCGGCCATGGTCGAATCCCATGAAAACCGGACACTTCGCGCGCCGGTAGTCCAGGAAGAACCCCTTCACGCCGTGCTGCGGATTGTCGATTGGCGTCAACGGCTTGGCCTTGAACGCGAAGCGCAGACCGCAGAAGGACGTCGGCGTCTCCGGCGAGAACTTTTTCATTTTCACCCCCGCGAAGGACGCGAGTTCGCCCTGGGGATAACGCTTCGAGTCCAGCAGTTTGCCCGCGTCCGTCGCCTCGGCGGCAAGCGTCTCCCGGCGAAGCGCGTCGGACTCGGCTTTCGCTTCGAGCTTCATGTCCTCCCGCTCGACGACAAGTTTCAGATCCTGCCCGTATTCGCCCACGGTCACCGTCGACTTTCCGATCGGGAAGACGAACTCGCACCCCACCCGCTTCGTGTAGTACGGCTGCGTCGCAAAGGCCTTGCGCTGGAAGCGCCCTTTCAGGTAGACGACGATGTTCGTTGTTTCCGGATCGTGGAATTCGCCGAACTTGAACGCCAGTTTGCGGCTGAACTCAATCCGGTACGGCCGGCGCGTCTTGGGCGTCACCCAGACGACGGGCGTGGTTCCCAGCGTCATGAACGGCTTGGCGAGCGCCGGACCGAAGACGGCAAACGTCACCCCCCGGTCCTCGATGGTTTCGCCGTCGCGAAGAACGGGTCCCCAATAGACGGGATTTCCGTCCTTGAGCGGTTCCGCGAATTTGATGCCCGCGAACCCGGCCAGCGGCTTCGCGTTCGGATCGTTCCGCGCCGCCTCGATTTCCGCCAGCACGGCCTTGCGCGCGGCAAGTTCCTCCGCCCAGAGTTCTTCGGGGGTCTTCTCCTTCGGCTTCGGCGCAACGGTCTTTTTCTTCGCCTCCTCTTCCGCCCGCCGGCGCGCCTCCTCCTCGGCTTTGAGGCGGGCCTGCTCCGCGGCGGCCTTCTTCGCCTCCTCTTCGGCCTTGAGGCGGGCCTGCTCTTCGGCGGCCGCGGCCGCACGGCGGCGTTCGGCGGCGGCGCGACCTGAAATCGCCTGCCATCCGAAATATCCGCCCGCGGCGACGACCAGCAGCAGAATGACGGCGGGAACGATCGACTTTTTCTGCCTGGGGCCCTCGTTCGTCAACGGCCGCGTCGCAGGGCGGGACGGGGAAATCCGCTGTCCGTCAGTTCTTGTTCTTGTGACACGAGGTACAGGCCTGTCCATGCGTGTGGTCCTTGTTCTTCTTGTCGTGACAGGCCGTGCACGCCTGGCCATTGCTGTGGCTTGCCCTCTTCTTCTTCATCGGCGAGACGCCGCCTTTGCCGTCCGCGCCATTGCAGGGCAGATGCGGCAGGGGATGCGGATTCTGGTAGACGATGTCCGACTCGTGCGGCGCGCACAGGAAGAAGCCGATCTGCGGCAGCAGATGCGTATACGCGAACGCCTGTTCCGCCGAATCGCACGGCGTGACGCGAACCGTCACCTTCTCGCCGTTCGGCCGTTCGCCCGACGCCGTGATCTGGATGCACGTGATGCCCTTCAACTCCTTCTTGGGCGAAATCGTCACCTCGGTCTCCACTTCATCGTCGTCGTAGAAGCCTCCGGAGACGTCGTAGTCGTCCGTGCTGTCGAAGACGATCGGCCCCTTGAACCCGCGCCGCAGCACATGCGCCTTGAACCGCGCGCCGCGGCCGCCGCCCACGACAAACGCGGACGTCGAGGAATAGACCTCGAACGTCGGCTTGTACGGCTCCATGCAGAGAACGTAGTCGTAGTTTTCGGCACCGGCGCCAATGCGGTCGGACACCGTCACGCAGTAGCGGCCCGGCTCCATGAACTTCCAGGTCCCCACCGAATCGCATTCCGTCTGCGTCACGCTGCCCACGTAGAGCATGTTCGTCTTGATGATCGGCTTGTCGTCGTCGCCGACGTTCTTCAGCGAATAGAGACGCCCCGGATCGTCATCCCAGACGGCCAGCCGCGGCGCGGCCTTGAGCGGCAGCTTGCCCATGGGTCCGTAGAGTTTCAGCACGCCGTCCACCGGCGAACCCAGACGGCGGGCGAAAAGCTCGAACTTCCACTCGCCCGGCTCCTTGATGTCGAGGAAATGGCGGTCTTCCCGCTTCGGCGTGTTCAGCGTCCCCTTCTTCAGGATCCGCTTGCCGTCCGCCGGAGGCGGAACATGGGCCGCCGCCGGCGGGAAACATTCGAACGCACGCTGTCCGGGAGTGAACGGAACAAGGTCGTCGTCGCGGAGATGGCACGAAATCATGTAGACGCAATCCTGACGGCCGCGGAACAGGTTGTCGTGGATGTCCAGACGGTAGACGCCGTCCTTCGGAACCGCATAGGTCAGGATCGGATCGGGCAGATAGTAGAAGTCGTCGGCGAACGCCACCTCGCGGCCGTCGGCGTCGTAAAGCCGGATGGCGGGATTGAACCAGCCCGGCACGGCATCGCCCTGGAACGGCATGAATTCGCGGCCTTTCACGTCGCAGACGAGATGCTGGCCCTTCTTGAGGCGCAGTTTGAAGGAGTCCGTCTCGCCGGGCCAGGCCTGGCCGTCGATATGCACGGGCGGCGTCAGCACGTCCAGTTCCGTCGGAAGATGCAGGATGGCGGGGAGCTTCCGGCGCTTGTACTCCTCGCGCGTGGGGATGACGAAAAACCGCTCGCAGGCATGCGGCTCCTTGGTGATGAAGAACGAATGCGGCGCGCTCGCGCCATTGTCGTCGAAGATGACGATGTCGCGCCGGCCGGGCGTCGCCGTCGGCTTCGCCTCGACGTCCAGGAGCACGAGCTGGTCCAGGGCCGGCGTCGCCTGCGGATAGCTCTCCGGCGTGGACCACCAGCGCCCGATGATCTGCATTTCAAGATCGTCGCGCTCGTCCAGATACGGCCACCACAGGCATTCCTCCCAGTCCGACTTCTCGTCCAGCGCCTCCGGCGGCAGATCGCGGTGCTTCTTGTCCTTCCCCTCGATGATGTCGTAGAACCATCCCATGATCCAGCCGGGCTGGGTCTTGCCCGGCGCGCGGGGGAAATTGGGCACGCGGACGATTTTCGTGATCTCGACGCCGTCGCCCGTCACGTACGCGCCCTTCACGCCGCCCATGCCCGTACCGCCCACGAGCACGCGCAGCTTCGTTCCCGCCTGCATGCTGCTGGGGAAATAGTAGCCCGGATAGGGAATGGCAAAAGCCGCCATTGAACACGCGGCGAACAGGACCGTCGCCAGCCGGAAGCGGATGTCAGACATAGATCTCCTTCAGGCGGCCGCACGCGGACTTCGTCTTGGGATTCATCACCGGACCATATTCCTTCAGCCACCTCGGGTTCGGCAGACGGTCGTCGGGATCGACGCCCGCAAGTTCCATGATCGAGCCGAGGAAGTCCTGCGGCGTGACGGGACGCTCCTTCACATGGTCCGTCGTGTCGTCGCTCTCGCCGACGACCTGCCCTCCCTTGAAGCCGCCGCCCGCCACAAGCGCGGAAAAGCAACGCGGGAAATGGTTGCGCCCGCCGTTCCACGGCGGCTGGCGGTCGACTTTCGGCACCCGGCCGAATTCCCCGCTGAGCCACACGATCGTCGAATCCAGGAGATTGCGCTCGCTGAGATCCCGGAGCAGCGCCGACACGGCCATGTCCATTTCGGCCGACGGCCGCTTCATCGTCTCGAAATGCTTCTTGTGCGAATCCCAGCCGTTGTAGTTGATCGAGACGTACGGCACGCCGTACTCGACCAGCCGGCGGGCCACCAGCAGCTGCTGGCCGATTTCCGTATAGCCGCCGCCCTGCGTCGTTCCGTAGCGCTTGCGGGTCGCCTCCTTCTCGCGGGACAGGTCGAACGTCTCCGCCGCGCGGCCGAGAATGATCTGCCGCGCCGCCGCGCCGGCGGCCTCGAACTCGTCGTCGGGGGGCAGGCGGTCCAGACGCGCGCAGCGGTCGAAACGCGCCTTGATGGCGTCCTTCGTCAGGCCGCCGGGCGGGACGATGCCGTCGACCTCGAACGTCGGCGCGGCGGCGCGGCCGCCCGTCACCAGCGGCGCATACTGTTCGCCGAGAAAGCCGACTTCCGAGAACCGGCCCTTGGCGCCCGTCAGAATCACGAACGGCGGAAGATCGCCTTCGTAGCGCAGGTCGGCCATGACCGAATTCGTCTTCCTCCCGTCCAGCACGCGCGAGGAGGAAATCAGCGCGCCCAGGGCCGGGAAGGTCACGCCGCCGCCCGGATTGCGGCCCGTCTGCATCAGATAGGTCGCCGTCTCGTGGCCCGGATAGGGATGGGTCAGGGAGCGGACGATCGAATAGAGATCCGCGCATTTGGCGAGTTCGGGCAGCCATTCGTGGATCTCGAAGCCGGCATTGGTCTTGATCGACTTGAGCCCGTTGTTGTAGTCGTTCGGCGCGCTCGGTTTCGGGTCGAACGTCTCCAGCTGGCTCGGGCCGCCCCAAAGCCAGATTTCAATCACGCTCTTCGCGAATTTCCGGGAACGGGACGTCGAAGGGGTGGAAAGTGCGGAGTTGCTCATATGCGGTAGAGGAATTCACGGGAGTTGAGGAGATGCCACGCGACGTCGCGGGCGTTGATTTTGTTCTTCCGGTCCAGATAGAAGAGTTCGTCCTTCACCGGCGGACGCGCCAGAAAGCGCAGATAGAGGTCCTTGATCTGCTCTTCGTGGGACAGGGCCGCGAAATCGGCCTTGCGGACCATGGCGCCCAGATCGCGCCACAGCTTGCTGGAGTTGTAGAGGTAGAGACGCATCTTCGGCGTGATCTTGGTGTTGCGTTCCTCCAGCAGCCCCGAATCGCGGGCGGGACGGCCGAACAGAAGCAGGAAGGCGCTGGAAATCGACCCGTCCTCGACAAGCACCGACTTGCGCGCGGGCGGCAGGAACGAGAACGGTTCCGGCGCGATCGACGTGAACGAACGATGCGCGCCCGTCAGGCTGCAGATGACGTCGTCCAGCACCTCCGCGTCCAGCCGCCGCGCCGGGAAGCCGCCCTTGCCCGGACCGCGACGGTAGTCGGGCTGCGTCACGACGTGGCGCAACAGCGGTTTCAGCCGCCAGCCGCCCGCGCGGAACGCGGACATCCACCGGTCGACGGTGCCGCTCGTCGCCTTCGTCCCGTAGATCCAGTAGTGGACGCGGTGAATCGGCGTGGCGAAGAACTTCGGGGCCAGACGGCCCTCCAGCAATTCCATGAACGCCTCGGGCGTCGCGTCCTCCGGCCCGTCGTCCAGATAGACGATCACTTCCTTCCACTCGCGCGTGCTCTTCCAGCGCACGCGCGAGAAGTAGCGCGCATACTCCTCCGTCGGCTCCAGCAGGAGACTGGTCGAGATGGCCTCGGACAGCCCTTCGGGCGTCTTGCGCGCGGCAGCCCGCAGGAAGTTCGACTCCGGCTGGCGGAAATCGCTCCCGCGCCCGTAGAGCAGCGCCCGCGCAAAATCGTTCCACGGCTCGTCGTTCTTGATGGAATCGCGGATGCGGCGATGGTAGACGTAGACGGCATTCGGCCAGAGATTGATCGGGAACTCGGATTTCACGCGCAGGAAATCGCAGTAGCGCATGCTCCAGTAGTCCGCGTAATCGTCGCTGTCCAGCAGCTCGTCGACCAGCTTCTCGAACTTGTGAATGCCGCGGGCGGCCACGTACTTCTCGACCTCCTCGCGCGTCGGCGTCCGGCCGCACAGGTCGAGATAAATCCGCCGGCACATCAGGAAGTCCGCGGCCTTGCCGCCCGTGGGCGCAAAAATCTTCGCATTCGAGCTGGCCGCCGCCAACCCCTCCTGCACCAGGGCCAGAGCGGCCGCACCGCCGATAAACGATCGACGCGAGATGTCCATTCGACACATCCTTTCTCGGAAGACGCGACCCGCCCGCCCATCGCGCGCGCGAAACGCCGCCTCTTCAAATCGCTGACTAAAAAGCCTCGCCATTATACCCAATTCCAGCGGATCGGACAAGTCTGTGGCCACACTAAAAAAAAAAATATTTTTTCGCAGTTTCCGTCTTGACGTCAGCCAGGATAAAAGTGTATAATCTTTGCCTATTTTTCGAGGGAAAAACTGAAGTTTCCTTTTTCAATGAAAGGTAGGTGGGAAATGAGGATTAAGAGCAAAGCGGCCGTCAAGACCGTGACCACGAAGAAGGCTCCGTGCGCGAAGAAGGGCACGGTGGCGGCCAAGCCGGCCAAACCGGCCGAGAAGAGCGTGACGTTTACGCTCCGTGCCGAAGCGGGCAAGACCGTGTACCTCGCGGGTTGCTTCAACAAGTGGAATCCCGAGGGCAAGAAAATGCTCGACAAGAAGAACGAGGGGCTCTACACGACGACCATCAAGCTTCCCGCCGGTCGTCATGAATACAAGTTCGTCGTCGACGGCACGTGGTGCGCCGATCCGGAGAATCTTGACTACGTGCAGAACGAGCACGGCACGCTGAACAGCGTGATCGTCGTCAAGTAAGTTCCATTCGCCGGCGAAGGAAACGAAGAAGGCGGGGTTGCGGCCCCGCCTTTTTTGTCGGCGCGGTCCGCCGGTCCTCACTGCCGGCGCCAGAAATCGAGCCAGGCGGCGATGAACTTCTCCATCTCCCCCGCGGGCAGAACGGCGCGCGTCGCGGCGGACATGTCGCGCGTGCGGACCAGGTTCTCCATGTAGTCCGAACGCAGATCGGCATAGGGCTGGAACCGGATGCCGGGCGCGCCGACTTCCAGAAAATAGGCGAGCGACCAGGCCAGGCGGTACTTGGCCAGGACCTCGTCCTGGGCGCCGGCGTAGAACTCCCGGTAATCCATCTGGAGCAGATCGGGAAGCGCTTTCGCCAACGCCTCCGCATACGCCTTCACGTAGGCCGCAGCCGCCGGATCCCGGTCGAAGACCAGCGAACCGCGATGGTCGAAATGCGAATTGGCGAAGAGGTCCGCGTGCCCCTCGTTGAACCACGGGGAGGCCGAAATCAGCGAACCCGCGTATGACAGATACTGGTGAAAGGCCTCGTGCCAGACGATTTTCAGCAGTTCGCCCACCTCGCCGTCCTGATGATGGAGAACCAGTTCCCGGCGCAACGGACTCCAGAGGGCCGAAGTCCATTTTTGTTCCACGCCCACATACGCCAGATACTCTTCGCGGCTCCTGAAGATGCGGACGACGGCAAGCTGGTTGGTCGCGACAAGAGGCGAGGGAACCGTCCGGGCGTATTCGCGGCGCAACCGCGCAAGCCCGTTGGTCAGCGCGGGAACCAGGCCTTTGCGGGTGCCCGCGTCGAGATTGTCCAGAATCAGCACGTCCGCGGCCGACGTGCACTGCCACGCGTCGTAGTTGGCCACGGAACGGGCCAGATCGCGGCGCAGGAGTTCCCCTTCCGGAAGGTCCGGCGCCGGCAGGGACGGCACGACCGGCGAGGGCCGCGCCCGCCGGGCGGGAACGGAGATCCGGTCCAGGAAGTCTTCGTCGAAGCGCGCCCGCACCTCCCCCATGGACTCGCCGTCCGCGGCCAGCAGAACCGCCAGGTACCAATCCGCCGTTTCCCCGCGTTCGGGATTGCGCGGACGGAAGGCGTACACCAGCGCGTTCTCGTTGGTCGTCGCGTAGGCCGTGAGCTCCAGCAGGTTCTTGCGCCGGGAACGCCGGGGACGGACCGCCCGTTCGACGTCGATCGGCGAGATGTCCATGACCGCCCGGTCCCGCTGCCGGGCATCTTTGGGGTTGAGCGGCCATTCGGCCAGATACGCGTAGAACGAAGTCCGCGTCATGACCGTGCCGGGCGCTTCCGAAAGCGCCTGGACGCCGAGACGCGCCAGAAACAGCTGGTTGCCCGACGAATCGATCCACCGGCCGCGCAAAGCGAGATTCAGCCAGAGATCGGCGATCTCGAACCTGTCTTCAAGCCGTTGCCCGCCCTTCTCCGAAACCAGATAGGACGCGGCCTTGGGCGGATCCAGCGGCAGCCCCTGCGCCTCGCGCAGCACCGGAACGGAAAGTCCCAAATCGGGCCGCCAGACCGGTTCCGTGAACCGAAGCGACGCTTCAGTCGACAGGAAGATCGCGCATGCGGCGACGAACGCATTCAAACGCATATGTCATACTCCCTCCGAGCAGGACGATCATCCAGCTCATGTAGACCCATGCCAGCAGAATCGGCAGGAACGCAAAGGAACCGTAGAGCGCACTCGACTTCGCCACACCCACCTGGGCCACGGCGCAAATCCTGAACCAGACGCCCGACAGAACCGCCGTAACCAGTCCGCCCTTCCAGGCGGACGAAAACGGCAGTTTCCGATTGGGAATCACCCAGAGGAAAAAGGCGGCGGCCAGCGAGGCGAGCGTCAATGTGACCGCATATCCGAAAAGCGGAGACGTCAGAAGCCCGACGAGCGCGTCGCCGGCCCACTTCGCATAGGACATCGACCCCAGCGTCGCGTCCAACACGTCTTTTACGCCCCGGAGAATCGGCATGGAAAACACCAGCAGAAACAGGAACGGCAGTCCCAGCGCCATGAACGCATAGAGGCCGACCCGCCGGAAAACCGACCGCGGCTTCGGAACCGCCCAGATGCCATTGAAGGCCACCTCCACCTGGGAGAACGTCGAAATCACCGTCCAGAACAGCAGCAGCGTGCCAACGGCTCCCAGCGTCCGGACGTTGAACCGGCCGATCTTCTCGAAGAGCTGGTCGGAGATCTCGCGCGCCTTCACCGCCAGCTCGCGCGCCGATTCGCGTTTCGCGGCCTGCGCCTCGGGGGTCTGTCCCCTGGAGAGAAAGGCCAGATACTGGGGCGGCTCGTCCTGCCCCTTCTCGATGCTTGTGATTACGGCGTCGATGGAATCGGCAACCTGCCTGTGCGCCAGATCGCCCAGCCCGCACGTCCGCGCAAGCAGCAGCAGCAGGCAGAGGACGGGCACTGCCGCCAGCAACGTCCAATAGGTCAATCCGGCCGCATGAAGCCCGCTGCTGTACGAGAAAAAGCTTTGCAGCGTCTTCGTCCAGAACCGGAGAAATTGGATCCGCAGGCGCGCGCACCGTTTCAGCGAATCGACGTCCTCGTTCCAGATGTCCTCCGTGAGGCGCTTCTGGATCCGTTGGGCCCTGACCGCGATTGCGGACACCTTTCTTCTGCGCGTTTGTCCACTCATCGGCGATGATTATAGCATAAAAGGCGTCGCACGCAACCGTGCGACGCCTTTCGTCCATCCCAACGGAGAACCGAAGCTCCGTTCAGCAGACGCCCTGGGCGACCATGGCGTCGGCGACCTTCACGAAGCCGGCGATGTTGGCGCCGACCACGTAGTTGCCCTCCTTGCCATACTTCGCGGCGGCTTCCCACGCATTGTCGTGGATCGCCTTCATGATGCCCTTGAGCTTGGCGTCGACTTCCTCGCGCGACCAGGAGAGACGCTCGGAATTCTGCGACATCTCAAGACCCGAAGTCGCGACGCCGCCGGCGTTCGAGGCCTTGCCCGGCGAGTACATGATCTTCGCCCCGACGAACGCGTCGATGGCGTCCGGCGTGGACGGCATGTTGGCGCCTTCGCCAACGAGCGTGCAGCCATGCTTGAGCAGATAGTCCGCGTCTTCGCCGTTGAGCTCGTTCTGACGGGCGCACGGAAACGCGCAATCGACCTGGTCGACGAGCTGCCAACTGTTCTTCCCGGCGACGAACTCGACGCCCTTGGCCTTGATCTCGGAGAGTTCCCCGCGCTTGACCGTCTTGAGTTCCATGACTTCCGCGAGCAGTTCGGGCGTGATGCCGTCCTTGACGACGATGGCGCCGGAACGGTCGGACAGCGTCAGGACCTTCGCGCCGAGCTGCATGAGCTTCTCCGCCGCGTAGGTGGCCACGTTGCCCGAACCGGAGATGACGCAGCGCTTGCCCTCGAACGTCTCGCCACGCTTGGCGAGCATGTTCTCGGCGAAGTAGACGTCGCCATAGCCCGTGGCCTCCGGACGGATCAGCGAGCCGCCATACGTCAGGTGCTTGCCGGTGAGCACGCCCGTCCACTCGTTGGCGAGACGCTTGTACTGGCCGAAGAGATAGCCGATTTCACGGCCGCCCACGTTCATGTCGCCGGCCGGAACGTCCGTGTCCGCGCCAATGTGGCGGAAAAGCTCCGTCATGAAGCTCTGGCAGAAACGCATCACTTCCGCATCGCTGCAGCGCTGGCCGGGCGTGTGCGGGCTCTGCTTCGGATCGAAGTCGGAACCGCCCTTGCCGCCGCCCATCGGGAGCGTCGTGAGGGAATTCTTGAAGACCTGCTCGAACGCGAGGAACTTGAGCACGGAAAGATTGACCGACGGATCGAAACGAAGACCGCCCTTGTACGGGCCGATGGCGCTGTTCTGCTGGATGCGGTAGCCGCGATTCACGCGCACGAAACCCTTGTCGTCCACCCACGGCACGCGGAAGATGATGACGCGCTCAGGTTCCACCATGCGCTCAAGAATCGCATTCGCCTCGTACTGCGGGTTCGCCTCAAGAACCGGATCGAGGGTCGAGAGGACCTCTTCGGCAGCCTGGAGGAATTCGGGCTCGTTGGCGCTCTTCGCCTTGAGATCCTTCATCACGGAATCAACGTATTTGCTCATTTTCTTTCCTTGTTTGTTTGACTTATAGATACTTACGGCACAACTGCGGAAACGGTCCGCGTGACAAACACCAGCCCCGCCACGACCCTCATCTCCCGCCCCCTAGGTGGCGAGAGTGCAGACTATGCCGTAATCTGACAATTCAGCAGAAATTGTGCCATATCGCCCAAAAGGCGTTCTGGACGGCTGAAACGGCAAAATCCTTTACATTTTATGATCATCGATTTTTTCAACATTACATTTGATGTAAAATTTTTCTTTCCCATGGAATCCCGTTTTCTCCCCGTATCCGCGAACGCCCGGATGCCGGACGATGCGCTCAAACCGGACGCCGGCGGGCCAGTTCGCGCATGACGTCGGGGACGGCCGCCAGAAGCGTTTTCGTGTAGTCGCTCCCCGGATTGGCGAACACGTCCTCCGCCGGTCCCGCATCTTCAAAAAGGCCTTCGTGCATCACGCAGACCCGATCGCAGACATTCCGCACGACGGCCAGATCGTGGGCGATCAGAATGACGGCAAGACCGAGATTCCTGCGCAAGTCGCGGAGCAGATTGAGAATACGGGCCTGGACCGACACGTCGAGCGCCGAGACGGGTTCGTCCGCAACGAGAACCTTCGGCCCCACGGCCAGCGCGCGCGCAAAGGAAGCGCGTTGGCACTGCCCCCCCGAAAGTTCGCGCGGATACTGGTCCAGAACCGCACACGACAGACCGACCAGTTCCAGCAGTTCCCGGGGATTGCGCAGCGCGGTCGAAGGCGTCCCACACCGCAGGGCCTCCTCAAGCGTCTGCCGAACCGTCATGCGGGGATTCAAGGACCCCACCGCATCCTGGAACACCATCTGGACGTCCCGGCGGTAGGCCTTCCGGTCGGCAGACGACAGAGCCGCGAGATTCTTCCCGCAGAAGAGGACCTCGCCGCCCGAAATCGGCTGCAAGAGCATCAGGGCCTTTGCGATCGTCGATTTGCCGCTTCCCGATTCGCCGACGATGCCCAGCGTCTCACGGGCCTTCAATTCGAAATCCACCCCGCGGACGGCCTCCACGGGCCTCTCGCCGGGACGGCGATAGACGACATGCAGATTCTTGACCGTGAAAAGCGTTTCCATGGATGAAATGTCCCGTCGGCAGAATGTGCCCCCAGTGCAGGGAAAAGGCGTCAACGGGACGTTTCGTCAAGCGCGCGCGTCCATCCGCCGAAACCGTCGAGTCCGCAGAGCGCCAGCATCCAGATGGTTCCCCGGGGCTCGTAGACGGCGCCCGGCGCGAGAATCAGATCCCCTTCGGGGACAAACATCGCGTCGGGATGCTGGCTCTTGCCATTGGACATCAGATGGTACATGAACATGGCGGCCGTGGGGGCGAACGTCAGACCGCCAAAGTAGGCGTCGCCGGCCGCGCTGAACCAGCCGTCGCGCTTGGGCGCTTTCCAGAGATTCGGCACGGTCTTGGTCCGGGCGTCTTTTTTCTCCAACGCAAACGGCGAATACTCCCGGAAATAGAATGCGTTCACGTCGATCGGATGCTGCCCCAGATTCTTCGCCGACACCAATTCGCAGAGGAACCAGGGCCTGTCCGCGAAGACCGTGATCCGATGCGTCAACATGAAACCGCGGTCTTTCGCGTACCAGTTCTCGGAGGCGACCGTGAGCACGCCCCGCCCGTTCTGCGCGCACCAGTCCGCCGACAGCGCCCGGGTCGCATCATGCCACTGAAGCCCGCCGTCGACCCGGTTGTTCAGCATGCCCGTATACCGGCCCATGTCGCGCCCCTTCAGCTTGACCGATTCGAGCATGCCCCATCCGCCGACGCGCCCCGCCAGTTCGAGTCCCGCCGCCGTCCGGACGGCATAGCGGTCTCCCGTCCGCGTGAAAGCCAGGCCCTGCGTCGACATCTTGAACGTCGAAAGGAACTGGTCCGCCGTCATCCCCTCGGACACGCTGGCAACCGCGTTCGTCGGCGGGAGGCCGGCCTTCCGCCACTGTCCCACGTTCCGGTGGAGCCGCGTGAACATGTCCGTGATTTCCGGATAGGCGACGCCCTGTTCGTTGATGAGCCCGTAGTTGGAATCTTCGGGGAAGGCGTCGCTGATGCCCGCCGCCGGCTCGTCCACCCACATGAAATAGTCGTAGCCCACGAGAAACGGCAGCGCCAGCATGGTCTTCGC
Organism: Kiritimatiellia bacterium; assembly: GCA_051884915.1. GTDB lineage: Bacteria > Verrucomicrobiota > Kiritimatiellia > RFP12 > UBA1067 > RUG572. The sequence continues at coordinate 22,335 of JBJEWF010000019.1, forward strand.
GAAAAGTTCGGTCGCCTGCGTGCGCAGGGCCTGGGTCTGGAAGCGCTGGCCGGCGCCGCCCGTGCAGGGCAGCCCCGAATCCAAAGCCGGGAAACTCCATTCGGTGATCAGCATCGGGCGTTTGACGAGCTCGTAATGCTCGGCAAAGGCGTCCGCCACGCGACGCGCCAGGCCCCCGCGGTCCGTCATCACGACATTCCGATCCAGATCGGCCCACGGGTAGCAGTTGAAGGTCACGACATCGCAATACTTGCCCGCCACCTCCCAAACCGCGGGATGCGCGCCGCCCAAACCGGCAAACCGCGCCCCCATGACCAGATGGTTGGGATCGTGGCGGCGGATCGCCTCGCTCGAAACGCGGAAATAGATGTCTGCCGCGTGTTTCAGGAAATCAAGCTTGACCGCATCGGGAACCGTCCCCGCAATCCCGCGCGCGGAGAGGAATTTTTTCTGGGCCTGGCGCGCGCTATGCGTGTCCGGCAGCCGCGACACCGCGTCGAAGAGGCCCGTCGACGCCGCCCCCCGCCCCCACCAGGCCAGTTCATTGTCGATGAAATAGCCGAAGAGCCACGGATCGTCCCTGTTCGGGGCGCATTTCGTGCGGGCGATATAGTCGGCCCACTGCGCGAACTGGGGATGGAACACATTCGGGAACGCCGAACACGGACGGTGCTCGTTCGGACAGATGTAGAACGCGGGATCGTTCCAGCAGAGTCCCTCGCCGATTGAAAGAAAGACGGTATGGGCCAGGCCGCGGTGCTTCAGGTTGCCATCGCATCCCGCGCCGAGCATGTTGAATCCCCAGTCCTTCAGGCGTTTGAGCGTATCCGCCTCCCAGTCCGCCTTGTTCGGGAATCTGACCTTGTTCACCTCGTGGTGGATGCTCCGGTTCGTCCGTTGGCTGTGATGCCCCCAGTAGGTGACGTGATCGATGCCCAGCAGAACGGTTCCGCGCCCCTTCGGGTCGATCACCCACCAGCGTCCGTCCTTCTGCACCACGCGGAAGAAACCCGTCGCCCGGTCTTTCACCTCCGGAACGAAACTGTCGCTTTCATACGGCGGAACCGCCGCCGTCTCGCGCTGGCGGGAACAGGCATCCGAACAGCTCGCATCCAAATGCGCGAACCGTCCCCGGAATCCGCCATTCGCGTGAAGAGCCGGGCGGCCGCATGTCACCGCCGCGACCGTCCCATCCGCCGCCGGCGCCGGATAGGCATACCCCATCTCCCAGATCAGGTCGCCGGCGGCGTCCCTGATGGTGCCGCGAATGCCGGCCGGATCGCTTTCCAGCGAAAACTCGTATGTTTCGCCATAGTCCCAGCTCCGCGTCTGGCGACGCGCCGTGATCGCCAGACGATCGCTCGTCTGGGCCAGCCAGTTTCCGTTCCGCATTTCGGTCAATTCGAAAAACCGGCCCCCATCCGGAGAGCGGACCAGCGCGGCATGCCAGTAGTTGCGGACGTCGTCGACCAAGGCGACGCCAATCGTCGACCAACCGTTCGTGCCGCTCGCCTCCGGCGTGATGCGGGCCGTGACGCGGACCTTCGCGCTGCGCGCCCCTTCCAGGACGGCGAGGCTGTCAAGTCCCGAACTGCGCACCTCGCCCCGAGCCGCGTCGAAGATCCAGGCCAGCGGATTCGCGTCCCATTTTTCGGACGCGCACGACAGCGGTTCCGCCACAAGCCCCAGAGCGGAAACAAGCACAACGGCAACAACCAGTTTTTTCATAATGCAATCCACATTCCTTTATCCGCAACGACCACGAAGTCCTTCCGCACGGAATTTTCCTGCCGCCACGGCAATCGGCTCTCCTTCTCCGTCGCCCTGCATTATACATCATGACGATTCGCCCCGTCAATCGACGCCACCAAATGAAATGGCGCGGTGACAGGACATGGCGAATGCGACCCTTCCGTGAAGCGGAAGTCGCATTCACCTTGCCGTTCCGCCAGCTGCATTGAAGTTGCCCGCATTGAATGGCGGTGCATTCTCGCCGCCTCGGAGGGAAGAAACGCAAGAAGATCGTTCCTTCGATGAAGCATCCTCATCCAACGCCCCACGGGGACGTTCCGTCGCATCCAATCCGCCACGGCCGTTTTGGGGCATCACCTGTCCACTCCGGCAACCCCGCCGGGGCAAACCAAGGAAAACGACAAATGACAAAGGGAAAGAAGCACATGGACGGCACGAAACGGTGCCGCATCGAATTCGGCCTTGCGGCCAGAAAATCAGAGCGGCAGATCATGAAGGGGACGGAGGACAGCCCGTCCACCGTCTTGCGCGAGACTGGAAAGCGAATCTGCGCGAACCCCAAGAAATGCCGCGGGCGCACAAACCAGGGCGTCCACCGCGCCGACTGCAGACTCACCGGCGTCTGCGGGGACTGCCCCGCCAAGGGCGCGCCCTGCGTCCGGTGCGGCTACCGCAACAGCAACAGGTTCTGCAGGCAGGTCAAATGCAACGGCCGCAGCGACTCGCTGCGGAACGCCCGCCCCGCGCGCGACGCCATCTCCGCGCCGATCGCATTAAGCGCGTTCTTCCGCGCCGTCGCCATCAGCCCGGGAAAATCCGACAGCAGCCGGTCGGCCTTCGACGTGTCGACGCTGATTTTGATCTCGATCACGGCTCCACCCCCTCCGGCACCGGCGGCATCTCCCATGGGCCGGGGTCCTTGCCGTTGACGCAGTAGACATAGTCGAAAAGGGCATCGTGGCGGTCGCGCACGGCATCGTGCCAGGCGTCCTTCGCCCGCCAGTTCTTCACGATTTTGTAATGGCTCTGAAACTCCTCAAAGGCTTCATCTTTGGTCATGACAATTCCTCCATCCTGATATATCCGCCGTTGACGAGTCTGCGAAGAAATGCGTTATACGCCTCGATGTCGACGCCCCCGTTTTTATTGGCTTTGTCGAACTCAACCATCAACCGTGCGTCCTCCGGCTCCGGCGTCTTCAGCCACGACCAGCGGCGCAGCTTCCTGCCGGAGGCGACGTACTCGGCCTTGCTGAGGGTGTTGAAGCCGAAGAGCAAGTCGGCCGGCGAGGGCGTGTTGTCGCCGCCCGGGTGCGTGTGCAGCGTGGCGACGGTCTTCCCGTCCGGCACGTCGATCCTCACGCCGCCGGCGTCGCCGCCGGCCTTGCCGCGGATGTAGGCCGCGGCCGTTTCGTTGGGATACGTCTGTATGGTGAGTCTGCCGATCATGTCTGCTCCGCATTATACCAGATTTTCACCGGAATCTCTTCCAGCCGCCCAGGTCGTTCACCTTGGGTCACAAGACAAAGTAAATGCACCCCCTTAGCGAAGATAGGGTTGCATTTAATCCGCCCATAGTTGCATGTACTTTGTCCGGTGACCGTCGTTCGCCCCGCCCCTTTACAAGTCACCAGTCACCAATTGGATCTGCCCCTTCACCTCCCTTTTCCGCGAGGCGCATGATCGTCTCGGCGAGGTTGATGCCGTAGGCGTTCTCGATGTTGTCGGCGTCGATGCCGGTCTGGACGCGCACGGCGTCCTCGACGATCTTCGCCTGGCGCTCTTCGATGGCCGCTTTCACCCTGGCCCCGAACGCGCCCAGTCGCGCGCCCCTGCGCGCCTCCTGGCGCATCTCCGCGCCGAACGTCTCGCGGGCCGACTCCGGCAGGTGTTCGAGGATCAGGGATTCGCTCACGCCACGGTCGAGGTCGTCGCGGATCCGCTTGGCGAACTTCTGCGCGTTCATGACCACGCGCTGCGATTCAAGCCCCATCCTGGCCGTGTCCCAGCCGGGATGCAGCCGGCGCAGAAGATTCTGCACCGTGTTTATCTTCACGGAACGGTCGGAAATCCGGTCGGATTTCCCGAGCGCGATGCGCGCCCCGACGCCGGCGGAAATCAGCTCGTCGTCGGAAAGCGCGTTCAGCAGACTTGGATACAGGCCTTTGGCGCGCGGTGCCTCCGTCGAGAATCGCTCGAAGCCAGGCAGCAGGTCCGTGTAGCCGCTTACAGCGCGGCTCTCGACGGAATGCCGAGCTGCTCGCCCAGCCAGTTGTAGGTCTCGATCGCGTCTTGCCTGAGCGAGGCGATCTCGGAGGGTGTCAACTCGTAGTTTTCGGAGTTCGCGGGCCTGGGACTGGGTGAGTTCGGCGACGCCGTTTGCGATTCCTGCCTGTTGGAGTTCTTCATCGAGGTTGTTCCCGAATTTTTCGTACAACGCCTTTACGGCATCAGCACTGATGGCCATGGTATCAGAAAACTGGCTCGCCGTCAAGGTGGTGGCCGCGACAACTTTCCCGCCACGGGACTGGATGAACTTGCGCAACTCGTTCAACGTGCCGCCCTGCGTCACATGGTCGTCCACGAGGATGTATTCGCCGCCGCGCACGACCGGGCCGTCGAACGCCGCGCGTCTCGTCATGCGCTCCACGGCGTTCGCGCCCGTATGGTTCGCCCGCACCGTCTGCACGATACTCGGTTCGACGCGCAATCCTGCGATCTTCTCCATCATCCGCGCGTACGTCATTGGAATCTTGTTGCGTCCGGTCGCTTCCTCCGCATGCACCGGCACGACGATTGCGCGCGGGTGCGCGGCGGCCAAGGCGCGAAGCTTGTCCCATTTCGGGTTCGCCTTTCTGCCGACGCGTTCCTCGCCGAGGATGTTCCGGACGAGTTCGAGCGCGGCCTCGCGGCTACCGGCCTTGGCCCTGGCGTGAAGGTCTCCCCATTTCTGCTTGACGCTGGCAAGCGTCGTCTGGAGAATCACCTTCGGAAAGTTCTCCGGCCACGGCTGCACCTTGCCCTCGACGGGTATGCTCTCCATGATCTCGCGCCTGCGCATCGCCTCCTGGAGATCCCGCGAGACGGAGAAGCGGGCCTCG
>JBJEWF010000020.1:0-85247 GCA_051884915.1 Kiritimatiellia bacterium
TGAGCGCGTCGAAGTTGCGGATCGAGCTCATGCCGTGCTTCTTGAACATCTGCGCGTGCAGCTTGATCATGTCGGAACTCTGGCTTTCGAGGCCGACGACGTTCACGCCGCGCGAAAGCGTCTGCAGGTCGGCTTCCGGCGCCGCCTTGCGGAACGCGTCCATCACGTCGAACGCGTCCTCCTGGCAGTAGAAGTAGCAGCTCTGGAAGCGCGCCCCGCCGCCCGCCTCGAACCAGCGCACGCCGGCATCGTAGCACTCCGCCACGCAGGGGAGGAAGTCCTTGGAGAGAACGCGCGCGCCGACGACCGACTGGAAGCCGTCGCGGAACGCGGTAAGCATGTACTTGACTGTTTTCTTGGCCATGTTGGTAGTTCCTTCTTGAAATCGTCCAATCGAAAAATTCAGCCCAGCGCCACGGCGATCGCGAGCGCCACGTTGGCGTCGTCATCGGCGGCGGCTGCCTTCTTCGGCGCCTTCTTCGGCGTCTCCTGCGGCAGAATGGAGTCGAAGCGCGCAATGAACGCGGACGACTTCGTCACGACGATCAACACCGTGAGAAACACGTATACAATGCCCATGCCCGCCATCATCAGGACGAGACCTTGACCGATTTCTGCCATACCTAGCTCCTTGCGGTTTCCAACCAGAGGGAAAAAATTTGGTGGACATTATACCGCATCCGGCGGCGGAACTCAACGGGAAACGGCTAGCGAAGAATCCCGGCGTCCAAAAGCGGCCGGACGCGCGGCCAGGGGTCGCGCTGCAGGCGCCGGATCAGCGTGGAGTAGAACAGGCGCCGGGCGTCGCCTTCCGGCGTCGATTCGCTGGGCAGACGCCCCTGGATCCGGCGGAGTTCCGCCGCCCACAGGCGGCGGATGTAGTCCTGGAGGATCCGTTCCGCGCCCAGTTCGGACGCCCCCGAGCGGTCGTTGGACAGCAGAATCCCGTCGAGCCAGCGGCATTCCTCGGCTGCGAGCTCGTGGCGCAGCGCGGCGATGGCGTCCCCCCCGTCGGCCAATTCCGCCAGCCACGCCACGACGAACCGGCGCGTGAATTCATGCGCCAGCACGGCGGCCGGCAGACAGTCCCGCACGAGCGGAAGCAGGGACGCGTCCCGCTCGTGGTCGAACAGGAATTCGCAAAGCGACAGTTCCCGCGCCGACGGCGGATTGTTCCGCGGCGCCGCGGCATCCATTTCGGCGGGAACGGGCGCCGGCGCCGGCGCGGGCTTCGGCGCGACGGCGGCCGCCGCCGGGCGCGGCCGTTTGCGGAGAATCAGGGCCAGATCCTCTTCCAGCGCCGACACGGGAACGCCCAGCATGTCGGCGGCATCCTTCATCAGCGACGCCCGGATCAGGCTCGACGGGCATTTGGCCAGGGTCTCCAGCGCGGCACGCCCCACCCGCGCCACGGCGTCGATGGACGCGGGATTGTCCTCCTTGGCGAGCAGCGTCCGGACCTGGAAACGGGTCACGGACTCCGCCTTGTCCAGACAGGCCCGGAACGCCTCGGGTCCCCGGTCGCGCAACAGCGAATCGGGATCCTCCCCCGCCGGAAGCGTCGCCACGCGAACGGGCATTCCCTCCGCGAGGAACTCGCCGCCGGAACGGACGGCCGCCTTCTGGCCGGCCTCGTCGGCGTCGAACACGAGCACCACGGCGTCCGCGCACTTCTTCAGGATCCGGGCGTGCTCCTCCGTGAAGGCCGTGCCCTGCGAGGCCACCGCGTTGGCGAAACCGCTGCAGTGGCAGCGGATCAGGTCGATCTGCCCCTCGCAGACAATCGCCTCGCGTCCGGGCGACTTGACGATATGCGCGGCCGCCTTGTCGAGGCCGAAGAGAATGTTCGACTTCCTGAAGACCGGCGTCTCCGGCGAGTTGACGTACTTGCGCGGCGATTTCGCCGCGTCGAGGATGCGCCCCGAAAACGCCACGGGGCGCCCCTGGCGGTCGCAGATCGTGAACATCAGGCGCCCGCCAAAGGGGTGGTAGGGCGGTTCGCCGGCACGGCGCGGACGGGCGAGAACCCCTGCCGCGTAAAGCTCCTCGTCGGCAAAGCCGTATTTCTTCGCCCAGGTCAGAATGGGGGCCGAACCCGCGGGCGCGTAGCCGATGCGGAAACTGTCGACCACGTCGTCCGGCAGCCGGCGGGAGGCCAGATACCGGCGCGCCCCCTCCGCCTCCGCCGCCTGGCGAAGGCAGCGGTGGTAGAAGTCGGACAGCTGGGCCAGAAGCGCGTACAGCCGCCGGCGCAGACCGGCCTGCGGGTCGGCCTTCTCCTCGATTGTCACGCCGCACTGCTGCGCCAGCTTCTTCACCGCCTCGACGAACGTGAGCCCTTCCTGCTTCTGGACGAACTTGAACGCGTCGCCGGTTTCGCCGCAGCCGAAGCAGTGGTAGTATCCCTGATCGGGATGGACCACGAACGACGGCGTCTTTTCGTGGTGGAAGGGACAGCAGCACTTGTAGCTGCCCCCCATGCGCCGGATCTGGATGCCGTAGGAGGCAACCAGTTCGGCGAGATCCGTCCGGTTCCTGATCTCCTCGATTGTCGACTGCGGGATGCTGAATGCCATCGCCGGGAAATGCGTGCGTGCCGTGAATGGATGCGTGCCGTCCGGACCCGCCCGGGTCAAGAACAAAGCGCAGACGGCAGCCGCCGTCTGCGCCTCGCGGATCGCATGGACGCGATCACTTCTTCTGCGCGTCGGCCGCGGGCTTCGGCGCGGGGGCCGCGGGCTTCGGCGCGTCGGCCTTCTTCACTTCCGCGGCCGGGGCGGCGGCCGGCTTCACTTCCGCCGCCGGGGCGGGGGCCGCGGGCTTGGCCGGAGCCTGTTCCACCTTCTCGCAACCCGTCACGAACGCGAGCGCGCACGCCGCAACCGCGGCAATCGTCATCATCTTCATTGTTTCCCTTCCTTCCTTGTTTTACACCAGGGCGGCGAGTTTTTCCGCCATGCCCACATAAGAAGCCGGCGTCATCTCCAGCAGACGCGCCTTGTCCGCTTCGGGAAGCTCCAGTCCCGACACGAACTCCCGCATGGTCTCCGCCGTCACGCGACGGCCGCGCGTCAGCTCCTTCAGCCGTTCGTACGGGTTGGCCATGCCGGCTTTGCGCATGACCGTCTGGATCGGCTCGGCCAGGACTTCCCAGTTGCGGTCGAGATCGCCGGCCAGCCGCGCCCCGTCCACCTGGAGCTTGTCCAGTCCCTTGAGCGTGGATTTCACCGCCACCAGCGCGTAGCCGAAGCCGACGCCCATGTTGCGCAGGACGGTCGAATCCGTCAGGTCGCGCTGCATGCGGCTGACCGGAAGCTTGCGGGCGAGGAACCCGAACACCGCGTTCGACAGCCCCAGATTGCCTTCCGAATTCTCGAAATCGATTGGATTCACCTTGTGCGGCATCGTCGAAGAGCCGATTTCGCCCTTGACCGTGCGCTGGGTGAAATACCCCATCGAGACGTAGGTCCACACGTCGCGGTCGAAGTCGAGAAGGATCGTGTTCCAGCGCTGGATGGCGTCGAACAGTTCGGCCATGCCGTCATGCGGCTCGATCTGGATCGTCAGGCGGTTCTGGCGCAGGCCAAAACCCTCGATCACGCCGCGGGACAGGGCCTCCCAGTCCACCCCCGGATAGGCGGCGAGATGCGCGTTGAAATTGCCGACGGCGCCGTTCATCTTCGCCGGCAGCACGATGCGGTCGATTTCGTCCTGCTGGCGGCGCAGGCGGGCCGCCACCACGGCCAGTTCCTTGCCGAGCGTCGTCGGCGACGCGGGCTGGCCGTGCGTGTGCGCCAGCATCGGCGTGGCGGCAAACTCGCGCGCCAGCGCGGCGATCCTGTCCGTCACCTCGTTCTGCGCTGCCCGCAGGATCTTCAGGCCGTCGCGCAGCATGAGCGCATGGGACACGTTGTTGACGTCCTCGCTCGTGCAGGCGAAATGGACGAACTCGCCGCGCGACCCGAGCGACGTGCCCGCCAACGCCTCCTTGATGAAATACTCGACGGCCTTCACGTCGTGGTTCGTCGTCTTCTCGATGTCCTTCACGCGCTGGGCGTCGGCCACGGAGAACCCGTCCGCAAGCTGCCGGAGAGCCGCCGCCTCCGCCGCCGTCAGGGCCGGGCATTCGGGCAGTTCGGGATGCGCGCACAGCGCGGCCAACCAGGCGCACTCTACCGCAACACGGCGTTTCACCAGGCCGTATTCCGAGAAAACGTCGCGGAGTTCCGCCACTTTGGAACCATAGCGCCCATCCAGCGGCGACACCGCGCATAACATGTCAAGACTGGCCATCAACTGCTTCTCCTTTGGAATGCCTGTCCATTATACCACAATTCCGCCCTTGTGCTATAATCTCTCCCGATGGAACGCACACGCACCCAAACCCGGACTTCCGACATGGCCGATTTTCCCGAATACGAACTCGCGGGCATCGAGACGATCGCCCGCGGCATCTGCATCCAGAACGGCAAGATCCTGCTTTGCAGGGCCCGAGGCGGCTCGTCCACCTACCTGCCGGGCGGACACATCGAATTCGGCGAGACGGCCCGCCAGGCGCTCGTCCGCGAGATCAAGGAGGAGATGGGCGTCGACGCCACGGCGGGGCGGTTCCTGGACGTCGTCGAGAACGCGTTCCTCCAGCACGGCAAACCCCATGCGGAGATCAATCTCGTCCACCTCCTGGACCTCCCCGAAGGGACGGCCGCCCGGGCGAAGGAGGACTGGATCGAGTTCGAGTGGCGTCCCCTCGCCGACCTGGCCGGGGCCAATCTCCTGCCGGCGTCCATGGTCCCCGTCGTCGAACGCGCCGCGGGACGGATGCCCGTCCACCCCTGCCGCCGCCGCGACCGGGAACTGGCGCCCGACGCGGCGCGGGCGATCCTCGCCCGCGCGGAGACGGCCACGGTCAGCGTCGTCACCGAGGACGGCCCGTACGGCTTTCCCGTCTCGCCCGTCTGCCTCAACGGACGGCTCTATTTCCACAGCGCGCGGGAAGGCCGCAAAGTCGAGGCGCTCAAGCGCGACGGACGCGTCTGGATCAGCGCCTGCGTCGACGTCCGGGCGGCAACCGGCAAATTCACGACCTACTTCGAAAGCGCCATGGCCTGGGGCGTCCTGGAACGGGTCGACGACCCGGCCGAAGCGCGGCTGGCGCTCAAGGCGCTGTGCGAGAAATTCACGCCCGCCAACATGTCCGGCTTCGACGCCGCCCTCGCGCGTTCGCTTTCCCGCACGGCCGTCTACGCCCTCACGCTCGACCATGTCTCCGGCAAGGCCAAACGCGCGACCCCCGCGTGACCGGCCCTCCGGGACGGGCGCGGGCGCGCCGCGCGATGCGACCGGGGACCTGCCGGACGCGGACGCGCCGCGCTAGCCGCCGTCCCCCTGCGCGCCGTCCCCCTGCGCGTCGTCCAGGGCCAGCGTCTTTTCGAGTTCCTCGGGGCCCATGTTCAGCAGAAAGGCCTCGCCGCCGGTCACCACCTCGTTGGCCAGCAGACGCTTGGATTCGAGAAGTTCGTCGATGTGGTCTTCCAGCGTGCCCGCGCACAGAAGCAGATGGACGAAGACGGTCCGCGTCTGGCCGATCCGATGGGCACGGTCCGTCGCCTGGTTCTCGACGGCGGGATTCCACCAGCGGTCGAAGTGGACGACATGGGTCGCCCGCGTCAGATTCAGGCCGAAACCGCCGGCCTTCAGGGACAGGACGAACGCATTCGGTTCCGGGCTGCCGTTGAACGCGGCGATTTCCCTTTCGCGCGCGGCGGGCGACAGGCCGCCGTGCAGAAACGGATACAGGACGCCGAACTTCTCCTGGAGATGCGCCTGCAGCCGCCGCCCGACTTTCGCGTACTGCGTGAAGATCAGGCAGCTCTCGCCCGCCGCGAAGATGTCCGCCAGCAGCTCGTCGAGGCGCGCCATCTTCCCGTCGCCGTCGCAGATCAGCTTCAATTCCGTCAGCAGGGCCAGCGTCCGCCCCCGCCGCGCGGCCGCCGGCGAATCGGCGGCGCAGTCGGCCCTGAACGCCTCCAAGGCCATTTCGTACTGCGCCCGCTGGGCGGGGGAGAGCGGACAGTATTCGCGAATCTCGCGTTTGCCCCCCAGTTCCGCCGCGATGCCGGGATCCGTCTTCAGGCGGCGCAGCAGAAAGGGTTCGAGGACGTGCCGCAGCTTTCCGGCCGCCGCCGTCCGCGCGTCCGCGCGAAACGGGCGCAGGTAGATTTCCTCAAAATCCTTGCGCGCGCCCAGAAGCCCGGGATTCAGGCATTCCTCCAGGGACCAGAGATCCCGCGCGCTGTTTTCCAGCGGCGTGCCCGTGAGTGCGATCTTCACCGGCGCCGCCAACGCCCGCGCCGCCCGCGCGACGCGCGTATCCGGATTCTTGATCATCTGCGCCTCGTCGAGAATCAGCACCCCGAATCCGACGGCGCGCAGGGCCTCCCAGTCCTTCACGAGCAGCGAATACCCGGTCACGACGACGTCGGCCGCCGAACAGGCGCGGCGAAGCGAACGCCCGAGCCACCGCCGGGGTCCCTGGTGCAGAAGGGTCCGCAGACCCGGCGCGAAGCGTTTCAATTCGCGCATCCAGTTCGTCGTCACGCTCACGGGCGACACGACCAGCGCCGGGGCGTCCGCCGCGCCCTGCTCTTTGCGGTGGAGGAGATAGGCGATCGCCTGGAGCGTCTTGCCCAGGCCCATGTCGTCCGCCAGACAGGCGCCGAACCCCCACTTGACGAGGAACGCGAGCCAGGAGAATCCCCGCACCTGATAGTCGCGGAGCGTCCCTTTCAGGCCGTTGGGCGCCGGAAGCGGCGTCAGGCGGTCGCGTCCCTTCAGCTCGTTCAGCAACCCGCGCAGCCACCCCCGCGCCTCGACGCGGGCGATCCGCAACCGGCCGGCGCGCTGGACGCCCATGGCGAAGCGCAGCGTTTCGCGCACGGAGAGTTTCCGCTGCCGCGTCGACCGCAACGCCCGAAGCGCCTCGCGCAGCACGCTGCGGTCGACTTCGATCCAGCGGTCCCGGAAGAAGACGAAAGGCGCATCCTGGTCCAGCAGGAACTGGAGTTCCTGTTCCGTTGCCGGCTCGCCGTCAATCTGGATGGACAGACGGGCCGTCGCAACGGGCGCGTCCGCCGTCTCCGCCACGGGTTCGCCCGGCAATGGCGCAACGTCCGCCACGGCCGAAAGATGGTCGCCCAGAATCCCCTCCGGGATTTCGACGGAAAAGCCGGCGGCCGTCAACGCCTGCCTGCCCGCGCGGAGAAAATTCTCCGCCTCGGCGGCGGACAAGTCGGCCCGGCCCCGCCGCAACGTGCGCAGGGGCGGGTAGACCGACGCGGCCTGTCCCAGCGAAATCAGGCCCAGCCGCGTCGTCGGCGGCGCGGGCATCGACAGGCTCCACGAGTCCCCGCGTCCGGGCGGCGGATCCAGCCGGAAGACCAGCGCGGCCCGGTCGGATGCGGACGCGCGCAGGGGCGCGCGCCACTCCTTCAGCCGCTTCGCCAGATCGTCCAGATCGTCCGCCACCGCCCAGCGGATCCGTCCCGTCTCGCTCCGCAAGGCCGCCAGCCAGGCGTCGTCGACCGTCTCGTGGCGTCCATCGTCCGCTTCGAGAACCGACCAGCCCGCGCGGCGGATCAGCGCGTCGGCCAGGGCGTGCTCAAAACCGGACGCCTTGCGCATCAGGCGCCAGACGGCCCGGCAGGCGTCCCCGGATCCCTCGATCCCCGCCAGATAGCGGCCTTCCGCCACTTCCGCCGCGACCTGCCGGAACGATTCCGCGGCGGAACAGACGCTCGCGTCCAGAAAGCAGCCGGGCTTGAACCGCCGGCCACGCACGTCGGAAAGGAACATCAGCAGATTGCGCATGGACGGGCAGACCCGCGCGGGGGAAAGCGGCGTCAGCTCGTCGGCGTACCAGACGACTTCGCGGACGGCCTCCAGCAGCGCGTCGCCGGACAGGGGCCGAAGCGCCGCGCCCGCCGCCGCGGGAGCCTGGGCCGACAACGCGGCCCGTCCGTCCTCCGACATCTCCAGGTGCAATTCAACCATGGGAAAACGGCACGTGCGAAATGGAGCCGGTCACGGACGGGCCAGGGCCGCGGAACACGATGCGCGGAGCGCGGCCACGGCGGCGGCCATGTCGGGCCGGCCGAAGAGATGGCTGCCGGCCACGAGCTGGTTGGCGCCCGCCCGGACGGCCAGCGGCGCCGTTTCGCCATTCACGCCGCCGTCGACCATCAAGTCGAGGGCCGGGGCCATTTCGCGGAGGACCTTCAGCTTCGGCAGGCACCCGGCGATGAACGACTGTCCGCCGTAGCCCGGATGGACCGTCATCACCAGCACCTCGTCGCACGCCTTCAGGTAGGGGAAGACCCGTTCGACCGGCGTTTCGGGGTTCAACGCGAGCGCCGGCCGGACGCCCAGCTGCCGAATGCGGGCCAGTTCGCGGTGGATGTCGCAATCCGCCTCGACGTGGATCTGGATCGTCTGCGCGCCCATCTCGGCGAAGACCGGCAGATAGAGGTCCGGCCGGGTCATCATCAGATGGACGTGCCGGTGGAAGCGCGGCGCCACGCGCCGGCTCAGCGCCACGACGTCCGGACCGAAGGACAGGTTGGGCACGAAGTGGGCGTCCATGACGTCCAGGTGCAGCGCATCCGCCCCGGAGGCCTCGGCGCGCCGAATTTCAGAACCCAGCGCACCGAAATCGGCTGCCAGGAGCGAGGGCAGAATCTGGATCGTTTTCATGTTCACCCCCGTCGTCCGCCCGTGAGCATCCGGATTCCGATCTTCAGCCTTCGACGAGCCGGTATTTCGGCACCAGCGCCTTCATCAGGCACCAGGCGACCAGATACGCGACCGCGCAGCAGCAGAAGACGATCATGTAGCCGGCCGGCTTGCCCGCGAAACCGCAGAAGGTGAAGGCCGCGCCCTGCGTTTCCGCGTAGGTGAAGAGAGAACCCGCGTACCGGTTGATGATGAACGAACCGACGCCGCCGGCCATCGCGCCCATGCCCGTCACGGAGGCGATTGTGGACTTCGGGAACATGTCGCCGACCGTCGAGAAGATATTGGCGCTCCACGCCTGGTGGCCGGCCGCGGCCAGGCCGATCAGCAGGGCCGGGAACCACACCGAGATGCCGGCCAGCGGCTGCGTCACGAGCGCCGCCAGCGGGAAGAACGCGAAAATCAGCATCGCGCGCATGCGGCCCTCGTAGGGGTTCATGCCGTACTTCTCGATGAACACCGTGGGCAGCTTGCAGCCATAGACCGAAACGACCGTCACGATGAGATAGAGCGTGAAAATCAGCACCTGGCCCATGCCGGTCGTCGGACCATGGCCCTGTTCCTTGAAATAGGCCGGCGCCCAGAAGAGGTAGAACCACCACACGCCGTCCGTGAAGAACTTGCCGACGATGAAACTCCAGGTCTGGCGGTAGGTGAAGCATTTGAAGAAGGAAATCGGCTTCTCCTCCCGGACCGCCGCGACCTGCGCCGCCGGCTCGGCCGGCTCGTCCTGCGCGACGTACGCGCGCTCGGCCGCGTCCATGAACCGCGACTCGTTCGGCTTCGCATAGAGTCCCTGCCAGAAGAACATCCAGACGAAGCCCGCGCCGCCGATGATGATGAACGCCATCTCCCAGCCGCACCACTTGGCGAGCAGCGGAATCGTGAGCGGCGCGGCGAGCGCGCCCACCGAGGCGCCGGAATTGAAGATCGACGTGGCGAACGCGCGGTCCTTCTTCGGGAAGTATTCCGCCGTCACCTTGATGGCGGCCGGAAAGTTCCCCGCCTCGCCGATCGCGAGCACGGCGCGGCACGCGAGGAAGAGCCACACGGAGACGCCCGCGACGGCGGAGGCGACGGCGCTGCCGGACTGGACGGCGCGGAGGGCCGAGACGGAGTCGACGCCGTCGACGAACCAGCAGGTCGCGATGCCGCAGGCGGCGTGGAGACAGGCGCCCAGAGACCACACGAAGATCGCCCAGAGATAGCCCTTTTTCGTGCCCATCCAGTCCACGAACTTGCCGGCGAAGAGGCAGGCCGTCGCGTAGATCAGGGAGAACCAGGCCGTGATCGTGCCGTAGTCGGCGTCCGTCCAGTGGAACTCGGGGCGGATGAAGTCCGGGAAGGTCAGGGACAACACCTGCCGGTCAAGATAGTTCACGGTCGTGGCCACGAACAGCAGGGAGCACATCACCCAGCGGAATCTCGTCATCTTCGCGTCGCTCATCTCGGTTCTTCCTTATCTTTTCAGAAAATCGCGGATCCGGTCCATCGTCTGGGCGCTCAGGATGTGCTCCATCAGACAGGCGTCCTTGTCGGCGATTTCGGGCGTCACGCCCAGCTTTTCCAGAAACCGCCTGAGCAGCGTGTGGCGCCCCAGCACGCTGCTGGCCACGCGGCGCCCCTTCACCGTCAGTTCGATGTCGCCATAAGGCTCCTGGGTCACAAGCGCCAGCTTCTTCAATTCGGAGATGGCCTTCACCACGCTTGGCATCTTCACGTGCAGCGCGTCCGCGACGTCGCGGACGCGTGCCGTCCCCGTCTCGCGGATGAGAACGTGGATTTCCTCCAGATAGTCTTCAAGGGACTTTGTCATTTGAATTGGCGGCATGGCATTTCCCATTCTAACATAAACGGCCATGATGCGTCTACCAGGAGAACGCGCGAGTTTCGGCGGGCCGCCCCGCGACGGGCGCCGGCGGCCGCCGCGCATCCTACATCACGTACCAGAGGATGCAGAAAAAATGGCAGATGGACGCCGCCAGAACGAAAAGATGCCAAATCGGATGGCTGTAAGGCAGCCGTTTCCAGAGGTAGAAGACGCATCCCAGCGTGTAGAGCACGCCGCCGAGCACCAGCCACATGGTCCCAAGCCCATGGAGCGAACGGACCAGCGGCACGATGGCGACGACGGCCACCCAGCCCATCAGGATGTAGGCCAGCGTGGAGACGAGCCGGAAACGGCCCGTCGTCAGCGCCTTGAAAAGGACGCCCGCCAGAGTCGCCCCCCATTCGATGCCAAAGATGCTCCAGGCCAGTCCCGGATGTCCGGGGCGCAACGTCACGAGGCAGAACGGCGTGTAGCTCCCGGCAATCAGAAAATAGATGGCCATGTGATCCATGACATGGAGAACGTCCTTAGCCGGCTTGTAGAAAACCGCATGATAGGCCGACGAAATCGAATAGAGGAGAATCATGCTCGCGCCGAAGATGGACGCCGAGACGATTTTCCAGCCCACGTCAACGCCGGAACCAATGGCCTGATAGACCAATAAAGCAATCATGGCCGCACCAAGGTGCGACCCGACTGCGTGAACGACCGTATTCGCGACTTCCTCGCCGGAAGTCTGTTCGCGATAGAAAAGCGCCATGCTCTTACTTCGCCGCCGGAGCGGGCGCCGCCGGCTTGGCCGGGGCAGGAGCCGCGGGTTTGGCCGGAGCCGGGGCCGCCGCCGGAGCGGGAGCAGCAGGTTTGGCCGGAGCGGGAGCCGCCGCCGGAGCGGGGGCCGCGGGTTTGGCCGGAGCCGGAGCCGCCGCCGGGGCAGGGGCCGTAGGTTTAGCCGGGGCAGGGGTCGCCGCCGGAGCGGGGGCCGCAGGTTTGGCCGGAGCCGGAGCCGCCGCCGGAGCGGGGGCCGCGGGCAGTTCCGGCATCTGCGGCAACTGTTGCTGGACGGGAGCGGCCGCCTCGTCCGCCATCAGCGTCTTCGCATGGATGGTCGAGGTGAAACGGGCCAGAATCAGCGTGTTCACGAGGAAGATGGCACCCAGCCAGGCCGTGGCCTTGATGAGCACGTTGCCGGCATCCGCGCCGAACACGGCCTCGCTCATGCCGCCGGCGATGCCGCCCAGGCCGCCTTCTTTCGGCTTCTGAAGCATCACCACGAGGCCCAGGAGCAGGCACACGATCACTTCAACGACATAGAGGAATCCAATCAGGATGTTCATTTTCTTCTACCTTCCATCTAGTTCTTGGTTGTCCGCTTCGCCCATGCGTCGCCAGGCGCCCCGACTTCAGGGGTCGACAAAAGTCAATTTCAGCGTATCGAGATCGATTTTGCGGTAATAGCAGTTGCGCGGCGCGCCCGCCTGGTTCTTCGTGTGGCAGATGCCGCCACGGCAGGGGCGCACGACGTACAGCAGGGAATTCTGCTCGCAGTTCACATAGGCTTCAAGCAGATCGAACGTCTCGCCGCTCGTCTCGCCCTTGAACCACAGCTTGTTGCGGCTCGTCGACCACAGCACGAGTTTCCGCTTGGCGAAGGACTCCTTCATCGCGAATTCATTCGTGTAGGCCACGAGAATGACTTCCCGCGTATCCGCATTCTGCACCGCCACGGGAATGACGCCCGGATCGCACGACACCGAACCGGCCGCCCGCGTATCCGCGACCTGCTTGCCGACTTTTTCAAGCTTCGTAAAATCGAGCGTCAGCTCGGAAGATTCTTCTAATTGTCCCATAGGGTTGGACAGTATAGCATAATTGCCGTTTTGCGCAAGCGAAAGAATTTCGCGGTTCGATCCCGCCAGCCGTGCCGGCGCCGCCCTGCGCCATTCCGCACGGGACGCTCCGCCCGTCGCGTCATCGTCCGTCCGCCGGCCTCCGGCCTTGGCCGGGGCGCCGTTGGCCGTCGTCGAGGGTCTTGACCAGACGCCTGATGTCCTGGACCTTGTCCTTGGCGCAGACCAGCGTCGCCGCGGCCGTATGGACGACCACGACATCCGCCAATCCGACAACGGCCGTGAGGTGGTCGCCCTCGGAAACGACAATCGAATCCGCCGTGTCGACCAGCGCCGTCCGTCCCAGCCGCGTATTGCCCGCGCCGTCCTGCGGGAAGTGGCGGGGAATCGCCAGCCAGGAGCCGACGTCGTCCCAGCGGAATTCGCTCTTCGCCATGACGATGTTGCGCACCTTCTCCATCACGGCATAGTCGACGGAAATGCTTCTCAACGCCGGATAGAGTTTCGCCAGGACGGGCGCGACGCGCGTGGACGCGGCAACCGCCTCGATCAGCGCGGAGAAATCGGGCGCATGGTCCGCAAAGGCCGCCGCCATCGTCTTCGCCTTCCAGATGAACATCCCCGCATTCCAGCAGAACCGCCCCGACGCCAGGTAGGCCGCGGCGGTTTTCCGATCCGGCTTCTCCACGAAGCGCGCCACCCGGTGGAAGACCGTCTTCGTCTTCAGTCCGATCCGTTCGGCGCACTCGATATAGCCGAAAGCCGTGGCCGGATAATCCGGCACCAGCCCCATCGTGACGATCGCATCGGTCCGCCGCGCGGCCGCAATCGCATCGCGGAGCGTCCGCCTGAAGACCCGCGGCGGATCCATCAGCTGGTCGGCCGTCAGGATGCAGCCCACGGCATCCGGCCCGCCGAGTTTCGCGACCAGGCCGCAGGCGCACGCCACGGCGGCCGCCGTATCGCGCCGGCACGGTTCGCCCACGATGTTGGCGCGGGCCAGCATCGGCAACGCGCGGCGCGTCTGCGGGACCAGCCTCTTCGCCGTGATCACGAGAACGTTTTCGGGCGGGATCAAGCCTTCAAGCCGGTCGACCGCATGGCGGATCAGCGGCTTCCCGCCGAAGAGCGAGACGAACTGCTTCGGCCGGGCCGCCGTCGACATCGGCCAGAACCGTTCGCCATTTCCTCCCGCGAGGATGACCGCGTAGGCGTGGGACATTTTCATCTGCCAACCCCCAGGCGCCGTCCCGCGTACGTCTTTTCGCGAATGGGCCCCCACCACCATTTGCCGTCCAGATACCACTGGACGGTCTTGCGGATGCCCGTTTCGAAATCCTCACGCGGCCGCCAGCCCAATTCGCCCATCAGCTTGGCGGGATCGATGGCATAGCGGAGATCGTGTCCGGGCCGGTCGGCGACGAAGGCGATCAAATCCAGATAGGACCCCGAAGCCCGGGGGCGCAACTCGTCCATGATACGGCAGATCGTCTGGACGACTTCGAGATTCGTGCGTTCGTTGTGCCCGCCCACATTGTAGGTTTCGCCCGGCACGCCCTTCTCGTTCACCAGCAGCAGCGCGCGGACATGGTCGTCGACATAGAGCCAGTCGCGGACGTTCGCCCCTTTGCCGTAGACGGGCAGCGGCTTGCCGTCAAGGCAATTGAGAATGACCAGCGGAATCAGCTTCTCCGGGAAATGGTAGGGCCCGTAGTTGTTCGAGCAATTCGTCATCAGCGTTGGCAGGCCATAGGTGTCATGCCAGGCCCGCACGAGATGGTCGCTCGCCGCCTTCGAAGCCGAATAGGGCGAATGCGGCGCATAGGGCGTCGTCTCGGTGAAGAAGCCCGTCGCGCCGAGCGAGCCGTAGACTTCATCCGTGCTGACATGCTGGAAGCGGAACGCCGCCCGGCCGGATTCGGGAAGCGTCCGCCAGTATTTCAGCGCCGCCTGGAGAAGCGTCGCCGTGCCCGTCACGTTCGTCCGGATGAACGCGCCCGGCCCGTCGATCGAGCGGTCGACGTGCGACTCCGCCGCCAGGTGGAAGACCGTGTCGGGCCTGAAGCCGGCAAAAGCCCGGTCCATCGTCTCCTGCTCGCAGATGTCCGCCTTGAGAAACTTCAGCCGCCCCGGCGCCGCCAGATCCAGCGCGTCGATCGGCCGGACGTCCCGCAGCGGATCAAGCCCGACTTCCCGCAGCGATTCGGGGACGCCCGCATAGGTCAATTTGTCGACGACCAGGATGGTCGCCTCCGTTTCCCTCATCAGCAGACGCACCAGCGCGGATCCGATAAAACCCGCGGCTCCCGTCACCATGCACCGTTTGCCAAACATGCCCCAGATCCTCCCTTGGTTCCGACTTGCCCCGCGCCGCCGACGGGCAGGACGACGTTCAGATCAGCCTTCCGTCGGCAGCCCCCACGCGTCAAGTTTCCGCCGGATCCAGTCGAAGGAGGCCCCGTGCATCTCCTTGGACGTCCCCTGCAGGACGGGACCGCACGCGACGCGGATGTCCTTGGCCGGATCCACCGGACCAAAATCCTTCAGCCATCCCTTGCCCCCCGGCCGCGTCGGCTGGATGTCCGTCTTCACGGCAATCGGGACGACGGGCACGCCGGTCTTCTCCGCCAGTTTGGCGCCAATGGAACTCCAGCCCTTCCGCGCGAAGACGCTCTGGCGCGTCCCCTGCGCGAAAATGAGAAAACTCTCCCCCCGGGCGATCCGCTCCCCGCCGACTTTGAAGACGGTCATCAGGTCTTCCCGGGGATTCGTGCGCCCGATCGGGACCAGCCCCATGTGCACCGCCGCGCGCGTCAGGCCCGGCAGATGCGAGAGCGACGCCTTGACCACGGTGTTGAACGGCCCGTAGGTCAGCAGGAAAAACGGCAGGAGAATCGTCTCCAGCGTCGACATGTGATTCGCAAGATACACCACGGGCCCCTCGTGGTTCTTCCGGTTCTCCCAGCCCTCCGCCAGAACCTTCGTTCCGTATGCCTCCGCCTTGCGCACCGTTTCAAAGCAGTAATGCGCCCACCGGTCCGTTGTCAGATAGCCGCACATTTCCGCAATGCCCGTTTTCGGGAAAACGCTCAGGACGCTCCACGTGAACCCCGCCGTCGTCAACCACCCCGGCCGGCGGGGCCGGACGGCCATCCGTTCCGCCGGCGACGCATACGATCCGGTCCGCAACAGTTCCTCGCGGAACATCTCCAATGTCGTTCTCGTCATCTTGTCCTCCTTCCCGGGTTCCCCGCCTACTCCTGCGGCGGTTCGGCCTCCGGCGGCGGCGCGGCGTCCGGCGGCGGTTCGGCTTCCGGCGGCTGGTCCTGCCGCTGCTGTTCGCGGGCTTCCCGCTGGCGGCGCAATTCCTCCCGGATCTGCAGCAGCGCCTCGCGCTGCTGTTCGCGCTCGGCGGCGGCCTGTTCGCGGGCCTTCTTCTCCTCGGCCGCGGCGGCCGCCTGGCGGGCCTTCTCTTCGGCCGCGTTCGCTTCGCGCAACTGGCGCCGGGCCCGCAGATTGGCCAACGCCGTCCCCGGCGCGACGTGTTCGCCGGCGTCCGGACGGCCGTCCCCGCCCGTGCGTTTCGCGGCGGCCGTCCCCGGCGGCGCGCCTCTCCGCTTGGCGCCTTTCGCGTCGCCGCCCGCCGTTTCGCCCAGTTTCAGCGTGGCCTCGACGCCCTCCCTGTTCACCAGGACAACCGTCATCTCCCGCGCGTCGGCCTCCTTGACCGTCCAGCCGTCGCGGCTTTCGCCCACCTTCAGATAGTAGTTGGCCGAAGGCTGGCGGGAGGAATCGGTGAACCCCACGGCGATCTTCCCGGAGGGCGTGACGTTCAGCACCGACACGCGGACGGCGGACACGATCTTCTGCTCTTCCTCCGAACGCTGCTGCTCGTCCATTCCGCCTTCGCCCCCGGCGCCGCCCTTCGGCGCGCTTCCCGGCGGCGCGTCGGGATTGAACCCGGCCGGTTCCGGCCCGAACGGCATGCGGTCGGTGATGGTCTTGTAGCGCTCGAAGGCGGGATCGGCCGGCGCCGGCGCGGAGGCGTCCGGCGCGGACTCCCCGGGGCGGGCCGGCGCGGAGGCGTCCGCCGCCGCCGCCCCCGTCATGCAGCAGCATGCGCAAACCGCCAGATGGCGAATGAAACCGTTCATGTCGTCTCCTTCATCATGTCTCCCGATATGCAGACCGTCCCGCCGCATGACAGTCCGCCACGTCTCCATTGTACTTCTTTCGGCCCGCTCTGTCCATGCCCGAGATGAAAGACGAGACAGCTGCAGGCGGGCGGAAAGAAATCGGACCGGTCGCAGACGAAGCCGCACGCCGCCGCCAGCGCCTGGAATTCCGCCGCCGTCCGGGTCCGCGCGATTGACGTGCGCAAGTAGGCGTAGTCCGCTTTCGCCTTTCGGGCGAATACTGGCGCGAGGAAACGCAGCCACAGGGACGTCGCGCCGCCGAGAACGCGCGACGGGGAGCGGAACAGTTCCAATACGACCAGAACGCCGCCCGGCGCCAGCACGCGGGCCGCCTCCTTCAGCGCGCGCTCCTGATCCGGAAAGTTCCGGAAGCCGAACGCGCAGAGGACCGCGTCGAACCGGTTGGCGGGGAAATCCAGCGCCAGCGCGTTCCCTTCCCGCAGCGCGATCCGGCCGGACAGTCCCGCACGGGCGACTTTCGCCCGTGCGATCTCCAGCATGGCCGGCGTCAGGTCGACGCCCGTCACGTCGGCCGCGGGGAAGCGACGGGCCGCCGCCAGCGCCAAGTCGGCCGTGCCGGTCGCCAGATCCAGGATCCTCTCCGGCGCCGTCTCCAGCCGCTCCAGCGCGCGACGGCGCCAGAGGACGTCGACGCCCAGAGTCAGAACGCGGTTCAGCCGATCGTAGATCCCCGCGATGCGCGTAAACAGCGACCGGACGGCCGCGGGCGGGGGCTGCGAATTTCTAGACCGCGGGCGCATAGAGCTTGAGATACCAGTTCAGAATCGCCGGCCCCCAATACATCCAGAGCAGCACGCCGATTGCCAGGAACGGCCCGTAGGGAACGGCCGTGAAGCCGCCCAGCCGGGCGCGCCCGCGCAGAATCAGCAACCCGCCGGCACACGCCCCCACGAACGACGAGACGACAATCGTGAACAGCACCGCCCACGGCCCGAAGAACGCCCCCACGCCGCCGATGAGCTTCACGTCGCCGAACCCCATGGCCTCTTTCCTGAAGATTTTCGAGAACACCCAGCCGACGCCCCACAGGAAGAAAAAGCCGAAGGCGAGTCCGCCCAACGACCGGTACAGCGCCTGCAGAGGCTCCGTCTGTCCCTGCAGTTCGGGGACGAGACAGCTGAGCGGCAGCCCCAGCACCATGCCGCCGATGGTCACGCGATCGGGGATCCACTGGTGCTCCAGGTCGATGAAAGACCCCAGGATCAGCCCCGCCGCCACCAGCCAGTAGACGCCCACCGTCCAGAGCGTGCGGAGCGGCACCAGGCCCAGCGCGGGGGCGCCGCCGAGGAAAAAGGGCATCGCCCATTGCAGATAGGCCAGCAGGAACAGGACGCCGCCGAGCAGTTCGACGATCGTGTAGCGCACGGAAATCGGTTCGCGGCAGTTGGCGCAACGCCCGCGCAGCGCGCACCAGCTGACAATCGGGATGTTCTGGTACCATTTGATCGCCGCGTGGCATCTGGGGCAGTGCGAGGGCGGCCAGACCACCGATTCGTCGCGGGGGATGCGCCAGATGCAGACGTTCATGAAACTCCCGATGCAGCATCCCAGCGCGAACGAGTAGCAGGCGAAGACGCCGAAATAGTACACGTCCATCAGTGGGCCTCCAGCCAGTTCCGTCCCGCGCCAACCGAAACCTCCAGCGGCACGCCGAAATCCATCGCCTGCTCCATCTCGCGCGTCACGATGTCCCTGACGCGATCCACCTCTTCCACGGGCACGTCGAACAGCAGTTCGTCATGGATCTGCAGGATCATCTGCGCGTTCAGTCCGGCCCTTTTCAGGGCCCGGTCGACCTTGACCATCGCCAGCTTGATCAAATCCGCCGCCGTGCCCTGGATGGGCGTGTTGATGGCGTCGCGCTCGGCGCTCTGGCGCACCGTCGCGTTGCGCGAATTGATGTCCCGCAGCGTCCGCCGGCGGCCAAGCGCCGTTGCGGCATAGCCCGTCTCCCGCGCCCGGGCGATGGCGGAATCCATGAAGGCGCGGATCCGGGGATAGAGCCTGAAGTAGGAGTCGATCAGTTCCGCCGCTTCCTTGCGCGGGCAGTGGAGGCGCTGGGCCAGGCCGAAGGCCGAGATGCCGTAGATGATTCCGAAATTGACCATCTTGCATCTCGACCGCATTTCGGGCGTGACCAGTTCCGGGCTCACGCCGTAGACCCGGGCGGCCGTTTCGCGATGGATGTCCGCGCCCCGGGCAAAGGCCGCGCGCATGGACTCGTCCCCGCTCATCGCCGCCATCAGCCGCAGCTCGATCTGCGAATAGTCGGCCGAAACGAGGCGGTGGTTCCCGTCCCGCGCCATAATCGCCGCCCGGATGAATCTGCCGCGTTCCGTGCGAATCGGAATGTTCTGGAGATTCGGTTCGGCCGAAGACAGGCGGCCCGTTTCCGTCAAGGCCTGCGAGAAGGTAGTGTGGACGCGGCCGTCGTGCGGATCGATGCAGAGCGGCAGCTTGTCCACATAGGTCGACTTCAGTTTCGTGCAGGCGCGGTAGTCGAGAACCTTCTGGACGACGGGATGGGCGTCCAGCAGCTTGACCAGCGTCTTCTCGTCCGTCGAGAACTGCCCCGTCTGCGTCTTCTTCACGCCCTCCGGTTCGAGGCCCAATTTGCCGAAGAGGAACCGGCCGAGCTGCCGGGGCGAATCAAGATTGATCTCGGCGCCGGCGACCGCCTTGATTTCGGCCGCGAGGCCCACGATCTCACGGTCCAGCTCCGTCCCGTATTGCCGCAGCGCGGCCACGTCGATCTGGACGCCCGCCCGTTCCATCTCGGACAGGATGGCCACAAGCGGCTCCTCGCTCTCCTCCAGGGCCCGCGGCGCGATCTCCAGCGCCCGCGGACGCAGAATCGCATCCAGGCGAAGCGCGACGTCCGCATCCTCGGCCGCGTAGTCCAGAATCTTCCCGGGCTCGATGTCGCCCATCGTCAACTGCGGTTCGCCGCGCTTCTTCTCGCCAACCACGTCTTCGTAGTGGATGGGATCGTACCGGAGATATTCCCGGGCCAGGGCGTCCAGCCCGTGCCGCGCGGCGGCGTCCATGACGTAGTGCTCCAGCATCGTGTCGTGGACCGTGGACCCGAAGACAATGCCGTAGCGCGAAAGGACCGTCATGTCGTATTTCGCATTCTGGGCAATCAGGATTTTGGCGGGATCGGCAAACGCCTTCGCGAAGATGCCGACGCGCGCGTTCGGATCGCCCGTCGGGCGGATGGACGCGGCGGAGGAGCCGCCCACGAACAGGTCGTCGCCAAACAGACTGGACTGGACGGCGGCGGGCTGCCGGGGAACGACGACATACCAGGCTTTTCCCGGTTCCGTCGCAAACGACAGGCCGACCAGTTCCACCGTCCGGGCGTCGATGCCCGTCGTCTCCGTATCGAAGGCAAAGCGCGGCGCCGCCTCAAGGATGCGCGCCAATTCGCGCGCCTCCGCGTCCGTCGAAACCAGCCGGTAGTCGTGCGGGACGTCGGCCAGGCGCCGGTAGTTCGCGTCCGGCAGGGCCGAAGCCGCCATGCCGCCGCCGACGCCCAGCCGCCTGGCAAGCTGCGTCAGTTCAAACCGGGCGCAGACGGCGGCGAGTTTTCCCTCGTCGGGCGCGACGCGCCGGAAGCTCTCGAAGTCGACGTCCAGCGGAACATCCGTCCGGATCGTCGTCAGGAACTTGGAGATCCTGGCGTCCTCGGCGCCGGCGGCGACCTTCTCCGCCAGTTTCCCCTTCAACTCCCCGGCGTGTTCGAGAATGCCCTCCACCGTTCCGTACTGGGCCAGCAGCGACAGGGCCGTCTTCTCCCCCACCCCCCTGATGCCGGGAATGTTGTCCGCCGCATCGCCGGCCAGCGCCAGCAAATCGACCATCTGCCGCGGCGAGGCGAGGCCCCAATGCTCTTTCACCGCCTCCGCGTCGTAGATGGCGGGGCCCTCCTTGCCGTGGCCGGGCCGGAACAGGCGGATGTTCGGCGCCACCAGCTGCGCCGCGTCCTTGTCGGGCGTCGCCAGATAGACGTCGAATCCCGCCGCGGCGGCCTTGACGGCCAGGGTGCCCATCACGTCGTCGGCCTCGAAGCCGTCTTTGCGGACGACGGGCAGCCGAAGGGCCTCCGCCAGTTCAAACGCATAGGGGACGTTCGCGGCAAGATCCTCCGGCATCTTCTCGCGCTGGGCCTTGTACGCGGGGAACGCCTCGTGGCGGAACGTCGGACCGCCCGGGTCCATCGCCAGAACCGCGTATCCCGGCTTGTAGTCGGCGAGAATCGACGTGACGCCGTTGGCGAATCCGATCAGCGCCGACGTGTTGAGGCCTGTCGACGTCATGCGCGGATTCCGCAAAAAAACAAAATGCCCTTTGTAGAGAAAGGGCATCAGGTCGATGATGAAGAATTTTTCAGCCATTCATGCTCTCCGCGCCCGCGCCGAGCGAAACAAGGGTTGGAACAAATTCCGGGAACGACTCGTCCAGAATCTCCGCGCCCGCGACGGACACCGGCGCCTTCAGCCCGCAGAGCGCCATCGACATGGCAAGCCGGTGGTCGCCATTGGCGCGTGCCGTTCCTCCCGTGAGCGTTCCGCCATGAACGGCAAATCCGTCGTCGAACTCGTCGACCTCCGTCCCGAGGGCGCGAAGCTGCGCGACGATGGCCGCGATCCGGTCCGTTTCCTTGTAGCGGAGCTCCCGGGCTTCGCGCACGACGGTCGTGCCCTCGGCAAAAGCCGCGACGGCGGCGATCGCCGGCAATTCGTCAATCGACCGGACCACCAGGCCGCCCCTGATTTCGGTCGCCTTCAGGGGGGCGGCTTCAAGCGCGACGTCGGCGACCGGCTCGCCGCATTCTTCGCGCCCGTTCGCGCACGTGACGTTCGCGCCCATGGCCTTCAGGACGTCCAGAATGCCCGTGCGCGTTTCGTTCACGCCCACCCCGGCGACCACGATGCGGCTCCCCGGCACCAGCGCGGCGGCGCACAGCAGGAACGCCGCCGACGAGATGTCGCCCGCCAGCGTCCCGTCCAACGGCGACAGCGGCCGCGACAGCGGCCTGACGCGCGTCGTCCAGCCGTCCGACGCGATGTCGGCGCCCATCGCCGTCAGCATCCGGACGGTATGGTCGCGCACGGGGCCGGGAACCGTGAACCGGCATTCCGCAGACGCGCCCAAAGCGGCAATCTGGAGACAGCTCAGGACCTGGGCGGACGCCACGGGAACGTCGTACGAAAGGCCTCCCAGCGCATGCCGCCCGAATTCAAGCGGCGCGCAGCCGTTCCGCGTTCGCACGACCGCGCCCATCCGCGCCAGCGGATCGGCAATGCGGCCCATCGGGCGTTTCCGCAAACCCTCGCTTCCGTCCAGCGTGCAGGCCGTTCCCGTGCCGGCCACGGCGCCGGCGAGCAGGCGGATCGTCGTGGCGGAGTTGCCGCAATGGGCGACGCAGGCCGATCCCGGAAAGGGCCGATAGCCGTTTCCCCGGATTCTGAGGACGCCGTTTTCGAGCGTCGACCCGACGCCCAGGGAAGACAGCGCGCCCCGCATGGCCCGCGTGACGCCGCTGTCGGGATACCGGCGGACGGTCGACTCGCCCTCGGCCAGGGCGGCGAACAGCGCGGCCCGATGGGCCAGCGATTTGTCCCCCGGCACGGAAACGCGTCCCTTCAGCGGGGCCGTTGCGGGAGTCAGGCGCAGATCCATAGCCGGCTATTCCTCGTCGACCAGATCCGGACTCACCGCCGCGTGACGGGCATGCGGTTGCGCGGCGGCCGCGCCTTCCACGGACGCGGGCGCGTCTTCGGCCTTGGCGGCCGGCTCCTTTTTCGCGGTCTCGGTCGGCGCATACGGACGATAGCCGCCGCCGTATGCGCGATACCCGCCATAGCCGCCATAGCCGTACCCGTAGCCGGAGGCGTGGCCCAACTGGCTGAACGCGGCCGAACCCATGTCGACGTCGTTGACGACGATGCCGATGACCGTCGCCCCCGACTCGGCCAGGCTCCGCGCCGCATGCTGGATGGGCTTGAAGTGCGTGCGGTCCGGGCAGCACATGATCATCACGGAATCGACCATCGAGGCCAAGGTCATGACGTCGCCCACGATGCCGAACGGCGGCGAGTCGACGATGACGCGGTCGTAGTGTTCGCGCGCCCACTTGAAGAAATCGGGGACGATGTCCGAACCCATGATGGACGCGGGATTGACGTTGTCCGGCGGCAGCGAGCCCATCACTTCGAGGTTCTCGATTCCGCTCTGCATCGCCAGCCCCTTGAAATCGCGGGCGCCGTCCTTGCGCGACAGATAGTGCGAGAAGGAGTGGTCCTTGTCGATCGTCAATCCCCACACGCGCGCCAGCCGCGGACGGCGCATGTCGAAATCGACCAGCAGCGTGCGCTTGCCGGCCTGCGCGCTTGAAATCGCCAGCGAACACGACGCGATCGTCTTCCCTTCGCCCGGCTGCGTCGACATGATGAGCAGCACCTGGGAAATCGGCTGGTAGCGCGGAGAATCCAACAGGTTTCTCAGCCCGGCCATGATTTCGGCAAACTGCGAATACTTGTTGTCGGCAATGAATTTGGCGACCTGCTCGCGCTGCTTCCGGCGGATGTGGGGCAGCACCGCCAGCACCTTCAGCGACAGCCGGACTTCGATGTCGGACAGGGAGACGATGGTGTCTTCCAGATGGTCGAGGATGAGGACGAACAGCAGGCCCAGCGCAAAG
Organism: Kiritimatiellia bacterium; assembly: GCA_051884915.1. Taxonomy (GTDB): domain Bacteria; phylum Verrucomicrobiota; class Kiritimatiellia; order RFP12; family UBA1067; genus RUG572. Next base: position 23,389 of record JBJEWF010000020.1, read on the forward strand.
GACAGCACGCCGCCGATGGTGAAGATGACCAGCGGATTGGGGAGCACCGGCTTCTCGGGCGTGGGCGCGGGACGGCCGACGCGGATGATTTCATTGTTCTGCTCCGCCAGAATCCGGGCCGCGTTCTCCCGCTGCATCAGATCGGCCAGCGTGTCGTAGTAGACCTTCCCCTCCTGCTCCAGCTGCTTCAGTCCCGCGTCGGCCTGGACGATCTTCTGGCCAATGCGGGCGAGCTCGTTGCGGAAGTCCTCGCTTTTCTTCTTGAAGGCGGCCAGCTGGTTCTTGTAGGCTTTCAGGTTGCCGTTCGCCGTCGCAAGGGCCCGGGAGACGGCGTCGACAAACTGCTGCTTGACCGTCTCGACCTCCTTCTCCTTCGCCTTCACCTCCGGGTGGTTCGTCGTGTATTTCGCCAGAAGCGCGGTCTGCTCCATCTTCGCGGTCTGAAGCGTCGCATAGGCCTGGTAGATTTCGGAGGAACGCGGGACGGCCGTCGGGAGCGCGCCGAAGTCCTCCGGCGTCTCCTGGGCCGCCTGAAGGACCTTCTCCCATTCCTGGGCCGCCGTCACCTCCGCCTGCATCGCCAGCACGTCCGCCGTCGTCTTCTGGAGCGACTGCTGGAGGATCTCCCGCTCCGAATTCAAGCTGTCGATCTTGTTTTCGGCACGGAACTTCCGAATGGCGTCTTCGTTGTCCCGGACCACCCGGCGCTGTTTTTCAACCTGCTCGTGAATCTGCGCGACGGCTTTGTCGCACCTGAGCTTGTTCTCTTCGTCCGTAAACGACTCGATGGCCTCGGCGTACGCATTCGCCAGGGAAGACGCGAGGCTGGCCGACGTCGAACGGACGGCAATCGTGATCAGGCGCGAATTCCGGATCAGTTCGAGTTCGGAATTCACGAGCGCCTCGACCAGTTCCTTGTCGGTCACCGTCGAGGCCGGATGATTGGCCCGATACTGCTGGATGATCTTCTGGACGATCTTGTCCGAACGCCAGTCCGACTGGCGCGTGTTGAAGACTTCCGCGTAGTTGTTGCCGAGATCGGGTCCGCTCATCTCCATCAGCGTCCCGTTGTTCCCCTGGGGCCGGCGCATGTCCATCGTAAACTCGCTCTTGGCCTCGTAGATCGTCGGGGAAATCCGATAGACCGCAAACGCGGCGACAAGGCCGATCAGCAGAAACACGAGGATGGAGATCCAGCGCTGGGCAACGACCCGGAGGATGCGGCCAAGGGTAACCGTGCCGACGAGCGAATCATCGTCCGAACCGGCGCCCTGCCCGCCGCGCGCCCCCCCGTAGTAGTACGGAGCCTGTCCGCCATAAGCCGATTGCGCGCTGCCGTAGTAGATCGGCGCCTTGCTGGCCGTGCCATAATAGAGCGGTTTCTTCCCGTATGTCGAACTTGATGCCATAATGCCCTCCAGGCCTACGCGGCCGCCATCCGCCGTTCGCTTTCCGATTCGGCCTGACGCGATCTTCCCCTGGGAAACGACGCGGTACAGAGCGCCAGCGGAACAACCACCGCAAAACCAATGGCCGGGATCGACAGTTCAGGCAACCAGGCCGACTCCACCGCCATCAGGACCAGAATGACCGGAAGCGTCCAGACAATCGGCGGGACGGCGTACGCGAAAACGTCGGCATCGTCGACGGTGCGCAGGAACTGATAGGACTGGACCAGCCGGCTGACGTAGTACCACAGCATCAAGCCCAGGCCGACGAGCAGCAGCAGGCAGCCGACGATTCCCCGTTCGGCCAGAAGCGTCCAGTACGAGTTCTGCGCGAACAGCGGCTTCGCGGCCATCACGGCCCAATCCGCCTTCTCGGCGAGAAACGGCACGTTCAGACCGTACGCGCCGAGCCCGACGCCGCCCCACGGATGGGCCATCCACATCTGCCGGCCAATCCGCGACAGGGCCTCGCCATTCTGGCGCATCGCCTCGGTCATCAGCAGGTCCACGTCAACGCCCCTCGCCTTGGCCGCGACAACCGATTCGGGCGAAAAGGAAACCAGCAGGAACACCGACAACGCGGCGCCGAGCAGAAGCAACACCAGACTTCTTGCAACCGCCCCCACCGATCCGGCACGGTTCAGGTACAGAAGGCACCAGATTGTCGTCAGAACGGCCGCGACCGTCCAGCCGACCGCCACGACGGGCGGGGAGAAGAACAGAAGGCCGGAAACGTTCCCCATCACGGCAACGAAGAACGGCAGACGCGCGGCTTTCCAGTTGCGCGCTTCCGCGACAACGCCGCTTGCGATGCCCAGCAGCAGCCAGGTGCCGAAGATCATCGACCAGAACGGCCCCTTGTCAAGCCCGCCCACGGCCATGTCGACGAAGAACGCCTCTCCGTTGCAGGCGCAGACGGACGCCGCAATGCCGCCCAGCCCCACGACCAGAGACCCCATCAGGCCCAAAAACAGGCGGGCGCCCAGACCGATGGAATGGCGAATGCCCATGGTCACGACCATCAGGCCGACGGCAACCGCCCAGGGGAGAAAACCGCTTTCGCGCGTCGACGCCGGCAGGGCCGTCATCGACGGCTCCTTGACCAGCCACGTCGTCTGCTCGGGGTCGTAGACCACCTCGATGCCCGTGTTCAGACACCGGATCGTCGCGCCGACAACGACCAGCAGGAAGAAATAGAATACCGGATCCCCCGCAATCCGCCCGCGGACGCGCGCGCGCGCAGACGAAAGCCGCTCGCCGGCAAGAATGGAAGGCTCAAGAAAAATCCAAACCGCCGCGAATGCGCTCAACCACAGGATCACGGCGCCAAGCCATGCGGCGGTGAGAAAGGGCGTGAGCGCAAGCGGGAGGGCCGCCAGCAAAGCCAGATGCGCCGACAGCCCGTATTTGGTGAGAAACTTCTGGATCATTCAACCATACCCGCCGCCACGCCGGATCAATAGTGGAAACGGACGCCGACCGTGCCGCGGAAACGGTCATAGTCGTACTGCTCGTAATCGTCGCACCACTCCTCTTCCCACGTGGCATTGGCGAAAATCGACATCCAGCGATTGAGCGTGTAGTCCGCCCCGATGCGAACCGAAAGCAGATCCTCGTCGTAGTCGTTGCGATACGTCAGATAGCGGTCGTTGTAGACCGTCTCCTCGCGGCGGTAGGAGATGTCGGCATGCAGACGCATCCGGTCGCCCAGCGTCAGGTAGGACACCCCCAAGCCGATCGAGTAAACCTTGATGGCCTGGCCCAGCGAACGCTCGGACGGCTGGTAGTAGCTCGAACCCAACGCCGAAATCTGCCACTGCCGCGCCAACTGCCAATTGGCGGACAGCGAATACGTCCACCCGCTGTCCGCATTGCTCTGCCCGCCATAGTCGAGCCAGGACGAACCGACGAGCACGCGGTAGGTGATGCGTTCGGTTGCGTGCGTCCCGAGACCGGCCTGGATCGTCCACACGGTGCTGTCGTTGCTGTAATTGCTGTAACCGGAACCCTTCTTCTGCGTGTAGTCGGAATAGCCGCCGGCAATCAGCAGATCCGTCCATTTCGAGGCGGCATAGCCGGCCTGGATTCCCGCCGAATATTCAGACCACCCGTAAAGCGGCGCGTACTTGCCCGTGTCGTTCTTGTAGTCCAGCCAGTTGTACTGCCCCTGGACGTCCATGTGCCAGCGTTCGGTGAAGCGGCGCTCCAGCACGCCGGAAACGTCCACCTTCTGGCGGTCGCGCCAGATGCCGCGACCGTCGTTCGACATCAGACTGTCGGACTGGCTGATGCAGGCGTAGCGTTCCGTCAGCAACAGGTTCCAGCCCTTGCCGCTGGTCGCCTCGACGTTCGACCACTTGTAGGAAAGCGACTCGCCGTAGCTGTTCTCGCCCATGTTCGAATTGTACTCGCAATAGGCGTTGTAGCGATACCAAAGCGATCCCGCCAGTTCCCAGCGGTCGCTCTTCCACGTGAACTCGGCGCCGGGATTCACCAGGAAGATGCTGTCGGCGTCGGCGTGGTGGAGCGTGTCGATGTTGGAATCGTACGTGTAGGACAGCGAAACGTAGGGTTTGATTGTCAAGCGGTTGTTGGCAAAACGGAATCCCTGCGGCTTGTTCGCCTCCGATCCATTGCCATGACCTTCATTCTCGGCCCCTGCCGGCAAGAACGCCAACGCCGTGATCGACAAGAGAGCTGTAATCTCCGTTTTCATGTGCGACCCCCTTTAAAATTCCAGCGGCTCAGAACCCAATACCCTGATTGCCATACGGTCCCGGCTCGGGGCCCGGTTCGGAACCCGGCTCGTCGCCACGGTCATGCGTGTAGTACGGATTGCCGTTCCCGGCATTCGTGCCCGAACGCGTGCCGCCGACGCCGTCCCTGCTCTGCACGAATGCGCGCGGGACGCGGTTCAAGCCGATATCCGCCTGGTCGGGATTCGGCGCAATGCCCACAATGCCCGGCACGACGAACGACGCGCCGGCCAGCCGGGAGGCGGGAGGCGTCATCCCCGAAGTCGCGGCCTGCAGATCGCCCAACAGCGCGTCCATCACCTGCTGCGACCCCGACAACCGCATCACGATCGCGTGATCCGGCTCCTCGCCCGCCTGGGCAAAGCCCAGCATTGGATTGTAGGTCTGCTCCTGCCCGTCGCCCATCGCCGGCTTGATCCACTCGTTCTTCGCCTGCTCGCGCACCGAAGCGTCGGGCAGCAGCGCGACCAGCGTGTCGGTCAGATCGGCCGGCGAACCGCCCGACGCGCGGAGGAACATGAGAATCGCAAACGTCCCGCGAACGTCCGCGTTCTCGGCCTTCTGGCAGCGCTCGATGATCGTCGCCATCGCGCTCTTGGCGATCTCGACGAACTTCTCGTCGGACATGCCCTGCGCGCGGCTGAAAAGCTCGGTCGCGAAACGCTCGTTGATGTCCGTCAGGAATTCCGGCGGCACTGTGGCGAAAACTTCCGCAAGCACGGCCGCGCGGTTCTCCCGGGTGGCGCCCGAGACCGCCGCCCGGTTCGCCGCGTAGAACGCGGCGGCCCGCGTCTCGTCCGACCCCGGCATCTTGCCGATCGCCTCGTTGATCTCGGCCAGGAAAGCCGTCTGGTCGGACGCCGACAGCTGTCCGATCGTATTCTTCAGCGTCTCAGGATTCTGGGCGCTTGGACTTACCAGGTTATGCCACTCCGAACGAGGCATCTCGGCCAACGCCGCGAACGGAAGCGCGAGCGCCAGCATGCACGTCGGCGCGATCTTCTTTATGCCCTTCATCGTCAGTACCTCCCTCTTCCAGATCAATACCAGGACATCGGCACCCAGACAACGTCTCCTGCCTTGAGGAGCATGTCCTTGTCGGCTCGTCCCTTTTCGCCGATTTCAACCAGATCGACAATCGTCTTCGTCTGCTTGCCGTCCTTGTCGCAACGGGTGACCTGGACCCTGCGCTTGTCGGCAATGGACGTCACCCCGCCCGCGAGGAAAAGCGCCCGCGTCAGCCTCAGATCCTGCGTCGACGGCACGTCGACCGGGCCATTGCGCATGACCTCGCCCATGACCGTCACCGTGCCCCAGGGCGAAACGTTCTTGCCCGGCTCGTAGACGAACGTCGCCGAACAGGAAGGCGCCCGGTAGAACTCCTTGTAGGCCGCCTCGATCTTCTGCTGCAGTTCGACCAGCGTCAACCCCTGGCACTTGATCTGACCGACCAGCTCCATCGAGATGTTGCCGTCGGGATCGACGACGTACTGCCGCACGTCGCGTCCCGGCGAACCCATCGCGGTGACCGAAATCGCCAGCATGATGCCCGGACGCACCAGAGGCCCGGCGAAATAGGTCGCCGCCAGCCCGTTCGTCTCCACGTTCGCGCGGCGCGCGCCGCCGTCTTCCAACTCGTCCAGAAAGTTCTGCACGGTCTCGCATCCGCAGACCAGACACGCGACACCTGCGCAGAACAGGCGCAAAAACACTCTTTTGAATTTCGAAATCATTCGGTTTTTCTTCACGGCAGGAGAGGCAATCCCCTCGTGCGCATCTTATGATACGCTTTTTCTTCAGAAGTGGCAATAGCCAAATTTGCGGCAAATGCAAACACCGCGAAGAACCGGACGGGCCGCCGTCGGACGACGGCGGTCCGTCCTCGCTTGCCCCCGCGAGATCAGGCGGCGGCTTCCACGACCTTCACCTTGAACGGGACGTTCACGCCCTCGCCCAGGTCGATCTTCGCGTCGTACTCGCCGACTTCCTTGAGTTCGTCGGGCAGATCGAGCTGCGACCGCTCCAGCTTGACCTGGCGGTCGCCCTCGATGGCGGCCAGCAGATCCGTGACGTTCACGCTGCCGTAGAGCTTCGTCCCGTCGACCGTGCGGGCGCTCACCGTGATGACCAGCCCCGTCAGCTTCTTCGCCAGCTCGTTCGCCGCGTCCTTGCGCGCCTTGCGCTCGGCGGCGCGCTGCGCTTCGAGTTTCGCCAGACGGCGGCGGGCGGCCTGCGTCACCGGCTCCGCGAGCTTCTGCGGGATGAGCATGTTGCGCGCGTAGCCCGGCGCAACCGTGACGACGTCGCCGGCCTTGCCGAGCTTCTTCACGTCGGACATCAACAACACTTCGACCATTGCGTCCTCCTTTCTCAGGCCATGAGGCCCATGTTGCGCGCGCGGCGGACGCCCTTCTTGATCTGGCGCTGCTGCATCGAGGTGACGCCCGTCACGCGGGCGGGGATGATCTTGCCGAACTCAGTCACATAGTGCCTGAGGACTTCGATGTCGTTGATGTCGATCTTGTCGTTCGCGGGGATGGCGGGACGGCGGCGGGAGACGAACTCGCCGCGATCTTCGCGATCCGAACGCTCATTTCTTTTCTGATAAGCCATTTTCCGATTCCTTTGCTGAATTCATTTCAAAAGGGCTGAAGCGCTGAAGCCTCGTCGTAGCCCTCAAGGTCCCCCATCAGCGGGGGGAGGGCGCCCGGGGCACCGCCGGAAGCGATCGGCTCACCCGTCAGCCGGCTCTGGTTGGGAGCCGGGACCGGCATGAACTTGACGGTCATCGCGCGGATTTTCAGCTTCTGGTGCTTCTGTCCGTCCTTTTCCCAAAAATCCATCTGGAGGCGACCTTCGACAAGAACCGAACGGCCCTTGCGCAGATACTGCCCGCACAACTCGGCAAGCTTCTCCCAAGCGTCGACTTCGACGAAGGTCGGAATGTCCACCATGTTGCCGGACCTGTCGCGACGGCGTTCGTTCAAGGCCAGGGCGAAACGGCACACTTTCGTGGCGTTCATCCCGACCTGGCGAAGTTCGGGGTCGCGCGTCAGGTTCCCCATGACGATCACTTTGTTGAAAGACGGCATCGCACCACCCTGATTTATTCGGCCGCAGCGGCTTCGTTCGCCTCGGCTTCCTTCTGGGCGGCTTCGCGCCTGGCGGCCGCTTCCTTCTGGGCGGCGATCTTCGCGTCGCGGCGATCGTCCACGGCCAGAATCTGAACGCGGAAGACCTCTTCCACGATGCGGTAGCGGTTCACGAGCTCGGCCACCTTCAGCGGATCGAGTTCGAAACGAACCTGGACGTACACGCCGTTCAAACGCTTGTGCATCGGACGCGAGAACGTGCGCTTGCCCAGAATTTCCTGCGACTGGATCACGCCGCCGAGACGCGTCACTTCCGCGAGCGCCTTGGCGATCTGCCCATCCAGGACGTCATCCTTCGCCTCGCCGGCGAAGATATAGAGACCATCGTACTTTTTCATTTATCGTTTTCCTTGCCGGCCGCGGCAGACGTCGCCGTCCACCCGTTGTACCGGTTCATCGCGATTTCAAGACTGTTGCGTTCAATCGTTCCAATCGCCTTGACGGCCGCCGCCACCACCTCGTCCATGACCGTGCGGTCGGCCGGACTGAACTTGCCGAGCACGTGGCCCACGACGTTCGCGCGATTGCGCGCGTCCCTGCCCACGCCCACACGAAGCCGGGCAAAGCCCTGAGACCCCGTGCGCTCGATGACGCTCTTCAGCCCGTTGTGTCCGCCCGCCGAGCCGCCCTTCCGAATCCGGATCTTCCCCACGGGAAGATCGATGTCGTCCGAAACGACCAGCAAATCGGCGTCCACCGACGCATTGTGGTACCTCACGACGGGCGCGATGCAGTTTCCGCTCAGGTTCATGAACGTCGCCGGCTTCACCAGCAGGACTTTCACGGTCCCAAGCATCCCCGCTGCAAGCTCCCCGTTGAAGGAGGACGAGCTCTTCCACTGCGCACCAATGTCGCGCGCCAGCGCGTCCACGACCTCGAAGCCGATGGAGTGCGGCGTATTCGCGTATTCCGCGCCCGGATTCCCTAGTCCTGCGATCACCTTCATCAAAGCACCGGAACTTCCCGATTACTTCTTGGCTTCCTCTTCCTTGCCCTTCTTGATCACGTCGGGCGCCTTCTCCTTGTCGGCGGCCGCCGCGCCGGCCGCCGCCGTATCGGCGCCGTCCGGCGCCTTGACGACCGCAACCGCGAGTTCGCCGCGGGAGATGACCGAGAACTTCTCGCCAAGCTGGAGATCCTTCACGAAAATCGTCTGGTCCAGACCGAGCTTGGAAACGTCGATGTCGAACTTCTCGACGATGTCCTCGGGAAGACATTCGACGACGACGTTGCGGAGCACCTGCTCAAGGACGCCGCCGCCGAGTTTCACGCCGACGGCTTCGCCCACGAGCCGCATCGGCACCGTGATGCGCACCTTCTGCGACAGCGAGACTTCGCTGAAGTCCACGTGAATGGGCGTGCCCGCGAGCACGTCGTTCTGCATCTCGCGCAGCAGCGCCGGCATCTCGGAACCGTTCATGTCCAGCGTGACGAGGAGCTGCTTGCCGCTCCGCCCACGCATTGCCATCATGAACTCGTGCGCATCGAACTTGATGAGTTTCGTGCCGCTCCCGTCCATGCTCATCACCGACGCCGGAACGAATCCTGCGCGGCGAAGGCGGCGAACCGCGCCCGTACCCTGTTCGGTACGGACCTCCGCCTTGATCTTGATCTGGTCCATTTTTTCCTTCTCTCTAATGGCCTACTCTCGCGCCGAAAGGCACTACACTCGGCCGTAAATCTTCCTACTCGTGGTTGAAGAGGTCGTTCACGCTCGCATTGTTGTGGATGCGCTTGATCGCCTCGCCAATCAGCGGCGCCACGCTGAGCACCGTCAGCTTGAAGGGCAGTTTCGACGGGTCGAAACCCTCGCGGAGCTGGATCGAATCCGTCACCACGAGTTCGTCCAGTTGCGTCTCGCCCATCAGCCGCTCGACGCCCTTCGCCGTCAACGGGAAGTGGCTCACGAACGCATGCACGCTCCGCGCCCCGTTGTCGCGGCACATTTTCGCCGCCGCGCTCAACGTGCCGCCCGTCGCCGTCATGTCGTCGATCATGATGACGTCGCAGCCCGCCACGTCGCCCACTACGCTGAACGCATCCACCGTGGAATCGCCCGTGCGCTGCTTCGCGACGATCGCAAGCCCCGTTCCGAGCTTGCGGCTGTAGCCGTAAGCCGTCTTCGCCCCGCCCGTGTCCGGCGAAACGACAATCGGCTTCGGCAGATGCATGTCGCGGATGTACCGGAGAATGACCGGCTCGGCGTGCAGGTGGTCCAGCGGGATGTCGAAGAATCCCTGGATCTGGTTGGCGTGCAGATCCATTGTCAACACGCGGTCCGCGCCCGCCTTCGTCAGCAGATTCGCGATCAGCTTCGCCGTGATCGGCACCCGCGGCTGGTCCTTGCGGTCCTGGCGCGCGTAGCCGTAGTACGGAATCACCGCCGTGATGCGCGCCGCGCTGCCGCGGCGGAGCGCGTCCATCATGATGAAGAGGTCCATGTAGGCGCCGTTCGGCTGCGGGCTTCCGCTCTGGATGACGAACACGTCCTTTCCGCGCACGCCCTCCTGGACCTGGCAAAACGACTCGCCGTCAGGGAAGTGGCGAATGTCAATCTTGCTCAACGGCCGGCCCAGATAGGCCGCCACCTTTTCCGCCAACGGCAAATTCGCCATTCCGGAAAAGACCATGAAATCGTTCTTCATTTCGTCCGCCATCGCTTAACTCCGCATCAAAAAAATCACCAGTCCGGCCGCCCACTCCGGCGACACGAAATCAGAATTATAGCAAAACTGCGGCTAGAAAGATAGGGGTTGGCGGGAAAACGAAAAGTTTTTGAAAATTATCTCGTCCGCCGGCGTATCGCCCGTCAGCGCAAGGGCCGCCAGCTCCGTCACGGCCAAATCGAAATCGACCGTAAAATCCACCTCGAAATGCCGCCACGCGCCGTCCGACGGCACGGGAAGCTTCCGCGCGAAGCTCTTTTCGTTGGACAGGAACTTCGCCGTGAGGGTCAACGGCTTCTCGCTCGTCGCCTTCACGTCGAAGGCCAGGCGGTAGGTTCCGTTGCCCTGCCGCAGGAAGCGATCCGTCACCACGGCCTGGATGCCCGCCCCCCGCTCGCACTGGACAAGCCGGTAGAGCCGCGCGCCGTTTTCCCGTCCCGTCGCCTCGAATTTGACCAGCCAGGACGGAACCCGCTGCCAAATGCTCTTGACCGCCGTCGCGTCCACCAGCAGATTCGCCCCCGCCGCCTCGGCCGGCAGCCGCCGCTCGCCCCCTTCCCCGTCGATCGTCCGCACGTCCCGCAGCAGGAAATGCCCGACGGAACGCTTGTACGGACACGTCCAGCCGACGACGACCCGGTTGGGGGCCGTCGGCACGCCGCCCCCGTCCGCCGTCGTGGCGTAGGAGACCCTGACCGTCTGGGGATTGTTGAACGCCGAAGCCGGAAACTCGGCCCGGACCCCGCCGACCCAGAGATTGGTGAACGTCAGGGCGTAGTTGTCCGTCACCAGCCATTTCTTGGGATCGTTGCGCGTGTCGATGGCCACGCCGTCCGTCTTGCCGATCGCGCGCCAATCGCTCTTTCCCGTCGAGGGCGGAATCGACACCCCCTCGAAACCGAACGTCTTCGGCCGCGTTCCCATGTTGCGCCCGCTGAAGAAATGCGAAAACAGCGTGCAGTCCACCGCCGACAGGTTCCGGAAGAAGAACTCGTGCGACAGATGGTTGAGATCCTGCGGCCCCGGCTCCTTCCGCGCCATCTGGGTCGTCGTCTCGCGCCACTTCGTGTTCCGGCGCAGAACCGCATTGTACCAGTTGTTGATCAAGCCGTCGTCGGCGCGGAAGACGTCGACGTTCTCCATCACGATACCCGCGTTGTTTCCCTGCGGGAAGATGGCCGCGCACGACGTTCCCAGGACAATGTCCCTGAACGTCGCCCCCTTCGCGCCGGACACCACGAGCGCGTTGTCGCCCACGTAGATCCAGGCGTTTTCCGCGCGGAACCCGCTCCCGCCCATCGTAAAGCCGTCCGAACACATCATCGAGGCCAGCAGTTTGACGTTCCGCAGCGTCACGTCGTTCGCCCAGCTGCAGATGTTGAACGTCCGCGCATCGACGAGCTTGATGCCGTCGACCGTCGTCCCCGCCCCGCTGATGCGGACCAGTCCGCGCGCCGTGTTCTTCGTCTGGTCGAACCGGAACACGTCGCTCATCGGGTCGAGCACCATGCCGCGCCCGTGGACGAACATCTTCGGCCGCCGCAGCAGCAGCCGGGCGTTGAGCACGCTGCCCGGCGCCAGATAGATTTCCGAGACGTCCGCGCCCGGCTCCAGAACGCCGTCCTCCCGCGTCGCGTCCAGCCATCCGTCCACGTACAGGCATCCCGGCTTGTCCCGGGCCGGCACCACGGCCGGATCCTCGGGCCGGTCGGCAAACACGCTCAGAATCGTCTTGTCGTAGTCGTTCAGCTGGAGTCCCCAGTAGCACGGCCGGTCGAGCCACACGCTGATCACGCCGTCCTTGAACGCGGTCTTGAGGTTCAGGCGCGCCGGGAACACCTTGTAGCACGCCACGTCCTCGGCGACGCGGACGTCGACGCGCACGGGTTCGCCGTCAAACGCGAATTCGCAGAACCGGCGGTTCACGTCGCCACCGCGCGTCCGCCCGTTGAGAATCGACTGCTCCGTGTGGTTGTAGACCGGCAGCGCCGCCTTCTTCCCGCCCTGGACGACGCACACGCCATACGCGTAGTCGCGCGCAATCTGCGCGGGATATTCGGGATAGACGACCAGATCGGCCATTCCCGCGAGAACCCCGGCCAGCCCCAGCAGAACAAAACGTCCCTTCATTTCCATCGCCCCCCCATTCCTCACGCGCGAACCGCGTCCGGCCCCTGTCCGTCCGCCCGGACGGACGCGCGGCCATCGGACCGTCCGGTCCGCGACGCATCCCTTTTGACCATGCAGCTGGCCGCGTCGGCCTCGATGCCGTGGCAGGCGCCGATGCAGACGCCATAGTTCGTGATCGGCACGCCGGCCGCCCGGCAGCGGGCGATCCGCGCCTGGACGGCGCGCCGCGTCAGCATGCACCCCCCGCAATGCACAACCAGCGCATACGGCGACAGATCCTCGGGGAACGAATTTCCCGAACTCCACTCGAACGCCAGCGACTTCCCCGTCTTCTCCCGGATCCACTTCGGCAGCTTGACCGTCCCGATGTCGGTGCACTGGCGGTGGTGCGTGCAGCCCTCGCTGATCAGCACCCGGTCGCCGTCCTTCAGGCCGGCCAGGGCGGCAACGCCGGCACAGTAGGCCGCGAGATCGCCTTTGGCGCGCGCGAAGACAAGCGAGAAACTCGTCAGCGGAACGTCCGCCGGCACGACCCGGGAGACCAGGCCGAACGCCTGGCTGTCCGTGATCACGAACTTGACGTTCCGCGGACCGAGCCTTTCGAGCGTCGCCGCGAGTTCCGTCTCCCGGCAGACGACCGCCACCGCGCCTCCGTCCAGAATCTCCCGCACCACCTGCTGCTGGGGGAGAATCAGGCGGCCCTTGGGCGCCGCCGAATCGATCGGGCACACGCAGACGACCAGGTCGCTGGGCGCCACGAGATCGGACACGAGCGGCGGCTGGGGATCGCCCGGCGCCAGCGCGGCGATTTTCCGCTTCAGCGCCTCGACGTCGTCCCCGCGCACATGGACGAGATGGGGCACGTTTCGCCGCGCGCAATCCGCAATCAGCTTTTCCTCAAGAGGGCCGAGGACATCGGCCGTCACGATGATGGCGACGTCCGTCTTCTCCAGAACTTCCAGCGACTTCCGCACGCGAAGCCGGCCGAGTTCGCCCTCATCGTCCAGCCCCGCCGTGTCCGTCAGCAGACACGGACCCAGCGGCAGAATCTCCATCGCCTTCGACACGGGATCCGTCGTCGTGCCGGCGACGTCGCTGACAATCGCGACCTGCTGGCCCGTCAATGCGTTGATGAGCGTGGACTTGCCCGCGTTGCGCCTGCCGAAAAAGGCCAGATGGACGCGATTTCCACCCGGCGTTTCATTCAAACCCGCCATCGTTCATCCCCAATGCGGACGGGGCGGCCGCCCCGTCTATCGTTCCGAAACCTTGTTCCACTTGCCGCGCGCCTGCAGCGCGGCTTGCAGCGCCGCCACGTCTTCCGCCGGGAAAACGCCCTTGCGCACGTGCACGCTCTTCAGTTTCGGACAGCTCTGGAGCGCGGCCAGCGAAGTCGGCCCGGTCGTGTCGAGCATCGTGAGCGACTCAAGGGACGGATGCCCGGCCAGCGCCTCGAAATTGGCGATCTGCACCACGTCGCGGGAGGTTCCGGAAATGTTCAGGCTCGTCAAGGACGGCATGTGCCGCACGAAGGACAGGTCGAGCGGCAGTTTGCTGCCCGACAGGTCCAAGGTCCTGACCTTCGGCAGATTGGCCAACACGGCGGTCGACGAATACCGGCTGCCCGGAAGTTCAAGCTTCTCCAGATTGGCCGCATTCGCGAGGAAGGACAAGTCGCCCAGGTCGGTCGACAGGTTGTCGCCCTTCATGTTCCAGCCGCGGAAATACCTGAGATTCGGCAGCGCGGCAATCGGCGTCAAGTCCGGAATCTTCTCCGCGAAGATCTTCAGCTCTTCCGCCTGCGGCACGTTGCGGCACCAGGCCAGCGACGTCATTTTCGTCAAGCCGCCATGGAAATTCCGCACTTGCTTCAGAGTTCCCAGCGACTCGTAGCCTTCAGGCGACAGCTTGGCCGCATAGAACCCGACCGTCTCCAGTCTCGGCGCCGCCGCAAGCGGCGCAAACGAAACCAGCTCGGCTCCGTAGGCGTCAAGTTCCTTCAAGGCCGGCAGCGTGGCCACGGGCGCCAGATCGGCCACCTGGCAATAGCGGATCTCCAGCTTGACGACTTTGGGCAAACCGGCAATCGGCGTCAAATCCAGTCCGTCGAGATGGACCAGGGCCACGTTCTCCGCCGAACGGAGCAGCGCCAGCGGCGCAATCGACGAAACGGATCCCTTGCTGCCGTCCAGCGACAGCCGGACCGCCTGCGGAAACCGGGCGACCGCCGCCGCGACCGTCTCGTTGTCGACCGTCCCCTTGAAAGCCAGCGACAGCCGCGTCGACGGTCGGATCTGAGGCGCAACGGCCGCAATCTGCTCGGGCGTCGCCGGCTTCTCGAACGTCAGCGTCCCGTATTTGAACGTGGGAGCCGCCGTCTCCGCCGCCGCCGTCCGGGCATTGGCAAAAGCCGCCGCATCGACGGCGGGCGCCGCGACAGACGCCGCCGGACTCGGCGCCGCGGCCGCAACCGGCTGCTGAACCTGCTGGACAACCGGCTGCTGGACGACCGGCTGCTGCACGATGGGCTGCTGCACGACCGGCTGCTGGACATAGACCGGCTGCTGCACGACCGGCTGCTGCACGACAATCGTCTGGGGCGGAGGAGGGGGAGGAGGCGGCGGCGCAACGATGTTCTCGACCGTCTGATTGACCAACTGGCGGAAGAAACCGCCCTTCGCATAACTCGCCTGGGCGGCACAGACGGCCGCCGTCGCCAGCATCACGGTTTTAAGCTTCATGATCGACTTTCCTCTTTCCTGGATTGCGGTTTCGCGCGTCAAGCATACCACCAAACCCGTCTTCCCGCAAGTGCCAAATCGATCCGGCAAAGCGGGAATCGTCCCACCCCGCCGCCCGGCTCGACCGGACGGGGGACGTCTCGCGACCAGACGGGGCGGCGCAGGCGAGGCCGACATCTCCCCCGCAGGGCCGCGCGGCGAGCCGGCCGGAAGGGAACCGAAGGGCGGACCGGCCGGCAAAGGCTATCTGGACTCGATGGCCCGCAGCATGTAGGGCCAATAGACCTTCGTGTAGACGAAACACGAATAGACGTTCAGCGCAATCAGAAAGGCCTCCGCCAGATAGACCAGAACGAGAAAGGCGCAGGCAAGTCCTTCCGGCAGGCAACCGTGAAACGCGAGGTACGCGTAAATCAGGCCGGCGGCCGGGAACGACAGCGCCGTGCGGACCTTGCCCAACCACATGGCGCTCACGTCGGCCTGATACGTCGAGGCGATGGCGCGCAGGAACGTCACCCACTGGTCGCGCAAAATGTAGAGCACCGTAAACCCCAGCATGACGATCATGTGCGCCGCGCTCTCGTGCTGCATTCCGATCAGCCACAGCAGCGTCGGAAACGTGACGATGAAGAACACCTTGTCCATCAGCGGATCGGCCAATTTGCCGAATGTCGAGACGACTTTCCACCGACGCGCCAGATGTCCGTCGAACAGATCCGAAATGCCCGCGAGAAACATCAGCAGTCCCGCCACCCAGCAGAGGATGAAACTCTCCGCCAGTTGCGCCCAGACGGCAAACACCATGAACCCGAAGATCAGCGGCACCCGCGAGAACGTGAGCCCGTTGACGAACAGCGCATGGAACCGCCTTTCGCTCATTCGGCCGCAGGCCCGCTTTCTTCCGCCATCATGTCGCCGGCGTCCAGGGCGTCCTCCGCCGCCGCGCCCAGAGCGAGGTCGGCGCTCATGCGCCCGAGAATCTCATCGGCCCGCGCCTGGACGGCCGCCCGTTCGGCCGAGATGCCCTTCAGCTCGTCCAACCCCGCCAGCGCCGTTTCGAGCATGCTCTGCAGCGCATCGCGCTTGAGCGTCATCGCGCGAAGCCGCTCCGCCAGGTCGGCCGCATGCTGCTCGACCTTCTGGAGATTGCGGCGCGTCGCAAACAGCTGCTTGAGGATCTCGCCCGGATCCTGGTCCAGATCCTCGATCTGCATGCCCGCGGGAATCGGCACCAGCACCGACTCGCCGCAATTCACGCAATCGATCTGCAGCCCGGCGCCCCGATAGTCAATCGCCAGATTGTGACCGCAATGCGGGCAGTCAAAGACTATGTCCGTATCGCGGATCTCGGTCGCCGCCTCCACGTCGTCCGCAGAGGCCGCCTCCCCCGAGACGTCCGCGGCGGAAATCTCTTCGGCAGTCTTCACTTCGTCTTCGGCCATGGTTTCACCTCCCATTCCGGCAATTGACCCGTCGTCGCCCGTCAGGCTTTCGCCGCCGGACGCGGCGGAACCTTGAACTCGTCCTTCTTGAAATAGTACGTCTGGTGCGAATCCGCGGACGCATTCGCGGCCAGCACCGCCACGGCGCTCTCGTAGGCGAGATCGGCCGGGCAATTCAACGGCGTCCCGTGGCGGCAGGCCGCGAAGAAGTTCTCCAAGTGCGGCATGTGGGCCGGCTTGTTCATCGTGACGGCGATCGGATTGCCATTCGCCTGCGCCGAAATGCGCGTGTCGACGGCAATGTCCTTCGTCACTTCCTGCTTGATCTTGTCGCCCTCGGCCGGCAGAATCCAGCCCTTGTCGATGAAGGCCTGCCACTGCTCGTCGGACAGTCCGCCCTTGCGCAGCTCGCGCTGCACGGTGTTGCCGCGCGCGGAGATCTCGGCAATCGTCAACGACGCGTCGACGCCCATGAACTGCTCGTAGAAGCCCCCGCGGGCATTCGACGAAATCACCTGGTAGTAGGCCTCGTTCTTCGTGCCGTCCGGCATCTGGAACTCGTACAGGCACATCACGCGGTCGTAGGCCATGCGCGGCGGATTGAACGCGTCCTTGCCGCCAATGGCCGTGACCGAACTCGGCGGCACGCCCCAGGCCCAGATGAACAGGTCGATCTGGTGCGAGCCCAGATCCACCATCGAACCGCCGCCGTACTTGTAGAACCAGCGCCAATTGAGGAACTGTTCCGCGTTCTCGTACCCGTACTTCGTAAGGACCTCCTGCTTCGGCGGACGCTTCACCGCGAAGAACGGCGCCAGCGTGCGGTTCCACTGCGCGTAGGCCGTCGTCACGCGGCCGAGCATGTTGGGCACGATCTTCTCGAAACAGTGGCGATAACGCGGGTTCGACCGGCGCTGATGGCCGATCTGGAGCAGTTTCCCCGTCTCGTGCTGCACGCGGCACATCTCGGCCGCCTGCTCGATCCTGTTGGACATCTCCTTTTCGCAGTACACGTGCTTGCCCTTGCGCAGACAGTAGCACGTATGCTCGCAGTGCATCCAATCCGGCGTCGCGATCACGACCGCGTCGATGTTCTTGTCCTCCTTGTCGAGCATCTCGCGATAGTCCTCGTACGTCGTCACCGCGTGCCCGTAGGACTTGAAGAACTGCTTGGCCTGCTGCTGCTGGAACTTCCAGATGTCGCACACGCAGCGCACGCGAACGCCGGGGATGCGCACCAGCGAGGCGGAGAGCACCCTGCCCTCGGCGCCGAACCCGATCAGCGCGACGTTGATCTGGTCGTCCTTCGGGCCGATCGTCGCATCCTCCGCGTGCAGGATGTTGAAGCTCGGCAGGAACGCGGACGCCACGGCGGCGCCCTTCATGAAATTGCGGCGGTTCAGTTCCATCTGTCTGTCTCTCTCTTACATGCGCGTGTAGCGGGGACCGTCCCCACCTTGAGGGAACGTCCACTCTATATTACCATAGGGGCACTTGATCTTGCAAGTCTTGCAGTGGAGGCAGTTCGAGAAGTCGATCTGCAGGGCCGCTCCCGGTTCCCCGTCGCGGCGGTAGACCTCCGCCAGGCAGAACCGCGTGCACGGCGATCCGTATTTCTCCTCGCAGACCTGGCAGAGCGCCGCATCCCCGATTTTCAGATGGCACGGCTGGTCCTCCTCGTGGCGGGTGCCGCTCATGAACACGTCCGTCAGCCGGTCGGGCTGGACGGGGGAGGCCTCGACGGCATGCCGGCCCCTCTCGCGCGCCAGTTGCCCGGGCGCCAGCGGCTGCAGCGCCGCCGCGTCGCCCTCCGCGCAGCCCGGCACGCGGAACCAGGGAATCTTCCCGTTGGTCAGCCATGCCAACGCCGCCGCCGCCACGCCGGAGGGCAGGCCGAAACTGAAGGCGGCGCGCACGTTCCGCACGCGCGCGATCTCCTTCCATCCCGGCGTCTGCTTCAGGCGCGCTTCATAGCGTTCGCCGACGTCATCGCCGGCCGCCTCGGCAATCGCCATCGCCGCCGCCACGCCGCTCTGGCAGGCGATATGGACGCCCTTGATGCGGAGCGAATCCAGCAGGCCCGCGCCATCGCCCACGATCAGGCAGCCCGGCACGTGCGTCTTGGGGATTGCGTAGAAACCGCCTTCGGGAATCACCTTCACGCCGTAGGCCACGGATTTCCCGCCCTTGATGTGCGGCGCCACGGCCGAAGAGGCCTTGAAGCGCTGGAACAGGCGGAACGGCTCGATCTCCGCGCGCGCGTAGTCCAGCGCATAGGCGTAGCCCACCATCACCTGCGTCTCCGACACGTGATAGACGAAACCGCCGCCGTACGTGTTGAAGTCGGCCGGCCAGCCGAACGTGTGCATCGTCTCGCCGGCCGTCTGCGTTCCCGCCGGCACCTCGATCAGCTCCTTGACGCCCACGGCATAGGTCGGCGGACGGACGCCCGCCAGCTTCCGCTCGGCAATCAGCCTGTCCGTCAGGATGCCGCATCCGCCTTCGGCCAGGACCACCGTCCCGGCGCGGATCTCCTCGGAGGCCAGATAGTTGGACCGCCGGGCGCCATTCTTGTCGAGGCCCTTTTCGCCCGTCCGCGCGCCGACGACGCGCCCGTTCTCCTCGATCAGCGCCGTCACGGCATAGCCCGTGTAGATTTCCACGCCGGCCTTGGCCGCGAGGTCCGCCAGATACACGACCAGTTTCGTCAACGAGAGGAGCGGGAATCCCTTCGAGCTCATCATCGGCGGCACCCAGGGGATCTTCACCGACGCCGACTTCGTCAGCAGGCAGCGGAACGACTCCTTGACGACTTTCGCCTCGCACGGAATCTGCTCGATCTCCGCGGCGCTCAGGAATCCGCCGAATCCGGACGGATCGACAATGGCGCCCGACAGAACGTGCGAACCCACGTTTCTGCCCTTTTCGAGGACCACCACGCGCAGATCCGGTTTCTCGCGCTTCAGCTTGATGGCCGCCGCCAGCCCTGCCGGCCCCGCGCCCACAACCAGTACGTCCGTCTTAATCATTTCTCAAGCTCCTTGACGAGTGCGGGGAGAATCTCGAACAGATCGCCGACGATGCCGAGATCGGCCACGCCGAAAATCGGCGCGTTCGGATCGGAGTTGACCGCGACGACCGTATCGGCCCCGCGGATGCCCTCCAGGTGCTGGATCGCCCCCGAAATGCCGAAACAGAGATAGAGCTTCGGCGCCACCGTCTTGCCGGTCTGTCCGACCTGCCGCGCCACGGGCGCCCAGCGCGCGTCCACGCAGGCGCGCGAACAGGCCACTTCGCCTCCCAGCAGTTCGGCCAGGCGGAACAGCAGCCTGAAATTCTCCTCCTTCTTCAGCCCGCGCCCGCCGGCGACCAGAATGTCATGGGCGGCAATGTCGATGGCGG
Source organism: Kiritimatiellia bacterium (assembly GCA_051884915.1). Taxonomy (GTDB): domain Bacteria; phylum Verrucomicrobiota; class Kiritimatiellia; order RFP12; family UBA1067; genus RUG572. Next base: position 43,126 of record JBJEWF010000020.1, read on the forward strand.
CGGGATCGGCGGTCTTCTTCAGCAGTTTCGTCCGCGGCGCCATCAGCTTCAGCGTCTCCGCCAGGATCTGTCCCGTCCGGCTGGCGTCCGGAGGCGCCTTCTTGAAGACCTTCGGCCGCACCGTCGCCATCTGGGGACGGTGGTTCGGCGTCATGATCGTCGCCATGATGTTGCCGCCGAAGGCCGGGCGCGTCTGATGCAGCAGCATTTGCGTCTCGCCCGTGTCCTTGTTCGGCGTCCGCTCGATTTTCAGCATCGTGCAGTCGGCGGTCAGTCCCGTGCGGACCTTCACCGCCACGCGGGCGAAGAACGCGCGGCCCACGGCCGTCGCGCCCGCGAGAATCACCTCGGGCCGGTACTTGACCACGAGCTGGCTCACCGCATCGACATAGACGTTCGCCTCGTAGACCGCCACGTTCGGATCGTCGACGACATGGACGACATCGGCGCCGGCGGCGATCAGGCTCCGTTTCACCGCCTCGGAAAGGCCGCTTCCCAGCAGCACCGCGCAGAGCCTCGTCCCGGCGCCGCGCTGCGCCTTCAGCTCCAGCCCCTTCGCGAGCAGCTCGAACGCCACCTCGGCGACCACGCCCTGGTTCTGCTCGGCGAAGACCCAGATGTCCCTGTACTGCCCGATGTTTTCCGTTCCGCAGACCTTCCGCTTCGTCTCGGCTATCGCCTTGAACGGGCAGGCCTTCACGCAGGCGCCGCAGGCCCTGCAGGCCGCCGGATCGACTTCCGCCAGCCTGCCGACCATCTTCAGGGCGCCAAACCCGCATCCCCTCACGCAGGCGCCGCACCCCTTGCACAGCCCGGGGTCGATGAAAACCGGAGCGTCCGCCATCACTTCACCAGTCCTTTCTTCGTCAGGAAGTCGACGATCGCGCGGGCGCCCGCCGCCCCGTCTCCCCGCGCGTCGACCTTCGCGCCCCCGCCTTTGGATGGCGGCGGAAAGATCGCGACGACCTTGGTGGGCGAACCCGTCAGGCCGATGCGGGCCGGATCGGCGCCAATCGCCTTTTCGTCCAGCACGGTCACGTCCGTCCGCGCCGCGCGCATCGCGCCGGCCAAAGGCGCGAAGCGCGGCGTCGACGCCTCCTTCAGCACCGTCATCACCGCCGGGAACGTCCCCTCGACGACCTGTTCGCCGTCGTCCATCACCGTCGTCACCGTATAGGCCGACGACCCGGGCGCGACCGACAGGCTCTTCACGTAGGTCACGAGGGGGACGTCCAGGAATTCGGACACGCCCGGTCCCACCTGGGCCGTGTCGCCGTCGATGGCCTGCTTCCCGAAGAGAACCAGATCGGGAATCGCGCCGTCGCAGATCTTCCGGATGCCCATTGCGAGCGTATAGGACGTGGCCAGGGTGTCCGCGCCGCCAAAGGCGCGGGAGGACAGCAGGAACGCATCGTCCGCGCCCCGCGCCAGCGCCTCCTTCAGGACGACCGCCGCCTGGGGCGGTCCCATCGAAACGGCCGTCACGCGGGCGCCCGCGGCGTCTTTCAGCCGCAGGCCTTCCTCCAGCGCGTATTCGTCAAACGGATTGACGATCGACTCGACGCCCTCGCGCATGAGGGTGTTGGTCTTCGGATTGATCCGGACATTGGTCGTGTCCGGGACTTGCTTGAGGCAAACGACGACGTGCATGGAGGCTCCTGGCTGTCAACTGATCCGACAGGCCGAATCGCCGGTTTCCCGGGGCTTCCCGCCCCGCCGACCCGGCGGATCGGCCGCTACTGCGCGCTGAAACGGTATTCCGTCCGCGAACGGAACGTCTCGCCCGGGCGGAGCACCGTGGACGGGAACTCCGGATGGTTCGGCGAATCCGGGAAGTGCTGCGTTTCGAGCGCCACGCCGGCGTACTGGCAGAGATGCCGGCCCGCGGCCTTGGCGGGCAGCTCGTCCGTCATGTTCTGCGCGCCGTACATCTGCATGCCGGGTTCGGTCGTCCAGATCTCCAGCTTGCGGCCGGAAACGGGATCGCGCAGCGTGCAGGCCGGCTTGAGTTCGCCCGGCTTGCCGCGCAGCACGAAGTTGTGGTCGTACCAGTTGTCCATCGGCGCGAGCGACGCATCGGCTTTCATCAGATCGGCCCTGGCCCCGATGGCGCGCGGCTCCGTGAAATCGAATCCCGTGCCCTTCACCGGCGCATGGGACGTGGGAATCAGGCCTTCCGTCGTCTTCGTGTACGCGTCGGCGAAGATCTGAAGCTCCTGGCCGAGCACGTTGCCGCTCGACTCGCCCGCCATGTTCCAGTAGGAATGGTGCGTCAGGTTCAGCACCGTCGGCTTGTCCGTCGTGGCCTCGTAGTCGATCGTCCACGTGTTGTCCGGCAGAACCCTGTAGGTGACCTTGCACGTCACCGTGCCCGGGAAGCCCATTTCGCCGTCCGCGGAGACATAGGTCAGTTCGAGCCCGGGGACGCCTTTCTCGTGAATCGGCTTTGCCTTCCACACCTTCTTGTCCCAGCCGTCGGGGCCGCCATGGAGGTTGCAATGCCGCTTGGCCTTGTTCTCGTTGATCGGCAGCTGGTATTCCTTGCCGTCGATCTTGAACTTGCCGTCGGCGATGCGGTTGCCGAAACGGCCGATGAGCGTGCCCATCGAGAAGCCGAACGTCTCGTATTCCTCCGGCGTGTTCCAGCCCAGCGTCACGTCGGCGAGATTGCCGAACTTGTCCGGCGCGTAGCAGCGCACCAGGCGCCCGCCGTAGTCGGAAATCTCGACCGTCAGGCCGCCCTTGCCCTGCAGCCGGTAGAGTTTCACCACCTGCCCGTTGGCAAGCTTGCCGAACGGCCGGATCCGCCGTCCCAGCTGTCCGTGCGCCTTCGTCGCGGCCCGGCCGCACGCGGCGGACGCATCGTTCTTGGCGAAGCACAGGCCCGCGGCCGTCACGGCGCAGGCGAGAGTCATCATGGTTTTCATGTCTTTCATCCTTTGAATATGAAATGCTTGCGAGCGAAAAAGTTGACGAGGAACGACACGACGACCTCGACCAGAACGGCCAGGGTCGTCATCATTCCCGCATAGTGGATGAGCAGCTTCATCACGCCGAGGGCGACCGCCGTGGCGAACGTCGCCATCCCGAAGAACATGCCGAACTCCGCGTACCACCTGAATTTCCCCGGCTTGAACACGAACCGGCGGTTCATCAGCCAGCAGAAGACGTTGGCGCACGCGAAACCCACGGCCGTCGCCGCGCAGGCGCGGACGGACCGGACGGCGTCCGACACCTCGACGGCGGGCAGATGCGCGAAACGCACCGCCCAGTCGTCGGGAGTCAGGCACTTCAGGCACGTCGCGGCCAGGGCGTAGAAGATCCCCGTCTGCACGCCTGTCGCCAATACGCCGATCGCGCCGTACTTGACGAACTGCTCGAACGGCGTGCATCCATGCGACAGAAAACGCTTCAGGGACTGTCTCATCGGCTCTCCGGCGATCAGCCCAGAAGTTCGTTGACCTTCTTCATCACCTCGAACGCGTCCGCCACGTAGAGGACGTCCGCCTTGCCCTGCGCCCAGCCGCAATTCGCGTCGAGGTTCACGGCGCGGCGCTCCGCGATGAACCGCCAGCCGACCACGTGCGGCTCCTCGCCATGGCAGCAGGTCGCGAGGCCCTTGGCGTGACGCGGCGTCGAACCCGTCTGGCCGACCTGGTTCATGTGGCTCATGAACGAAAACGCCTGCGCGGCCTCCGGCATGTCCACGAGGGACTTGGACGAACCGAGCGAGGCGCCGCTCTTCCCGAGGAAATCCGTGATCGTCGCCGCGGCGACATCGAGATGCGCCGCGCCGTCGGCCTGCTTCTTCGTCCAGCCCGCTCCCGCCACAAAGAGCAGCTGCGCGTCCGGCTTGACCGTCGAGGCGCCGCCGCGACCGGCCGCCACGACGCCATTCGCCGTCGTCCGGGACGGCTGGGATGCGGCGAGGTCGGGAACGAGCGGCGTCACGCCGAGCTTTGCGCAGATCTCGCCGAAGAGCGACGGGTCGGTCGCCACCACCCACGGCTTCGCCGTCCGCGTGAACGTCGTCAGGATGCGCTGGCGGTAGGCCCAGCGCTGGACCGTGGCCGTTTCGCCCGCGATCGCCACGTCGACGACGTTGGTGTCGATTTCCGCGCCCGCACGGAGCGCCGCCGCCGGCATGGCGCGCTTCACGCGCGAGTTGCCCGGCACCAGAATCAGATCGGCCGCCGCCCCCTGAATCGCCGCCGCGAACGCGGGAACGTCCTGGGAATACGTGCCGTTTCCTTCAATCACAAATGCTTTGACGACCATGGCTTCAACCCCTCATCCATTCCACGATTTCCTGCGCAACCGCCTCGACCGGCAGATCCTTCTTGACGACCGTGTCGCGTTTGGCGGACGGGACTTCCGTCTTCACGTAGGCGATGCCGCCCACGCCGACGGCGGCGGCCGGCGCCTTCATCAGCGCCGGCATCAGGCCGCGCATGTTCATCATGCCCACCTGCGGATTGTTCGGCGGTTCGGGCAGACTGCCCGTCGCCCAGCCGATGGCCGCGGGGAAGCCCGCGCAGGTGGAGGACAGATACTGGCCCCCTTCAATGCGCTCAAGCACGGAAAACGAATCGTCGTCCGCCACCTTCAGCTCGTCCACGGCCATGAAAAATTCGGTGATGCCCAGTTTCTCCGCCACGAACTGCAACGTGACGCCCGCATCGCGCGAAGCGCTCGCGCATCCGCCGAACAGCAGGTCCGGCGGTTCGGGCAGCGTCCCGATCGCCTTCGCGAGTTCGGCCGCCGTCTGCTTCGCATCCGTAAAGCCGCCCGCCGGCGCGTTGACCGCCACGAGCTGGAACGGCGCCTTCTGCGCGACCGTCATCATCAGCTGCTGCAGCTTCGCCTTCGGCCCCAGGGCCACCAGCGTCACTTTCGAGCCCGCCCGGGCCTTCGCCAGGGCGGCCGCCTCGTACAGCGCGCACGCCGCCCACGGATCCAGCACGCTCGGCAGCATCTGCTCGTTCTTCAGGCCGGGCCCCTGCGGCGTCTGCACCGGCTCCAGCGTCTGCAGCGGATCCGGCACCAGCGAACCGCATACCACGATATTCAACGGTTTTCCCATCTCATCTCCTTTTTGTCGGTCAAAAGTTCCAACCCGGCTCCATTATAGCAAAAACGCCCCATTCGCGCCGCGTCAGCCGAACAGCGACATCTGGCCGGGAAGATCGGAAAGTTTCTTGCGCGGCCGGCGGACGAGTTTGGGCGCGTCGACGTCCAGCTCGTTCGCCTCAAGGTTCTTGAGAATCTGGTCGGCGCGGTCCACGACGGCATGCGGCAGTCCCGCCATCGCCGCGACGTGGATGCCGAAGCTCTTCTCCGCGATGCCCGGCACGATCCGGCGCAGGAACGCGATCCGTCCCACGTCCTCCTTCACCCGCACCGTCCAGTTCCTGACGCCCGGGAACCTGTCCGCGAGATCGGTCAATTCGTGATAGTGCGTGGCGAAAAGCGTCTTCGCCTTCACCTTCGGGTTCTCATGCAGATACTCGGCCACCGACCAGGCGATGGAGATGCCGTCGAACGTCGAGGTTCCGCGCCCGATTTCATCGAGCACGATCAACGACCGCGGCGTCGCGTTGTTCAGGATGTTCGCGCACTCCTGCATTTCGACGAGGAACGTCGAGCGCCCGCGGCTCAGGTCGTCGCCCGCGCCAATCCGCGTGAAGACGCGGTCGAGCGCGCCGAGACGCATGGACGCGGCCGGCACGAACGACCCCGCCTGCGCCATGATGGCGATTGTGGCCACCTGGCGGATGTAGGTCGACTTGCCGGCCATGTTCGGCCCCGTGATCAGCATCACCTGATCCGTCGTGCAGTTCAGCTTCGCCGAATTGGGGACGAACGGTTCGGCATCCGGCAGCTGCTCGATGATCGGATGGCGGCCGTCGACGATGTCCAGCACGTCCGAATCGTCCACGCGCGGCCGCACGTAGCCGGCCGCCAGCGCGCGGTCGGCGAACGACAGGAGCGCATCGAGTTCGCCCAGGGCGGAGGCCGTCCGCTGGATGGACGCCGTCCGCCGCGCCACGTCGGCGACAATCGCCCGGAAGATCTCCAGCTCCAGCGCGAACGACTTGTCCTGCGCGCCGAGCACCTTCTGCTCGTATTCCTTCAGTTCCGCCGTCGTGAAGCGCTCGACGTTCGTCAGCGTCTGGCGGCGCTCGTATTCCGGCGGCACGGACGCGGCCGCGGCCTTCGAGATCTCGATGTAGAATCCGAAAACGGAATTGCGGCGGACGCGCAGCGTCCTGATGCCCGTGCGCGCCACCTCTTTCGCCTGGTACGCGGCAATCCACCGGTGGCCCGCCGTGGCGACGTTCCGGAGCTCGTCCAGGCCGGCGTCGTAGCCCGGCGCGATCAGATTGCCCTCGGAGAGCAGCACGTTCGGATTCTCGGCGATGGCCCGGTCGATCAGGTCGACGACCGCCTGCTCCGGCGAAAGCCGCGCGGCGAGATCCCGCAGGGCGGTCGCCGGCAGCGGCTCGACGCCCGCGCGAAGATCCGGCACCGGACGCAGCGAAGCCGCAAGCGCCTTCAGATCGCGCGCATTCGCCCGCCCCGAATCGACCTTGGCGATCAGCCGTTCCAAATCGCGGACTTCGCCCAGGCGGCACCGCAGCGACGAGAGGCGCAGCCGGTCCCCGACAAGCGTCTCCACGGCGTCCAGCCGCGCGTTGATCGCCGCCGGCTGGCGCAGCGGCTGGCGGATCCAGCCCGCCAGCAGACGCGACCCCATCGGCGTTTTCGCGACGTTCAGGACGCCCAGCAGCGAGGCCTCGCGCGAAACGCCGTCGCCCGGCAGCAGGGCCAGGTGGCGGATCGTCCCGGCGTCGAGCGCGAGGAAGTCGTCCGACTCCCGCAACCGCAGCGTCCGGATGTGGGCGACGGCGTGGCGCAGCGTCGTGTGCACGTAGTGGAGCAGCGCGCCCGCGGCACACACCAGATCGCCGCGATCCCTCTCCTTTGTCGACTCCAGGCCAAATCCGTCCAGGGCCGTCACGTTGAAATGGCGCAGCAGCTCCTCGCGCGCCGCATCGGGCGCGAACGTCCAGGCGTCCGCGTACGTCGTCTTCTCCGGCAACGCCCCCTCGTCCCCTTCGGGGCGCGGCCGCACGATTTCCGCCGGCCGATACCGCGCCAGCGCGTCGTCGAGCTTCTCCGGCGAAGCGAAACCCTCCACGACGAATTCGCCCGTCGACAAATCCAGCAGCGCCAGCCCCAGTCCCGACACGGCGGAAACGTAGGTGTTGACGTTCGCGTCAAGAAGGCCGTCCTCGGTGATCGTGCCGGGCGTCACGATGCGCGTGACCTCCCGGCGGACGATCTGCCCCTTCTTCACGAGCCGCGGATCCTCCATCTGGTCGCAGATGGCGGCCGTCTTGCCGGCCCGGATGAGCTTCGCCAGATAGGCGTCGAGCGCGTGGTACGGCACGCCGCAGAGAGGCTGGCCGGCGCGCTGCGTCAGCGTGGCGCCCAGAATCGGCGAGGCCGCGACGGCGTCCTCGCCGAACATCTCGTAGAAATCCCCGAGGCGGAACATCAAGATCGCGCCCGGCGGCAGCCCGCGCTTGATCGCGCGATACTGACGCTGCATGGGAGTCAGCTCTTCAGCCATGGCGGCATCCTTGACGGGAACGGCCTGCGCTCACTGCTTCACGAAATGGGGCAGCCGCGACAGCGGCGTCGCCACCGTGATCCGCGCCGGGCCGACGACCGACGTCCCGTCGTCGGCCTTCCAGACGCCCGGCGGAACAAGCACCGTCCGCGTCGCGGCGCCCTTCTCCATCTGCGGCGCCACGAGAAGCCGCTCGCCCATCATGAACTCGTCGATGACGCCGGCGTAGCCCTGTCCCGGGAAGTTGTATTCGAGGTTGCGGAGAATCGGTTCGCCGTCCACGGCGGCCCGCTTCGCCAGCTCGACGATCATCGGCACGAACTTCTGGCGAAGCGCCACCGTGTCGCGCACGATCTGCCGCCTGTCGGCATCCAGCACGCGCCACGGCGAGGCGGAGAACTGCATCATCGGGCAAAGCGCGTGGATTTGCGCGCTGCGCACGAAGAGATCGGGCTCGAACGGCGAACCGGGGATGAAGGTCGTCCATTCGCCGCCGCCCACCATGTCGGGGCAGATGAACGGCTGGCCGACGAGGCCCGCGCCAATCATGTCCGCAACGATGCGGCGAAGCGCCTCCCACGTGTGCGGCTTGTCGTGCAGACGGACCACCACGGGCATCTGCTGCATGCGCCACAGGTTGCGGATCTCGCAGAACGGATACTTGAGCGCGTAGGCCGCGTAGCCGTTGTTGAGCGTCCCGTTCGTCGCCTTCGGATCCAGCGCCTCGCAGGCGGTGAGATCGTAGGCCGTCAGGTCGGCGCCGTCCAGCTTGAACCCGTCCACGCCAAAATCCCTGACGAGCCCGTCCAGCACCTCCGTGAACCATGCGTTGGCATTGGGATGCGAGAAGTCGAGAAACGCGCTGTAACCGTTCCACCAGCGGCAGGCCTTCGCCGCGACGCGGCCGTTGGCCGGCGGCCGCTTGCCCTTCTCCGCCAGGAAACCGCCCTTGACGGGATAGCCCTTCACGTCATCGGGATTCGTGCCCCAGGCCACCCGGCGGAAGGACGGCAGATCCATGCCCACGTACGGGCACATCCACAGCATGACCTTGTAGCCCATCGCGTGCAGCTTGTCCATCATGCCCTTCGGATCCCGGAAACGGGCCGGCTCGAAGCGCCAGTCGCCATAGCCCGCCTGCCACGTGTCGTCGATCATCAGCACGCCGGCCGGCACGCCGTTGTCGCGCATGGACCTGGCGTAGTCCAGGACGTCCTTCTCGTTCTGGTGGTAGGTGAGCTCGATCCAGGTGTTGATCTGCGGCGCGCTGAAAAACAGCGGATCGGGCATCTTGCCGCTCGCCGGGAACCACCTGCGCATGGCATGGCGGTAGGCCTCGGGAAGCGTCGTGCCGCCGGTGGCGACCACGACTTCGGAATCGGCGTCCATCACGATCCTGCCGTTCTTCAGCACGATCGTGGACTGGGCGTCCGCCCAGATCACGCGGCCCCTGTCCGACAGCAGAAGCGACGCGCACTGGTTGTGGTAGTTGTTCCTGCGGAGATCGATCGTCACGTCGCTCGCCGCCGTAAACGGCATCTTCGTGCCGAAGTAGTTCGCCGCGCCCCACCAGCCTTCGCCCGGCAGCATCTGGACTTCCTTCACCTCGGCCGACGCGCCGAACGCGGCCAGAAACGCCAGCCCCAAGGCGGACGCCCTTACGAATTTCACAGTATGTTCCATGTCTTGATTATACCATAATTATTCCGCTGGCGAATGGCCGCTTTCCCGGCCGATCGCAGCGCGTCCGGACGGGGGCGGCGGGGCGGGCAAAATCTAATGGAACTCTAATGCAACGCAAATACGCGTCTAACGGACAAAGCAGATAATATGCGCGTCTTGAAAAAACCAGAAACCCGAAATGATAGGGAAAAAATGAACAGGAAGAAAATCAGTCTCGGCGCGGCGCTCGCGGTCATGGCGCTTGCCCCTGCAGTCGCGGAAACCAACGAAGTCGCGGCCCTCGACGTCAAGGCGGGCGCGGACGTGCGCCTTCGCTACGACGTCACCAAAGGTCTGCCGAACGCCAATCACGGCGAAGACCCCCACTCCGACTATTCGCGCATCAGGATCCGTCCCTGGATGCAAGTCGGCTCCCAGTCGTGCGGCCTGTACGCGCGGCTCGCCGACGAGTTCCGCTACTACCGCCGGCCGGAGTCGAAATCGCGCAAGCAGCAGTTCCCCGACGTCCTCTTCATCGACAACCTCTACTGGTACCAGAACGGGATCCTCGACGCGTTCGACCTCAAAGTCGGCCGGCAGGACATGGCCTTCGGCTCCCGGCGCATCATCTCCGACGGCAACGGCGGCGACGGGTCGCGCTCGACCTACTTCGACGCCGTGCGCCTGACGTACCACGTGGACGAGACGCGGACGCTCGACGCGTTCGCGTTCTACAACGTCCACCGGGACTGGCTGCCGACTCTCGGCAAGGAGCATGAGAACGGCAAGAAGGCCCATGCCTACGACATGAACGGATATTTCCAGGACGAGATGGGCGGCGGCCTCTACTGGCAGGACCGGAGCTGCAAGGACCTGGGCTACGACCTCTACTATGTGGCCAAAGACGAAATCCGCGGACATCGGGCGAAATACCGCAGCGAAGGCCGCCACGCCCAGACCCACACCGCGGGCGTCCGGCTGCTGCCGCGTTTCACCGACACCTTGACGGGCGAAGCGGAAGCGGCCGTCCAGGCCGGCGACAACGGGCTCTTCGCCGGCCAGGGCTATTCCGGCGTCACCTACCAGCCCAAGGCCGACTGGAAGCCCTACCTCACCGGTGCCATCTGGGGCCTGACCGGCGACAGCGACGGCGACCGCGGCGACCACGCCTGGCATTCGGTGTTCAACCGCGAGACCGGCATGGGCGAGACGATCGTGCCGATGTACAACAAGTACAACTACAACAACATCCTCTACCCGCATCTGGCGGCGGGCTGCGAAATCGGCGCGGCGACGAAGCTGAAAGGCCAGACGGGGCCGGTCTTCGCGCCCGTGTCGGAGAACCGGGCGGACGGAGGCGACTACGGCAACTACCGCGGCTTCTACATGCAGGTCAAATGCGAGATGAAGCTCGACAAGCTCACCGGCCACGGATGCTTCAGGGTAACCAAACTCACCCTGCACGGCGAATACTTCGAGAAGGGCAACTATTTTGTCGAAAACGCCGACAGCTCGGCGCTGTTCGGACGCTGCGAACTGTCCTGGAAATTCTAACGCAATCCACAATCCACAAAACAAAAGGAGAAACGAAAATGAAAAAGCAGATCATCGGCCTCTGCCTGGCCGGCCTGGTTCTTGGCGCGGGCGCCGCCGAGCGCATGGCGCTCAACGGCGCGGGCGGCAGCTTCCCGGCGCCGCTGTATCAGGCCTGGGCGTACGCCTATACGCAGGGCAACTACGGCGCGAAAGTCAACTACCAGTCGGTGGGCTCGTCCGCCGGCATCAGCCAGATCAAGGCGGGAACGGTGGATTTCGCCGGCACCGACGCGCCGCTGGACGAGGAGGCCTGCAAGGCGGCCGGCCTGAACCAGTTCCACATGGTCTCGGGCGCGGTCGTGGCCGCCGTCAACCTGCCGGGCCTGGCCGGCGAGCTGGTGCTCGACGGCAAGACGCTCGCGGACATCTTCCTCGGCAGGGTGACGCGCTGGAACGACGCGCGCATCGCCGCGCTCAACCCCGCGCTCGACCTTCCCGATCTCAAGATCACGACCGTCCACCGCGGCGACGGTTCGGGGACGACGCACATCTTCAGCTCCTACCTGAGCCGGGTCAGCGACGACTGGAAGCAGGGGATCGGCGCCGGAACCCTGCTGAAGTGGCCCTGCGGCATCGCGGGGCAGAAGAACCCCGGCGTCTGCAACAACATCCGGCGGATCAAGGGCGCGATCGGCTACACCGAATACACGTTTGCGCTGGAATCCAAGCTCGCGATCGCGCGGCTCAAGGTCCAGAACGAGACGGTTTCGCCCGACAGCGCGAAATGGCCGATTCTGGGCAAGACCTACATCCTGACGCGCGCCGACACGCCGCCCGAACGCCTCGCGGCCCTGAACCGCTACTTCCAGTGGTGCTTCAGGGAGGGCGGCGAAACGGCGGTCAAACTCCACTACATTCCGGTCGGGCAATGAATGTCGACACTCTGTTCCGGCGACTCTGCCAGGCCTGCGCGGCGACGGGACTGATTGTCGCCGTCGCCATCGTCGCGGAATTGGCATGGTCGTCCGGCGACCTCTGGAAAAGCCAGGCGGTCGGCTTCCTCTTCACCGACGACTGGAATCCCGCGCAGCTGTCGTTTGGCGCGGCCGGCGCGATTCTCGGAACGGTCGAGACCACGCTCATCGCGCTGCTGATCGCGGTGCCGCTCGCATTTGCGGCGGCGCTCTTCGTCAATGCCGTCCCCCCGTGGGCGGCAAAGCCGCTGGCACATGCGCTGGATCTGCTGGCGGCCATTCCCAGCATCATCTACGGCATGTGGGGCCTCTTCGTGATGTGCCCCCTCCTGCAGAGCCTGCTCCAGAGCTTCGGGATTGAAACGACCGGCTTCGGCCTGCTGGCCTCCTCGCTCGTGCTGGCGCTCATGATCCTGCCCTACATCTCGGCCGTCATGCGCGACGCGCTGGCGCAGGCGCCCGTCGCGCTGAGCGAGGCGGCCATGGGAGTGGGGTGCACGCGCTGGGAGGCGATCTGGCACATCGTGGTGCGCGCGCAGAAGCGCGGCATCGTCGGCGGCATTCTCATCGGCCTGGGCCGCGCCATGGGCGAGACCATGGCCGTTCTCTTCGTCTGCGGCGGCATTGTGGGGATTCCGAAAAGCCTGTTCGACGGCTGCTCCACCATCGCCGCAACGCTGGCCAACGACTTTGCCGAGGCGAACGGCCTGCACAAGAGCGCGCTGTTCGCCCTGGGCGTCGTGCTGCTGAGCGTGGAGTTCGCGATCCAGGTCATCGCCGGACGGCTGATTGGCGAAAGGAAAGTCTGAAATGGAACGAAGAAATGCAGCTCCCCGGAAAGTCCGCGATGCCGCCATCCGCGTTTTCTCGCTTCTGGCGACGGCGCTCGCGCTCGCGATGATGTTCTGGGTTCTGTTCGTCATCGTGCGCGAAGGGCTGGACGCCCTTTCGTGGGAGGTTCTGGTCAACAAGTCGCGGCCCTTCGGCGAAAGCGGCGGCGGCATCGCCAATGCGCTGGTCGGCACCCTGCTGATCACCGCCGGCGCGGGCGTGCTGGCCATCCCCCTGGCGATCGCCGCGGGCATCGGACTGGCCGAATTCGGCGGCACGACGCGCTTCGCCACGGCCTGCCGGTTTGCCATCAATCTGATGATGGGCATTCCCAGCGTCATCGCGGGCCTGTTCGTCTACGGACTCGCCGTCGTGACCACCGGGCATTTCTCCGGCTTCGCGGGCTCTCTCGCCCTGGCGATCCTGATGTTCGCGGTGGTCGAGCGCACGACGGAGGACCAGCTGTCGCTCGTGAGCGTCGCGCTGCGGGAATCGGCGCTGGCCCTGGGAATCTCCCGGACGCGCGTCACGCTGGAGATCGTCTGCCGCGCGGCGAAGAACGGGATGCTGACCGGCATTCTCCTGGCGGTGGCGCGCGTGGCGGGCGAAACCGCGCCGCTTCTCTTCACCGCGCTCTTCGCCGACAGCTGGCCCACCGATTATTTCGGCGGTCCGACCGCTTCCGTGCCCGTGCTGATCACCAACTACACGCTCGATTCGCCCTTCGAATCGATGCAGCGACTCGGCTGGGGCGCGGCCCTGATCATGACCACCCTCATTCTTTCGGTGAATGTCGCCGTTCGCCGCATGGCGGGAACAAGAAACAAATAGGATGATCCGCTTATGTCCAAATGCAAAATACAGACAGTGAATCTCAACTTCTTCTACGGAGACCATCAGGCCCTCTTCGACAACAATCTCGGCATCGAGGCCAACCGGATCACGGCGATCATCGGGCCGTCGGGCTGCGGGAAATCGACGCATCTGCGGATCTACAACCGCATCTTCGAACTGCATCGCCACCAGCGCGCCGAAGGCAAGGTCCTCATCGACGGCAAGAACATCCTTGACGCCGACGTCGACCTGCTCGAACTCCGCCGCCGGGTGGGGATGATCTTCCAGAAGCCGACGCCATTCCCGATGAGCGTCTACGACAACATCGCCTATCCCATCCGGCTTCATTTCCGGGCCACGAAAAAGGAGTTGGACGAGCGCGTCGAAGCCGCCCTGCGCGGCGCGGCGCTCTGGGACGAGGTCAAGGACAAGCTCAAGACGCCGGGCGGCGCCCTTTCCGGAGGGCAGCAGCAGCGCCTCTGCATCGCGCGGGCCATCGCCGCCGAACCGGACGTGCTGCTCATGGACGAGCCCACGAGCGCCATCGACCCCGTCGGGACGCTCAAGATCGAAGAGCTGATGGACCGGCTGCGCAAGCGCTTCACAATCGTCATCGTGACCCACAACATGCAGCAGGCGTCGCGCATATCGGATGTCACCGCCTTCTTCTACAAGGGCCGGATCGTCGAAGTCGGCCCGACGCGGCAGATATTCCAGAACCCGAAGAAAAAACAAACCGAAGATTACGTGTCCGGGAGGTTCGGCTGATCATGAAAATCCATTTTGAAATCGCCCTCGCCAAGTTGAATCGACTGCTCGAAGAGAATGCCGCGCGCGCCGAGAATGCGGTGAACGCGGCGGTCGAGGCCATGGAACGGTCCGCGCCCGAGCGCGCCCGGAACGTCGTCGCCAACGATCCGGCAATCGACATGGCCGAGAATCTGATCGAGGAGGAATGCCTTGAGATCCTCGCGCTCTACCAGCCGGTCGCCACGGACTTGCGCCGCGTCATGACGATCTTCAAGACGAACGGGGAAATCGAGCGCGCGGGCGACCTGGCGGTGAACATCGCCAACCGCGTCGCCGACGCGACTTCCTACCGCCTTGCCGGCAAATGGGATTTCGCGCAGATTTCCGCCAAGGCCGTGAAGATGTTCTCCGATGCGCTGGTGTCCCTGCGCACGGGCAACGCCGAACTCGCCCGCCGGGTGATCGAGGCGGACGAAGAGGTGGACACCCTGCACCGCGCCTCGTATTCGAAAGTCGCCGCGGGCATCGTCGCCGAGCCGGCGGCGGCCGGCTACTACCTTGACGCCCTGACCGTCTCGCGCGCGCTGGAGCGGCTGGCCGACATCGCGACGAACATCGCGGAAGACGTCATCTACCTTGAAACGGCGGAAATCGTCCGCCACCGCTAGGGGCGGACGGGACAAACCGGCGCGCGCGTCCCCCGGCGAGTGGCGGCGCGCGCCGGTTCACCGGCCATGCTGCCGCCGGAAGAAGGCCTTCGCCCCCTCCAGGTCGGAAAACGCGCCGTCCAGCTGGGCCTCGTAGCAGGCGTCCAGCCACCGGCCGAACCGCGGCGACGGCGCAAACCCCATTTCAATGAGATGGCGGCCCATGAGAATCGGCTTCGGCGCCGCGTCGGCGACGCGAAGACGCTCCGCCGCCGCGGCCATCCATTCCAGATCCGCGCCCGCGGACGTTCCGCCGCACGCCGGCGGACGCCCCTCGTCGTCCGCGCGTCCCACGCGAATCAGGCGGTCGAGACGCTTCACGCGCGCCGCCAGCCGGCGGATGGCCGCGTCGCCCGCCTGCGCCTTCCACATCGCGAAAATCGCCATGTGCTCGCGCACCAGCGGCGGCACCTCGTTCAGCAGCCGCTGCTCGCCGGTCAGGCGACGCAGAAACGCGCGCGTCGGCGCCACGCCCGCGACGTCATGCCCAAGCGAGCGGAGACGCCCGCTGGCAGGGTCGAGTCGCGTCGTGGCGGGTTTCCCGAAATCGTGGCACAGCACGGCCAGGCCGACGACAATGTCCTCCGCGGCCTCGCGGCCCCGTGCGTCGCGATGGCGGGCGAACGCGTCCAGGCAGAGACAGGTGTGGTTCCACACGTCCCCTTCGGGATGCCACTCGGGGTCCTGCCGGCAGCCGATGAGCGCCGCCAGTTCGGGGAAATGGTCCACCCAGCCCGTTGCGCGCAGAAAGGCGAGGCCCGAACCGATGTGGACGCCTTTCGTCAGCAGTTTGTCCCACTCCGCGAAAATCCGTTCCGGCGGCAGATCCTCGATTGCCGTCCGACGGCAGATTTCGACCGTTTCCGGCGCCGGCGCCAGGGCGAACCGCGCCACGAACTGCATGCCGCGCAGCACCCGCAGCGGATCCTCGGCGAATTTCGGCGAGACGTGGCGCAGAATCCGACGTTCCAGGTCGGCGACGCCGCCGCACGGGTCCTCAAGACGATCGTCGAGCGGGTCGTAGTAGATCGCATTGACCGTGAAGTCGCGGCGGCTCGCGGCCTCGGCAACGGACAGGCCGGGATCGGAATTGATCAGGAATCCCTTGTGGCCGATGCCGCGCTTCGACTCGCGCCGCGGCAGCGACACGTCGATGGCGCAGGACTTGAGTTTCAGCACGCCAAAGGAAAGCCCGCAGGCGTCGAAAGCGAATTCCGCCCCAATGATTTCCTGCAGGCGTTCCGGCGCGAGGCGGAACACCTCAAGGTCCACGTCCTTCACCGCGATCCCGCCCAGCAGCAGGTCGCGGACGGAACCGCCGACCATCAGCGCGCGCCCTCCCGCCGCCCGCACCCGTTCGGCGATTCGCCGCACGGCCGCCCCCAGAGACGGCTCAAGACCTGTCAGATCCGGCCGGTTCACTTTGCCGTCCCAGGCGCGCCAACGAGCGCGGCCCCCGAGAAATAGACCGGCGAATCGGAGAACAGAACCGACCAGACCTGCTTGCCGACCGCGCGGAACGCGATCTTGCGCCCCGCGTAGTTGTAGAACGTCGGCGTTCCGCCCGTGAACGTCAGCTGCCGGATCCGGGGCTCGCCGACGCACCAGACGACTCCCGCCTTCGTTCCATCGGGCCGCGTCCACTGCGGGAAGAAGAACCGGCGGTCGGCGTCATGCCAGGGGCCGGGCGTCTGGACGGAACCCGCCGGACGCATCCGCGTGAATGCGCCATAGGCCGCGTAGGCCGGCTTCGGCGTGAAATCCGCATGCATCAACCCGAAATGGTGTTCGCTGTAATAGGGGTCGTCCTCGAAGGAACGGAGGTTGTAGGGGAAATAGGCCTCCACGCCTTCCGCGAACGCGATGGCGAGGCCGCGCGCCGTGAACTTCGCCTGATTCTCCTCGTTGTTCGTCCCCGCCATCACGCCCCGCGACGGATAGAGCGAACACAGGACGGCGGCGCCCGTCCGTTCGCCATGGTAGCGGATGACGGCCGCCGAGACGAGATCGACGCCATTCGTCGTCTTGCCCGCCACGAGCGGGATCCATTCGGACGTCGCGCCGATGCGGTCGGGCGCCAGGAAACGCTTGGCCGGGAAGCCCGTCGGCTCCTGCTTCACGCCGGCCGCCAGACCGGCGGGCGTGGCAAAGGTCGGGGCCTCTTCCGGATAGGTCCCCTTCTTGTCACACCACCAGGCGCGGAACCCGAACGGGAAGCGCCCCGCCGCGCCGCCATGCTGCATGCCCGCGACGGATTCGGCTCCGCGGCGGCCGAAATAGCAGGGCAGCCCGCCGAAATCGACGAGCACGCCGCCCTGCCTGATGAACGCGTTGACGGCGTCCAGCGTGTCCGCGGGGAACGATTCGTCAAACGGATAGACGACCGCGTCGACGCCGCCCGCGGCCAGCAGACGGCAGGTTTCCTTCTGCGTGCAGGCGCGAACCGCGCTGCCGGCGGGCAGGATGTCGAGAAGTTCATTGGCAAGAGTCTGTTCCGGATCCGCGCCATCGCTCTTCACGTCGGCCAGCACCACGTTCCAGGACGTCTGTCCGGGCCGGGCCGTCTTGAGTCCGGCGAGAATGATGCTTGGGAACGTCACCTTGACGGAATGCGTCGGCCAGCCGATTTCCGAATACCAGATCGGCTTGTCGCCGCATCCGAATTCCGCCATGAGTTCGCGCAGTTTCTCCGTCTTCACGTCCATCGAGCCTTCGGGCTGCGCCGGATGCGAATAGGGATGGACGTTCATGATGTCGAAGCTCTTCGCGGCGCCGGCCTCGAAAACCCGGCGGATGTAGTCGAGCGGCACGCCGGCCGTCCCCGTAAAAGTCACCCGGAGCGACGGATCGACGCTTTTGATCGTCTCGTACGCGGCCTGTAGCACCTTCGCGTAGTATACGGGATCGGCCCCCTTGAAGAACCCGTCCAGATTCGCCTCGTTCCAGATTTCCCACACGGGCAGACGGCGGGCATAGTGCGACACCACCGTCCGGACGTAGGCCTTGTACGTCTCCATGTCCGCCGGCGGACGACCGCGATCGTAGCCGTAGAGAATCGGCAGCAGCGTGACCCCGCGAGCTTCCAGTTCGTCCAGCAGACGGTCGTAGCCCGTGAAATCGTAGGACCCGTCCGCACGGCGGACGGCTTGGGAATCGAAATCGCTGCGGACATACCGGATGCCCGCCATCTCCATCGCGTCGAGCGTGCCCTTCAGACGATGCGCGCCGCGTTCGCTTCGCGTCACGTGGGCGCAGACGCCATACGGGCAGAACGCCCGGACCTCCGCCCCCGCGAATCCCGTTCCCGCCAGTGCCGCCACCAGCAAACCCGACCATGCTCGTCTCATGCTACTCCCTCCAATTCTGGACTCGTTTCACCACATCGGCGCAGGCATCGGCTTCGGGGCAGCGCCCGACCAGCCGTCCGCGCTCGTAGATCAGAAACTCGCCCGTGCCGCCGCACAAGGCGATGTCCGCGTTCCGGGCCTCGCCCGGACCGTTCACCACGCAGCCCATCACGGCCACGCGCGGCCGCGGCGCGTGCGGAAATTTCCGGTAATGGGCGTCCAGCGCCGACTCCACCGCCGCCGCGACGGCGCAGACGTCGGCCCTGGTCCGGCCGCACGTCGGACAGCTCGTGACGGCCGCCCCCGGCGCCCTCAGGCCCAGCGCCCGGAGGATCTCCAGGCCCACGCGGACTTCGCGTTCGGGCCGGTCCGTCAGCGACACGCGAATCGTGTCGCCGAGGCCTTCCGCCAGAAGGATGCCAAGCGCCACGGCGGAACGGACCGTGCCGGGGAGGAACGTCCCCGCCTCCGTCACGCCCAGATGGAGCGGGCAATCCGTCTTCCCGGCGAGTTCGCGGTAGGCCGCCAGCGTCCGCGGCACGTCGCTCGCCTTGACGGAAACGACGATCTCCCGGAACCCCTCGTCCTCCAGCAGCTTCACGTGCTTCAATGCCGAAGACACGAGCGTCTCTCCCGGCTCCAGCGATCCGCCGTTGACGCCAATGCGGATGGGGACGTGGCGCTCTTTCGCCGCGCGCGCCACGGCGCGGACGTTCTCGCGGCCGCCGACGTTGCCGGGATTCAGCCGCAGGGCGTCGACCCCCGCCGCGATGGAGGCGAGCGCCAGACGGTAGTCGAAATGGATGTCCGCGACCAGCGGGACCGGCGAGGACCGGCGCACGGCGCCGAGCACGCGGGCGGCTTCCGCGTCGGGAACCGTCAGCCGCACCAGATCCGCCCCGGCTTCGGCGCAACGCCGGATCTGCGCGGACAGAGCCGCCGCATCATGCGGGTCCGCGGTGGCCATGGTCTGGACGGACACGGGCGCGCCCCCGCCAAGCGGCAGACCGCCAATGCGCACGACACGCGTCTCGAACCGCGTCGCCAACCCGCCTCACTCCTTGCCGGGAGACGCGACCGCGGCCGCGTTCGTCACAGCCGCCGGGCACCCGCCCAGATCGAACGCCGGCCTGAAATTCCCGGCGGCAAGCCGCCGCCGTCCTTCGGCCTCCCGGCGGACTTCGAGATCCGCCAGGGCGCCATGGATCCGGACCGAACGGCGGACGTCGCGGAACACCAGAAAGACCATCAGCGCGAGGAACAGCCACATGAATCCCAGGGAAAGGCCGTCGACGATCCTTTTCGAGACCTTGCGGCGGAACAGCAGCTCGAAAAGGGCAAAGAGGATGAGCCCGCCGTCCAGCACGGGAATCGGAAGCAGATTCAACATGGCCAGGTTGACGTTCAGGAAACGGAGAAAGCCGATCGCGTCCCACCCGTTATGGCGGACCTGGCGGTAGAGCCCCTCGGCAATCATCACCGGACCGCCGAGAGCATTGGCGGCGGCCCCCGCCTCGCGCGGCGTCACCAGCGCCTTCAAGACGCGCGAGATGGACATCACGTCCCACCGGAGCTGTTTCAGCGGATTGCGCGAAGGCATCCAGGCCGACGCGCCCGTCGTCAGATTCGTCGACGAAAGCGCCAGCATGTACCACGCGCCCGTGACCTCGTCCCGTTTGGGGCGGATGCTCAGCGTGACGGTCCCGCCGGCCCGTTCAACCTCAAACGCGGCATCCTTGCCGCCGGAAATCTGCAGTTCCGTCTGCATGTCGGTCCACGTGCGGACGCCATGCCCGTTGACGCCCACAACGCGGTCGCCGCACTGGAGGCCGCCCACTGCGGCAGGCCCCCCGGGAACGACCTCGCCAATGACGGCCGGCGTCTCGCCGAAGCGCGCCGCCGGCGCGAGCGAAAGCCCCAAGGCCAGCGCCACGGCCAGCACGACATTCCCGAACGGCCCCGCGAAGGCCACGGCGATGCGCTTCCAGGCCGGCGCCTCCTCCAGTTTCCCGTCAGTTTCCGTGCTTCCGTTCTCAATCGCCTTCGTGCCCTCCGGATCCAGCTGCGGCAGGGCCACATAGCCGCCAAACGGAATCGCGGAGATGCGATACTCGACGCCGCCATGCGACTTCTTCCAGAGCGCGGGACCAAATCCGATCGAAAACACTTCGACCTTGAATCCAAGCGCCTTCGCCACGATGAAATGGCCGAATTCGTGGATGAAGACCGCCAGCGAGAACAGCAGCACGCAGGCGACGATGCCCAACACGGTGTAAATCGTTTCCATAGAAGCGGGAATTTGGAGGTGAAAGGTGAAATCGGCCGCTGTCCCGTCCGTCATTTCATCGGGCAGCCGACGTTGTCCTTGAAGACGTAGCCGTCTCCATGGCCGCCCAGGTCGACGACCATGTCCTGCATGTAGCCGTGGTAGAGCGCATTGTCCTTGACGACCGAATAGGCGAGATTCTTGAGGATGAAGCCGACCTGGGGCGTGTAGAGGCCCTTCCCGCCATCGTCGCGCCCGGCCAGGCAGGTGTTGCCCACCATCGTCAGGCCCCGGCAGCCTTCCAGGCGGACCTGGCAGGACTTCTCGCCTTCGGCCAGCAGGTTCGAATCCTTGCCGCACCGGCGGAACACGTTGCCCGTCACGGTGACGGCTCGCGTGCCGATGGCGCAGAGGCCCGCGCCCCAGTTGCGGTCGAAGGAGTTGCCGGTCACGTTCCAGTCGTCGCCGCCGCCCAGCAGAAGCCCGTAGCCATGGTTCCACTCCACGCGGTTCGCGGTGAACATCACGGTCGCGCCGGCGCCCTCGCAGCCGAATCCGTTGCCGCCGTTGCCGGAGAACTGGTTGTCGGTCACGAATCCGTCCCAGCCGTTGATGCGCACGCCGTCGCCCTTGTTGTGGTAGCACTGGCTATGGCGGATGATGAAAAGCCAGATGCGCTTGAGGTAGATGCCGTGTCCGGAGAAATTCATCACTTTGATGTCGTCGAAGACGAACGAATCCTCCTTCCGGCTCCACTTCTCCTCGTTGTTGAGATAGATGCCGTGGACCGGCTGCGGCGTTTCGCGCAGGCCGTTGAGGACGAGTCCGTGCACGTGCACGCCAAAAGCCCCCGTGATGTCCAGCAGGCATGACGCCGACGGATCGTCGAGTTCGAGGACGGCGCCGGCCTTGGCGCCCTGGAAGATCCACACGGGATCCGCGAGAAGCGTCACGTGCGGCGGGACCCTGAGGCCATGGCAGCGGTAGACGCCCGCCGGGAACCAGACCGTCCCGCCAACGCCCCCCGCCGTCTCCAGCGCCTTCTGGATGGCGGCCGTGTCCGACGTCCTGCCGTCGCCCGTCGCGCCAAAGTCCCGGACGTTGAAGCGCGTGTCGGTCGCCGTCCCCGGCGGAACGGCGCCGCGCGCCGGCAGCGCGGCCGCGAAAGCGCCCAGTCCGGCCCCCGCCAGAAAATTCCGTCTCTTCATGCCAGCTTTCCTTTCCTTGACCCTACTTTTTGCGGCCAATCAATCGCCTGGCCAGCGAAGCGAGAAACTCGGTCGGTCCCGGCAGCCCGGCCAGCGCCGCGATGGCCGCCGCCGTCTCCTCCCGCACGCGCGCGCCCACCGCCTCGCGCGAGAGCACGCACAACGACGAGAACGCGCCGTCCTCGCCGTCCAGCAGGTCGTCCTCGTACTGGAAAGCCATCCCCAGATGGAACGCATACCGGCGCAGCCGTTCAACCTGCCCGGGCGAACCGCCGCCCGCCCATCCCCCCATGCAGGCGGCCGCCATGAACAGGTCGGCGGTCTTGTGCTCGAAAATGAAGTCGAGACTGGACGACGGATCCGTCCGGGCCGACAGGGAGGCCTGGGAGACGTCGACGACCTGGCCGCAGACGACGCCAAAGCCGCGCATGGCGAGTTCGGAGACGATTTCGGGCACGTTCCGCGGCGACCGGACCGCCGTCCGGAACGCCAGCGCCTGAAGCGCGTCGCCCACGAGAATGGCGGTCGCCTCGCCGAATTCCGCCCACACGCTTGGCTTGCCGCGACGTTCCGCATCATTGTCCATGGCGGGAAGATCGTCGTGGACGAGCGTGTAGGAATGGAGCAGTTCAACCGCGCAGGCCGGCGCAAGGGCGTCCTCGGCCCTGCCGCCCACCGCCTCCGCGGCGGCCAGGCAGACCAGCGGCCGCAACCGCTTGCCACCGCCTTCAACCGCCCACCGCATGCCCCGGGAAAGCGCCTGGGGACGGGCGTCCGGCGCCGGCAGCGTCCGATCCAGCTCGGCCTCTATGTCTTCAACCGTCAGCACGCGGCCCCGACCTTCTGCATTCCGCCTTCACCGCCGTTTCAGCTGGGCTTGTAGGAATCCTTCAGGACCACCGTCCGGTTGAAGACGGGCGCGCCGGCCCTCGAATCCTTTGAATCGGCCACGAAATAGCCTGTGCGCTCGAATTGAAACCGGTCGCCCGGCGCGGCCTGCGCCAAGGCGGGCTCGACATAGGCGGAAACCTTCTTGAGCGAATCGGGATTGAGGTAGTTGAGAAAGCCTTCCGGACCGTCCTGCAGCGGATTCGGCACGGTAAAGAGACGGTCGTAGAGGCGGACCTCGGCCGACACGCCCGTCGCGCAGTCGACCCAGTGGATCGTTCCCTTCACCTTGTGTCCATCGGAGGCGTTGCCGCCCCAGCTGCCCTCGTCCCACGTGCAGTGGATTTCGACGAGACGGCCTTCGCAGTCCTTTTCGACCGACGTGCAGGTGACGATGCAGGCGCCGCGCAGACGGACCTCCCGGCCGGGCGCCAGGCGGAAGAACTTCTTCTCGGGCACCTCCATGAAGTCCGCGCGGTCGATCCACACCGTCCCGCCAAACGGGATTCTGCGCACGCCGGCGGCCCCGTCGAGCGGATTGTTCGCGGACTCGACCTCCTTGACCAGCCCTTCCGGCCAGTTGTCGATGACAAGCCTGACCGGATCCAGCACGGCCATGCGCCGCGTCGCCGTCCGGTTCAGCTCTTCGCGCACGCACCATTCCAGCAGGGCGGGATCGCTTTCGGACTCGACCTTCGTCACGCCAACGCGGTCGCAGAACTCGCGGATGGCCGCGGGAGGAAACCCGCGGCGACGCATCGCGCAAACCGTCGGCAGGCGCGGATCGTCCCATCCCGACACGTGCTTCTCGGTCACGAGCTGGAGCAGCAGCCGCTTGGACATCACGGTCCAGGTGATGTTGAGGCGGGCGAATTCGCGCTGCCGCGGCCGGATCTTCACGCCGTTGCGGACAACGAGCATGCCCATTTCGTCGAGGCGGTCGACCACCCAATCGTAAAGCGGCCGGTGGACCTCGAACTCCAACGTGCACATGGAATGCGTCACGCCCTCCAGCGCGTCCTCGATCGGATGGGCGAAGTCGTACATCGGATAGATGCACCACTTGTCCCCCAGATGGTAATGCGCAACGTGGCGAATGCGGTAGATCACCGGATCGCGGAAATGGATGTTCGGCGAGGCCATGTCGATCTTCGCGCGCAGACACCATTCCCCGTCCGCGTACTTGCCGTCGCGCATCTCCCGGAAAATCCTCAGATTGCGCGCCGGATCGGTGTCGCGCGAGGGAGACGGCGTGCCCGGCTTCTCCGGAACGCCACGGTAGCGCTTCCACTCGTCCTGTCCCAGATTGCAGCAATAGGCCTGCCCGGCCCTGATCAGATTCTCGGCGATTTCGTACATCCTGTCGAACATGTTCGACGCGTTGTAGAAGCCGGCTTCGCCGGAATCGCCCGCGCCGGACCACTGGAACCCCAGCCAGTTGATGTCGTTCTTGATGTTCTGCGCGAACTCGTCCGACTCCTTTGTCGGGTTCGTGTCGTCCAGGCGCAAGTGGCATTCGCCGCCGAACTGCTTCGCCATCCCGAAGTCCACGCAGACGGCCTTGGCATGTCCGATGTGGATGTAGCCGTTCGGCTCCGGCGGGAACCGCGTCACCACGGTTCCGCCCGTACGCCCCGCACGGTGGTCTTCCTCAATCCACTGCCGCAGAAAATGGCGGCCGGTGTCCGACTCCTTGACTTCTTCCATATTCCACCCATATTAAAACGGCCCCGGCATCGTCCGGGGCCCTCGCGTGAACATGCCGCTCTTCAATGCGCCCTCACCAGCCGAAATTCACGATCGGGAAGAAGGGCAGCATGCGATCGCCCTCCCCGATGACATTCCACAGCCCAAGCTGGAGACCCTTCATCGCATACGCCTGGTTGACGAGTCCCAGCTGGAAACCGCGCACGGTCCCGTCGGCGCCGTTCCACAGCCCGAACTGGGCGCCCTCGAAATCGCCTTCGACGAGGTTGACGAGTCCAAACTGCGCGCCCGCGGCGTCCGTGCCCACGGAACTCCACGCCGCGACCTGCAGCCCGTTCGCGCGCTCCCGCGTGCGGCCGACGAGGCCGACGTCAAGACCGTTGACGTTCTGGCATTCGCCGTAGATGAGGCTCACGCGCAACCCGTTGACGGACGTCGTGGCGACGGGAATCTGCCCCGGAGAGAAGACGGACAGCATCACATGGCCGTCCTGACTGGCCGACAGCGAAAGCGCCGCGCCGAGAATCATCAATGCCATCGTCAGTTTCTTCATGTGGAACTCCACTTGTTGGTGATAGAATTGCACCATTATAGTCTTATCATGGCGAGATGACAAGGGGAATCGAAATCAGGGCCCCGTGGGATCCGCGGGGGCCGCGGGCGGCGCGAAATCGGCACATGCGGACTCCGCGGGGGCCGTCTCGCGCGTCGGATTTCGTCTGGCGAATTCCTTCGCGAACGCGCGATAGGCCTCCGCGCCACGGCAAGACGGATCGTAGAAGACCACGGGCTGGCCGAAACTCGGCGCTTCGGAGGTCCGGACATTGCGCGGAATCATCGTGTCGAACACCTTGTCGCCAAAGTGCTTCTTCACCTCTTCCACCACGTCCGTCGACAGACGCGTCCGGAGGTCGAGCATCGTCATCAGAATGCCGTTGAGCTCCAGCGCGGGATTGGCGCCGCCGGCCTTCAGGCGTTCGATGAGATTCGACATCGTCGACAGACCCTCCAAAGCGTAATACTCGGCCTGCATCGGCACGAGAATGCCATCCGCCGCCGCCAGCGTCGACGTCATCAGGATGCCGAGAGACGGCGGGCAGTCGAGGAGAATGTAGTCGAACACATTCGCGTCCCGGATGGCCTGCAGCACGTTCCTCACGACCTGAAGGCGATCCGGGCGCTGGGCGAGATCGATTTCGGAACCGGAAAGGTTCACTTCCGACGGGATGACGTTCAGGTTCTCGTACGCCGTCGGCTGGATTACGTCCGCAATCTGCACCTGGCCGATCAGGCACGGATAGAGCGACACGCCCTCCTGGGGCTGCAGGCCAAGTCCCGTCGTCGCGTTGGCCTGCGGATCCAGATCGATCACCAGCACCGTCCGGCGCATCCTTGAAAGCGCCGCCGCCAGATTCACCACCGTTGTCGTCTTCCCCACGCCGCCCTTCTGGTTGGCAATCGCCACGACACGCGTCCTGATCTTCACGTCCATCTTATCCCCGCCTCACCAAGCTGAAAAAACGATCCTGATACTGCTCGAACACGCCCTTCCTGCGGAGAAGGGTTCCCAGATCCTTGATCAGATTGGGATTCGCCTGCGCTTGGGCAAACGCCTTCTCGACTTCCTCCCGCACCCCCTGCGGAAGGATGTCGGCCCGTTCGCGAACCTGCGCGACTTCAAATTCCCGCACGTTGACCGGCGCCGACGCGCCGGCGTGAAGCCAGAAGAAATGAACGAGCGACACGTCCCACGGATCGTCAACGCCCTGAATGACCGCCGCAAAATCGTCCTTCGCCTCGCGGACGTCTTCCAGCACCCTGGCCGTGACCGCCGCCAGCGAATCCGTCACGATCTGCTCCGAAAACGCCTCCTGGGACAGACGATACCCGTATTGGAGGATGCGGATGCTCCCGCGGTTCTCCCTCAGGTAGTCCAGATACTTCCGCGCCTCTTCGCCAAAACCCTCCATTTCCCGCTGCGCATAGGCTTCCGGCGTGATGATGGCCGGCTTCTGCGCCTCCAGCCGCCCTTCGCGAATGCGGATCTTCCCGGGATTGTCGGACAGTTCCGCCAAATGGCGATAGTTGATGCGCGTCGCGCCGAAAGTCTCCAGCGCGCGCGAGGGATGGTGGACGATGTTCGTGTTCTGAACGGCGTACCAAAAGTCAAACTGTCTGTTCCTCTGAAGCATCAGGCCCGTATTCTATCAAAAAAGAACCTTTGCGGTATAGGGCGAAAACCCCAAAACGAACATTGAACCGCCGGCCGTTCCGCTTCGGACGGCCGATCGCGCCGACCGGGCCCGGACGAAGCCGCCGGTCCGGGCCCCGGCCCCATGGCGGGAAGACCGGCGGCATCCCGGAAGCCGGCGGGCCTACTTGAACCGGCGGGTCCGCCTGAACAGGCCCGTGCGCCATTCGCCGACAAGCTTCGACGAGACTTCGGCGAACCCCCTGGCCAGGTAGGCGCCCCTGACGTCGGGATAGATCTCTTCGAGAATGCCCGAGAGAA
The DNA here is from genome assembly GCA_051884915.1 of Kiritimatiellia bacterium. Lineage (GTDB taxonomy): Bacteria > Verrucomicrobiota > Kiritimatiellia > RFP12 > UBA1067 > RUG572. Next base: position 69,984 of record JBJEWF010000020.1, read on the forward strand.
TCAGCAGGCCGTCCTTCGCCACCAGCGGCGCAATCTCGTCGGCGAAACGGACGAGCACGGGACCCAGCACGTTGGCGGCGACCACGTCGAATTGCCGGTCGCCCGTCTTCTGCACGCCGGGCAGCGTCGACTGGTTGGAGAGATCGCCGCGGACGAAGCGGATCGTCAGCCCGTTCTTTCCGGCGTTCGCGTTCGCGTTCGCGACCGCTTCCGGATCGATGTCGAAACCCGCCACGTCGCGAAAGCCTTCCAACCGCGCGGCAATCGCCAGGATCCCGGACCCGCAACCGACATCCAGAAACGAGCGGTCGGCGTCGTCCGCCGCAAGCAGGTCGACGTATTCGAGACAGGCGCGCGTGGTTGCGTGCTGCCCGGTGCCGAATGCCATGCCCGGATCGAGAACGAGCTTCCGCGTCCCCGTCCACCCCCGCTCCGCCAATCGGGCGGGGAACTGCCCGACCTCCCATTCGGGCACAATCGCCAGGCGTTCGGAGATGAACTCCGTCTTGAAATGCTTCCGGTAGGCGAAACGCCAGTCCTCATCGGGAATCGACCCCGTTTCCGGCGCCAGATCGAGGCCGACAATCTTCCCCGCCGCCACCAGCGCCGCCGACGCGCGGGACGCAGCGGCCGGATCTTCGAAGAAAATCTGCATCGTCGTCGCGGTCTCTTCGACGTCGCGATACGAGGACAAAACGAAATCCCCTCCATCGAAAACCTCGAAGAGGGGATTCACGTACCGTTCGTCGACCGAACAACGGACGTATGTCATGGCCGCGCCTTACTTGGCCGCTTCGGCCTTCTTGGCAATCATCTTCTTGATCGCAGCCGGACGCTGAACGAGGACACGGACATTCTCGGCACTCATCAGCTTGACTTCCTCCTCCGGAAGACCGAATTTCACCAGGCGGCGACGCTGAGCAGCCGAACGGCGGGCCTTGCCGGCCGGCGTCTTGCACGGACGGACATGCGATTCTTTACGGAGTGTACGACCTGTACCCATTTTCAACCTCTGCTTTCTTGAACAAAATTTGAAGACAACAGTATGCCTTTTTCCCGTGGAAAATGCAAGCAGAAATTGAAAAAATCAATTCTTGGCAAGAAAAGCCTCTACTTCCGCACGATTCGGACAGGCCGGCGGGCGGCCCGAAAGGCCGCGGCACTTCAGTGCCGACACCGCACTGCCGAATCGCATCGACTCGCGCAAATCATGCGTTTCGAGCCAGCGGATGGCAAAACCCGTATGGAACAGGTCGCCACATCCCGTCGTGTCGACAACCTTCTCCACGGGGAATGCCGGCAACTTCACGAAGTTCGTGCCGTCAAAAGTCATCGACCCGCGAACGCCCATCGTCGCGCCGGCGACCGACGGCCGATAGGTCTCGAAGATCTTGCGAACGGCCGCTTCGGCATCGGCAAGACCCGTCAGCTTGAGGGCAAATTCCTCGCTGCAGATCAGCAGATCCGCGTACGGCAACAGTTCCGGCACGCCGTCGCGCAACGTTCCCGCATCGAAGTTGACGACGACGCCAGCCTCCCTGGCCGCCTTGGCTCCCGCAAGGGCCCCCTTCGGATTGTGGCCGTCAAGATGGAAGATCTTCGCCTGGCGGACCAGATCGAGGTCCACTTCGTCGGGCTGAAGCTCGGTCAGTCCCTCGCGCGTCCACGCGCACGAGCGGTTGCCGGTCTTCTCTTCGATCCACAGGTACGCGATGGCGCTCGACGCGCCCTTGCGTATCTTCATGGCGGACGTGTCGACGCCCTGCCTTTTGAAGTCCTCCAGGATCATCCGCCCGTCGGGATCGTCGCCCACCGTCCCGATGTACGCCGCGCTCATGCCCAGCGCCGCCGCGCCGGCCGTGGAGTTGGCGGAGGGTCCGCCGCCAAGGATGGCATGCCGCAGCATCTGGACCTTGGTGTCCATCGGAATGAACGGCAGCACGGCGAGGTGGTCGTTCGAGCAATAACCGAGTCCGACAAATTCTGCACTCATGGGGATCTCCTTCTGATTCGTCTTGTTTCGACAACGTCTTCACCGGCGGCATCAGCGGACGACAAAGTTGACCATGCGCTTCGGCACGGCGACGACTTTGACGACCGTCTTGCCCGCAAGAAACTTCGCAACATCCGGATTCGCCTTCGCGGCCGCCTCCATCTCCGCCGGCGTCGCCGTCACCGGAACCGTCACGCGGCCGCGCAGCTTGCCCAGGACCTGAACGGGAATCTCGATCTCGTCCTCGGCGAGCGCCTTGGGGTCGTACGCCGGGAACGGCTCGTAGGCCAGCGAATCGGCATGGCCGAGGAACTGCCAGAGCTCTTCGCCCAGATGCGGCGCGAACGGCGCCAGGCAGAGCACGAATTTCTCGGCGGCTTCCCGCGGAAGCTCCTTTTCCGGACCCGCGAATTCGTTCACGAACACCATCATCGCGGAAATGCCCGTGTTGAAGTTCATCGCGTCCAGGTCTTCGCCGACTTTTTTGATAGTCGCGTTCAGCGTCTTCGCCTCGGCCTTCGTCAGCGGGCGGTCCGCGATCGTCTGCTCGGTGACCATCTTGTTCACGCGCTTGAGGAAGCGGAACACGCCGTCGACGCCCTTCGTGTTCCAGGGCTTCACCGCCTGGAGCGGTCCCATGAACATCTCGTACAGGCGCAGGGAGTCGGCGCCGTAGTCGCGAATCACGTCATCCGGGTTGACCACGTTCTTGAGCGACTTGGACATCTTCGCCGGGAACTCCGAAAGCAGTTCTTCCGCCCCGCCCTCTTCCGCACCATACGGCTTGCCATCGCGCCAGGTGATTTTGTCCATCGGAATCAACACGCCACGGCTCGTCTTGTACGCAAGGCCCAGGATCATGCCCTGGTTCACGAGCTTCTGGAACGGTTCATCCGTCGGGACGAGTCCCAGATCGAAGAGCACCTTGTGCCAGAACCGGCTGTAAAGGAGATGGAGCACCGCATGCTCCGCGCCGCCCACGTAGAGATCGACCGGCAACCACCGTTTCATCAAATCCGGATCGCAGAACGCCTTGTCGTTGTGCGGGTCGATGTAGCGCAGATAGTACCAGCAGCTGCCGGCCCACTGCGGCATCGTGTTCGTTTCGCGGACGCCTTTCACGCCATCGGCGCGCGTCACGTTCACCCACCCGGTCGCCTTCGCGAGCGGCGGTTCGCCCGTGCCCGTGGGCTTGTAGTCCTGAAGTTCGGGAAGCGTGAGCGGCAGGTCGCCTTCGTCGACGAGACTCTGCGTCCCGTCTTCCCAGTGGATGACCGGGAACGGTTCGCCCCAGTAGCGCTGGCGGCTGAACAGCCAGTCGCGCAGCTTGTACTGCGTTTTCGCCCGGCCCACGCCCTTTTCCTCAAGCCACTTGACCATCGCCTTGCGGGCGTCGTCGACGGAAAGGCCGTTCAGGAAACCGGAGTTCACCATCACGCCCGTGGCGATGTCGGTGAAGGCCTCGGATCCCGTGTAGGGAACACGGCCGGTCGGGGAACCGTCCGCGCCCGGCGGCGGGACGGAGCCGGCCGGCGCGACGACCTGGAAGATCGGCAGGCCGAACACCTTCGCGAAATCGAAGTCGCGTTCATCGTGCGCCGGCACGGCCATGATGGCGCCCGTGCCGTAGGTGGCGAGCACGTAGTCGGAAATGAAAATCGGAATCTCGGCGTCGTTGACCGGATTGCGGCCCATCACGCCCTCAAGTTTCACGCCCGTCTTTTCCTTGTTCAGCTCGGTCCGTTCAAGGTCGCTCTTCATCGCGGCCTTCTGCCGGTAGGCCCTGACCTCCCCGGCGTTCGCGATCGTGCCGTCCGCCAGCCATTCTCCGACGAGCCTGTGTTCCGGCGACAACACCATGTAGGTGGCGCCGAAGAGCGTGTCGCAGCGCGTCGTGTAGACGGTGATGGTGGTCGACGGGACCGTAGTCCCGAAATCGACGAGCGCGCCCGTGGACTTGCCGATCCAGTTGCGCTGCATCTCCTTGATGCCTTCCGGCCAGTCCAGCCGGTCGAGGCCCGACAGGAGTTTCTCGGCGTATTCCGTGATGCGCAGCATCCACTGGCGCATCGGACGGCGGATGACCGGATGGTTGCCGCGTTCCGAACGCCCGTCGATGACCTCCTCGTTCGCGAGCACGGTGCCAAGCGCCGGACACCAGTTCACCGGGACTTCCGCCACGTAGGCGAGGCCCTTCTTGTAGAGTTGCTCGAAGATCCACTGCGTCCACTTGTAGTATTTCGGGTCCGTCGTGTTGATTTCGCGGTCCCAATCGTAGCTGAACCCCAAAGCCCGGATCTGCTCGCGAAAACGGTCGACGTTCTTCCGCGTGGTGACCGCCGGATGCGTCCCCGTCTCGACGGCGTACTGTTCGGCCGGCAGGCCGAAAGCGTCCCACCCCATCGGGTGCAGGACGTTGAAGCCCTTCATGCGCTTATAGCGGCAGAGGATGTCAGTCGCGGTGTAGCCTTCGGGATGGCCCACGTGGAGACCGGCGCCCGACGGATAGGGAAACATGTCGAGGCAGTAGAACTTCGGCTTGGCGGCCGTTGCGTCCGTTTTGAAAGTCTTGTTTTCCAGCCAGAACTTCTGCCATTTCTTCTCGATGGCGCGGTGATCGTATTCGCTCATTTTCAGGTCAGACGTTGAACGTTGGGAGGTTGAAGGGCGGTGAAAGCCGGATGTCTCACGGGGACGTCGTGGTGAACACCGAATTGGAATTCAGCATCTCCGTCGTATCCGGCCGCAGTTCGGGATTGATGTTCCAGCGGTAGAAGACCGGACAGTCGGAATGCGCGCCCCACCCTTCCACCGCCGCGGGGGAATCGGGCTGGAACGGGTCGCGAATCTCAATCTCCGCCGTGAAATCGTCGTCAAACGAATCGGGGCCGAACACGAACCAGCGCAGCGGCACCCAGCGGTCCTTCACGTTGCCGTACTGGAGGGCGCCCGTCACCTTGAACGTGACGCTCGTCCAGTTGCTGTCCGTCTTGGGATTGTAGACATTGCCCGCGCCGTCGTTGCTTGTGGACCCCGGCACCAGGCCCTGCAGGCGATCCGGCGGGTAGGCCACCCCGTAAAGCGGCGAGGCGGCGTTCGAGGTCTTGTTCGTGATCATCAACTTCACCGTCACGACGACATTCGTCGCGTATCCCCCGCCCGGCTTGGGAACCGGCAGTTTCTCCTTCACGGCCGAGCCGCCGTCCGCACGGGAGGCCATGCCGCCGCGCAACACCCAATCGCCTTCGATCGGGTTGATGTTCAGCCAGTACATTTCGACCAGGTCCAGCGGCACCTGGTAGTCGCCCGAAAGCGACCAGTATTCCGCCAACTTGATCTCCTGACTGTCGTCGAACTGCTGGAGCCAGTCCAGCACGGCTTCGATGTACGGCGAATCCTTCACGGCGACGATGGCCGGGTCTTTTGTCGTCGGCCCCGCTTTCGCCACAACCTTGAGTTCGCTCCGCACGGTCTTCAGGTCGAACACCGAATTGCCGTCGGCATCCTTGTGCAGCTTGGACGCCAGATCCTCGACCGGAACGCCGTTCGTCGTAATCGACTCGACTTCATACCAGCGATCGAGCACGTAGACGATATTCGTCGAGTTCTCCATCGGCAGGACGATGACCGCGTTTTCGACGAGGTTCGTGCCGAACTTTTCGAGGATGTGCCCGCCGCTCACGTCGGCGTAGATCCACACGTTCGTGCCATTCGGCAGGATGTAGTAGTTCTCGTCGATGTCCTGCAGCGTCCCATTGGCCATCTGGTTGACCCGTCCTGGCGTCACCGCCATGTTGTTCGTCCACGAGCAGTTCGCGATGTCCTGCCATGCGGCCTGCGGATACTGGCCGTTCTCGCCGTGACTGCGATAGACGCCCAGCGTGCCGGCCGTCTCGTCCTTGCCGACATCGCGCCAGCGCGCAGTCGCATCCGCCTTGTTCAGCTGCGCGCAGAGGTTCGTGGCGTCGTAAAGATAGCGGTAGCGGCTCGTCGACGTGTTCGTCGCGGAGAAGATGATCTCATGTTCCCAAATGCCGCTTGGACGCACCAGCCGCAGACCATAGGGGTCGCTGTAGCGCAACTGCCCATCCGGCGCCCCGGTCGTGAGGTTCGACTTCCACACGCCGTCGACCTGGTCGGTCGCGTACGTGCCCGCCTTCTGCGTATCCGGGCTGCAGAGCGTCAGGAACACGTAGCGGTTCGTCGCATTCGCCGTCTTCGTGCTCGGCAGCCCCATGCTGCCAAACACCGCAAACTCGGCCGAATTGTGGTTGTTGTCGAAGAGCTGCAGCCACCAGCCCTTCAGGTCGCTGCCGGCGGGAACGGCGATCTCGACGAACTGCTTCTTCAGCCCCAGATTCTGGGAGAGGCTGTCCAGCCCGTCGTACATGTTGATCTCGTTGATCCACGCCCGACGCGGGGAAATCGACTCAAGCACCGTATACGGCGAAAACTTCTCGTCGAGTCCGCCGCCGTAGAGCTTGTTCAGATCGCCCTTGCTGCCGCGGTACCAGCTCGGCATCGACCATTCGGAGGCCGTCACCTGGTGGACGTGCGGTTCGTCGTGGTGGATGTCCTGGCTCTTGTCCCAGTACTTCGCCGTCACGCAGTACTGCACCACCACGCTTCCGCTCGGGTCCTCCTGCGGCGGAACGATCGACGCGGCCTCGGCGTAGCAGGAACGGAACACGAGGTTCGTGCCGACGCGGCGGAGTTCGGACGGCTCCGTCGCCGGCAGCCACTGCGTGATGCCCCACGTGTCGACGCCGACTTTGTAGCTGAAGAAGACGCGGATATGGTCCATGTCAAGCTCGTCGCCCATCTGCTGCGGCTCGACCTGGACCTGCACGCCCCAACTTTCGCCAAGGAGCGGCTGCTGGTCCATCGACATGATGTTCGTAATGACCATCTCGCTGTCCCCCAGGTTCGTGCGGAACGGCGCAAGGTTGATCAGCGCGATCTTCGGCGCGATCGGCTCGAACATCGACACCTCGTCGATCAGCACGCGCTGTCCCGGCGGATCGACCCGGTTGCGGCCGTCCTTGACGCCCGGCACGGAAAGGCGGATCACCTTGTACGGGCTCTCGTCCACCGACGTCTTCCAGGAGAACGTCTGGTAGGTCGGGCAGTTCACCGTCCAGTTGGTGATGACCGTCCAGTCTTCGTCGGGCGCGTCTTTGCTGGCGGCCCCCAGCAGCCGGACCACGCTGTCCACGCTCTGCGTGGCGCCGTACATCTTGCGGGCGCGGATGCTCACGTTGCCGATGCCGCTCTGGAGGTCGAACGGCGGACTCTGGACAAACGGATCGTGCTGCCGGTACTGTCCCTTTTCCGCATCCGCCAGATCGGCGCCCGCCCGGTTGTCTTCAAGCGTGCCGGACCAGTTGAGTCCCGCGGAAAGGCCCGCGCTCCAGTCGGTGAGATAGGCGTACTCGTTTGCCTTGCCGCTCGCCCAGCCCGTCGTGCGGAGGTTCCAGCCCCACCACGCGCGGTCGTCGAGCGCCGGCTCGTCGTAGCAGAGCGCACTCGTGATCTGGACCTGTCCGTACGTCTCCGGCAGCGCCGCATTGGTCGCGGCGCGAATCGTCTCCGGATTCATGATGACGCGGACAAGCCCCGACACCGGCGCGCGCAGGCTCATCGAATAGGAGAGCGCGCCGCTCGCACGCTCCGTCGCCGTCATCGCGCCGAAGGAGAAATTCGTGAGCGTCGTCCACTCGGATTCGTTCAACGAATCGGAGCCGTAGGTCAGGCCCATCAGGCGGCCGTTCACCTGGTTCGTCGCGATCTGCAGGAGAAGCGAGGTCTCGGGCTCGGCGTTCTTGTACTCGAATGCGAACATCGACATGCCGTTTCGCAGCCACGGCGCGCGCAGCCCCATCGGATAGACGCCGCTGCCGCGCCGGGGCTGCAGCAGCAGGGCGCGCTCGGTCTTCGACACGCCGTTCGACGTAATCCAGCCTTCGGTATAGGTCCACGCCGTCGAAAGGCCAATGCCTTCGGAAATCAGCTCCGGATCCGTCTGGCCCCGCCACTGCCTGATCGCGAGATCGTCGACCACCACGCCGGTTCCCGTCTCGTCTTCGCCCGCCGTCGCCAACCGCACGTAGCAGAGATCCGTCAACTGGGGCCGGAACACGATCGGCGTCATGTTGAACGTTGCCACGTTCGTGATGCCACGGCTCGTCCAGCCGGCCTTGTCGTCGGATCCCGGCACCCGGGTGAACATTTCAAGCCCGGCCGCCGGAACCAGCGTCTTCAAGCCCGCACCCCACTGATACCCCTCCGTCCAGTTCAACGTGCGCGTGAAAATCTCGCTGCTCGCGCTCCAGTTCGCCCAGGAGTCGGCGAAGTCGTCGTCGGTCCCGACATAAAGGCTCTCGGCGGTCGTGCGGTCGACCGTGGTGGCGGCCGTCGTCTCATGCAGGCTCAACAGGCCGAAGTAGGCCTTGCAGTCGGTCGAACCCACGCCGCACGTCCCCTTCAAAAGCGGATCGTCCGAGTCGGTGCAGTAGATGTAGACGAAATTGCTGTCCGCCTCGGCCGGACGCGTCTCCGGGGCTGGATCCACGTACGCGGCCGCGCCGTTCTTGTTGGCCGTCTTGGCCATGGCGCCCATGACGTGCATCACGCCATCCGCGCCCCGGTAGGTCGAGACATAGCAGGTTGTCCAGTTCCGGTAGCATGCGTCCGTGGTGTCCGACGTCGGCACCATGTAGTTCGAGAAACTGGTGTAGTCGCCAGCTGGCGATCCGGAATCGTTGGCCGTAATCAGCGGATTCTTCGTTGTCTGCGTCGGCAGCACGCCATTGGCCTTTCCCGTGCCCGCCGCCATCCGCGTGCACGTCATGCCCGTGCCATTTTCGTTCTGATGCCACTTCCAGAGCGACAGCTCCATCCGCGTGGCCGTCAACCGGCGGATGCGGAATTCATAGCAGCCCCTGGTTGGCCGGTAGTTCGCGATGAGCGACACCGACGGCGTCGCCGGCGACATGTCCGTGCCGTTTTTCACCGTGGACATCGCCACCTTCGCACTGAACGCGTAGTTCTGTCTCGTCATGTGGTCGAACGAATACGTGAAGCCGTTGAACGACGCCTTCTGGGCCACGCGCGCGCTCAACGAGAACGTGTCGACGCCCTGCGGGACGTTCTTCTCGGTCAAATCGCTCAACTCAATGGCGCCGAAGCCGCCGCCGTCCATCTGCAGCGCGCGCGTGTTCGCCGTCGCCGTATCCGTCCTGTTCGTGCGGTCCGTGCTCACGAACATGCCCTGCGTCGCCTGCCAGCCGTTCGGCGTCCGCTTCGTCGCGAAATGCTCGTCAAACGGATAGAGCCCGTCGCCCGTACCACCCGAACCGAAGTTCTCCGACCACCACGAGTTGGTCCCCATCGTAAGGCCCCAGATGCTGAAATCGCACGTGTAGAGCCGCTTCGCGTCGGAAACGCCCGACGTCGTCACATAGTTGCCGACGTATTGCTGGCTCTGGGCGTCCGTCCACGCGTTGAAATCCTGATAGCCGCCATGCGACATCGTGAAAGCGCCCGTCTCGTCGTTGAATTCGAAGACGAGATGCGTCGACTGCCGGTCAAACGGAATCCTGCCGTGCGCCGTCTCCTCGCCGCCCGCCACCGACGTGAACGGCAGATACGGAATCTCCGCCACCGCTTCGCGCAGATACCAATTGTTCGTGTTGACCGCGTAGGTCGTGGAACCCGGCTCCTGCCGGTTGCGGCCCTGGAACCAGAACCCCAGCGACTCGCCCGCCGCGGCGAGGTTCGTGGGCATGTAGTAGTGCAGCCGCCAGGTATGGTTGCCCACCAGTTCCATCGAACAGTTCGTCACGGCAAACGTGTTCGTGCCCAGATACGTGCACAAATCGACTCGCTCGAACAGCGACTCGCCCTCGCGGACGCGCACGAAGTAGTCGCGGCCGCCCGCCGGCGTCAGCGCGTCACCGCCATAGAGGGCGGGATTGCTGACGCCCCCCCGGTTCGTGACCGACGTGATGGCTTCGGTCCAACCGGCACCGTACTTGACGCCGCACGCATAGTCCTGCACGACATAGTATGGCGCGCGGACGTCCGCGGTGAAGTAATATTCCAGATCGCCGACGCCCTCCGACACCTGGACGCCGGCGCCGCCGACGATATTGGTGCTGTCAACTCCCAAATAGCTGGAAAACGAACTCGGAGTCATGTCCACGGACTTCCAGTCGCCGACAATCTGGTTCAAGTACCGCCACCGGTAGTTCAACTTTGGATTGCTCACTGTGATCGCGGTGTTCTGCGCCGCGGAATTGGCTGCGGAATTGGTCAGGAAACTCAGCCAGGCCCATGGTTTCGCCTGTTCGGACCCGCTCATGAACGGCCGGTCAAAGTCGCCGTAACATCCCAGAACATCCTTCCCTTTGAGTTCCGGGTCAAAATCGGAGCCGAACCGATGAATGACCGCGCTCATCGGAGGAAAAGACGCGATGATATTGTCCAGAAGAATCAAGCCGGCGTTATCACTTCCACCTGATCCCCCTGGTAACGTCAAACGGCGGATCCGGAAACGGATGGGCTTGCGATAGTTCAGCTGCGCACGTATGCGGTAGAAATAATTTGAATAAGTTCCCTCCGACGCCAAGGTCAGGTTGGTTGCGCCCGAAGCCAACGGCACCAGCGTCTTGACGTTCTCGACCGCGAAGACGTCCATGGGGCAGGGCACCCAGTCAAGGCGGCCATAATCGTTCGTCGCGACGCCTTGAAGCGTAATCCCCTCCTCGGCGGCTTCCGGCGTCACGTCCGTTGCCACTTCCAGCGTGATCGTGCTCGTGCGGTCGTTGACAAACGCATTGACCGCATCGAAGTAGATGGTTCCGATCCCCTCTTCATAGTATGGCGAATAGACGCACGGCATGCTTGGAGTGCCGGCATTGCGGAAAATGACGGAACCGACCTGCTTTACCCCGGCCGTCGTTGCCGGAATTTTCGTTGTCGCACCGTCCAAGATCGATTTTGCGGTCTGAGACCACGGGATGAAGTTTCGAGTCGACTGCAGAACCGTACCGCTTCCCGCACGGCAGTTCACCAGATGCCATAGAACCGTCCCGTCCTGCTTGAACATCGTATGGGTGTAACCCTTCAGCAATGCGGGAAGTAGGCCCGCGCTTTCCGAACTGTGAACCCAGTATGTTTTGTCGGTCGTATTGGTATCATAGTAGCTTTGGCATGTTATTGAAGCAAGAAACTTCGAATCGTTGTTCATCAACAAGATCCGGTCATTGCCCATCATGCTCCATCCCCTCGCCCCCTGCGGCGCCAGCGCCATCAGGCCGAACACAAGCAAAAAGAGGAGATTCCGGCCGCACGCACCGGCGCGGCGCCAGACCACCAGCCTTCTCAACATGTCCTTCATATCCAAAAAGCCTTTCAAACCACATCAAAATCCAGATACGGCAAAAGCGCCCCCGAACGAGGGCACAATGAGCCTATTGTTTGGCGAAATTGTAGCAAATCGAAGGAGAAGTGGCAAGGAAAGTTGACGGGGGAAAGTCGGTTCCGACGAACCGGGCACCCACTATCGCCAGCGACCTCCCGGCGGCCGGCGCGGCCACCACCCCGACCGTGCCGATCGGAAACCTTTTCCAGGAAGCGCGGCGCCCGGCGGCGGTCTTTTGCGAGTTCGCGTCACCGGCAGAAACAGACCGTCAGCAACCCGGCGACAACGCAATACGGGCCAAAGAGCCAGAATCCGCGGCTCTTGAGCGTCTTGACGAGCAGCGCCAGCGAAAAATAGCCGACAACGGCCGCCGAAACCATCCCCCAAAGGAGCATGCCCGCGGAACCGGAACCGCCGATGGCAATGTCCCCTTTCAGGAGTTCGAGCACGATGCCGCCGACAATCAGCGGCGTGCTCATGAGGAACGAAAACTCGGCGGCGGCCTCCGGGCTCACGCGGCTGGCGCGTGCCGATGCAAGCGTCATCCCGCTGCGCGACACGCCGGGAAGCAACGCCAGCGCCTGCCCCAACCCCATCGCCAACGCCCGCCACACGCCAACGGCGCGTTCGCCGCGCGGCAGATACCGCGTGCCGATCAGGACGGCGCCGGTGAACATCAGCAGCGCCCCGACCATCTGGACGTTGGTCACGAGGTCTTCAATCTGCCGGCGGAAAAGCCCGTAGACGACAATGGCGGGAACCGCCGATACGACGATCTTCCCCGCATACGCCCAATCCGAACGACACCCCCTGATCATGCCGTTCACCGTTGTCGCAAGCCGTCTGGCGTAGAAAACGAAAATCGAGAGCAGCGTCCCCGCATGGAGAAATATCTCCAGGCGGAAACGCATTTCCGCGGGGACTTCAAGAACGTGCTGCAGGATAACCAAGTGACCGGAACTCGAAACCGGAAGGAATTCGGCGACCCCTTGAAGGACGGCCAGCAATGTGACATCCAGAAATTCTCTCATGGGCGGAGTATAACAAAAAAACCGTCCTTCGGGACGGTTTTGATGGCGGGCTCAGGGAGAATCGAACTCCCCTCTTCGGATCGACAGTCCGAGGTCCTAACCGATGAACGATGAGCCCGTGTGGTCGAAAACGCAGACATTCTACCATACCTTTGGGCCTTGCACAAGGGGCATTTTCAAAAAAAAATCAGCCGCTGGACGGACGGCGCGGAGAGCCGGCGCGGCGACTTCCCGTCGTGCCGCGGCAAGCCCGCGTGGCGATGCCGCATGGCACGGGATTCAGTTGGCGGCGGCCTGGCGGAATTCGACTTTACGGAGGAACCGGATCTGCAGATAGGTGAACCCGACGAGCGCCACGCCGAGAAACCAGGCCATCGTCGTGGCGGTCGAGAACCGGAGATTGTTGTAGGCCTCCTTCCAGATCGCCAGCGAAAGGACGTTGGTCGCGTCGCCCGGTCCGCCGAAGGTCAGCAGGAAGATCGACCCCATGCCCTGGAACGCCGCGATGAACGCGCCGACGAAATTTATGACCATCAGCGGCATCAGCTGCGGGAGCGTGACATGGCGGAAGCGGCCGAGAATGCCCGCGCCGTCGATTGCCGCCGCCTCATAGTAGTCCGGCGGCAGGCTCTGCAGGGCCGCGATGTAGATCAGCGACGCCATGCCCGCGCCGGCCCACACGCCCGGCAGGATGCAGCAGGTCATCGCCCAGGCGGGATCCTGCAGCCAGGTCTGCCGCGCGATTCCGCAAAAGGCCAGCAGCTGGTTGAGCATGCCGTTCTCCGTGGGATCGAACATCATTTTCCAGAGGAGCATGATCACGAGCGCGCTGGTCAGATGCGGCAGGAAGTAGACCGTCCGGAAAAAGACCTTCCCCCGCGGAATCTCGTTCAGAAGGAGCGCCAGGACCACGGGCGTCGAGAAGCCGAGTCCCAACGTGATCGCCACATATTGGCACGTTCGTCCCCAGGCCTTCCAGAATCCGGGATCCGAGGCCACGCGGATGAAGTTGTCCAGCCCTTCCCAGGTTCCGGTCCCGACAATCCGGTAGTCCTGAAAGGCCATGACCGCGCCCTGGATCAGCGGCCAGTAGCTCCACAGGGCGATCGACGCCAGCGCGGGAAACAGGAACAGCCAGGGGAGAAACCGGCGCCGGTCCGGCTCGCCGGGACGGGCGGCCGGCGGGCGCGCATGCGTCCGGTTGCGGACGACCAGTCCCGCGCAGACGAGAACGGTCGCCAGCGCGATGCCGAAAATCGTGCGCGCCAGAGGCCGACGGGCGGCGATTCTTCGCGTGTCGGCATCGAACATCAGCCCGCGATTGGCGTCCTCCGTGATCGATTTCAACGCGGCGGCACAGTCCAGATCCCTTCCCGCATCGCTGAGCAGCAGGCCGAGGAAGCGGCGGCCGACGAGATCGCTCGCCGCCTGCCAGAACCCGACGGAAGGTTCCGTCACGGCGCGGATCTTCCCCGCGGCCAGGTCGTCGTACATCTGCCGAATGCCGGCCGGGACCTCCGCCAGATATTCGTCAAATCCCAGGCGTTTCAGATCGGCGGGCAGACACCAGCGGGCCCGGCCTTCCGCCACGTTCTTGCGGACCGTTTCGTCGTAGACGGCGGGCGACGCCAGTTCGCTGACGCAAGCCCAGACGGCGTCGCGTTCGGCCTTGGGCCGGCGGCCGACACCCTCCGTCATCGCGTAGAAATGCCTGTGCGCCTGGAGCACGGGGCGGCAGGTTTCGTCCGCGGCCGGGAACGGCATCAGACCGATTTGCTCGGCGGGGAAGCCGAGATTCTCCGTCAGGTAGGCCACGAGATCCTCTCCGCCGAACACGCTGACGATCTCGCCCTGGACGAACAAGTCGGCGACTTCGTTGTGCAAAGACAGCTGCGGCAGGGCCCGCACGACGCCTTTCCCGATCAGTCCCTGCAGAAAAATCGCCGCCCTCAGGCATTCCGGAGAATCGAAGCACGCCTCCCACTGCGTTTCGGCATGGCGCCCGCCCTCCGCGGCATTCTTCGCTCTCACCACGTCGCCCCCGGCGGCGCCGACCCAGGGCAGAAACCCCCAGGGACGGTTTTCGATGCCGAAAGCGCGCTGGCCGCGCGGAACCGTCGCCCCGGGGATCTTCTTGTCCGCAAAGGTCAGCGCTTCGCACCAGACGGAAAATTCCGCCCACGTTCGCGGCGGCCGCTCGGGATCCAACCCCGCCGCCGCGACCAGATCCTTCCGGTAGACGATGCCGTAGTAGGCGAAACCCGGCGTCGCCACGGCATAGACCTTGCCGTTTTTCGTGGCGACCCGCCGCCAGAGATCGGGCACGTCCTTCCAGCCCTCCCACGTGGCCTCTTCATCGGAAAGCGCGCCATCGCCATCCGCGTCTTCGCCGAGCCATTCGTTCAGCGGATAGCAGAACCCCTCGTCGATGTCGTGGCGCAGGATGTGGAACCAGGCCTTGTAGACGTCGGGCGCCGTTCCGCCCGCCAGCGCCAGCATGAACGTCGCGCGCCCGCCCGCGCCGGGAAGCGTCAGCCCGCCCCACTGGAGCGGACGGATTTCCGGATGCGCCGCCGTGAACGTCAGAATCTGCTTCGTCGGCGGATCTTCGGGATGGTCGGGCCGGTAGCACATCAGAAACGTCACGTCCACCGCCTGAAGCGCCATGGAAACGAAAACGGAAAAAAACGTGAGACTGCCCGAACGCATGCGCAGATTATATCACAAGCCACGACTTGCCGCTTGCTTTCCGTGCCGATTTTCCCGAGTTTGCCACTTGAAAATTCGAAAATCACGTTGAAGCCCAAGCCCGCATG
>JBJEWF010000021.1:0-5897 GCA_051884915.1 Kiritimatiellia bacterium
ACGCGGCATGGGTCAACAGCCCGTCCGACGTCCATCGGCAGTATCTGATGGAACTTCCCTGAGCCGCTTTCGCCATCTGGAACGATTCGTGGATGTGCGGGCCCCCGCGCAATCGGACCCATTGCCCGCGTGCGGACCTGTTTTATGGTATAATTTTCCCGGCTTTTCCAATGAGAAACCGACATGACGCTCGAACAATTCAAGCAGACGTGGGCACGGGCGGCGGCGAAGATCGCCGCCCGTGGATGACAATGGGGACAGTCCCCAAGCGCGACAATGGGCATGGCGGACGAGCTGCTCGACCGCCAGCCGTTCCCGGGCCCGGGACTCGGCGTGCGCATCCTCGGCGAAGTGACCGAGGAGAAGGTGAAGCTCCTGCAGCAGGCGGATCTCCGCGTGCAGGAGGAGGTCCGGAAGCTGCCCGACTACAAGTCGATCTGGCAGACCTTCGCGGTGCTGCTGCCGGTGAAGTCCGTCGGCGTGATGGGCGACCAGCGCACCTACGAGTACACCTGCGCCATCCGCTCGGTCAACTCGATCGACGCGATGACGGCGGACTGGACGCATCTGCCCTACGAGACGCTGGCGACGATCTCCAACCGCATCATCAACGAGGTCCGCGGCATCAACCGCGTCGTCTACGACATCTCGTCCAAGCCGCCGGCCACGATCGAGTGGGAATGAGTCGCCGGGAGCCGCGCATGAAGGGGGCCGTTCTGGGGTGTCTTGTTCTGGCGTCGGCCCTGGCCGCGCCGTCCGCCGCAGACGCATCCGCCGCGCGCGCGCCGGACCGCCGTCCCGACGCCGTCTGGCAGGGCGTGCGCGTCTACCGCGACCTCGCCTACGGCCCGCGCGGCGACGCGCCCGGCGAGGGCGAGGGCTACACGAGCCCGTTCACGGGGAAGACCCCCGACGGGCGTCCCTTCCACACGCACCGCACGGGACAGTTCTTCGACCTCCTCGTGGGCGAGAAGGACGGGTTCCGTCCCGACGCCCCCGTCTACGTGAACCTGCACGGCGGCGCGTGGTGCCAGCCCTTCGACAAGGACGGCGAGTCGTTGGCGTTCTTCAAGCTGCTCGTCGACCGCGGCTTCATCGTCGTCAACGCCGACTACCAGCTGCAGAACGACGTCACGGACGCCGCCCGCGCGCCGGAGCGGCGCGCGAACGCGGCCTTCCGCGACATGCTCCGCGACATCGACGACCTCGGCACCTTCCTGAAGACCGACGTGCTCCCCGGACTCGGCGTGAACGCGCGGGCGTACGTGCTCGGCGGCGCGTCCGCCGGCGCCCACCTCGCGACGCTCTACGCCTACGACCAGGACAATCCCGCGGCGCTGAACCTCGGGCTCCGCCACGACTTCCGCGTGGGCTTCGTCGTGGACGTCGTCGGCCCCGTCGATCTCGCGGGCACGGACTTCGTCGCGCCGCTCTTCGGGCAGCCCCCACCCCTCGGCACGTTTTTCGACGCCCGGACGGTCGACCGCCTGCTCACGCTGCTGGGCTGGCTGGTGGAGGACGATCTGCGTGCGCGCGTCGAGGCCGGCGACGTCGCGGGCGTGCGCGCGGCGCTGGGGCGGTATGCGCCGATCAACCTCGTGACGCCGCAGTCGGTCCCCACGATCCTCGCCTACTGCCAGCTGTTCCCCTTCGCCAAGACCGATGGCTGCGTGCCCACGAGCACCTACTACAATTTCCGCGGAAAGCTGCGGAAGGCGGGCGTTCCCCACGCCGGCGACATCCGCACGTTCCATGCGCACGGCCAGTTGCGCGCCGGGTTCACGGTCTGGCTGGCGGACCGCATCGCCGAATTCGCGAGGCGGGGCTATCTAAAATAAGGAGATGACGATGAAACGCATGTTGCTGTTGTCCCTGGTCGCCGCGTTGGGCGGCGCCGTGTCGGCAAAGCGGACGGAGATCCGTCCGGGCGCCCTCTGGCACGACACGTCCGGGCACGTGATCAACGCGCACGGCTGCGGCGTGATGTTCGACCGGGGCGTCTACTGGTGGTACGGCGAGCACAAGGTCTACGGACGCGCCGGCAACAAGGCGCACGTGGGCGTGCACGTCTACTCTTCGACGGACCTCGTGAACTGGGACGACCGCGGCGTGGCCCTGGCCGTCTCGGAGGATCCGCAGAGCGACATCGCGGACGGCTGCGTGCTGGAGCGCCCGAAGGTGATCCACTGTCCGAAGACGGGCCAGTACGTGATGTTCTTCCACCTTGAGCTGAAGGGACAGGGCTACAAGGCGGCGCGCGTGGGCATCGCGGTGGCGGACCGTCCCGAGGGGCCGTTCGCGTTCCGGCGCTCGCTGCGTCCGAACGGCGCGATGAGCCGCGACATGACGCTCTTCGTCGACGATGACGGCAAGGCCTACCACATCTTCGCGTCGGAGGAGAACCGCACGACGCACATCGACGAGCTGACGGAGGATTTCCTCGACTACACGGGCGCGAGCGTGCGGATGGCCGTCGACGAGTCCACCGAGGCGCAGGCGCTCTGCAAGCAGGGCGGGTGGTACTATCTCATCGGCTCGGGGTGCACGGGATGGCGTCCGAACAAGGGGCGGCTCTACCGCGCGAAGTCGCTGCAGGGGCCGTGGGAGAACCTCGGCAACCCCTGCCGCGGGACGTGTCCCGAGACGGGGCTCGGGCCCGACATCACCTGGGGCGCGCAGTCCTGCTTCCTGCTGCCGGTGGCGGGGCGTCCGGGCGAAGTCATCGCGATGTTCGACATCTGGCATCCGGCGAACCACGAGGAAAGCCGCTACGTGTGGCTGCCCGTGACCTTCGAGAAGGACCGGCTCTGGATCGACTGGCGTTCGGCGTGGCGTCCGCAGGTCGCCCCGCCGCCGCAGGCGCCGCCGATGCGCTTCATGACGTTCAACGTCTGGGGAGACTACTTCGAAAATCCCGTCGAGGCGCGCGACGAGGGCGTCGCCGAGGTGATCGTCCGCGAAAAGCCCGACTTCGTCGCGCTGCAGGAGGTCACGCAGTCCTGGTACGACAGCCGCCTCTTCAAGAAGGCCTCCGCGGCCGGCTTCGCGCTCGTCCGGGGCGACGAGGACATGGCGTTCTACCGCGCGGGGGCGGAGGACGGACTGAAGACGGGCGCGAAGCTGAAGCGGAAGAACTGGTGCAACCACGAACCCCTCCTCTACAATGCGAAGCGGTTCGCCCTGCTCGACTCCGGCGTCGAGTTTTTCCATCTTGCGCTCCAGGTCGAGAAGAGCGTCACGTGGGGCGTCTTCGAGGACCGCGCGAGCGGACGCCGCCTCATCGTCTTCGGCACGCACTTCTGGTGGAAGCAGGGGCTCGAAAGCATGACCCACCGCGAACTCAGCGCGCGCCGTGTCGTGGAGGTGGTGAACCGCGTGAAGGCGAAGTGGGGCGATCTGCCGGTCATCGGCGGCGGCGATCTGAACTGCTCGTACGATTCGGCGCCGCACCGCGTCTTCCAGATCGCGGGCTATCTGAACGCCGCGCTGACGGCGGACGCCCGCGATCCGCGTCCGAGCGAGCACGGCGACCCCGTCCGCAACGCCGAAGGCGCGTACACGGGCCGCCTCGTCGCGGCGGGCGACGAACACGCGGCCTTCCTCGACCACGTCTTCCACACGCCGCGGATCCACGCGACGCGCCACGCGGTCGTCGCCGATCCGCTCGCGCTCTCCGTCTCCGACCATTCGCCGGTGACGGTCGACTTCGATTTCCGGGACTGATCGCCCCGGCAGTCCGTTCCCCAGACGCCCGTTCGTCGTCCGGCGGGACGGCGCGACGGCGCCGGGGCCGCAAGCAGGGCTCGCGGCATTGTGATATACTTTTCGGCATGAAAAACCAGAACCTCTTCCTTGGTCTCGCGGCGCTGGCCGCCGCCCCTCTCGTCGCCGAGCTGGTCCCTGCGCCGCTCTTCAACCACAACATGGTGCTCCAGCGCGATCGGAAGGTCGCGGTGTGGGGCAAGGCCGACGCCGGCGCCGAGGTGACGGTCGCCTTCGCGGGCGCGACGGTCAAGGCCACGGCGGGCGCGAACGGCGCGTGGCGCGTCGACCTGCCGGCGATGCCGGCGGATGCGACGCCGCGCGCGATGGCGATCTCCTCGTCGGCGGGCGACCGGCTCGTCTACACCAACGCCGTCGTCGGCGAGGTGTGGCTGTGCGGCGGGCAGTCCAACATGACGTTCGCGATGTGGCCCACGCCCCGCATCGGCCAGCACGCCGGACGCGAGCGCAACGGCTACTACGACCTCGCCCTCACGAACGAGCCGGATGTCCGCGGCGTGCGGATGTACGAGTGCTGGAGTCCCGAGCCCAAGGATCACGACCGGTTGAACTGGTTCGCGTTCACGCCCGGCAACGGCGGCGACTTCTCCGGCGCCGCGTGGCACTACGCCATCCGCCTCTACCGCGCCCTCAAGATTCCGGTGGGCGTGATCGAGAGCGCCTGGGGCGGATCCTGCATCGAGACGTGGATTCCGCCGGAAGCCTACGCCGCGTCGAAGAGCTTCAAGGAACTCGCCACCCGTCCGATCGTCGCGAGCGCGAAGGAGCTCGAGCGGGAGAAGCAGACGGGCAAGAAGACCGACCTCCACCAGCGTCCGCGCGCCTGCTGGAACGCGATGATCCATCCGCTCGCCCCCTACGGCATCCGCGGCGCGATCTGGTACCAGGGCTGCACGAACCGCGGCAAGTGGCGGGAGTACTACGAGATGCTCGAGACGCTGCGGGCCGGCTGGGGCCGGGCGTTCGAGTGCCCGGAGATGCCGTTCTTCATCTGCCAGATCGCCCCCTACGGCTACACGTCGGAGGAGAAGGACGGCGGCGAGACGCAGATCCGCGAGGAGATGGAGCGCTGGGCGCTCGACTACGCCCCGAACGCGGGCATGGCCACGCTCTCCGACGTCGGCGAGATCGACAACATCCACCCCGGCGACAAGCGCACGGTCGGCACGCGCCTCGCCGCGCTCGCGCTCAACCGCATCTACGGCTTCAAGCAGCTCAAGTGCGACGCGCCGGTTCTCGACACGGCCGCGAAGTCCGACGACGGGAAGACGGTGATGCTCACCTTCAAGAACGTCGAGGACTGGTGCATGAACGGCACCTACAAGCTCCGCTTCGAGCTCGCGGGCGAGGACGGCCGGTACGTGGCCGTGGACAGCAGGCCCATCGCCCGGAGCAACAGGGTCGAGCTGACCGTGCCCGCCGGCATGACGCCGAAGAAGGTCGCCTACATGCGCAAGAGCTGCGTGCACGGCACGTTGAAGAACGAGGCGGGGCTGCCGCTCGGCCCGTTCCGCCGCGACCTCTAGCCCGGGACCCTCCCGCCAACGGCAGGGGCATCTTCGCCCGGCTCAAGTACAGGGGGTAGAGAGCGATGAACATTTCGATTCTTGGCGCGGGCAGCTGGGGGACGGCGAACGCCGTTCTGCTGGCGAACGCCCGGCACAGCGTCACGGTGTGGGGGCGCAGCGCGGAGGACGTGGACGAAATCCGCCGGACGGGGATGAACGCGAAGTACCTACCGGGCGAGAGGCTGAGCGCAGCCATCACGTGGACGGCGGATCCGGCGTCGGCGGTGAAGGATGCGGACATCGTGGTGATCGCGGTGCCGTCGCGGCATTTCGAGGAGGTCTGCCGCGCGTTCAGTCCGCACGTTCCCGCGGGGGCGACGGTCGTGTCGCTCGCAAAGGGCTTT
Source organism: Kiritimatiellia bacterium (assembly GCA_051884915.1). Classification (GTDB taxonomy): domain Bacteria; phylum Verrucomicrobiota; class Kiritimatiellia; order RFP12; family UBA1067; genus RUG572. The sequence goes on from JBJEWF010000021.1 coordinate 5,696, forward strand.
TGCCCGAAGACCCATCGCCGGATGTCCGGACGACAACGGGGACAGTCCCCACGCGCGACAATGAGAAGAACTTTCATTCGCCTCGCCGTGTTGTTCGTCGCGCTGTTCGCGGCGCGGCCGTCCGCTTCGGCCGCCATCAATCCCTGTGAACTTTCGTTCGTCCGTCTCGCTTCGCGGCGGTTCGTGCTGGACAACGAACTGA
>JBJEWF010000022.1:0-80065 GCA_051884915.1 Kiritimatiellia bacterium
ACGATAGTGGCAGCGTATCAACAGAAACTCATCCCAGACTTTGCCACATTACCAACTTTTTCCAACACTGCTTTTTAGCGATTGTGACACATTGCTCAAGATTTTCCAATCGCTCGCATGGAACCGTAACATTGTTTCTTTGCATCAACTGCTCTATTGCCTCCTTGACTTCTCTTGGAACTTGTTTGTTAGACCAAGGGTAATGAAAACACAAGCTGGGCTCGGTGCTACCAAAAATAAGACGCCCCCTTCCACTTGGTGCCAACTCATTAATGAGAACCTTAAATGATACGTATGTCTTTTTCAGTCGCCCATAGACACCACCTACGGCAGCAACACCATCTTTATCAACCTCCTCAATGCATTCCAGATCCAACATCATAGACATGCCTCGTGAATATTCTTCCTCATCATCTATAATGTCAAGACGACCAGACACGAACTTGAACAAATCAAATCGTTTGGTTTCAAAGTTTTCAGTATACAAGTAGATTATCATGGCATCATTCCTTGTGCATGAGCTTTAAAATCTTAACAATCCAAATTATTGCTTGCTTTCGGAACTCCGACCGCGACAACTCAAAATACCCATTCAATTTTCGGTCAACAAAATGCCCTAGCAAACCGCGATAACGTTTCTCATCAATTCTTTCTTCAATCTGGGCAATCTTTTGCTTTTCATCATTAGTTGGCCTGTCGCAATGTGTCGTTGCAATAACGTAAGTCCACCAGCCATCTTGATAACGTTTTTGCATGGACTTGCAATCATTTTTATCAAATGCCTCAGTAATATAATATAGATACTCCCCCACTTTATCTGATACACTTACAATATCCCCCTGCAAGAAATCTCGCTTCAGCACCAACACAATGAGTACATAGTCAGGTCTTTTTTCGTCTATATACTCAACAGCTTTATTCACATAATCACGAATATGGGTTTCTTCTCCCCCACTATCAAGCGCCACTATCTTCTTGCAACCAATATCGTCTTCATCAATGGAATATTTCTCATTATAAACACGCACGCCTGTCCCCTGGCGGTTTTCATTAAACCCTTGTTTCAACAAAGCTGATTTAAGTTCTGTCTTCCCCTGTCCCTTGGGGCCCATAAATATAATCATGTCACGATGCGAATCCTTTTTAAGCCACTTGTGGGCGGCCATGTAGGCAAAGATTGCAGAAACGCAACCCACAACAATCCAAATTGGGACGGCGATGACTGGTACAGCAGCAAACATCATTTGAGTTACCTCCTTTATAAACTTTAGATTTTCTCCCACTGCGTCCATTTCGGGCAGGTGGTTGCCGCCGAAGCCGAGCCGTTCGACTTGGCCATGCAAGTTGAATTGGAATTGCCGACCTTCACGTAAAAGGGCTTGTTGGCGCGGAACTCGATTCCGCGCTCGCCGTTCCACCACCGGCAGGTGGCGCACTTGCGTTCTTCGATTCGATAGACTGCTGACATTGTTTTACTATTTTGTTTGGTGGTTCTCGTTTAAATCAAGAAGTAAGTAAAATGAGAGGCTGTTGAACCTGGAGATAATTTCAAAACCTCATTTGAGTTCATTACACTTCTCGGCATCTTCCTCCGGACTTGATGTCAGAGCGGGCACTGATTCAGTGCCAGGAGCGGCAGCATCCGACGACGTGCTTCCGCCATCTGCCGGCTTTGACTTTCTTTGCCGCACTGCGACTATTCCATAAACGGATCCAAGCAATGCAACCGTAACCCACGCCCCATTTGCATAGGTACATATAATCGCCCAAATCCAAGCCAAGGCATTCACCGTGCCCAGGCCGACGAATGACCAGAAAGAAATGAATGTCTGAAGATCAAAAGTCATCCACATGCCAAATACCAGCAATAACCACAGAGCACCGTAGAAACACATGCGCGAAAAACTCTTGATAAGCTGCCATACCTTTCTGTTGATGATGTTCCTCCAGATGAAACACGGCACCTTGAGAAAGGCAAATATCAAAACGCCTTTGATCATCCTCAAGAAAAAGTCGCCGATTCGGTCGAACATATTGCGACTCTCGCCAGCCTGCCCCGCGACTTCGGGCATATCATGCGTCTTGCACATGCAATCCTTCAACTCCTCCGCATTCCGCGCCTCCTGACAATGGCCCGACCACCCGGCGCGAAAAAGGAAGTGGCGTGCCCCTACATCAATGTTCTGACAGAGGCACGACCAAGCGCCTTAACCGAAACAAAAGAAATAGAAGACACGCCACGTGATGACCACGTGACGCATCCCACATATCCAGCTTCGGTTTGGAAATTTGGTCGTTTTCTGTCAAAGCCAAATACGCAAGATTGCGTACGCTGGTGGGTCCTTTTGGGATGAACCACCCCCTCGTTCGGTCGTTCTCGTATACAACGACTCCCCGAGGTTCTGCCGACAACCCTCACGGGCCAATCAGCCGGAGGCGCGTGCATGAGCCACGCGCCAATGTCAAAGATCAGTGCCTGCCGCCACCCAACAGGCCCCGCCAACAGGCCTTTCGATATTACCATATTTGCCGCCAGTCCGTCAATTTGGGGAAATGTTCACCCGGAAAATCCGGGATAAATTATCCCTGATATTCACCAGAGCCAATAAAGGGGGAAAATAAATCTTCAGGAGGAGCGTCGAGGTGCTCTTCTAGGACGTCAAGCAGTGCTTCAGGACAGAGGGCGCCCGCGTGAGGACCTTCCGGCGGCTGGAGAACCCGCTCGCGCTCTGCACGCTCGCCTATTCCTGCTTCGCGCACGTCCTGCCGAACTGCGGCGAGGAGACAAGACGCCTGCTCAAGACCATGAAGGACAGCCTCGGCGACCTCGTCCATGGCCGCTTCCATCCCCTTTGCAAAAATCCGGGTGACCGACTGCCGGGCGATGCGCACGCGCCAGGCGCGTCAACCCTGTGCGTGCCAGTCGACTAGATAGAGCAACAGGACAACGACAAGTCCAAGGGCAATCTCCAGTCTCGTTCTCTTTTCGCGATTCATGGTCTCGGTCCTTTCCGTGCCGACACGACCATTCTCGCACACGACGATTTGGAAATTGTTCGCCTTTCGTTAAGATTGCGTTAAACCCCCGGAACAATCGCCTCCGCCCGTCAGCGGAGGATGATCTGCGTGCCGAACGAAGCGACGGAGAGGAGGAGGCCTTCCTCCGTCAGAACCAGATTCGGCCTGTAGCCGAGCGGATTGGCGCCCGTGAAGACGAGGCCCGGCAAGGTGTCGCCGGGCAGGACGAGCGTGCCGCCGATGAGCGTGTACGTCCCCGGACGCAGGTCGGTCGCGGCGGTGACCGTGATCGTCGCGTCCGCCCTGAGCGCCAGCGGCGCGGCAACCGTCACGGCGTCCGTCGCGGCGGTGCGGTTCTGCGCGGGATCGAGCGTGAACGCATACGCGCGCGCCGTGCAGGAAACCGTGCCGGCGAAGTCGTCCGTCAGGATCGGCAGCCTGTCCAGCGACGCCACCTCGACGCGACCCGCACCCGCGACCTTCATCTTGGAAAGATCGGTATAGCCCTTCAGCACCTTCCCGAACCACTTGTAGGCGAGGTAGGCCGCCACTTCCGCGCGCGTCGCCGCCGAGAGCGGCTGGGAGAAGAAGATCGACTCGCCGATGATCTCCGCGCCTCCGGTCGTGGTGTCGCCGTCCTGGTAGGATCCGAAGAAGGCGGGCGTCCAGTTCTTCGACGTCGTGAAGCCGAGGACCTCGGGGCGGCCATTGTAGCCCGTCGTCCGGCCGTCGACCTGCAGATTGTCGAGGCGTGTCACAATGTCCGAGAAGACGCCCGAGCTTCCCGGCCAGATTGGATCGGCGGCCGACGTGCCGCCGTGCGGACGGCGCGTCGCGTCCATGTTCACGCTCGTGCCGATGGGCGTGCCGCCGCCGCGGGAGGTGTCCAGCACCATGAAGCCCTCGCGGACCGTGCCGCCGCCGATCTGCGTGCTACTGGTGGAATTCTCGTAGGCGTCCTTGTGGCGCAGCGTGTTGCCGGCCGTGTCGCCGTCGTAGAGGTTCGAGAAGTCGAGCCAGCCGCGAGCGGACCCGTACCCCCGCGCGGAGCGGTTGAGCCAGGGCCGGCGGTCGGTGTCGCCTTCAAGGCCCATCATGACCGTATCGCCCTCGCGCCCGTCCGCGCCGCGGTTGTAGAGCGCGCTGACGCAGAGGGGGCGCGTGGTCGTGTCACGGCGCACGACCGTCGCCGCGCAGTCCGGGTCGAACCACGCGATGCGGTTCTCGGTCGGCACGGCTTCTTCGCCCGGCGGCGGATTCACCGTCGACGTGACGACGAGCGTCCGGCCGGCGGGGACGGTCACCGTGCCCGAAAAGCCGCCGTCGATCTCGGCGTCGGACGCGAGCGTGACCGATCCGTCGCCGTACGCGGCGACGACCGGCGCGGCGGTTCCGGCGGACTGGTTCGCGACGAGCCCTCACTTCTGCGCGAGATAGGCCTCGCAGAGACGGCGCTCCGTCTCCGTCGGGGCCGTGGAGAAGAGGATGACTTCGGCGTAGTTCTGTCCGCCGGAGCTGGCGTAGCCGTTGTTCCAGCCGAGCGCGTTGAAGGCGGCCCCGCCCATCGGGAACGAGAGAATCTGCCAGCCCCCGTTCGGCTTCGCCGTCTGCGTGCGCGTCGCCACGCCGTCGACGTACATGGCCTGGTCCAGCGAACTGAAGAACGCATTGCCGAGGCCGTCGGTGCGGCCCAGCTTTCCATCGGACGCGCCGAGCACCGCGGTGCCGCCGCCCTCCTGCGAACCGAAGACGAGGATCGCGTAGGCGGCGGCCACGGACCCCACGGGGTCGCGCGCCCCGTTCTGCTTTCCCGAATTGAGCGTCAGGCGACGCGCCTCGGTCACCGTGCCGCCGCTGTACGCCGGATTCTGGTAGGCATTCGAGATTCGCCACTGGTAGCGGCCCATGGACACGTAGTCCCGTCCGTTCAGCCCGCCCTTCACGACATACGGGTAGACTTCGTCGTGGCGGTCGCTGAAAGTCGTGTCGCCGGATGCGAAACTGCGTCCGTTGTGGAGGTACTTGCCGGAGAGACCCGTCCGGCGCTCGCCCCAGCTCATGATGAGCGGGAAGCCGTTCGTGTAGCACGTGCCGTCCGGATAGGCGTGGAGGCTGGACGTCTCGGCCGCATCGAACCAGAGGGCGACCTTGTTCGTCCAGCAGCCCGCCGCCCCGGAGACGTCGACCGTCATCGCGGACGTCCCCGCATCGGTCTGGAGGGAGAGATTCGCCCCGGCGGACTGGACCGTGAGACCGGACGCGGTCCGCACGGACCCGCCGCCCGAGACGAGGATCGCGCCGTCCGCGCTCCCCGTGACGTCCAGCAAATGCCCGTCGGGGATTTCGACCGGCAACGGCCAGGCGCCCGCGCACTCCGACAGATCGAGCTTCATCTCCTTCGACTTTCCCTCGTCCGAGCACCCCCTCACGCCCCCCGCCTCGCGCCGGAGGATCTTCAGCGTGACGGCGGTGGACGCGATGATCGTCCCGTCGACCAGGTCGTCGATCAGAAGGAGGCTGTTGGCGGACGAACCCGGCCCGTTCATCTTCCAGCTGCCGGAGTTCGCGCCGATCTCGACCGTCTGCCCGTCTCCCTGGTGCCAGATCTGCACCTGATCGTTCGCCGTGACAAGCGAGTGGATGTAGACATTTGCGGGGGTTTCGCCGCCCGGCGGCGCGGGGAAGCTGAGGCGCGCCTGCCCGTTGCAGACGATCGCGTTCTCCCGGTCGCCGGGCGTGGCCTGCGCAATGTGGAGCGCGGCGTTGCCGCCCGTGATCGTCACCGTGCCCTTGAACGTGAGGTTGCCGTACAGGTAGGTGCGATCCTCGTACACGATGGGAACCGCGTCGAGCGTGAAGTCGCCGTCGCCGGAGATGGCGCCGTAGAACTTGAGTTCCTTGCGGCAGTAGTCCAGCAGACGCGACCGCGCGTCCGCCGTGCTCTCCAGGCGAATCTCGGCGATGTTCTGGAGCACGCCCGCGATGCCGCTCCAATACCACGGAGCGTCTTCCGCGGGGACGACCTCCGGCTTGTCCGAGCAGAGCTTGAGGACGAAGGCGGCGCCGGGCTTCACGGTGACGACCGTCCCGGCCGGAAACGCATCGGGCGAATGGACCTGGACCGTATAGTCCGTCGTCGCGGTGAAGGACGGCGCTTCGCCCGAAAAATCCATGAACCGCGCCAGCGTGTTCGTGCCGCGCACGGCGAGGATGGCGTCCTGCGCGATCGCGACGGGGACGGACGCCTCCGGCAGACGATGCACGGTCACGGCGTTCGTGAGAACGAGTCCGTGGCCCGCGTCAAAGGACACCGGGCAGTCGAAGCGCGGATAGTCGATCCCCGTCAGCTGGTTCGCCGCACCCACGAGCAGATCGCCGCCCGTCACGGCGAGCGAACCCTCGTCCGGCGCCCAGAGCCCGCCCGTCATCAACACGGCGCCGGAGCCGTCCGGAACTGCAAGCGTCGCGGCGCCGAGCACCTTGATGCGCGCCTTGATCTCGTAGGGCGCGTCCGCCTCCGGAACGACCAGCGCATCCCCTGCGTCCAGTTCAAGCGTCGTGCCCGCGACATTGGTGTCGTCGGACAGCACGACATCCGCCGCGACGAGCGGCAGCGTCACAAGCGACAGCGCAAACGGCAAGACCTTCTTCATGGCAGACCTCCTGAGGGGCACGAAGAGGACGCGAACCGCCAACCATGGAAGCACACCCCTTCGCCAACCACAATGAATTGTACCAAAATCAATCGCGCGCGGGCAAGACCCGTGGAGGTGCGCTTTTGCCGCGCCGCGCGTTTTGGTATAATTCGGTTGATGATGCCATAAACAAAAGGTACGCCGATATGAGTTTAAGAATGCCGAAAATCCTGTCGCCGGATTTGGAGATGCCGTCCGCGGAACTGCGCAAGGAGGCGTATGAGCTGGCGCTTTCCATCTGGGATATGATGCCGTGGGTCGACTTCGTCGAAGAGCAGGTTCTGTCGATCCGCTTTGCGGATGGCGCGGAGCGGTTTCTTTCCGTGCTGGGGTCGCACGGCGAATATCGCGCGCTTGCGTTCTATCCGGATGCCGCCTCGTACTGGCGCATCCGCGGCGCCGACGAGGACGAGCAGGTCGATCTCATGGAAGCATTCATGTCCACGGCGCAACTGCAGCTGTTTTTCTGCAAGTCGCCGGAGCTCTTGCGCGGCGAGCGGGCGGCGATCAAGGCAAGCGGCGTCAAGTTCCCGCGCGGTGTCAACCCGTCGTTCGTCTCCTACATCCCCGGTTTCGCGCCGGACGCGATGGGCGCCGGCGAGATGCGCGAGACGCTGCGCTTCATCAAGGCGTTTTGCGGCTTTCGCAAGGACCACATGGCGAACGAAGTGCGTTCGATCGCGCGGCCGTTTGACCTGTACACGACATGGGCGGAAGACGCGAAAGGGTGCTGGACCAAGGGGGAGAACGACTTCTCGCCAATGCTGCCGGTCGTGGCGACACTCGACCAGAATCTTGTCGGCCAGGTCGCGGCGCTGCAAGTGAAACAGAAACTGTTTCTCGAAATCGGCGTCTTTCCCGTTCCGGCGGGCAGGACGCCGTCCGGGCGCGGCAAGATGTCGAAGTTCGTGCTGCTCGCTGACGGGCCGACGCAGTTCGTGCTTGGCACGGATATCGTCGAAACGCCCGACGACCGCGAAACGGACTGGACGCCGATTGTCGAATCTGTGTTCAAGACGCTCTGTAAGTTTGGGATGCGGCCCAAACATTTCGCTTCGACAAGCCGCCAGATGGAAGCCATCCTGAACGGGCTCTGCGCAACAAGTTTCAAGGGTTCGAAGGTCGTTGAACGCGCTTCGTGCGCTTCGGCAAAGGCCGCATATTCGGAAATCTCCGCCAGACTGTTCGGGAGGTGAGGTGTCCGCAGATTCTCAGTCTGCAAGGTCAATCGGCGAAGCGATGACAATCGGCTGGAAGCTTGCATCAGTAGGATGGTGAATGCAAATGAGTTTGCTACATTTCATGGTTTCAAAATAATTCCCCTTGAGTCATTTTCGGTTTTTGGCGAGAGGATGCGCCTTTGAGAACCTCCGAAACAATCCGATCTATCACCGACACGTCCTGTTCGTCGTACGCGGAAACTAACAGTGAGACATCGTATTCGCTAAGACTGTCCCACGCCGGAATATGGACATTGCGTAAATTCTGCGCCTGATAGCGAATACTGCCGCCGCGCATCTGCACAGAATACCGACGGATCTGGTCGGTCACGAATGTGCTTCTCAAAAGTACGCACAATGCCCGCATATTCCACACGTCCGAGGTAATCCAGTAAACGTTGTGATGAGGATAGAACTGACCGTTTTCATCAAGCGCGACATTGCCGCCGATCTGAATATCAGGCAATAGAATCTTCGGCTTACTCCAAACGTCATAACGGATTCGGTCAAGAGTCCGGTACCACGAATCAGGGTGCTTCTTCGCGCAATAGCGAGACTTCAACTTTTCGGAATGTGTATTGAAGTACGACGCTGCTTCAGGATATTGCGAAAGATCGAGCATCTTTGAGTCGTCGGACGGATCGTACGGATTCAACATAAATCGGTCTTCCCACACGATTGAACCACGGCGAATGTCCTCGGAGGCAACGAGCGGAATCAAGCAGTCTTTTTCAATGGGGGCGTTCAGTTGCGGATTCAAGTAAACATCATCCGCCCCCGACGCCACGCCGATACCGAGACACGTGCCTTTTCCGGATTCTTCAATGGTCGGATACCGGCACGCGATCTGCTCGCTTTCGAGTTTCTCGCGGCGGTCGGTCGTGGTCCAGACGGAGTCGCCTCGATACCACTTGTCAAACTTACTCAACCCAGTAGATTTCGTACGTGTTCTTACCGTTTTGAGGGAATCTTCCGAAGCATCATCGAGAGTACCGGAATATGTGCAGTCGCCGATCTTGCGGTCGATAACGTAGATCGCTGGATATGCGGATACCTGTTCTTCAAACGGCTGTGCATGCTCCATATTCAAGTAGAGCGCAACATGGAATTTATCCGCGATAAATCGCCGCAGTCGTTTCCCGTAGCTGCTACGCACAAAACGGTTCGTGCAAATGAATGAAAACACGCCACACTCGGACAAAAGCGAAAGCGACTTTTCAAAAAACGGAACATAGATATCGCAACGCTCGGAAAACGTTGAATACAAATTGCGATATTGCTGTTGCCTACTGGCTTCAATGTCGTCAAATCGAATGTACGGCGGATTCCCGACAACGACATCAAACTTCAGACCGAAATCAGCCAAAAGGAAGTCGTCGCAAATAAACCATGCTGAAAGCAATTCCTTGATTGTGTCATCCGGACAAGCTGCGGCGCTTAAAAGGGCAGCAACTTTGCCCTTGACGCATTCAATGCTATTTGTCGAGATATCGCAGGCTCTTAAATAATCACGCAACCGATCATCACGCCAGTCCTCGACCTCCGCAATAAGTTTTTCGATCAATGGAATCACAAACGCGCCCTCACCACAGCTCGGTTCAAGGACGCGCATTTTCTTCCACTGACGAAACCGTCCAGCGGATTCAATCTCGTTAAGCATGTACCGAACGACTTCGGGCTTGGTGAAAATCTCACCCGTAACCGGGGTGCATTCTATAGCGGATTTCTTTGACATCACGAACACGCTGAGAGGTGGAGAAAGAGCGATTTGAAAAATGAAAAAGCAGATACGGCAGAATTGCCGCCATCCTCGACTGATCCATCTTTGCCGGAAACGACGAGCGCAGCAGCGGAATAATCGCGTTCAAGCACAAGACGCTCACACAGAATCTCATAGCGGCGACGATAGCTCGCGCCCTCGAAAACTTTCAGCGGCGGCAAGGGACTTCTAGCCAACCCGACTGGGCGATTGGCCGCTTCTGAATCTTCGAGGAAAAACAAATACCCAAGCCAAGGTGCGGGAGAGACGCCAAAGGCTTTTTCACGATAAGCAACCCAAATTCTGAAAACGGGAATTTCATTTCTTGCCTTTCCAATCTAACAAATCCAATCTAACAAACAACAACGAAGCACTTGCCCGGTCTCCCACTGGGCAGTCACTTCCTGCAGGTACTTGCGCACCTCGATGATCGCTTCGTTCGCCATTTTTGGATCGCTCTACTTCGTTGCTTGGTTGGATTCTTCCTTTTTCGACATGAAATTTTATGATAGTATATCATCTATTCTGAAAATAATTACCGAGAAACTGATTTTGGAGGTTCCCCGATTTTTTCTTGGCTGGCGAAGGGTTGCGGGGGCCTGCGCGGTTTTCGCCGATTTTGGGAAAAGAGCGTCGCCTTTCAGGTTCGATTGCCATCGGCGAGACCCTGCCTGTTTTCAGACAGGATCGACAGGATTGGTTTTTAGCCGCAAAGAACGCAAAGGACGCAAAGATTCATTTCGCCGTCCGCGCGCGGATGAAGATGCGCCTCTGCATCGTCGTTGCCGTCGCGGCAGGATCCGCGCTCTCCGATCTCCCTGTGCCGCGAATGCTTGACCCTGTCGGCCATCGTCATCGTCCGACGGTTGTGGCTCTCGCGACCGCTCCGCCGCTTCGCACGCGTCAACCACAAGCCTCCGACCTTCATTCGTGTTTTTCCGACCGGCATCTCCGATGCCGTTGGGTGTGGCATGATGCGCGCATGATTCTCAAGGACGATCCGAAGCGATCATGGGATGTGCGATGCGCGTGCATCCGCCCCCCGTTCCCGGAAAAAATGCTATACTAGCCGCCCGGGACTTCTCGTGGAGCAACTTGACGGAAAGGATTGAGGAATGGCCATCGATGAAATGACGAAAATCGTCTCGCACGACGAGGCGGCCCCAGGCTACCGGTTCCTGGTTCTGGACGCGCCGCGGCTGGCGGAGGCGCTGACGCCCGGGCAGTTTGTGCACGTGCGCATCCCGGGGCTGGAGGCGAGCGCGCTGCGCCGTCCGTTTTCCGTCTTCGACGCACATGGCGGCCAGGTGACGGTGATGTACAAGATCGTCGGGCGCGGTACGGAGGCGCTGGCGCACGCGCAGCCGGGCGACGGGCTTTCCGTGCTGGGGCCGCTCGGGCACGGCTTCCCCACGGTCTGCGAGGGCGTGCCGCTGCTCGTGGGCGGCGGCTATGGCGTGGCGCCGCTCCATTTCCTGGCCCGGCGCCTGAACAGTCCGCGGACGATTCTGTTCGAGGGCGGGCGGACGAAAGGCGATCTTCTGGCGCTGGACCGCTTTGCCGCGCTCGGCGTCGACGTGCGGACGGCGACCAACGACGGAAGCGCGGGCGTGAAGGGGTTTGTCACGGAGCCGCTGGACGACGTGCTCGTCGAGCTTTGCGAGAAGAAGGAGAAATTCGAACTGTTCACCTGCGGGCCGGACGGTCTGCTGAAGGCCGTGGCGATGCGGGCGACGGGTTCGGGACGGCCGGGATGGATTTCCATGGACCGCCACATGATCTGCGGCGTGGGCGCGTGCTTCGCCTGCATTCAGAAAATCAAGGGGCCGGACGGCCAGCCGTTCAATGCGCGCTGCTGCGTGAACGGCCCCGTGTTCAAAGCCTCCGACTTGATTTGGGAGTAGGGAAAATGGTCGATTTGTCTGTTGATCTAGGCGGTCTGAAGATGCGCACGCCGGTCACGACGGCGAGCGGGACTTTTGGCTACGGAACGGAATACGCGCACGCGCTCGACTACGCGAAGCTCGGCGCGGTGACGGTGAAGGGGATTCGCCTGGAACCGTGGCCGGGGAACCCGATGCCGCGCCACTGCGAAGTCGCGGGCGGTCTCGTCAACGCGATTGGCCTGCAGGGGCCGGGCGTTGGGCCTTTTGTCGAACATTATGTTCCGCACTACGTGGATACGGTCGGCGCCGATCTGCCGATGATCGTGAACATCTGGGGCGGTTCGATCGGGGAGTACGCGGAAGTCGCCCGGCGGCTGTCCGCCGTCGGCGCGCCCGTCGGCGCCATCGAGATGAACGTGAGCTGCCCGAACGTCGCGGCCGGCGGGCACGCGTTTGGCCAGGACCCCGCCGTTCTGGCGAAAGTCGTCGCGGCCGTCCGCGCGGCGACGCCGCTTCCGCTGATCGTCAAGCTGGCGCCGAACGTGCCGGACGTCGCGCCCTACGTGAAGGCGTGCGCGGACAGCGGCGCTGACGCGCTGGCGCTGATCAACACGATTCCGGCAATGGTCATCGACATCGAGACGCGCCGGCCGGCGCTCGGCAACCGCACCGGCGGGTTGAGCGGGCGCGGCATCCATCCCGTCGCGGTCAAGGCCGTCTACGACGCGCATCGCTGCACGAAACTGCCGATTCTGGCGATGGGCGGCGTCTACGAGGCGAAGGACGCCATCGAGTTCTTCCTGGCCGGCGCGACCGCCGTGGCGGTGGGGTCGGCGACCTTCACCGATCCGTCGACCGCCGCGCGCGTCTGCGACGGACTGGCCGCGTACTGCGCGCGCCAGGGCTTCGCGGCCGTCAGGGAACTCACGGGAGCGCTTGCGTGATTCTTCGCGGGACGGCGACAGGCGTGCTGCTCGCGTTCGCCGCGGCTTCGGTCGGCCTTGCCTGGGCGGGGGCCGAGGGCGCGCTGGCGGCCATGAAATGCCCGCTCGCGCGGGGCGTCGCGGGCGCGCTGGCGCTGCTCGCGTTCGCCGCGGGGGCGTGGGGGCTGCGGGCCGTGCGCCGCCGTCCGGCCGCCGCGCTTTCCGCGGCGGCGTTCCATCTGGGATTCGCCCTTGTCCTCGGCGGCTGGGTCTACAACGAATGCGCCGCGCCGGAAGAGGGTTTTCTGGAGCTTCACGCCGGGCGGACGGGCGCGGTCGCGGACGCCTTTGAATTCAAGTTGGCCGAATTTTCCATCGACCGGTGGCCCGACACGGGGACGGTCCGCCAGTACACGAGCCGCGGTTTCGTGCTGCCTCCCGGGGGAACCGCGCGCGCGCTGGCGGGGGAGCCCGTCGAGATTTCCGTCAACCACCCGTATGTGAGGGACGGCTGGTGGGTCTACCAGAGTTCCTTCAGGGAGATGGCGAATCCGCGCACGGGCCGCCCGTTCCATTTCACGATCCTCAGCTGCGTCAAGGACGTCGGGCTGCCGTTCGCCTGCGCCGGCGGACTGCTGCTGCTGCTGGGCGCGTTCGGTTTTGCGGCGCAGACGTTCCGCCGGACGCCGGCGGGCGCGGAGGCGATGCCGGCGACGCGCGTGCACCGGCTGTGCCTGAGGCTGTACGGGCTGGTCTTTCTCGGGGCCGTCGCGATGCTCGTCCACCGCGGCTGGACCGCGGGCCACCCGCCGATGCAGAACATGTACGAGTTCCTCATGTGCGCGGCGGCGCTGGTCCCGGCGCTGACGTTCCTGTCGGCGAAAGTCGACCGGCAGAACACGCTGTTCGTCGACGTCGCGCTGCTTTCGGTCGTGCTGATTCCCGTCGGCTTCCCGCTGATGGACGGCCGCGTCAAGCAGCTGATGCCCGCCTTGCAGAGTCCGTTTTTCGTGCCGCACGTGGGCGCCTACGTGCTGGGGTATCTGCTGCTCGTTCGCGCGGCGCTGGGGGCGGGGCGCCGGCTGGTGGGCGTGGGGTATTTCCTGCTGACGGCCGGCCTCGTTCTGGGCGCGGCCTGGGGCAAGGTCTGCTGGGGCCACTGGTGGCAGTTCGATCCGAAGGAGATGTGGTCGCTGGCGACGTGGCTGGTCTATGCCGCCTATTTCCACGTGAAGCCCCGGCTGGCGCCGAAGGCGGAACGCGCGTTTCTGCTCGCGGGGGCCGCGATGATCGTCCTGACGCTGACCTGGATCAATCTGTCGCGGGTCTTTGCCGGGATGCACAGCTATGCGTGAGCGGCGAAGGGCGGCGGCCGGAGACGGAAGAAGGGAGAGAGGGATGGCATTGCGAACGATGTTGGCGATTGTGGCGGCGGGAGCGCTGCAGGTTGCGGCCGTGCCGCCCGTGAAGCGGGGGCCGCTGATCAACGGACCCGCCCCGGCGGCGGTCCGCCGGACGGCGGACCCGTCCGCCCCCGCGAAAGCCCCCGCGAAAACGGCCGCGAAAAAGAAAGCCGCGCCCCGACCGTCCGCCGCGAAAGCGCCGGCGGCGTCCGCGGCCAAGTCCGCGCCGCCGCCGGCAGACCCCGGCCGGGGGCCTCTGGCGCCCTACCGCGGCGCCATCGCGGTGGATGCGGACACGGGCCGGGTGCTTTTCGCGGACCATGCCGACAGAACGGGCTATCCGGCGTCGGTCACGAAGCTGATGACGCTGCTGCTGGTTCTGGAGGATCTGGCGCAGGGCCGGTACAAGCTGACGGACCGGGCGGTGGCGAGCGCCTATGCGGCCAGCCAGGAACCCAGCAAGGTCGACCTTCGGCAGGGGCAGTCCATGACCATCGACGATCTGCTCTTTGCCATCATGACCCGGAGCGCCAACGACGCGGCCGTCGTGCTGGCGGAACATTCGGCCCGTCACCAGACCGGCGCCAAGGCGCCGCCGCGAACGGCCGCCGGGAGCGCGGAGCTGCTGGCCGGCTTCGTCGACCGGATGAACCGCCGCGCCCGGCAGCTCGGCATGCGCGCGACCCGCTATGCCTCGCCGAACGGCCTTCCGCCCGCGCCGGGCAGCAAGCGCGGCTTCGACACGTCGACGGCGTCCGACCTGGCCCTGCTGGGACGGGCCGTCGTCCTCACGCCGGGCGCGCTGAAATACACGTCGGCGCCGCATTGCACGGTGACCGACGGCAACGGCAAGAAGCTGGTGCTGCAGAACCACAACTATTTCGTGCCGAAGAATCCCGACCCCAAGCGCCTTTGCGAACCGCTTCCGGAATGCGACGGGCTGAAGACGGGTTTCACGACGCTTTCCGGCTCGTCGATCGTCCTGACGGCCAAGCGCAACGGCCGCCGCGTCATCGTGGTGGTCCTCGGCAGTGCGGGACGGCACGAACGCGAGGCGGCCGCGGGGCGGCTGCTGCGCGACGCGTTGAACGCCGTGTCGGTCTGGTGACGCGGCCGGCGGATGGGTGCGGACGTCCAGTGGAGGGAACGTGAGCAAGATGGCCAAGAAAATCGTGGTTGCCTGCGGGGGAACGGGCGGACACGCCTTCCCCGGTCTGGCGGTCGCCCGCGAGCTGCGGGCGCGGGGGCACGAGGTTGTCGTATGGGATTCGGGGCGGTCCATCGAGAGCGTCGTCATGACGTCCTGGGACGGCCCGGTCTTTTCCACGGGCGCGCGCCCGCTGAACGCGCGGAACCTGTTCGCGAATCTGGTCGCCTGGTTCCGCTGCCGCCGCGAGATGGGGCGTTTCGCCCCGGACGCGCTGCTGGCCATGGGCTCCTATTCGAGCCTCCCTCCGGTGCTGGCCGCCCGCTCCCGCCACGTCCCCATTGTCCTGCACGAGGCCAATACGGTTCCGGGGCGGGCGGTCGACTGCCTGTCGCGCTATGCGCGGAAGGTGGCCGTCAGCTTTCCGGAGACGAAAGACTACCTGAAGGCGTGCGACGTCCAGCTGACGGGCCTGCCCGTGCGGACGGAAATCGCGGGGCAGCCCCGTTTCGGGGACGTCCCGCATGACGCGTTCACCGTGTTCGTGACGGGCGGGAGCCAGGGGGCGCACCGGGTCAACGAGCTGATGTCCCAGGCGCTGGTTCTCGTCAAGGGCGAACTGGCGAAACGGGGCGCGCCCGACCGGCTGTTCGCGATCCACCAGACCGGCCGGAATGACGAGCAGATGGTGGCGCAGGCCTACGAGAAGGCGAAGATCGCCTGTCGCGTGCGGGCTTTCGAGCAGGAGATGGGACGGGCCTTCGCGACGGCCGATCTCGTCGTCGCCCGCGCGGGGGCGTCCACCTGTTTCGAACTGGCCCTGACGGGAAAGCCGGCGTTCTTCATTCCGCTGCCGTCCGCCAAGCGCGACCACCAGCACTTCAACGCCCAGTCGTTCGTGAAGGCCGGGGCGGCGGACGAGGGGATCCAGAACGCCCTGACGCCGCGCGCCATCGCGAATTTCATCCTGCACAAGATGGCCCACCCCGAAGAGCTCGCCCGGCGCTCGGCCGCGATGCGGCGGATCGCGACGCCCGATGCGGCGGCGAAGGTGGCGGACATCCTGGAGGCCGTATGCGCGTAGCCGTCGGGCTGAGCGGAGGCGTGGATTCCAGCGTGGCGGCGCTCCGCCTGAAGGAGGCCGGGCACGAGGTCGTGGGCATCACGATGAAATTGTGGCGTCCGGGCGTCTACAAAGGCGGCGCGCGCGACGCCTGTTTCGGCTCGCACGAGGACGAGGACATCGCCCGGGCGGCGCGGCTGGCGGAACGGCTGGGCATCGACTACAAGGTCTACGACTGCTTTGACGCCTACAATGCCGAAGTCGTCGCCTATTTCCGCGACACCTATCTATCCGGCCGCACGCCGAACCCCTGCGTCCGGTGCAATGCCATGCTGAAGTTCGGGCTGCTGCCGAAACTGGCGCGGGAATCCGGATGCGTCTTCGACAAGTTCGCGACGGGCCACTATGCGCGGACGGCGTGCCTGGCGAATGGCCGGTTCGCCGTGCTGCGGGCCCTGGACGAAGCCAAGGACCAGAGCTATTTTCTCTATCGGCTGTCGCAGGAGCAGCTGTCCCGGCAGCTCTTCCCGCTGGGCGACCTCACGAAAACGCAGGTCCGTGAAATCGCCCGGCGGCACGGTCTGCCGTCGGCCGACAAGGCGGACAGCCAGGACTTCTATTCGGGGGACCCGAACGAGCTGATCGGCGAACCCGATCGGCCGGGCGACATCGTCGACCGGACGGGGAAGGTCCTGGGACGCCATGCGGGGTTCTGGCACTACACCATCGGCCAGCGCAAGGGGCTTG
Organism: Kiritimatiellia bacterium; assembly: GCA_051884915.1. Classification (GTDB taxonomy): domain Bacteria; phylum Verrucomicrobiota; class Kiritimatiellia; order RFP12; family UBA1067; genus RUG572. Next base: position 16,862 of record JBJEWF010000022.1, read on the forward strand.
GCATCGGCGGGGCCGGCGAGCCGTACTACGTCATCGAGCTGAACGCCTGCCGCAACCAGGTGGTCGTCGGCCGGGCGACGGATGCCGTGAAGACGTCGCTGACGGTGGCGGACATGAACTACGTCGCCCTGCCGCCGTCGGCCGCCAACGCGGAGATCCCCTGCCGGGTGAAGGTCCGCAGCGCGGGCCGGCTCGTGGCGGCCACGCTGAAGGGGAACGCGTGCGCGTTCCCCGCCGGCATTTCGGGCGTCGCCCCGGGGCAGAGCGCCGTCTTCTACGGCGCCCGGACCGGCGAGATCCTCTGCGGCGGGATCATTCAATGACGCGGTTCTTCCGCGATACGGCGGTTTTTTGGTACAATACGACCCACGCATGAAAGACAATTTGCTGCTTGTGTTGGACGTCCTGGTAACCGTCATCGGCGGGCTGGGCGTGTTTCTTTTGGGGATGAAGCATCTGTCGGAGGGACTTCAGGCCACGGCGGGGAGCGGGTTGCGGAAGTTCATGTCCCATGCGACGAGCCATCGCCTCGTGGGGGTGGGGACGGGCGTGCTTTCGACCATCCTCGTCCAGTCGAGTTCGATCATCGCGGTGATGCTGGTGGGGTTCGTCTCCTCGGCGCTGATGACGCTGCCGCAGGCGTTTTCGGTGCTGATCGGCGCGAATATCGGCACGACGGCGACCGTCTGGATTCTCGCCTACGCGCCGGATCCGCAGATGCTGGGCTTCGTCTGCTTCGGCCTTGGCGGCGTGCTCTATTTCTTCCTGCGCGGCGAGCGGGTTCACAATCTGGGCCTGACCGTCATCGGCCTCGGCCTCGTCTTTCTGGGCCTCTATTTCATGTCGAAGGGCGTGGCGCCCATCAAGCAGAATCCCGAGATCGCGAAGATCTTCACGTCGATGAGCGCGGCGACCATGTTCGGCGTGGTGAAGATCGCCATTTGCGCGCTGCTGCTGACGGCCGTCATCCAGAGTTCCGCGGCGACGATCGCGATTGCCATGGCGCTGGCCTCGCAGGGCCTGATCGCGTACGAAGTCGCCATTGCCGTTCTGTTCGGCGCGAACGTGGGCACGACGGCGACGGGCTGGATCGCCGCGATTGGCGGGACGGCGGACGCGAAGCGCACCGCGCTTTCGCATTCCCTCTCGAACCTGGTCGGTTCGGTCGTGCTGCTGCCGTTCTTTCCGCTGTTCGTCAAGGCGGGGCAGGCGATGTTCCCGCATTGGGCGGAAGCCGAGACCGTCAAGGTGAGCGGACAGGCCGTGCAGGCCTTCACGCACATGATGGCGCCCATTGCCGTGACGGATACGATCTTCGCCTGCTGCCGCGGCCTGATCTTCTTTCCGCTGGTCAAGCCGTTCTGCCGCCTGGTCGAGCGCGTCGTCAGGCAGCCGGAGAACGAGAAACCGCACCTGTCGTGCCTGAAGGTCGGCTCGATGATCTCGCCCGTCATCGCGTGCGACCAGGCGCTGCACGAGGTCGACTTCATGAAGGAGAGCAATCTGGAGCTGCTGGCTTGCGCCCGCCAGGTGATCGCCGGCACGTCCGACGAGACGGTCGAGAACCACATCACGCATCGCGAGGGCATTCTGGACAAGGTGCAGAAGGAGGTGACGGAATACCTCGGCAACGTGATGTCCAAGCGGCTGGGCTGGGACGTGGCCGAACGCGCGCGCCGGCTCCTGCGCCTGACGGACGAGCTGGAGAGCGTGTCCGACGAGACGGCCGCCGTCCTGAAGGCCATGAAGCGGCTGCGGAAGCAGAACCAGAAGATTTCCGAAGTGTCGCTGGCCGTCCTGCTTTCGGTGCACGACCGGGTCAGCGCGTTTGCCGCGAAGGTGACGCCCTGGATCAAGTCGCCGCGGCCGCAGATCGACATCGACGCCGTCCTGGACGAATCGAAGGGCATCCACGAGTTCATCCGCGAGTGCCGCCATGCCCAGCTGGGGCGCGTGGGGCCGGAGGATCCGGGCTCGTCGCTGCGCGTGCTGGTCGAGCTGGACATCATCAACGCCTACGAGCGCGTGCGCGCCTACTACCTGAATATCGCCGAAACCCTTGCGGGCGGAAAGCGATCGTGATATACTATCCGCCGTTTTTCAATCCCGAAAGGAAGAAACATGAAGAAAGTCAGCTACAAGGACCTCGGCCTCGTCAACACGAAGAAGATGTTCGCGAAGGCCGTCAAGGGCGGTTACGCCATCCCGGCGTTCAACTTCAACACGATGGAGCAGATGCAGGCGATCGTTCAGGCCTCCGTTGAAACGAAGTCCCCGGTGATCATGCAGGTCTCCAAGGGCGCGCGCAAGTACGCGAACCCCACGATTCTCCGCTACATGGCGCAGGGCGCGGTTGAATACGCCAAGGAACTCGGCTGCAAGAAGCCGCAGATCGTCCTTCACCTCGACCACGGCGACAGTTTCGAGACGTGCAAGAGCTGCATCGACATGGGCTTTTCGAGCGTCATGATCGACGGTTCCTCGCTTTCCTTCAAGGACAACATCAAGCTCACCAAGAAGGTCGTCGCCTACGCGCACAAGTTCGACGTCACGGTCGAGGCCGAACTCGGCGTTCTCGCCGGCGTCGAAGACGAAGTGCAGGCCGAAGAGAGCCACTACACGAAGCCCGAAGAGGTCGTCGAGTTCGCGACGAAGACGGGCTGCGACTCCCTCGCGATCTCCATCGGCACCTCCCACGGCGCCTACAAGTTCAAGCCGGAGCAGTGCACGCGCGACCCCAAGACGGGCAAGCTCGTTCCGCCGCCGCTCGCGTTCGACGTGCTGAAGGCCATCGAGAAGGAGCTGCCGGGCTTTCCGATCGTGCTCCACGGCTCGTCCTCCGTTCCGCAGGACGAGGTCGACACGATCAACAAGTTCGGCGGCAAGCTGCCCGACGCGGTCGGCATTCCGGAAGCGCAGCTGCGCAAGGCCGCGAAGAGCGCCGTGTGCAAGATCAACATCGACTCCGACTCGCGTCTGGCGATGACGGCGGCGATCCGCCAGCACTTCGCCGAGCATCCGGACCACTTCGATCCGCGCCAGTACCTCACGCCGGCGCGCGACAACATGAAGAAGATGTACATCCACAAGATCGTCAACGTGCTGGGCTCCAACGACAAGCTCTGAGCCGGACTTCCCGATCATGCCGGGAAGAGACGCCGCCCGCAGGGGCGGCGTTTCCTTTTTTCCGGGGGGCGTCCGCCGTTTGCAATGCGCCGCTGGACGGCGGGATGTGGAAACTGCGCCGTTTGCCATCGCCGGACGAACTGTGGTACAATGGGCGGCATGAAATACGCGCTTTTTTCTCTTGCCGTCGCGCTGGCGTGTTCGGCGCCTGCCGCCGGCGCCGCCGAATGGAAGCCGTCCGTCCGGTGGCGCGGGTTCAATCTGCTGGGCATGTTCATCAAGGGTTCGCAGGCCAAACCCGATTTCCGCGAGGAGGATTTCCAGATCATGCGCGACTGGGGATTCAATTTCGCGCGTCTGCCGATGGACTACCGCTACTGGATCAGGAACGGCAACTGGGATGAAATCGACGAGGACGCCGTCAAGCCCGTCGACCAGGCCGTGGCGTGGGGCCGGAAATACGGCATCCACACCCAGATCTGCCTGCACCGGATTCCCGGCTACACGGTTGCGCGTCCCGCGGAGCCGCGCGACCTGTTCACGGACGCCGAGGCGCAGCGCGTCGCCTGCCGGCATTGGGCGTTCTTCGCCCGGCGCTACAAGGGCGTTCCCAACGAGGCGCTGAGCTTCAACCTGTTCAACGAGCCGCCGACCGTCGCGGACGAGGTTTACGGCCAGGTGGCGAAGAAGCTGATCGCGGCCATCCGCGCCGAGGATCCGGCGCGGTACATCGTGGCCGACGGCATTTCCTGGGGGCGCCAGCCCTGCCGGTCGCTGTTCGGCATCCCCGGCGTCGGCCAGGCCACGCGCGGCTACACGCCCATGGGCGTTTCGCACTACCGCGCCTCCTGGGCGGGCAATCCGACGGCGGAACCCGTCTGGCCGATGGCGGTGGACGCGCCGACCGGCCACTGCTACGGGCAGGGCAAAGCGCCGTGGAACGTCCCTTTCGAGTTCGACGACATGCCGGCGGGCCGGCTCGTCTTCAGGCTGGGGCGGGTGTCGGGCGACGTGGCGTTCCGCATTTCGGCGGACGGCGAGACGCTGAAGGACGTCGTGCTCAAGCAGCCGGAGGGACCCGGGTGGACGAATGTCGTCTACAACGAGGAATGGAAGATCTACCAGAGCGACTATGCGGCGCCGGTCGAGGTCGAACTGGCACGGCCCGCGCGCAAGGTCAAGCTGGAGATGCTCCGGGGCGACTGGTTCGTCGTCAACTCCCTGGAGGTCGCGGACGCTTCGGGACGGAAAGCCCGGCTGGCGTTCGAGAACGCCTGGGGCAAGCCGCGCAGCCATCACCTCCGGTTTGTCGGCTGGCAGGGGCGGGCGTCGTTCAAGGCCGTCGGCGGCGGCGTGAAGCCCCGCTACGCGGACCCGGGCATGGAATATCTCTATCGCACGCTTCTCGCGCCCTGGGATGACGCCGTGGCGCAGGGCGTCTTCTGCATGACGGGCGAGTTCGGCGCCTACCGGCATACGCCGCACGACCTCGTCCTGGACTGGCTGGAGGACTATCTGCGTCTCTGGCAGGAACGCGGCATGGGCTGGGCGATGTGGAACCTGCGCGGCCCGTTTGGCGTCCTCGACAGCGACCGCGCCGACGTGCAGTACGAGGATTTCCGCGGACACCGGCTGGACCGGAAAATGCTCGACCTGCTTCTGCAATACTGAGGTCCCCTCCGCCCCGCCGTCTTCACCGCCCAACCTCCCCGACCTCCATGCGCATTGGTTTTGGCTACGATTCCCACCGGTTCGAGGCAGGCCGCCCGCTCGTTCTCGGCGGCGTGCGGATTCCCGGCGTGCCCGGCCTGAAAGGCCACTCCGACGCCGACGTGCTGGCCCACGCGCTGATCGACGCGCTGCTGGGGGCGGCGGCGCGGGGCGATATCGGCTCCCATTTCCCGGATTCCGATTCCCGGTGGCAGGGGGCCGATTCGATGGCGCTTCTGGCGTCCGTTGTCGCCGAAATCCGCGCGGCGGGGCACGGCATCGGGAACGTCGACGCGACGGTCGTCTGCGAACGGCCCAGGCTGCGTCCGTTCGTCGAGGCGATCCGCGCGCGGCTGGCCGGCGTTCTGGGCTGTCCGGTCGAGGCGGTCTCCGTCAAGGGCAAAACGAACGAGGGGATGGACGACGTGGGCGCCGGCGCGGGAATCGAGGTCCACTGCGTGGCCTTGCTGACATGATGGATGTCGTCGAGATCGACGGCGTGAAGGCCGAGGTCGCCCGGACGTATCTTCAGCGGGCGCGGGGGCTGATCGGCCGGAAGACGCTTCCGCGCGGAAGGGGCCTGCTGATTCTCCGCTGCAATGCCATCCACACGTTTTTCATGGCCTTCCCCATCGACGCGACCTTCTACGACCGGCACGGCCGCGTCGTGAAGACCGTCAGGAACATCCGGCCCTGGCGGATCTTCGTGTGGGGCGGCTGGCGCGCGGCGAAGGTTCTGGAGACGCGCAGCTTCCCGCCGGACTGCCGGAACTGAAAACCGTCGTCCGATTTTATGCTATAATGGGGCGAGTTTCAAAGGAGTCGAGGAGTCTGGCAAGTATGGTTCGCATCGTCGAATGGTCGGCAGGAAAGCCGCAAAGCGGCATCGTGGCGAAGTTCTTGGCGCGCAGCGCCTTTCCGGAGGAGGCCGAAGCGGCCGCCGCCGAGGTGCTGGCCGCCATTCGCAAGGAAGGGGACAGGGCGGTCGCGCGGTATGTGGCGAAGTTCGAAGGCGTGAAGCTGACGGCGCGGGAGTTCCGCGTGACGGAGGCCGAATGGGCCGCCGCCGAGGCGCAGGTCTCTCCGGCTCTGAAAAAAGCCGTCCGGGACGCCTACGCGCGCGTGCTGCGCTTCTCGAAGGCGTCGCTGCGCAAACCCTGGACGATGAAGACGCCGAGGGGCGGCGCGGCGGGCGAGTTCTATTCGCCCATGGACCGCGTGGGCGTCTACGTGCCGGGAGGAACGGCGCCGCTCGCGTCGACGGGCGTCATGACGGTGACGCTGGCCCGGGCGGCGGGCGTCAGGGAGATCGTCGCCTGCACGCCGGCCGGGCCAACCGGCACGCCCAATCCCGTGCTGCTCCATGCCCTCAGGCTGGCGGGCGCGACGGAGGTCTACCGCGTCGGCGGCATCCAGGCCATCGGGCTGATGGCGTTTGGCACGAAAACCGTGCGGAAGGTCCAGAAGATCGTCGGCCCCGGCAATGCGTTCGTGACGGCCGCCAAGCGGCAGGTCTACGGCTACGTGGGCATCGACCAGGTCGCGGGGCCGAGCGAAATCGCCGTTCTCGCGGACGGCACGGTGCCGGCCCGGTGGGTCGCCGCGGACCTGCTGTCGCAGGCCGAACACGGCAGCGGCTGGGAAAAGGCGCTGCTGGTGACGCCCTGCGCCGCTTTTGCCGAAGAGGTGAAGGCGGAACTGCTCGCCCAGACGGAGACGCTTTCGCGCAAGGCGCTGATCCGGCGCGTGATGGCCCGCGGCGGCATCCTGTTCTGCGTGACGCCGGATCTGGCGGAGGGCCTTGAACTCGTCAACCGCTTCGCGCCCGAGCATTTCGAGATCATGTGCAAGGACGCGCGCCGGCTGATGAAGGGCGTGCGTGCCGCCGGGGCGGTGTTCGCCGGGGCGTGGACGCCGGAGTCGGCGGGCGATTTCGTCGCGGGCCCCTCCCACGTGCTGCCGACCGGCGGCGCGGCGAACATGTTCAACGGGCTGACGCCCGACGATTTCCGCCGGCGCCACTCGTTCGTGGCCTTTACCCGGGACGATCTGGCCGAAACGAGGGACTCGATTGCGGCGTTCGCCCAGGTGGAGGGGCTGGACGCCCACGGCCGCGCGGCGGCGATCCGTTTCGAGTGAACCGGGCCGCGGAACCCTTTAACAACGAAAAGAGAAGAGAGGTGTTGGCATGAATCTGGAAGAACAGGTCAAGGCGATGGTTGACGCGCTCCGTCCGATGCTGCAGCAGGACGGCGGCGACATGGAGTTCGTGAAGATGGAGGGCAAGGTCGTCACGCTCAAGCTGGTCGGCCACTGCGGCACGTGTCCCTACGCGATGATGACGCTGAAGCAGGGCATCGAGACCAAGCTGCGCGAACTCGATCCGGAACTGACGGTCGAACGCGCCGAGTGAGGTGACGTCCATGAAGACGGTGAACGTTTCCCTTGTCGGCGTTGGCGGGCAGGGCATCCTGCTGACGGCGAACATGCTGGCCCGCACGGCGACGCTTGCGGGCATGGACGTGAAGAAGAGCGAAATCCATGGCATGGCCCAGCGTGGCGGCAGCGTGATTTCCTCCGTCCGTTTCGGCGAAAAGGTCCATTCGCCGATCATCCCCGAGGGGCAGAGCGACATTCTGGTGGCGTTCGACCGCCTTGAGGCGCTGCGGTGGGCGCATTTCCTGGCGCCCGGAGGCCGGGTCGTCATGAACGACGTCGACCTGGTGCCGGTGACGGTGTCGAGCGGACAGCAGCCGCCCGTGGCGGACTTCGAGGGCCGCCTCGCCGCGGCGTTTCCGGCGGCCATCGTGGTCGATGCGCCGAAAATCGCCGCCGAAGTGGGCAACGAGCGGACGATGAACATGGTCATCGCCGGCGCCCTGTCCGCGCTGACGCCGTTTGCCGAGGAGCAGTGGATGGCGGCGATGGAGCAGAGTTTCACGGGACCGAAGGCGAAGCTGCTGGAGCTCAACCGGAAGGCGTTCGCGCGCGGCCGCGCGGCCGCGACGGCGTGAGGCCAGCCGGATCGAGGGAAGGAGGACGGCAGCGATGAAGACGGTTATCGTCAATGCGCACGTGATTTCGCCGGGCGTCGACCTGAAGAAGGCGACGGTCGTTCTGGACAAGGGCAGGATCGCCGCGGTCGGGACGGATCTTGACGCGGTGAAGGGGGTGGACACGGTGGTCGACGTGCGCGGCAAATACGTCGTCCCCGGGTTCATCGACGTCCACCTGCACGGCGCGCTCGGCTTCGACGTGTGCGACGGAACGCCCCAGGCCATCGAGCAGATCGCCGCGGCCAAGCTGGCCGAAGGGTGCACCAGTTTCCTGCCCACGACGCTGACGGTTGGCAAGGACACGCTGAAGAAGGCGATGAAGGCCGTTGCGGCCTACCGGAAGAACGAGCGGTTCGCAAAGGTGATCGGCGTCCACCTTGAGGGGCCGTTCATCAATCCGTCGTGCTGCGGCGCGCAGAACCCGGCGTTCGTCCGCAAGCCGGACATCCGGGAAGTCCTCGCGCTCGACCGGATCTCGCCCGTGAAACTGGTGAGCTTCGCCCCGGAAATGCCGGGCGGCGCGGCGTTCGCCGCCGCGTGCCGGGAGCGGGGCATCGTGCCGAGCTGCGGCCATACGAGCGCCACGCTGGCCCAGCTGATGCCGGCCTACGACAGGGGCCTTCGCCATTTGACGCATTTCTGCAACCAGATGACGAAACTCCATCACCGCGAAATCGGCATGGTGGGGGCGGGCTTCCTGATCGACGATCTGAACACGGAGGTCATCTGCGACCGCATCCACCTGTGCGACGACATGCTGCGCCTCGTCTTCCGGAAGCGCGATCTGGCCCACATCCAGATGATCACGGATTCCCTCCGCTGTTCGCACATGCCGGACGGCTATGCGTTTGAGATGGGCGGACTGAAAGTCGAACTCGCGAACGGCGAGGCGCGCCTCGTCGAAGGGGGGAATCTGGCCGGTTCGACGCTGTGGTTCAACCAGGGGCTCAAGAATCTGCGCGAGGTGACGGGGCTTCCGCTGAAGGACCTGATCCGCGTGACGTCCTGGAACCAGGCGCTCGAACTGGGGCTGGGCGGGAAACTGGGCAAGGTCGAGCGGGGATTTGCCGCCGACCTGGCCGTGCTGGACGCGAAGACGTTCGATGTGTGCGCGGTCTTTGTCGATGGTGAACAGCGTATCTGAAGGGAGGGAGTTCATGTCCGAAGAAAACAGGGACGGCAACTACAAGTGGGTGGCGCTCGCGCTTCTGACCGTGGGCTATTTCATGCAGCAGGGCACGCGGCAGATCTTCAATTCGGTGCTGCCGCAGATGAAGAGCGAGTTCACGTCCGTCGCGGCGGGCGACTGGGGAACCGTGATGACGGTGTTCGCGGCCGTGTACGGCGTGTGCGTGATGTTCGCCGGCGTGCTGGGGGATCTCTTCAGCCGCAAGAAGACGATCCTGATCTCGGTGGCGATGTTCTCCTGCGCGATTCTCGCCTCCGGCTTCGCGCGCCCCCTCGGCTGGCTTTCGCTCGTGAGCTACCTCGTCGCCGTTTACAGCGTCGTGTTCGCGGCGGGGCAGTGCCTCTATCCGTCGTCCGCCAATTCGATCCTGAGCCAGCTCCACGACAAGACGCGCTCGATGGCGATGTCGATCATGCAGAGCGCGCTCTACGCGGCGGTGGTCGCCGTCTCGCTCGCCTCCGGCTGGCTCGCGGGACTCGGGAAGGGGGCCTGGCGCTATCCGTTCTGGGCATTCGGCGGTCTGGGCGTGCTGCTGTTCGTCGTGCTTCTCGTCTGGCTGCGCGACACGAAGCCCCTGCCGCCCGCGCCCGGCGCCGTGGCCAAGCCGTCGATGTCCGAAGCGTTCAAGGCCTTCGCCGTGAAGCCCAGCGCGTGGCTGCTGATGGCGGCCTTCGGCTTCCAGGTGTTCACGAATTTCGGGTTTACGGTGTGGACGCCCGTCTATCTGCGTGAAACCTATTTCGCCAACACGCGCATGGCCGCCACCGAAGTGGGCTTCTGGACGATGTTCCATTCCGTGATCTGGCACTATCTGGGCTGCGTGATCGGCATTCTGTTCGCCAGCCGCGTCTCCGACAGGCTGGCCGCGAACTGGAAGCCCGCGCGCATGGCGACGAACGTGGCGGGTCTTCTCGCGGGCGCGCCCTGCATCTTCCTGGCCTATCACTCGAACTCCCTTGAGCTTTGCGCGGCGGGGCTGTTCCTGTTCGGCCTCGCGCACGGCGTGTACGACTCGAACATGTTCGCGTCGCTCTACGACGTGATCAAGCCGCGCTACCGCGCGTCGTCCACGGGCTTCATGTGCTGCGGGGCCTTCCTCGTGGGCGCCGTCGCGCCGAAGCTCATTGGCGTGATGATGGATCGCGGCGTCTCGGTGAAAGACTGCCTCACGTCCCTTTCGGGGGCCTACTTCGCGGGGGCGGCGGTCATTCTCTTCACGATTGCCTTCTGCCTGAAAAAAGATTACGAAGGATGAGGCGGGCGCTTCTTTTCGCGGGCATCTGCATCTGCCTTCTGGCCGGGATTCCGGTCTCGGCGAAGATGCAGGTGGTCTTCCATGGCGGAGCCGGCCGGGTCGGCGGAAGCTGCGCGCTGGTCCAAAGCGGCTCGACGCGCGTGCTGGTCGACTGCGGCGCGTTCTACGGAAGCGAATTCAAACCGGGCGAAGCGGGGGCGGACGGCGCGTTCGGCTTCGATCCCGCCTCGGTTTGCGATCTGGTCCTGACCCATGCGCACGCGGACCACGCCGGCCGCCTCGCCCAGCTTCTGCGCGCGGGCTTCGCCGGCACGTTGTGGATGACCGAGCCGACGCGGGCGCTGCTGGAATCGTCGATGGACGGCCAGGCGCGTTATGAACGCGCGGTGGCGCGGAACTGGCGCTGGTCGGTGCGGACGAAGCGCCGGACGGTCCACTGGCGGCCGGCCTGCGAATGGTCCCGGCGGATTTCCGACGCCAACCTGAAGACCTTCCAGGGCACGCTGGACGAACTGTCCGGAAAGGCCGGCGTCCGCAATCCCTTCTTCTGCCAGGCGTGCAGCGCGCTGGACATGAAGGATTTCATGGCCCACGTCAAGGTCATGCCGTTTGAACGGGAGTGGAAAATCGGCTCGCTGTCCGTCAGGCTGTCCGACGTCAAGCATTTGCCGGGCGCGGCTTCGGTCAGGTTCGCGGACGGAACGGCCTCCTGCGTGTTTTCGGGCGATCTGGGATCGCGCCGGTCGCGTCTGGTGACGGATATCGCCCCGGCGGAAAAGGCCGACGCGGTCTTCGTCGAGGCGACCTACGGCGATGCGCTCTACGGCACGGCGGCGCAGACCGATGCGGAATACGTGCGCTTCCAGACGGCCGTCGGCGATGCCGTCCGGGCCGGCGGCGTGGCCTGGATTCCCGCCTTCGCGATGGACCGCGCGTCGCGGGTGCTGCTTGAAATCCAGAAGGGCATGGCGGCGGGACGGATTCCGCCGGACGTGCCCGTCCACTTCATCTCCTCCTCTTCGCGGGACATGACGGAGAAGTACATCCTCCATCCCGAATGGTTCGACGTGCCGGACATGCGGGACGTCAAGGACCTCTTCGCGCGCAGTCTGCCGGGCTATCCCAAGAACCGGGAATCGCGCTATATCCTCGTTGCCACGTCCGGCATGATGGAAATGGGCGCGTGCCGCAAGCTGCTGCCGCTGCTGCTGCCGCGCCCGACCACGCACGTCCTGCTGGTGGGGTACCAGTCGCCCGCGACGCCCGGCGGGCTGCTCAAGGCGGGCGCGCGGACGCTGGAGATCGACGGGGAGACGATTCCCGTGGCGGCGAAGGTGTCCGCGTTCGGATGTTTTTCGGGGCATGGCGACGCCGCCGAAAACGACCTCTGGCTGCGCAACAACCACGCGTCGCGGATCTTTCTGATCCACGGCGACGAAAAGGCCCTCGCCGCGCGCAAGAAGGATCTTGAAGCCCGCTTCAAGATGTCCGTCGAGATCGCGCGCCCGGGCGTGGTCTACGAAATCGGGCCGCACGAATAGGACGGGACATGGTCGGCATTTCCAAACTGTATTTCGGGACGATTGAAGAGTCGGACAGGCTGCGCTACCGCGCCGGCGTCCACCGGCGTCCGGTAGTCGTGTGGAACTGCACGCCTTCCTGCAATCTGGCGTGCGCGCACTGCTATGCCGCGCACGCCGGGCGGCAGGAGGTCCTGACGACGGCGCAGGCGGAGCGGGTCGTCGACGACCTGGCGGAATTCGGCGTTCCGGTCATTCTCTTTTCCGGCGGCGAGCCGCTGATGCGTCCGGACATCCGGCACGTGGCCGAATACGCCAGGGAGAAGGGCATCCGGGTGACGTTTTCGACGAATGGCACGCTGATCGACGACGCGTGGGCCGACTGGCTCCAGGCGTTGGGCGTCTCGTACGTGGGCATCTCCATCGACGGGACGGAGGCGGTCCACGACGCGTTCCGCCGCCAGGCGGGCGCCTACCGGAAATCCCTGGCGGCCATCCGGCGCCTGCGCGACCGCGCGGTCAAGGTCGGTTTGCGCGTGACGATGACGCGGGACAACGTGCAGTCGATTCCCCAGATCTTCGATCTGATGCGCAACGAGCGCGTGCCGCGGCTTTGCCTCTACCATCTCGTCTACACGGGGCGCGGCAGGGAAATCGCGGCAACGGATCTCGACCATGCCGAGGCGCGCGCCGCGCTTGACACCATCGTCGCCGGGACGCGCGCGTGTTTCGAGTCGGGATTCCCCGTGGAAGTGCTGACCGTCGACAACCACTGCGACGGCATCGCCCTCTACCTCAAGATGAAAGCCGAGGGCCATCCCAACGCCGACAAGGCCCTGGAACTCCTGACGCTGAACGGCGGCAATTCGTCGGGCCAGGGCATCGGCTGCATTTCGTGGGACGGCACCGTCTATCCCGACCAGTTCTGGCGCGACCGTCCGGTGGGGAATGTGCTGGAGAAGCCGTTTTCGGAAATCTGGGGGCGTCCGGAACCCGGTTCGCTGCTGGACCTGCTGCGCCGCAAGAAGGAACTGGTGAAGGGGCGGTGCCGCACCTGCAGATGGCTGGAGCTGTGCGGCGGGAACTTCCGGGCGCGGGGCGAGGCCGCCACGGGCGACATGTGGGGCGAAGACCCGACGTGCTATCTCACGGACGCCGAAATCGCCTGAGGACCGTCAGGCTCCGACGGAGCCGACAACGCCCGCGCCCGCCGCGATGAGATCGGCGGCGATGGCGGCGGCCTGCCAGGCCGCGTTTACGATAAGTGTGACGAACGTTCCCACCGGGCACCATCTGCCGTTTGCCTGAACACGCGCCCAGTCTACCACACTTCCCCGACGGCGGTCAACACCGGTTTCCGCTCACCCTTGTTCCGCGCGGCCCCGCAGACGGTCCTGAACCGCCGGCACGTGCCGTCAAGTTCGCCGAAATTGCCTCCGACTCAAGGGAACACGCCCTGTTCGAGTTCGCGCCAGAGGGAGCGGAGGCGCGCGTCCTATTGCTTCGGCAACTAATTTTGCGATTTGAGCCGCAAAGTCCGCAAAGATTCCAAGCGCGCTCTTTCTTTGCGTCCTTTGCGTTCTTTGTGTTCTTTGCGGCTAAAAAACGGCTGACTTGCTGGCAGGGATTGCGCTTTGGCTTGGAGGAAGAAATATATTTGAGCCGCAAAGAACGCAAAGAACGCAAAGAATCCGAAAACGCAAAGATACAAAAGATGTGAAGGACGCAATTTCGCTTCCGTGAAGACATGAGCTTACATCACACCTCTTTGCGTCCTTTGCGGCTAAAAAACACCCGGTCGGCACGTGGAAGCGCCGCGTCCACACCTCTTTGCGTCCTTTGCGTTCTTTGCGGCCAAAAAATCCATCTGATTCACGCTCTTTCATTGCCGCATCGATAATTGAAAAACAAGGTATATTTTACGAAATCACCACCCCTCCCCCTAAAAATATCATTTACCCACTTGCGGGCGATTGTGGAATATGCCATAATACGACCGTTCAATTCCTCAAGGGTTCGACACGTGTCGTCGGTTGGTCCCATGCCGGGTGGCAGGACTGTCGTCGACGGGGCGTCCGAGGGGGTTTTGAAATTACCTCATAAACGTTGAATGGAGTGGTTGGCGATGGCGAACAGGATTCTGCCGCAGGGGACTCTTCTCATTTCAGCACTGGCGCTTGGCGTGCCACTGTTCGCGTCGGCGGACTATATCACGCTGACGGCGTTTGACACGGTGGGCCAGACATCGTTTACGGAGGGAACGCGTTGGTCTGACGGACAGGTTCCGTCCGCCGACAAGGACTACCTGGTCGCGATTCCCGGACGTGAGGATGCGCAGATCCGCACGCCGGACACGGGGGATGCGTCGAAGGCCTACACGTTCGCCGGCCGTTCGCTGACGATCGGCACGCGCGTCGGTATCGTGGGGGACGCAGATGTCGCCGGCTACTATCTGTCCAAGACGGTCAACGGCAAGATCACGACGCCGGATCTGCGTCTTGTCAACGGGGTCTATTGGCTGGGGACGGACGGAAACCACTACCACAACGGTACGATCACGGTCCTGTCGCCCGAAGAGAACCCGTTCCTTCTCCAGCCCAGACCGAGCGGGACGCGCAATATCCATTTTGGGGCGTCCTTCAAGGGGGCGGCGGGTACGGGATTGAAGATCAGCGAGGGCCGCTGCTACCTGAATGGCCAGAGCCCTGAGTTTCTGGGGCGTCTGCGGGTCGACACGGGCGCGACCGTCACGTTCAACAACGCCGACGCCCTGGGCGGCGTGCGTCCCGACTACGATCCGGACGCGCTTCTGCTCGACAGGGGGCGGATCGTCTACAACGGCTCCGACAATGCGGAGCTGGGCGCGAGCCGGAACGTTGGCGTGACGGTGACGGCCAATGGCGGCGAGATCGGCGTCAACCAGACGTTGAAGTTCACGGCAACGGTGACGGGGGCGGGCGTTCTCGCGCGTAGGGACACTGCGCCTTGCACGTTCGACTGCTGGGGGACCTTGTCCAACGCCGGCGGCTTCGTCCACGACAGCCCCGGGTATTTCAAGGCCAATACGACGGCGTCGTTTGCGCCGGACTGCGCGCTCGTCATGTCGAACGGCTTCGTCACCGCCGGTGCGACGGGCGCCTACACCTTCACGAACCGCGTCGTCTTCGCGGGCGGCGGCATCTCGGGCGGTGGCTCGGTGGGGACCGACGGAACCGTCTCCCCCCATTCGATCATCCGTTTCGACGGTCCGCTCGAAATCCTGAAACCGATTCGTCTCGCGCTTCGCGACTTCCCGTCCGGCGCCTACACGCACGACACGCTCTTCCCGCTGGCGGAGATTCCGTCCTCGGTCCGCGTCGTGACGGCGGCGGACTTCGAGCTCGCTTTCAGCCGGGGGGCGGTGAACTGGTGTGGGTTGCCGCGGAATTCCGAGGTCGTGGTGACGACCGCGGCGGACGGCCTGCAGACGGTGTGCGTGCGTTTTGACCCGATTGTCTACAACAGCACGACGGCGAATCCCAGCTACTTCACGTCGGCGGGCCACTGGTCCGACGGCCAGGCCGCGCATGCGGGGGCCGACTACGTCGTCCGCAACTACGATGTCCGGCAGTGCGACAATTCCGCGGTGACGGCGACCTACACGTTCCCGGGCGAATCGCTGAGCCTTCTGGGCGACAATGGCACGGCGCATGGCTATGTGATCAAGCAGCGAACGGTCACGTTCTCCGAACTTCGCGTCTACGACTATTCGTACATTTCGATTGGCGGCCATGACGGATCGCAGGGAGAGACGCAGACCCTGAAGGCGGACCGGATTGTCGTCTCGACGTCGCAAAGAGGCAACTCCGGCTTCTCTTTCCTGGGCTCGCAGAATCGCCTCGCCATCATCGCCGCGCCATTCACCGGAACCTGCTGCATCCGCTACTCGGGCTGCCGGTTCCGTCCCCTGCAGGACAACTCCGGGTTCACGGGGGCCGTCCAGCTGGCGGGCGAGGCGACCCTCGAATTCTCGGACGAGACGAATCTCGGCGGCAATCCTCCCGCCTTCGACGCCACGGCGGTCGAGATGACGGCGGGGAGTGTCCTGTGTCCGCTCGCGAGCTGCACGCTGGACGATTCCAACCGCGGTCTGACCTCCTCCGACTCCGTCATCGAGGTGAACGAGGGACTTGAGCTGACGACGCAGCTGAAGATCAGTCTGCTTGCGAGTTCCTCCATCAAGAAGCGGGGTGCCGGCACGTGGGCGCTCGGCGGTTCCGTCACGTCCTCCGGCACGGTGTCCATCGAGGCGGGCACGCTGAAGGCAATCGCGTCGAACGCCGTGCAGAACGCGAATCTCGCCTTTGCGGATGGTGCGAAGTTCGCCATTGGTCCGGAAGTCGGAGCGCTGGGCCTCGTCGCCGTGAAGACCTTCACCGTGGCGGGCGCGACGCTTCCCGTGACGGTGACGCCGCCGGCGGGCGAGCCGGCCGTCTACGAGCAGCCGCTCTTCACGGTGGCGGCGGAGAATGCGGACGCCCTCGCCGGGAAGCTCGCAGTGGCAAAGCCGAAGGGATATCGGGTGGAGATCCTGAAGACGGCGACGACAGTCGGTTCAACCGCCGCGGTGACCCTCACGGCGAAATTCGCGCAAGACGGTTTCACCATCCTCCTCCGCTGAGCGCATCGCGCGCGGCCCGGATGCCGTCCTGCTGCCGTTCCCCGTGCGGTTGCCTTCCGTTGGTTGACGCCCGTGTCGCGTGGCACGGAGACGGGCGTGAAAGCGCTTTTCCCTTCCTCTGGCCGGAAACGACGCCCGCACCCCTGATTCCATTGGGTGCGGGCGATTTCAGGGGGCAGAAACCGGGAATCTTCCACCGGTTTCCATTTGCCCCGCGGGCGGGGACTTGATACAATGGGAAACCATCCGCGAGTCGGGGAAATCGAGGCGGGGAAAATGGGCTGCAATCCTTATCTGACGGAAATCGAAAGGGACGTTCTGGAACGCGCCCGCATCGGCATCGCCGGCGCGGGGGGGCTGGGGTCCAACTGCGCCATGCACCTCGTCCGCGCGGGCGTGAAGAAATTCGTCATCTGCGATTTCGACGTGGTCAACGCGTCCAATCTGAATCGGCAGTTCTTCTTCCGGGACCAGATCGGGCGGAAGAAGGTCGAGGCGCTGGGGGAGAATCTGCGCCGCATCGAGCCTGATCTGGAACTCGATCTCCGCGACGTCGAATTGGATGCCGCGTCCGTGGCGGACGTCTTTTCCGCCTGCGATATCGTCGTCGAGGCATTCGACAACGCCCGCGCCAAGGCCATGCTGCTGGCCGCGTTGATTCCGGCGGGACGGACGGTTGTCGCGGCGAGCGGCCTGGCGGGGTGGGGGCGCAGCCGGCAGATCGGACTGCGGCGCATGGGCCGCAACCTGGTGATGGTCGGGGATGGCGCGGCGGAGGTCTGCGCGGAGCGGGCGCCCGTGAGTCCCCGGGTCGGAATCGCGGCGGCCATGGAGGCCAATTCCGTGGTCGCGCTGCTCCTGGGGAAGGAACTTTGACGCATGGAGACGGAAATCGAACGCTGCGTGCTGACGGTCGCCGGGAGCGATTCGGGGGGCAATGCCGGCATCCAGGCCGATTTGCGGGCGTTCCACCGCTACGGACTCCACGGGTGCACGGTTCTGGCCGCGTTGACGGCCCAGAACCCCTTTGCCGTGACGGCCATCCATCCGGTCCCCGCCGACTTCGTGGCGGCCCAGCTGGACGCCGTGCTGGGCGTCTACAAGATCGCCGCGGCCAAGACCGGCATGCTGTCCGACCCCGCCGTGATCGAGATCGTCGCCGACCGGTTGCGCGGGCATCCCGAAATCGCGGTGGTGGTCGATCCGGTGATGGTGGCGACCAGCGGCGCGCGTCTGGCGTCGCCGGCCGCCGTGGCGGCGCTTGCGGACCGGCTGCTGCCGCAGGCGACGCTGATGACGCCCAATCTGCCGGAAGCCGAAATGCTGTGCGGGCGGGACGTCGCCGATCCGGACGCGCGCCGGGACGGAAGCGTCGCGCGGGCCGGGGATCTGGCGCGGCGGCTCTTTGACCGCTGGGGACGCGCCGTTCTGGTCAAGGGCGGACATGGCGCGGACGCGTCCGCGGTCGACGTGCTCTTCGACGGCCGCGAGCTCCAGTCCTTCGCGCTGCCCCGGATCGCCCATCCCGTCTCGACGCACGGCACGGGATGTTCGCTGGGCGCCGCGCTGGCGGCGGAACTGGCGTTGGGGCGGAGTCTGGCCATGGCCGTCAAGGGGGCCAAGGCCTACGTCCACGGCGCAATCGCCAACGGCTATTGGGTGGGTGAAAACTGCGGCGTCCTTGGTCTGCCGGAAAGGAAATGACGGGAGCGGTGATGAGAATTGCGTTTTTAAGCGACATCCATGGCGTTCCTTCGGCGCTGGAGGCGGCGCTGAAGGTCATCGAGACGCTGAAGCCCGACCGGATCGCGTTGCTCGGCGATCTGCTGTACCACGGTCCGCGCAACGGGGTGCCGAATTTCTACGATCCCGTGCAAGTGGCCCGGACGCTCAACGGCCTCAAGGACCGTCTGATCGCCGTGCGCGGCAACTGCGACGCCGAGGTCGACCAGATGATGTTCGAGTTCCCCATGATGGCGGACTACGCGCTGCTGGACGCGGGCACGGAGCGGTTCTTTCTCACGCATGGCCACCTGTGGAACGAGCGGAACCTGCCGCCCCTGGGCACGGGGACGGTTCTTGTCCATGGGCACACCCATGTTCCGGAATTGAAAAAACTGGACTGCGGCCTTTCGATTTTCAACCCGGGGTCGGTTTCCCTGCCCAAGGGCGGCTCGTCCCGCTCGTTCGGCTTCTTCGACGGGCGGGAGCTGAAGCATTACGCGATCTGACGGCTTCCGGGCGCGCCAGGCGTCCGGGAAGGCGAAATTTCCGGACGGATGGAGCCGTGCCGTAAGAACGGCCGGACGGGAATCGTTCTTCCGGTCGGGACATACGGACAAGATCAAGCGAAACGGGAGAAAATGGCAGGACGACTCGACGTTTTCTGGAGCGACCGGCTGGAACTTCTGGCCGAAGGGCTGTTCGCGTGCTGGGAAGAGGGCACTTCGGACGACCCTTTTGCCCGCATCTGCATCGTGGTCGGCGACATGTCGACGCGCGATTGGCTCAAGCGCCATTTCCTTCTCCGCCACCGCCCGGGGAAGCGGCGGATTCTCGCCAACGTCGATTTCAAGCCGTTGGCGGAGTTCGTGAACGATTGGCTGGCGGCGATGACGGGAGGGGATGGGAAGCGGCGCAATCCGGGTGAGCATCCGTATTCCCGGGGCGTGATGGCATGGCGCATCGACGCCATCCTGAGGGTCCATGCCGACGATCCCGATCTGGCCGTGCTCGCGAACTACGTCGCGGGTCCCGACGGGGCCGGTTGCGAAAAACGCCGGTTCGAGCTGGCGACCCGGCTGGCGCAGATGTACGACGACTATCTGGGCTCCCGCCACCAGGTGCTGGTCGACTGGGAGCGGGCGCTGCCGGGCGGACGGGACCGTTGGCAGGCCGCCCTCTACCGGCTGCTGGTGGCGGAGGACGGCGAGACCTACGCCCGGGACTACGCGACGGTCCTGGACGGGGACGCGGACGCCGCGCGGGCCTTCGGGAACGGCTTCTGCCGCTACGACGCCGTGCACGTGTTCGATGTCGCCAGTGCGCCGAGTCCCTATCTGCGGATGCTGCAGAAGATTTCGCAGGTCCTGCCCGTCCTGTTCTGGAATTTCAATCCCTCGCGGGCCTACTGGCTGGACGATCCGGCGCGGCGGGAGCGGAAACGCCTGTTCGCGCGTCGGCTGGCCGAGGCGCTGCAACGCGGCGGCACGCTTCCCGAACCGGACGACGAGCAGATGTTCGAGACGCCCGAGGCAAAGCTGCTGGGCGCCCTGGCGACGGGCGCGCGCGGCGTGCTGTCCGCGCAATTGGACATGGACGAAAACGGCTGCCAGTGGCTGGGCGACCCGGCGGCGCCCGATTTTTCGTCGCTGCGCGCCGTGTCCGCCGAAGTGCACGCGTGCCATTCCCCGCGCCGGGAGCTGGAGTCCGCCCGCGACGCGCTCCACCGGTTCTTTGCCGGCCATCCGGACGCGCGGCTTGGCGACGCGCTCGTCCTGTGCACGGACTGGGCGGCCTATTCGCCTTTGGTGGAGCCGGTCTTCGGTTCGCCCGGCTCGTCGGGCGCGGCCATTCCCGTGTCTCTCGCCAGGGGCGTCCGGGAGGAAACGCCCATTGTCCGCTCGTTCAAGGACTTGCTGGCGTTTCGCGACAACCGGTTCGAGGTCGATGCCGTCTTCGCGCTTCTGGCGGTTCCCGCCATCCGCGCCAGATTCTCGATCGACCCGGACGGCGTGTCGACGCTGCGCGAGATGGTCCGGGCGAGCGCCATCCGGTGGGGGTATGACGACGCGGACGTCCAGGCGGCGGTGGGGCTTCCCGGGCAGACGGCGGGCTTCGCCTTCACGTGGCGCCGCGGTTTGGACAGGTTTGTGCTCGACGCGCTTTACGGTCCCCGCGCGGACGCACGGGAGCTCGTGGACGCGGGCGCGCTGGGGCGTCTGCTGCCGGTCGGGCAGGTCGAGTCGGAACGGGCCCGTCTGGTCGGGGCCTTGAACGCCTTCGTTCGGCAGCTGGCGCGTCTGCGGGCTTTTCTGCGGGACCGCCATGGCGCCGAGACGTGGCGCCGGCGGCTGCTGGAGACGATTGACGATTTCTACGCGCCGGAGAAGGACGAGTTGCCGGAACTGGCGTCGTTGCGGCGGGCCGTCGATTCCGCCGTGAACGCCATCGTGATCGCGAAGCGCGTGTCGAAATGCGGCATCGACGGCGTTTCGGGCGAGCTGATGTGCGAAAACGTCCTGGCCGGCGTGAAGCTGGAGTCCCGGCGGCTGCCGGCGGAAGGGGACGCGGTCCATTTCGCCCCCCTGCAGATCGGCTCGGCGGTGCCCGCCCGGTTCGTGTGGATCTGCGGCCTTTCCGACGGCGCGTTTCCGCGGATGGAGTATCGCCCCTCCTTCGATCTGATCGGCCGCCACCCCACCTGGTTCGACGTCTGCGGCCGGGAGCGCGACACGCTGTCGCTGCTGAAGGCCGCGCTTGGCGCGCGCGACGTCCTGGCGTTCAGCTATGTGGGGCGCGACGTCCGCTCCAACGAGAAGCTGCCGGCCGCGGTTCCGCTGATGGACCTCCTCGACTGGTTTCGCGCCAGCGGCAAGGAGGTGCCGCGCTACGACCATCCCCTCCAGGCCTACAGCGCCCGCTATTTTGCCGCCCAGGAGGATGCCGCCTCGCCGTTGCCGCCGAACTACTCGGCCGCCGACCGGGCCGTCGCCGCGGCCCTGCGGGAAAAGGCGCGCGCGGCGGCGGCCGTCGCCGCGGACGGCGGCCTGGCGCCGTTCGTCCTCGCCCCGTCCGGGGAGACGCGCATTGCCGTCGACGAGCTGGCGCGGTTCTATGCGCGGCCCCACCGTTTCCTTGCGCGCGAACGGCTGGGCGTCCGGCTGTCGCGGCCCGAATACGACCGGCTGGAGGCTGTCGACGAGCTTGTTCCCGTTCTGCCCGGGGACCTCGCGTGCGACATCCTGCTGCGCGGCAGCGGGGAACGGGACGTCGCTCGGGAAGCCGAACGGCTGACGGAAGAAGGGCATCCCTTTTCCGCCGCCGCGCTGGCGGAGGCGATTGCGGCGCGGGCCGAGGAGACGGCGGCCTGCCGACAGCGGCCGCTTCGCTTCACGAAATCGGAAAACGAGGGGTTTGAATGCGTGGACATGACGGTGACGGAGGCTTTCGTCCGTTTTGAAGAGGCGGCCGTTCCCGTGGACTATGGCGTCCGTCTTGACGTCGACGGGCATCCCGTCGTCTTGAACGGCGTCCGTCCGGAGATTCCGCTGAACGTGTCCCCCGCCGGCCAGCGGACCCATGTCTTTTTCTTTTCCCCCTATTCGGACATCTATCCCGCGCTGTACGTCGACGCGTGGATCCGGCATCTGGCGGGCCATGCGGCGGGCGGCGCGTTCGTCACGGTGCTGTTTTGCGCGAAGGATGGGCCCGCCCGGACGTTCCGGCCGGTCGACGGCGCGCGCGCCAGGGAACTGCTGGCGGAAATCGTCCGGCAGGCGACGCGTCCGATGGTCTGCGATCCGGTTGCGGCGCGCAACGCCAAGAAGGACGAACTGCCGGCGGAATTTGCGGCGGTTGTCGACGGCTACAAGGCGCAAATCGTCAGCACGCGCGGAAAGCGGCGAGGTGACGCATGACAAGCGAACGTGTTTTCGGCGCGGCGATTTTCAGGCCGGACTTCGATTTGACGGGGCCGCATCTCATCGCGGCGTCGGCGGGAACGGGCAAGACCTACAACATCCAGAACATCTACGTCCGGCTGGTGGGCGAGCTGGGCCTGCGCGTGTCGCAGATCCAGGTGATGACGTTCACGGAAGCGGCGACCAAGGAATTGCGCGACCGGATCCGCCGCGTGCTGTCCGGCATGTCGCGCGTGCTCGCGGGGGACGTCGCGGATCTGAATGCCGACGAGCTCGCCCGCCTCGGGAAGCTGCGGACGTGCGCCCAGGCGAATCTGCCGGGAGGGGCGGACGCGGCGGACCGGATCCTGCGCGGGCGCATCGAACTCGGGCTGATGGAGTTCGACCAGGCCGCCATCTCGACCATCCACGGCTTCTGCCGCCGCGCGCTGGCCCGTTTCGCCTTTGAAACGGGAAGTCCGTTCGCCGGCGAGTGCGAGGACACCATGTCCGAAGACCTGTCGCGGCGGGTCCGGGACTGGTGGCGGAAAGACCGGCTGGCGCTGCCAGAAGACGCGCGGAAGCAGCTGGATCTCGCGACGCTCGACGCGTTCGTGCGCGCGCTGGCCGGCAAGTCCGACTGGTCCGTGGACGCGCCGGCGGCCGGCGCGTCCGCCGGCGATCCGCTGGTCGTGGCGAAGACAATCGTGGAAGCCTACGAAGCGGACCGGGCCCGGCGGGAGAAACAGACGTTCGACGATCTGCTCCGGGCGCTGCGCGACGCGCTGGCGGACCGGGAGAAGGGGCCGGAGCTGTCCGCTCTCCTGCGGGCGGAATTCAAGGCGGCCCTCGTGGACGAGTTCCAGGATACCGATCCCGTGCAGTACGACATCTTCCGGCGGCTGTTTCTGGGCGCGGACGCGCACGGGGGCGCGCTCTATTTCGTCGGCGATCCCAAGCAGGCCATTTATTCGTTCCGGGGCGGAGACATCTACACCTACAAGCGGGCCGTGCAAAGCGCGGAGGTCGCGCCCCATGCGTTCTGCCTGGACCGGAACTTCCGCTCGACGCCGCGATTGATCGACGCCGTCAATGCGCTTTTCCGCGACGTCCGGCGTCCGGACGGCGCCTGTTCCCGGACGTTTGGCGATGACGCGATCGCCTACGCGGACGATTTGCGCAGCACTCCTCTCCCCGCGCTGAAGACGGCCGACGGGCGGGACGACGCGGCGCCTTTCCGGATCGTCCGGGTCGCGAACCGGTCCGCACGCGTTCCGGCCGTCGTCGCGGACGCCGTGCTGGAGGTCCTGGCCGAACAGCCGCACCTGACGCCGCGCGACATCGCGATTCTCGTCCCGTCGCATCGGGCGGGGGCCGACTATCGTGCGGAACTGCGCGCGCGGGGCGTGCCGGTCGTGATGCAGAAGGCGGGCAACGTCTTTGCCGGAGAGACGGCCATGGCCTTTTACGACGTGCTTCAGGCGATGGCCCTCAGGGGCGGGGCCGGACAGGTCCGCGCGGCCCTGCTTTCTCCGTTCTTCTCCTTTGCGGCCAAGGATCTGGCCGGCGGCAACGAAACGCTGCTGGCCGACATGATCGGGACCTTTGGCGAACTGAACCGCATCTGGAACGGCCGGGGCTTCAATGCGGCGATGGCCGCCCTGGAGGCCTGTCCCGCCTGCGATTTCAGGCGGCGTTTCGCCGGCTTGCCCGACGGCGAACGCCGGCTGGCGGACATTCTCCAGATCGTCGAGCTGGCCAACAAGGCCATCCTGCGCTTCGGCCCCGCGCCCGACGTTCTGGTCGACTGGCTGACAGCGCGCATCAACCTGTCCGGGGAATCGCGCGCCGAGGTCGACGCGGAAGAGTATGCCCGCCAGCTGGAGAGCGAAGACGACGCCGTGAAAATCATGACGGTCCACGTCTCCAAGGGCCTGGAATTCCCCGTCGCGATCATTCCGCTGGCGGCGAAGGGGAAATCCGCCAGCCCGCCCTATTTCCACCATGACGCGCCGGGGCGGCTCCGCGTCTCCGCCGACGAGGCGGCGCAAGCGGCCGCCCAGAAGGAGCTGGACGACGAGCAGATGCGCCTGCTCTATGTCGCGATGACGCGCGCCTCGCGGCGGACCGTGGTCATTGCGCCCGCCGCGAGTTTCGGGAACCCGGCCTTCGCCCGCCTTGTCGACAATGCGCGAATCCATGGCGCGGGGGAGGACGCGGCGGATTCTCCGATCCGGTGGAGCGACTACGCGGAGGTTCCCCGTCCCGATTACCGCCCGCCCCGGCGCGACACGGCTTCCCTGAAGGCGGCGGCGACGCCACGGCCCTATTCCCGGGACGTCCTGCGGGGAAGCTATTCGACGCTTGCGCCGGCTTTCCGCGGAACGGAGGACGACGCGCACGATTTCGACGCGGCGGCCGAAGTCCCCCCCGTGGAGACCGAAACGCATCCCGTCTTCGGCTTCATGGCGGGGCGCCAAGTCGGCATCGCCTGGCATGAGATCTTCGAGGCGATTCCCTTCGACGCCGATCCGGACGCCATCCGGAAGCAGACGGAGGCGTCGCTGCGCGTGAATGGCGTGCTGGCGGGCGGACCGGAAGCGCGCGCGCGGCAGGTCGCCGCCGTCGCGGACATGGTGCGGGCCGCGCTCGACTGGCCGTTGACGTCGCCGGCCGGCCGGCGTTTTGCGCTGCGGGACGTCGGCGCGGCGGATCGCTTCAGCGAATGGGAATTCGACTTCTCTTCCGCCGCCGCGGTCGATCGCACGGCGGAGCTGGCGCGCATCCTTGAGCAGGAGTGGGCCGGCGACGGGACGAAGGCGGCCTTCCTGTCCTGTCTGCGGGGATGGAACCGGCCGATTCCCAAAGGATGGTTCAGGGGATTCCTGGATCTGGTCTTCCGCAAGGACGGCTACTACTACGTCGCCGACTGGAAGTCGAACGTGCTGGATCGCACGGCGGAATCGTTCGCGGCGGAGAACGTGACGGCGGAAATGGCCCGCGCCGGCTACTTCTGGCAGTATCTGCTCTACGCGGTCGTGCTGCGCCGGCTGCTGGTGGACACGATGGGCGACGCCTACTCGTGGGCGCGCCACTTCGGCGGCGTGCGGTACTATTTTCTCCGTGGCGTCGCGGCGGGACGGGCCGCGTCGGTCTTCGCCGACCGGCCGGGCGAGAGCCTGCTGAAGCGGCTGTCCGCGGCATTGGGACTGGAAAGGGCGTGAAATGGAACATGCGGTCTACGATCTGGTCTTGCGAATGACGGCCGGACGGGCGGACGTGGCCCGGCTCTGCGGCGAGGCCGTGTCGGGACTGGGCGACGGGGACGTCTGCCGGGCCCTTTCGCCGGCGGAGCGGCTGTCGCTGCGCGACGCGGGATCCGTCGTCGCGTTTGCCGACGCGGCAACGGCGCCCGCCGACGTCCATGCGCCATTCGTCGTGGAAGGCGCTCTCCTCTACACGCGGCGGAATTGGCAGTACGAGCGGAACGTGAAGGCCCGGCTGGACGGCCTGTCGGCGCAGACGGACGCGGTGGCGCTGCCCCGCGACGAATTCTACGGCTCGTTGCGTCCCGACCAGCGCCATGCGGTGGAGGTCATGTGCCGCCGGCAGTTCGCGATTCTGACGGGAGGGCCGGGCACGGGGAAGACGCATACGCTCGCCCGGGCGGTGCGATTCGTCCGGGACCGCCAGCCGGGCCTGCGCCTGGGCCTGGCGGCGCCGACGGGAAAGGCTGCCGCGCGCATGAGGGAATCCATGGCGCGGGCGATGGAGGACGTTCCCGACGCCCTGACGATCCATTCGCTGCTGAAGCCGAATCACGATCTCGTCACCTTTCGCCACGACCGGGACAATCCGCTTCCGCTGGACTGGCTGATCGTCGACGAGGCGAGCATGATCGGCCTTCCGCTGATGTCCAGACTGCTGGACGCGCTGCCCGACGGATGCCGGCTGACGCTGGTGGGCGATGCCGATCAGCTCGCTTCGGTCGAACGGGGCCGCGTGTTCGGGGATCTTTGCCGACGGTGCGGCGCGTCGCTTTGCCGGCTGACCACGAGCCGGCGCTTCCCGCCCGACGGCGAAATCGCGCGCCTGGCGGCGGCCGTCAACGGCAATCGCCCGGACCGGGCGCTCGACGTGCTGCGGGGCGGCGGCCGCGTGTCGTTCCAGGACGTCTCGGCGTGTCCTCCCTTCCGTTTCCGCAGCTGGCCTGGCTTCGCGGCGCTCGTCCGCGAGAAGTTCGCCGCCTTGTCCGCCTGCGCGGATCCGCGGGCGGCGTTGGCGCATCTCAACGACTTCAAGGTCCTCTGCGCGGTACGCGAAGGGCCGTTCGGCGTCGAACACGTGAACCGGTTTGTCGCCGACCTGCTGGGCGGGAATTGCCCGCTGCCCATGATGGTCGTGCAGAACGACGCCCTGCTCGGCGTGGTGAATGGCGACGTCGGCGTGGTCATGCCGGACGATCCGGCGCGTCTCCATCTGCCGGCGGGCGACGGGGTGCGTTCCATCCGCCTCGAACTGCTGCCGCGGGTGGAGACGGCCTTCGCGTCGACGATCCATAAGGCCCAGGGTTCGGAGTTCACGGACGTGGCGCTCGTCCTGCCGCCGGACGGCGCGAACCCGCTGCTGACGCGGGAAGTCCTCTACACGGGCATCACCCGGACGCAGGAGCGGGTGTTCGTCTATGCCGGCGAGGACGCGATCCGGCGCTGCTGCATGACGTCCGTCGCGCGCGTTTCCGGGCTGGCGCTCTCCTGATCGCCCGCGCCCGGAAGCCGGCCGCGCCGCAGGGAACCGGCGGGGAACGTCCGCCGCGAAAAAAAAGACCGCCCGCATTGGCAGTCCCTAGGAGAGTCGAACTCCTCTTACAGGCATGAAAAGCCCGTGTCCTAACCGATAGACGAAGGGACCACGCGGGTGGCAACGGGTAGATAGTCTACCAAATGCGTCCGCTTCGTGCAAGGGGGAATGGCGCGATTTTTTGCCGGGTCGGATGCGCGCGGCGAAAGGGCGGCCGCCGCGGGGGAAACTCGCGATCCAGAATCGGCGAAAGAGTTCTTCTGCTTTGTCCGGGTTCTGTGCTATGATGTCTTCCGCGCGGGAGAGGACTTGAACATGACCGAACGGGAAGCGAGAATCGCCTTCAACATGATTCCGACGGTGGGAGCCGTCCGGCTGGCCCGTCTGATGGCCGACGCGGGCGGCCGCGCCGCCGACGCCTACGAGATGCTGCCGGACAAGCGGGACTGGGCGGGAAACGAACCGGCGTGGGAACGGGAAATCGAACGGGCCGGGAAAATGCGGGTGCGGATCGTGACGGAGGTCGACGAGGACTATCCGCCGCTCCTGCGGGAGATCGCCTCGCCGCCCCTCGCGCTCTACGTTGTCGGCGACACGGCCGCGCTGTCCAAGGCGGGCGTCGCCCTCGTGGGAACGCGCCGGGCCACGCCGTACGGGCAGCTGACGGCCGAACGGCTGGCGGCGGATCTGGCCCGGCGGGGCTGGGCCGTCTTTTCCGGGCTGGCCCGTGGCATCGACGCGGCCGCCCACCAGGGGGCCTTGACGGCCGGCGGCGTCACGGTGGGCGTGCTGGGGGGTGCGCTGGACCGGTTCTTCCCGGAGGAGAATCGGGATCTGGCCCGGCGGATGGTCGAGCAGGGCGGGGCCGTGGTGAGCGAGTTCCCGTTTGGCCGTTCGCCCGACGCGCAGACGTTTCCGCAGCGGAACCGGATTGTCGCGGGCCTCGCGCGGGGCGTGGTCGCGGTGGAGTGTCCCGTTCACAGCGGCACGCTGATCACCTGCTCGCGCGCGGCCGAACAGGGCCGTGCCGTGATGGCGGTTCCGGGGCGGATCGATTCCCGCGCCTCGTCGGGCTGTCTCCACCTGATCCGCGAAGGCGCGCGGCTCGTCACCGGCGTGGACGACATTCTGGAGGAGCTGACGCCCCTGGGCCACGCGCGCGAGACGCCGGCGGCCCGGCCGGGTCCGTCCCGGTCCCGGCCGGCGGGCCGGCCGCGCGTCGCCCCGGAGGCGCCGGCGCCGGAGGTCGTGATTTCGGCGGACGAGGCCCTGGTCTTGCGCGCCGTCCACGAGCCGGAAACGTCGATCGAGCGGGTGGTGGCGGAAACCCGGCTGCCGGCGGGCCGGGTCAACGCGCTGCTGGTCGCGCTGCGGCTGAAGGGGCGTGTCGATTTCCTCCCCGGCAATCGCATCGCCCTGAAGGGACGTTAGCGCGCCCCGTGTCGGAAAAATGATTTTCCCTATTGTGTTTCCGTGAAGTTTTTCGTATCTTATGAGGCCACATTTGAGGCGTATGGCTATATGAATACAAAGTTGTTGATTGTCGAGTCTCCCGCGAAAGCGAAGACCATTGGCAAATATCTGGGAGAGGATTTCGTCGTCAAGTCCTCCGTCGGGCACGTTCGCGATTTGCCGAAGAAGGGCCTTTCCATCAAGATCGCGCCGGATGCGGCGAAGGAAGGCGCCTGGACGTTCCGGCCGAACTACGAGATCACGGCGGACAAGAAAAAGGTCGTCGACGATTTGCGCAAGGCCGCCAAGGCGGCCGACGAAGTCTTTCTCGCGCCCGATCCCGACCGGGAGGGCGAGGCGATCGCCTGGCATCTGGGCGAAGTGCTCGCGGATGTGACGAAGGGCAAGCCGGTCCGCCGCGTGACCTACAACGAAATCACCAAAAGCGCGGTCCAGCAGGCCGTGGCGAATCCCGGCGAAATCAATCTGGCGCGCGTCGACGCCCAGCAGGCGCGCCGGATTCTCGACCGTCTGGTCGGGTTCAAGGTTTCGCCGCTGCTCTGGAAGAATCTCCAGTACGGGTATACGCTGTCGGCCGGCCGCGTCCAGTCCGTCGCGCTGCGCCTGATCGTGGAGCGCGAGCGCGAAATCGGCGCGTTCCAGCCGGTCGCCTACTGGGTTCTCGGCGTCGAGGCCGCGAAGCGGTCGGGCGGGAAGGACGCCACGTTCGTCGCGAGGCTGTCCCGCGTCGACGGCGAGAAGCCGGACGTGAAGAGCCCCGAGCAGGCGGCGATGATGGTGGACGACCTCGACGGGTCCAGCCTGCAGGTCGTCTCCGTCAAGACGCAGGCGAAGACGCGCCATCCCTACCCGCCGTTCACGACGTCGACGCTGCAGCAGGCCGCCTCCAGCGTCTGCGGCTTCTCCCCGCACCGCACGATGGCGACGGCGCAGAAGCTGTACGAGGCCGGCCTGATCACGTACATGCGCACGGACAGCGTGAACGTGGCGGCGGTGGCGCGCGCGGCGGCGAAGGAGCTGATCGTCGCCGACTACGGGGCCGCATTCGTGCCCGAGAAGCCGAATTTCTTCAAGTCGAAAGCGGGCGCGCAGGAGGCCCACGAGGCCATCCGGCCGACGGACGTCACGCGCCGGCCCGACCGGACGCTGGGCCTGGACGCGACGGCCGCCAAGCTCTACGAGCTCATCTGGCGCCGTTTTGTCGCGTCGCAGATGGCGGACGCCCGGCTGCTCCAGAAGACCGTGGGCGTCGAGGCCGTGAAGGACAGCCTGCGCCATTCGTATCTGTTCACGGCGTCGACCACCGCCGTGGATTTCGACGGGTTCCTCGCGGTCATGAAGACGTCCCTGGCCAAGAAGGGCAAGGAGGAGGACGACGAGGAGAGCGACGAGGTGCGGGCGCTGCCGGCCCTGAGCGAAGGCGAGTCCCTGACGCCCGTCCGCTGGCTGTCCGACCGGAAGGAGACGAAGCCGCCGGCCCGCTTCTCCGAGGCCGCGCTGGTCAAGGCGCTCGAAGAGAACGGCGTTGGCCGTCCCTCGACGTACGCGCAGACCATCGAAGTTCTCGTGGGACGGCTTTACGCGACCCGCGAATCGCGCCAGCTGGTGCCGACCCAGCGCGGGATGGACGTGAACGACTGGCTGGTCGAGAAGCTGGCGCCGCTGTTCAACGTGGGCTACACGGCCGAGATGGAAGCGGAGCTCGACAAGATCGAAGAGGGGCGGCTGAAGGGGGACGGCATGCTGTCCGCGTTCTACGGGCCTTTCGTCGAATGGCTGAAGAACGCGCAGGAGCCGCCGCCGCCGGCCGAGAAGTTCCTGGCGCTTTTCGGCCTTCTGGACCAGGTGAAGGTCTGGAAGGAGCCGATGACGGTCGGCAAGCGGACCTATTCGGACGAGGCGTTCGTGCGGTCCGTCAGGATGCAGCTGACGGAGGGGAAGGCGCCCGTTTCCGACAAGCAGCTTCAGGCGCTGGTCAAGATGGCGATCGGCTATCGCGACCAGATCCCGAACGGCGAACTGAAGCTGATCGACCTCGGCTACGGCCCCGAACTCGACCGCGCGAAGAATTCGCCCTCGGACGAGCTGGTGAAGTGGTGCTTCCAGACGATCGACCGCATCGGCGGCCTCTCGAAGAACCCGTTTCTCAACTCGCTGCGCGAGCAGGTGGACCGCGGCCGGACGCTGTCGACGAAGCAGTTTTCGATCCTGGCCCGTTCGGTGGGCGAGAACGCGGGCGCGCTGGAGGACGCCAGCCAGATCCGCGCGCGCCTGGAGCCTTACGTGCCCGGCGGCTTCGAGATCGCGCCGGTGGATCCGGCCGTTCCGGACATTCTCGAACTGCTGAAGAGCGTGACGGAATGGAAGCCGCCGGTGCATCGGGGACGCCGCGTCTACAACGACTGCGAGTTCGTGGCCTCCCTGCGCGACCAGTACGCGCGCCGCAGTTCGCTTTCGGCGCGGCAGGTGCTGGCGCTTCGCCGGGTCTGCGTGGCCTACAAGGACCAGATTCCCGCTTTCGAGGCGGAGGCCGACCGCCTGGGGCTTCGCAACCTGCCGCACCATGAAAAGGGCGGCGACGGCGACAAGG
This sequence comes from Kiritimatiellia bacterium, assembly GCA_051884915.1. GTDB lineage: Bacteria > Verrucomicrobiota > Kiritimatiellia > RFP12 > UBA1067 > RUG572. The sequence continues at coordinate 47,862 of JBJEWF010000022.1, forward strand.
GGGACCCGGCGGCGCGCGCGGGGAAGCGGACGTCTACCCGCAGAAGGAGGGGACCGCAGCCGTGAGCCTGCCGGCGAACGCGACGCTGCCGACGAACGGCAAGGTGCGTGAAGACGACTTCGCGCACCGTTTCCATTCCCATCTGCTGGCGGAGCGCAATGCGTCCGAGCTGACGGCGGCGGGCTACCTTCAGGACCTCGCCCAGTTCGCCGCCTTCCGCTGGGGAACCGCCCGGGACGTCCCGTTCGCCTGGACGTCCGTGACGCCGGAGGACGCGCGGAACTTCCTGATGTCGTTCGCGTCGAACAAGGCGCGCCCGACGACGACGCGCCGCAAGCTGGCTTCGCTTCGCGCGTTCTACCGGTTCCTGGTGCGGGAGAACCTGGCGGCGGCAAACCCGTTCAACGGGATTCGCGGCCCCAAGCTGCCCAAGCCGCTGCCGAAAATCCTGTCCGTCGAGGAAACGCGCCGCTTCCTCGAAGCGCCCGGGAACGAATTGGCGCGGCTGAAGCAGGCGGGCGCGGCCGTGTCTCCGCGGGACGCGTACGCCTGCTGCCGCGACGCGGCCTTTTTCGAGGTCCTCTATTCGACCGGCTGCCGCATTTCGGAAGTGACGCCCCTCGCGTGGCGGCAGATCGGGTTCGAGTCCGGCAGCGTCGTCGTGACCGGAAAAGGCTCCAAACAGCGGCTCTGCATCCTGGGCAAGCCGGCGCTGCGGGCGCTTCGGCGGCTCCGCGGCCTGGCCGCCGGCCTGTGGCCGGACGGCGATGGCGAGGCGACGGCCATCTTCCTGGGCGAGCGCGGCCTGCCGATCACCTCCCGGGAAGTCGAGCGGCGGATGAAGAAGTGGCTGGCGGCGGCCGGCCTGCCGGCGGATCTGACCCCGCACAAGCTGCGCCACAGCTTCGCCACGCATCTGCTGGACTCCGGTGCCGACCTGAGGAGCGTGCAGGAAATGCTGGGCCATGCCAATCTGGCGACGACGCAGATCTACACGCACGTTTCCATCGAACGGCTCAAGGACGAATACATGAAGGCCCATCCGCGGGCGACGTGACCCATGAAATGCCTTTTCGCCATCCTGTTCGCCCTGACGGCGTTTCTGGCGCCGGCGAAGCCCGTTTGCGTCGGCGAGATGTGCTATCCGTCGGAGGAGATGGCCCTTGCGGCCGGCGTGCCGGCGGACAAGGTCTTCGGCACGCGGCGCCTGGGGTTCGGCTACATGCGGGCGCCTGAATTCCTCGCGTTCCTCAGGAACGAAGAACGGCCCGCCGAAGACCTGGAGAACCATTCGCTGGCCGTGATCTTCCTGCTGGTCCTCCTTGGCGGGCTGGCGGCGAATCTGACGCCCTGCGTGCTGCCGCTGGTCCCCGTCAATCTTGCGCTCGTCGGGAAGGGATGGCGCCGGGGCGCGGCGTACGGGCTGGGCATTGCGGTGGCGTACGGCGCGCTGGGCCTGGCGGCCGCGTTCGGGGGATTGGCGTTCGGCGCCATCCAGGGCAATCCCTGGTTCAACCTGTTTGTCGCGGGCGTCTTCCTCGTGCTGGGGCTGGCGATGGCCGAGGTGTTTTTCATCGATTTCGCCCGGCATCGCACGAAACTCGCGAAGGGCGGGCCGTTCCTGCTGGGAGTCGGCGCGGCGGTGCTGGCGGGGGCGTGCGTGGAGCCGATTCTGCTGGCGACGCTTCTGCTGACCGCCAAATGGCATGCGGCGGGGAAGGCCTGGGCGGTGGTTCTCCCGTTCGTTCTCGGCGCCGGCATGGGGCTGCCCTGGCCGTTCGCCGCCGCGGGGCTTTCCGTCCTGCCGAAGCCCGGCGCGTGGATGCGCTGGGTGAACCGCGCGTTCGCCGCCGTGCTGTTCGTCCTGGCGGCCTGGTATGGCTGCCAGGGCGTCCGGGGGCTGCTGCCCCGGTCGGCGCCGCGGGACCCGGCCGCGGAACCGTCCCCCGGCCCGGCGAACCGCCCCCGGCTGGTCATTCTCGGCGCGCCCTGGTGCAAGAACTGCACGGCGATGGAGAAGACGACGCTGCGGCACCCCGACGTGCTCAAGGCGCTGGCGGGTTTCGACGTCCGCCACGTCGAGATCGAGAGGTTCGACGACCTGAAGAACTATCCGGAACTGGCGGATCTTCCCATTCGCGGCGTCCCGGCCTACGTCGTCATCGCGGCCTCGGAGACGCCGGCGGAAAACGGGGCAGGAGGAACGAAATGAAGCTGAAACACGTGAAAGCGGCGAGCTGGCAGATGGACATGATGCTGAACATGCGTCCCGGCGACCTGGCGGGGAACGCCGCGCTGCTGCTGAAGATCGTGAAGCGGTTCGCGGCAGAGGGGGAGAGGGACATCGTCGTCCCCGAGAATTTCCTGCGGGGCGGAGACTGCGGTTCGCTGGAACGGCATGCGGCTTTCCGGGCGGCCGAGGAGAAGGCGCTGGCGAAGGTGGTCCAGGCGGTCCGGAAGATCAGGCGGGCGCCGCGCCTTCACTTCGAGGGGGCCATCGAGGCGGCGCTGATTCCCCCCGGGCCCGATCCGCGTTTCCCGTTCGGGGGAAACCCCGAAGCCGTGTTCTCCCGCCAGGTTTCCGGGCTGATGCGCCGGCTGCTGGCGATCGGCTGCCGGGACGTCGTGATCGGCCTTTCCGGCGGGCTGGACAGCGCGCTGGCGCTGCTCGTGTCGGTGGCGGCGTTCATGCTGCTGGGCTACGATTCCGCGGGCATCCACGTCCTGACGATGCCGGGTTTTGGCACGACGAAGCGGACCCGGGGCAATGCGGACCGGCTGTGCGAGGGCCTGGGCCTCGCGCTGACGACGATCGACATCACGCCCGCCTGCCGCCGCCATTTCAAGGACATCGGCCACGACGAAACCCGGCACGACGTCACGTTCGAGAACGCGCAGGCCCGCATGCGGACGATGATCCTGATGGACAAGGCCAACCAATGCGGCGGCATCGTCATCGGGACGGGCGACATGAGCGAGATCGCCCTTGGCTGGTGCACGTACAACGGCGACCACATGAGCATGTTCGGCGTCAACGCCGGCGTGCCGAAGACGACGGTCCGCGAGGTCTGCACCTGGTGGGCGGAGCAGTTCGGCGGCCTGGCCGGCGAGGCGCTGCTGGACATCGTCGCCACGCCCGTCAGCCCCGAACTCCTGCCGACGGCCCCGGACGGCACGATCGCCCAGAGGACGGAAGACAGGATCGGCCCCTATGAGCTGCACGACTTCTTCCTGTGGCAGTTCGTGGCCGAGCAGAAGGGGAAGAAGGAGATCCTCGCCGCGGCGAAGCGCGTCTTCAAGGGCGTCTACCCGGTCGCCGCGATCCGGAAGTGGCTGGACGTCTTCTTCCGCCGTTTCTTCGCGCAGGCCTTCAAGCGCAATTGCGCGCCTGACGGCGTGCCGGTCTTCTCCGTCTACCTGTCGCCGTCCGCCTGGCACGTCCCCAGCGAATCGTCCGGCTCCTGGCTTTGATTGTCCCGTCTCCGGGCGGGCGGACGCCCGGCCGACGCCGCGCGCGCCTTTTCACGGGAATGTCGGCGCCGGCGGCCGTCGCGGTTTGCGTCCGTTTCCGCGATTTGGTATACTAGGCGCAAATCTTCGGGGCCTCCGGCCCCTTCAAGGACACGCAATGAGCAAAGAGTACAAAGTCGGTTTGGTTGGCGTCGGCGCCGTCGGCGCCGAGATGGTCAGGGTTCTCAAGGATCGCAACTTCCCCTGCGGGACGGTCCGGATATTCGCGTCCCGCGAGCGGGACGAAGTCATCGACGGCGAGACGTACCACGTCCGGAAGGTCGATGAAAAGTGCTTCGAGGGGCTGGACATCGTCCTGTTCGCCGGCAAGACGGACGTCGCCCTCCAGCTCAAGGACGCCGTCGTGAAGGCGGGCGCCAAGATGATCGACAATTCGCGCGCGTTCCGCCAGGACCCCGAGGTCCCGCTGGTGGTGCCGCAGGTCAACCCCGAAGACCTGGACTGGAACAAGGGCGTGATCGCGAACCCGAACTGCACGACCGCCATCATGCTTGAGGCGGTGGCGCCGCTCCACAAGGCGAAGCGGCTCAAACGGCTCGTGGCCGCCACCTACCAGGCCGCTTCGGGCGCGGGCAAGCCGGGGCTGGACGAGCTTGAAGACCAGATCCGCGCGTACGCGAAGGGCGAGCCGCTGGCGGTCAAGGCTTTCCAGCATCAGCTGATGTACAATCTGATTCCGCACATCGACAAGTTCGACGAGACCAACTGGTACACGCTCGAAGAGCTCAAGATGCGCAACGAGGCGCGCAAGATGCTCCACCATCCGGACCTCAAGCTCAGCTGCACGTGCGTGCGCGTGCCGATCGCCCGCGCGCATTCCGAGTCGCTGAATCTGGAATTCGAGGAGGACGTCACGCCGGAGGAGGCGCGCGCGATTCTCGCGAAGGCCGAGGGCGTCACGGTCGTCGACGACCCGCTCAACGGCGGCTATCCGATGCCGCTGGACGCAACGGCGAAATACAACGTGCTGGCGGGCCGCATCCGCCAGGACATCAGCCGCGACGACAGGAAGGGCCTTGAAATGTTCGTTTCGGGCGACCAGCTGCTGCGCGGCGCGGCGCTGAATGCCGTGGAAATCGCCGAGCATCTCGTCGCGCGCGGTCTCGTCTGAAGAAAAGAATGTCAGAACGGGACGCGGCGCGTTCCTAGTCCACATGTCAATCCAACAAGAAAAAGGAGATCAGCAATGAAGAGAATCGTGATTGCGCTTTTGGCCGCAACGGCCCTGGTCGGGACGGCGTCCGCGCGGCATCATCATGGTCGGCCCAGTCGGGGCGATGCGATCGCGGGCGGCATCGCCGCCGGCGTGACGGCCGCCCTGTTGGGAGCCCCCGTCACGCCGCCGCCGCCTCCGCCGCCGCCGCAGACGGTGGTCGTGCAGCAGCCGGTCGTGGCGCCGGCGCCCGTGGTCGTTCAGCCGGCCCCCGTGGTCGTGCAGCAGCCGGCGCCCGTAGTCGTGCAGCAGCCGGTCGTCGCGCCCGTCCGCACCACCACGATCTACCACTAACCGCCGGCATGGCCGGAAAGACGTCTCGGTGTATCTCAAACAGCTGGACATTCTCGGTTTCAAGTCCTTCGCGGACCGCACCCGGCTCACCTTCGAGCCGGGTATGATTGCCATTGTCGGGCCGAACGGATGCGGCAAGTCCAACGTCTCCGACGCGATCCGGTGGGTGCTCGGCGAACAGCGTCCCACGGCGATCCGCTGCTCGAAGCTGGTGGACGTCGTCTTCAACGGCACCGACACCCGCAAGCCGCTCGGGCTGGCGGAGGTGTCGATCACGTTCGCCGACTGCGAGAAGGAGCTGGGAACCGAGTACCACGAGGTCACCGTCACGCGGCGCGTCTACCGCGACGGGTCGGGCGAGTACTTCATCAACAAGGTGCGCAGCGGCCTGAAGGACATCAAGCGCCTGTTCATGGGCACGGGCATCGGCACGACGTCCTACTCCGTGATGGCCCAGGGCCAGATCGACCAGATCCTGTCGTCCAAGCCGGAAGACCGCCGCGCGGTCTTCGAGGAGGCCGCCGGGATCACGAAGTTCAAGGCGGACCGCAAAGAGGCGATCCGGAAGATCGAGCAGACCGAGCAGAATCTGCTGCGCGAGGCGGACGTCCTGCGCGAGATGAAGCGCCAGATCGGCTCGCTGCAGCGCCAGGTGGGCAAGGCCGAAAAGGCCAAGGAACTCCGCGGCGAACTGCGGGGGCTGGACGTCTACGTCTCGAAGGGCAAGATCCAGGCCTTCACCATGGCCCTGGAGACGAACGCCCGGAACCAGCGCGAAACGGAGCAGAGGATCGTCGACGCGACGGCGGCCGTGAACGCCGCGGAGAGCGCGTCGCAGCAGATCCATGCGGACCTGCACGCGCTGGAAGAGCGCCTGGCGACGCTGCAGTCCCGGGCCGCCCAGGCCGAGGGCGCCTATGCGCGCGCCCGCGAGGTCATCGGCGTCAACGAGCAGCGGATCGCCGAATACCAGGCCTTCAGCGACCGCGACGGCCGCGAGATCAGCCAGACGCGCCAGCAGCTGGAAGAGATCGGCATGCAGATCGAATCGCTGCAGCAGAAGACCGCGCTGCTGGAGGACGGGCTTGAAACCGCCCGGACGGTTCTGGAAGAGGCCGAAACGGCGTTTGCCGATTCGTCGTCCCGGATCGACGCGCTGCGCCAGGCCCTGCAGGAGGGGCGGATGGAATCGGTGGCCTGCGATCGCCGCGCGGCCGAAGTCCGCGACGAGATCGCCCGGCTGGAGGCGCAGGCCCGCGAGGCGATCCTGAAGCGGGAGCGGCTGGTCAGCGAGAAGACGCAGCTGGAGGAAGCCGCGGCCGAGGCCGAGTCGACGCTGGCGGCCGTGGCGGTCCGCCGGAACGAGGCCCGCGCGGCGGAAGAGGCCGCGGCCCTGGCGAGCGAGACGGCGGAAAAGGCGCGGCTGGCGCTCGCCGCCGAACTGGAGGACCTGCGCGCCAATTTCGGGCGGATGCAGGCCGAGGCGGCGGCGAAGGAAGCGCAGCTGGATCTGCTGAACGACGCGAAATCGGCGGGCGAAGCGTTTGCGGCCGGCGCCCAGGCGCTGCTGGAAGGTTCGCTCGACGTGGGCGAAGGCGTCGTCCTGGGGGCGCTGGCGGACCGCTTCGATGCGCCCGCCGCGTACCGCCTGGCGCTGGAAGCCGCGCTCCGCGCCTGGCTCGACGCCATTGTCGTGGCGGACGCGTCGGCGGCGCGGACGGTCGTCCAGGCGCTGCTCGGCAAGCAGGCCGGCAGCGCGCGGCTGGTGTCGGCCGCCGTGCCGCCGGCGGGGGCGCCGCGCGTGCCGCCGGCGGGGGACCGTCTGCTGGACCATGTGACGGTCGCGGAGGATTTCAGGGCGGCGGCGGACTTGCTGGTGGGCGACGTCGTGGTGGCGGACGGCCCCGTGGCCGGCGCGCGCGCGGTGACGCTGCAAGGCGTCGTCTACGGTCCGGACGGGACGGTTGACGTGTGGCTGCCGGGAACGGCGGCCGCCTCGCCCCTGAGCCGCAAGATGCTGATTTCCGAGACGGCCGAATCGCTGGAGGCGCTGCGCGCGCGCATCGAGGCGGGCCGCCGGACGCTGGCGACGGGCGCCGAGAAATCGGCGGCGCTAGCCGAACAGGCGAAGTGCGCGGCGGCGGCGCTGTCCGACGCCCGTCGCGCGGCGGCCCAGGCGGAAGGCGAGCACGCGAGCGTCGCGCGCGACGCGCAGGCCGTCAGCCGGCGGCTCGCCCAGGTGGGCGAGGATCTGGCTTCGGTCCAGGCCGCCAATGCGGGCGGCGACGCGAAACGCGCCGAATGGGCGGACGCGCTTGAGGAGGCGCTGGCCCGCCGCGACGCCCTGATGGACCGCACGGCCCGGCAGCAGGAGGAACTTCAGGGTCTGGAGCTCGCGCATGGCGAGGCGAGCCGCCGGCTCACGGAAAAGCGCATCGCCGCCGCCCAGATGGAGAACGAGCTTCAGCTGACGTCCCAGCAGAGCGCGGACGCCGTGCGCCGCCGCGAGGAGCTTGCGCGCATGATTGCCGGCCGCCAGGCGGGCATCCGCGGCTACGAGGATTCCATCCGGCGGCTGCGCGACGAGACGGCCGAGCTGATGGGGTCGCTCGACGAACTGCGCGAGCAGGCGGTCGAGATCCACGGCCTGGTCGAGGAGGCGCGCGGCGAACGCGGCGTCCTCCAGGAGAAGTTGAGCGCGTCGGAGAGCGCCGTCGGCGCGCAGCGCGCGGAGCTTGACCGGGCGCGCGAATTCAAGGGCAAGCTCGAAGTGGCGGCCACCGAGGCCACGATGCGCCGCCAGAACGTCTACGACCACCTGAACCAGGAATACGGTCTCGACCCGAACGCCGTCCTCCGCGAACCCGATCCCGAATGGAAGGGGGGCGAGCCGCCGCCGCAGGAGGTCCTCGAAAACCGGGTCAACGACCTGCTGGCGCAGATCGCCGCCCTCGGTCCGGTGAACATGGTCGCCATCGACGATTTCCGCGAACTGGAAGAGCGCTACACGCGCGAGAAGGCGCAGGAGGCCGACCTGCTCGCCGCGAAGGAGCAGATCCGCGAACTGATCCAGAACCTGAACGAGAAGTCCGGGCAGATGTTCCGCAGCACGTTCGAGCAGGCGAACCGGAATTTCCAGCAGATGTTCACGAAGCTCTTCAATGGCGGCGAGGCGCGTCTGGTGCTGCTGGAGAATGCGGAGGATCCGCTCGAATGCGGCATCGACATCATCGCCCGTCCGCCCGGCAAGCGCCCGCAGAGCGTCACGCTCCTCTCCGGCGGCGAACGGACGATGACGGCCGTCGCCCTGCTGTTCGCCATCTTCATGATCAAGCCGGCGCCGTTCTGCATGCTGGACGAGCTGGACGCCGCGCTGGACGACGCCAACATCGGGCGTTTCGTCGAGGCGCTGAAGGAGTTTCTCGACCGTTCGCAGTTCCTGATCATCACGCACAACCAGCACACGATTGCCGGTTCCGATCTGGTCTACGGCGTGTCGCAGCAGGAGAAGGGCGTGTCGCGCGTCATCTCGATGCGCCTGACCGACATCGGCATCAGGCCGGTCCCCGAAGACGAGCGGACGCGAATCCCCCCGGAAAGAACGGATGGCGAATGAAACGGATTGAAGACCATGTTCGGACGGTAGCCGATTTCCCCAAGCCGGGGATCCTGTTTCGCGACGTGACGGGCGTGCTGGCCTCGCACGAGGGCCTGCGCCTGGCGGTCGACTCGTTCGCGGACGCTTTGGCCGGCGTGGCGTTCGACATCGTCGTGGGCGTCGAATCCCGCGGCTTCATCTTCGGCGCGCCGGTGGCCTACAAGCTGGGCAAGGCTTTCGTTCCCGTGCGCAAGTCCGGCAAACTGCCCGGCCGGACGATTTCCGAATCGTACGCGCTTGAATACGGCGAGGCGACGCTCCAGATCCACGCCTGCGACGTCCGGCCCGGCCAGCGCGTGGTCGTCGTCGACGACCTGCTGGCGACGGGCGGCACGGCCGCGGCGGCCGCCCGGCTGGTGGAGCGTCTCGGCGCGAAGGTCGTCAAGATGGCGTTTCTCGTCGAACTTGACGACCTGGGCGGCCGTCAGGCGCTTTCGGCCTACGAGATTGCGAGCTTCGCCCATTTCCCGGGCCATTGACATCCAACGACTTATGAGCAGCGAAACCGTCAAACAACGTGAATGGATCGCCATTCTCGACTATGGGTCCCAGTATACGCAATTGATCGCCCGCCGCATCCGCGAACAGCATGTCTACTCGGAGATCGTCCGGTTCGACACGACGGCGGCGCGGCTCCGGGCGCGTCCGCCCAAGGGCATCATCCTGTCCGGCGGGCCGAACAGCGTGTTCGAAAAGGGCTCGCCGGGCATCGACAGGGAGATCTTCAACCTCGGCGTTCCCGTGCTGGGCGTGTGCTACGGCATGCAGCTGATGAGCCAGGAGCTGGGCGGCGAGGTCCAGCCCGGCGAGTTGCGCGAATACGGCAAGACGGAGATGACCGTGATGCCGGGCAACCGCCTCTTCAAGGGCCTGCCGGACAAGTTCGTCGTCTGGATGAGCCACGGCGACCGCGTGGCCGCGATTCCCGAAGGCTTCAAGGCGTCGGCCGTTTCGGACAACTGCCCGTACGCGGCGATGCGGAACGAGGAAAAGAACTTCTACGGCATCCAGTTCCATCCGGAAGTCGTCCACACGCAGCACGGCAGCCAGATCCTCTCGAACTTCATCTTCAACATCTGCGGCTGTTCGGGCGACTGGCAGCTGACGACCTGGATCGAGGATACGGTCGCGGACCTGAAGGCGCGTCTCGGCGACGAGGAGGTGGTGCTGGGACTCTCCGGCGGCGTCGATTCGTCCGTCGTGGCCGTTCTCCTCCACAAGGCGATCGGCACGCGCCTGCACTGCATTTTCGTGGACAACGGCCTGCTCCGCCACGACGAGGACCGGCAGGTCGAGGAGATGTTCCACGCCAAGCTCGGGCTGGACCTTCACGTGGCGCACGCCGCGCCGCGCTTCTACGCGGCGCTCGCCGGCGTGGACGATCCGGAACGGAAGCGCAAGATCATCGGCCGCGAGTTCATCAACGTCTTCGCGGAGGAGGCGCGCGCGTTCAGGCACTGCCGGTTCCTCGGCCAGGGGACGATCTATCCGGACGTGATCGAATCGTCCCACGCGCTCAAGGGACCGTCGCAGACGATCAAGAGCCACCACAACGTGGGCGGACTCCCGCCCGACCTCAAGTTCGAACTGGTCGAACCGCTGCGCGATCTCTTCAAGGACGAAGTGCGCGCCGTCGGCCGCGTGCTGGGCATGGACGCGGAACTGCTCGACCGCCAGCCGTTCCCGGGCCCGGGGCTGGGCGTGCGCATCCTCGGCGAAATCACCGAGGAGAAGGTGAAGCTTCTGCAGCAGGCCGACTTGCGCGTCCAGGAGGAGGTGCGCAAACTTCCGGACTACAAGTCGATCTGGCAGACGTTCGCCGTGCTGCTTCCCGTGAAGAGCGTCGGCGTCATGGGCGACCAGCGCACGTACGAGTATACCTGCGCGATCCGCAGCGTGAACTCGGTCGACGCGATGACGGCCGACTGGACGCGTCTGCCCTACGAGACGCTGGCGACCATCTCCAACCGCATCATCAACGAGGTGCGGGGCATCAACCGCGTGGTCTACGACATCTCCTCCAAGCCGCCGGCGACGATCGAATGGGAATGACCGTAACGTTGAAGATCGACAAGACCGTCTACGGCGGGGACGGTCTGGGGCGGCTGGGCGACGGACGGGTCTGCTTCGTGCCGGGCGCGTTCGCGGGCGAGACGGTCAGGGCGGAACTTGTCGAACAGAAGCGGACGTTCGTCCGGGCGCGTCTTGCCGAGGTGCTTGACGCGCTGCCCGAACGCGCGGGGGGCGTGCCGGCCGCGGACCGCGTGCCCGGCATGGTCTATGCCGACGTCGACTACGCGGCCGAACTGCGCTTCAAGCGGGACCAGCTGGAGAATTTTCTCCGGAAGGCGTCCTCGTCGCCGCCGCCGCTGGAAGTCGTGGCCGCGCCACGCCCGCTCAACTACCGGAACAAGGTCGTCTACCATGCGGCGCGCCAGGACGGAAAGTGGGTGCTGGGGTATCGCGAGGAGCCGGCGCATCGCGTGGTCGACGTCGTGCGGGATCCGCTGGCGTGTCCCGCCATCAACGCCGCGCTCGCCTCGATCCGCGCGAACGTCTTCTCGCTGCTGACGCAGGGCGCGCGGGCGGTTCGGCAGTCGGCCCGGTCCGCGGGCAACGTGACGATCCGCTGGACGCCGATCGACGGGGTCAAATGGTGGATCGGCGATCCGCCGCGGACCGAACTGCACGAACGGACCGCCGGCAGGACGTTTCTCGTGCCGGCCGACGGGTTCTATCAGGTCAATCCCGACGTCGGCGACCTGCTCGTGCGGGCGGTGTGCCGGGACTATGCGGCCGGCCGGGCGGATGCCGCGCAGCTGCTCGACCTCTACTGCGGTGTCGGCGTCTTCGGCCTGGCCTGCCTGGCCTCCTGCGCGGCCGCGGATCCCGGCGCGGTGGCGGCGGCGCGGCTGGTTGGCGTCGAATCGGGGCGCGCGGCGGCCGTCTGCGCGAAGAAGAACGCCGCGGCGCTGGGCGTGAAGGCGAATTTCTTCTGCGAACGCGTCGGCGCGAGCCTGAGCCGCATCAGAATCGGGCCGCAGCATACGGTGATCGTCGATCCGCCGCGCGGCGGCATGGAATCCCATGTCCCGGGCTGGCTCGCGAAGCGTCCGGCCCGGCGCATCTTCTACGTGAGCTGCGATCCGGCCACGCTGACGCGCGACCTGTGCGAACTCGTCAAGACCTACAGGATCGGGAAAGTCGCGCTCTTCGACATGTTTCCGCGCACGGCGCGGTTCGAGACGCTCGTCGTGCTGGAGCCCGCCCCGCGCGTCCCGCCCGTCCATTGAATCGAAACCGTAAACAGTCAAAACCGGAAAGGATGAAACCATGAAATCGAAATCCCTTTTGCTGCTGGCGGCGGGCCTGTCGTTCGCCGGTTCGCTTCTCGCCGCGCCGGCGGCGACCACGTTTGCGCGCGACGCGCTGAAGCCGTATGTCGACAACGGCCAGCTGCCGGGGGCGATCAGCGTCTTCGCGAAGCCCGGCGCCGAGGAAATCGCGTGCATGGGCTATGCGAATGTCGAGACGAAGCGCGCCATCCGGATGGACGACCCCTACATGCAGTGTTCCCAGACGAAGGGGTTCTGCGGCGTGACGATCGCGATTCTCGTGGAGGAGGGCCGGCTGAAGCTGGACGACCCGGTGGCGAAATACCTGCCGGAATTCGCGAATCTCTGGGTGAAGACTTCGGAATCGAACGGCGTGCGGACGCTGACGAAGGCGCGGAACGTGCTGACGGTGCGCATGGTGATGAACCACACGGGCGGCTTCCCGTTCGAGATCTGCGCCAAACAGGGCAATATCAAGGGCGGCGGCTGGTCGGGCGGTGCGCCGCTGCGCCAGACGGCGGCGATCGCGGCGGCCTGTCCGCTGCTGTTCGAGCCGGGCACGAAGGTCCAGTATTCGAACACGGGCATCGACATCGGCGCGGCCGTGACGGAGATCATCACGGGCAAGCCGTGGGAGGATTTCCTCAAGGAGCGCGTGCTGCTGCCGCTGGGCATGAGGGATTCCGGGTTCTGGCCGAGCGACGAACAGCTCGCGCACCAGGTTGAGATGTACACGTGCCAGAAGGACGCGCCGGCCAAGTACCAGCGCGAGGCGAGCATGCAGCAGCGCCCGTACAACGGTCGCCACGTGTTCGCGTCGGCGGGCGCGGGCCTCTGGACCACGGCGGCGGACCAGCTCAAGTTCTACAAAATGCTGATGAACCTCGGCGTGGGCGAAAACGGCGTGCGCATCCTCAAGGAGGAGACGGTCAGGAACCTGCTCGCGGTTTCGTCGCGCCCGAAGGGCATGGGCGGCTATTCGCTCGGCCTCTCTGCCCCGGAAACCGACGCGGAAGACCAGTGGTTCGGACACGGCGGCGCCTGGGGGACGAACTGCATGGTCAACTGGCACCGGAAGCAGCTGAAGCTGTGGGCGGTCCAGCTGACGGGCGGGCCGCGGCCGTGGGATGGCGCGCGCGCGAAGGCGGCCGACGCGTTCTTCAATGCGAAGATCGACAACACCGGCGCCGACGCCTACACGGGCCGCCTGAAGTAGGCCCTTCCCGCCGGCGGGACCAAAGGCGCGGCCGGGGCGGTCCAGGATGCCGTGGCCGAAACGGGCGGCAGGACTTCGCGCGCAGGTTTGGAAGGACGCCGGGGCGTCTGCGCGGGAGCGCGGTTCACGAACGGGCCGCGGCCTCCGGCCGGCGGTTCGTCCCGTGATGTCCGGCTCGGGACCGTTGCCGATGGCGGCCGGCATTTCCGCCGTACCCTCAACTTCCCATCCGATTTGTGGTATAATGGCACTCTTATGCGAGCATTGGCTTTTCTGATGGCTTTGGCCGTTCTGCTGCGGGCGGGCGCGGGCGAGTGGGTGAAGCATCCCGCGAATCCGGTGATGGGGGATCCCGTCCGGCTGGGGACCTGCTTTGACGTGAACGTGATTCCCGGCCGCGCCGCGAAGTACGACATGTACTTCTCGTGGCGGCCCCGCAAGGCGATCGCGCGCTGTTCAAGCGCGGACGGCATCGCGTGGTCGGAACCGGAAATCGTGCTGGCGGGCGATCCGGCGAGCGGCTGGGAGGACCAGGTCAACCGCAGCTGCACGGTGGTGAAGGACGGCGTCTACCACCTGTGGTACACGGGCCAGGCGCGCGGTTACAGCAAGATCGGCTATGCGACGTCGAAGGACGGCAGGGCCTTCACGCGCGTTTCCGCACTGCCGGTGATGGTCCCCGAGCATCCGTGGGAGGGGTGCAGCGTCATGAATCCCTACGTCCGCTGGGACGGCGCGCGGAAAGTCTGGCGGATGTGGTACGCCGCGGGCGAGACCTACGAGCCGAACGTGCTGTGCTATGGCGAATCGAAAGACGGCCTCGTGTGGGAGAAATCGCCCGTGAACCCGATTTTCGCCAAAGGGCGGAAAAACGGCTGGGAGCGGGACCGCGTGGGCGGCTGCGAAGTCCACCCGCTGCCGGACGGGCGGCACGTGATGTTCTACATCGGATATTCCGACATCCATACGGCGCGCATCGGCGCGGCGGTTTCGCCGGACGGCGTGACGCGGTGGCGGCGGCTGAAGGCCAATCCGATCGTTGCGCCGACGCCGGGGACGTTCGACGCGTCGGCCTGCTACAAGCCGTCGGTCGTCCGGGACGAGGCGCGCGGCCGGTGGCTGCTCTGGTACAACGGGCGTTTCGCGGACAAGGGCGAGTACGTCGGCCTGGTCGTCAAGGACGGGCTTGATCTGGGCGAATTGGAATGATTGTCCGGCGATGCTGTCATCCGCGAAAGTTTCCCGCATATCCCGTGCGGATGGAATTGGCAGTTGCGCCGCAAAAATGGAAATGAGATAATACCCGTCAATGGCGAAGACAATAACAGTCCTGGAACTTTCGGGCGATGCGCTCCGCGGCGTCCGCTTGACCGAGGAAAAGGGGGGTTGCCAGCGCGTGCTCGCCGGTTCCTGGCCGCTGGGGCTTCCTTCGGGGAGTTCCGGAAACGACGGTTCCGGCGGCGCGGACGGCGAGGCGACCGCGGACGGCGAGGCGGTGAAGGAGGAGATCCTCCAGGAGGACAGGCCGCTGGCCCGCGCGTTCAAGGCGGCGGTCGCCCGTTTCGGCACGCATGAATTCGCGCTGGCGCTTCCGCTTTCCCGGTTGCTGGTGAAGTCCGTGCGGCTGCCCGTCGAGGCGAAGGACGATTTCCTCGATGCGGCGCAGGCCGAACTGGACGGCATCTCGCCGTTTCCCGACGAAGCGCTGAAGCCGGGGACCGAAATCGTCGCGGAGACGGACAAGGAGTTCGTCGGCATCATGGCGGCCCTGCCGGAAGCGGCTTCCGCCGAAATCGCGGAAGCGCTCTCCGTGGCGAAAATCCACGTCACCCGCGCGGACATTGCCGTGTTGGGGTGGATGTGGTCCCTCTGGCCGCGGCTCTGCGAGACGGACGCCGTCTCCCGGCGGCTCGTGCTGTTCGATTCCGGCACGGGCTGGGATTTCGTCGTGCTGGACGAGGGGGCGCCGGTCTATCTGCGCGGAATCGGAGCCATCGCCTCCGCCGCGGAACTGGGCCGCGAGGTGACGCTGAGCCTGCTGCAATGCGATTCGGCCGGTCCGGCCGAAATCGGCGAGGTGGTCGTCTGCTCGCGCGGCGCCGTGGCGGACGACGTCGCCGCCCGTCTGGCGGCTTTCGGACCCGTGCGGACGGTTCTGCTCGAAGACGAATACGCGGGCGCCGATGGCGCGGCGCGGCGGATCGCCGAAGGCCTGTCGCTCGACGTCGCGCCGGCCCTGTGGACGGAGGATCTCGTCGAATCGCGCTTCCGCCGCAAGATGCTGGTCTTCCTCTCCATCGCCGGCGGCCTCTGGCTGGCGCTCATGGGCGTTCTGTTCGGCGTCGACACCGTCTACGACTTCCTGGCCGACCGCCAGAAGGACATGCGGAACGCGCCCCGGCACAAACGGGAGTACAAGGAGGTGTCCGACATGAAGGACCGCGTGGCGCTGATCGAACGCTACTCGGACCGGGCGCACAGCGCGATCGAGATCCTCAAGGCGGTGTCGGACAGCCTGCCGCCGTCGGAGGACATGGCGTTCCGCTCGTTCCGCTACGTGCGGGGCGAGAGCGTGCGCGTGCAGGGCAGCGCCGGCCAGCGCGAGGATCTGCGCACCTTCACGGAAAAGCTGGAAGGCCTGACCCTGGACGACGAGGCGGACAACCTGTTCGAGAAGGTCCAGCAGACCGGAGGCGAGAACCAGACGAAGAAGGGCATCCGCTTTTCCATCGAGGCGTTCTTCCCGCAGGCGGAAGACGGCGCGAAAGGGGGCGGCCGATGATCGCTTCCAATCTTCCGCGCAACCAGCGCGCGCTGCTGGCCATCGTCGGGGTGATCGCCCTGTACGGCCTTGCCGCGCTGCTGTGGTTCTCCGGGCGGCAGGAGGCCTGGAACAGGTCGCGCAAGAACTACGAAAAGGCCCTCAAGCAGATGGCGGCCGAGAACAGGATGATTTCGCAGCGCGAGACGTGGCGCGAGCGGCTGGCGGCGGAGAGCCTCAAGATGCCGGTCGCCGAAGAGGGCGAGTCGACGCAGACGCGCTGGCAGCGCGTGCTGGAGAGGATCGCCGCCGACCACGGCGTGTCCATTTCCAGCGAGCAGCCGAAGCCCGAAGAGGAGCACGGGAAGGTCTGGGAAATGCCCATCGAGGTCAAGTACGAGGCCGCATTGGGAAAGCTCGTGGAGTTCCTGCATGCGCTCAACACCGCCGAGGGGGCGATGCTGGACGTCAGGGAACTGGAGATTTCGACTAAAAACAACGGGTGGTTGAGTGGTAAATTCACGCTGACGTGCGCCTACGTCAAGGAGGCCGGGGCTTCATCGCCGGCTCCGTCCGCGGGCGCCGCAAAGAAAGGTTCCGGCAAATGAAAAAAGTTTTTCGCGTCGCGATGGCATTCGCTCTTCTGGGGCTGGCCGGCCGCGCTTTCGCCCAGTCGCCGCTCCTGCAGCGCTCCGCCGCGCGGCGCGGGCTGCTGCGCCCGGGCGCAGCGGCCGACGCCCGGCAGGGCAATGCGCCCGCGGCCGGCGGCAACGAGGCGAAGACCACCGAGGACCAGCTGAAGGAGGCCATGGGCGAAAAGGGAACCAACGGCGTGCCGACCCGGCTGGCCTTCGACAAGGCCCCGGTCGACCTGCTGCTCTACGCCTACGCGGACGTGGCGGGCAAGATCCTGCTGCCGTCCCCGAATCTGCCGAAGACGGAAATCACGCTGAAGACGTGGGACGACCGCGAATTGACGAAGGAGGAATATCTGGAGGCCATTGAAGTCGCCCTGACGATGCACGGCGTCGTGATCGAACCGTTCGACAGGATCTTCCTCCGCGCGTTCGAGCGCAAGTCCGTCCGCACGCAGGGCATCCGCACCGCGATGAACGTCGAGACGAACGGCATCCCCGAGAAGGGCCGGGTCATCAGCCAGCTCATCCGGCTCAACCACATCACGGCGGAGGAGGGGCAGAAGGCCCTTGAGGGGTTCAAGGCGCCGGAGGGCCTGTTCCAGGTCTTCGAGCGCAACAACTCGATTCTCGTCACCGACACGCAGGAAAACATCAACCGGATGCTGGAGATCGTCAAGGAGCTCGACGTCGCCAATCCGGTGATGGAGGACGTGTTCACCCGCCAGATCCAGTTCGCCGTGGCCTCGGAGATCAAGACGGCGCTTGAGACGATCGTCACCGAGTCGCAGAAGGACGCGTCGCAGCAGGCGAAGAGCGGCCCGAAGGAGAGCGGCGCGCCGGGCTTCTCGTCGCGCGTGTCCCAGCCGCAGCCCAGCCGCCTGCTGAACCTGAACCGCCCGGGGGCGAACCGGGCCGAACCGGCCCCGGTCGTCGCCAACAAGACGATGATGGCGCAGGTGTCGGACGCCGACCGCGGCATGATCCGCGGCAAGGTGCTCATCCTGGCCGACGACCGGTCGAACAAGCTGATCGTCATTACGGCGAAGACGAACATGGACTTCTTCGACAAGGTCATCGAGACGCTCGACGTCGAGACGACGCCGGAGGTGAGCGTCGAGGTCATCCGCCTCAAATACGCCGACGCGGAGGAGGTCGCCTCGATGCTGAACGATCTGATCGGCAACAACGGCTCGTCCCAGGCGAAGAACAACCAGAACGCGAACGCCGCGCGGAACGGAACGGCGAACCGGAACCTGACGACGGGGGCGCGCACCGGCACGGCGGGGACCGCCAGCCGGTCGCCGACCGCCAATCCCACCTTCTCGAAGAGCGCGGCGTCGGCGCTCGGCGAACTCAACAAGGACAACATCAAGATCCTCGACGACAAGCGCATCAACGGCATCGTCGTCATGGCCCGCAAGGCCGACATGAAGGCCGTCAAGGAAGTCATCGAGGACATGGACGTCAAGCTCTCGCAGGTGCTGATCGAGACGGTCATCATCCAGGTCGAGCTTGGCGACGACCTGCAGACGGGCATCGACTGGGTCCAGCGCGGCCGCCAGCGCATCTCCGAACCGCTCCGGGATGCCGACGGGAACGCGCTGTACCGCTATGACGACAGCGTGACCGGAAAGACGGTGACGGGTCCGCTGGGGGAGACGGTGGACGACATCGTGATTCCGTCCACGGCCTCCAGCTCGGGCCTGACGCCGCTCATGCGGAGCTTCGTCAGCCGCGACGGCTTCATCAACAACGGCAGCTACATGCTCGGCGGCGGCGGCGGCTCCAGCACGTCCAAACTGGGTTCGCTGATGCAGGTGGCCGTCGACGGCGCGACCAACGCCTCGTCGGTGACCTCCAACCCGATCGGCGGCGGCATCAACTATCTGCTCAAGAGCGACAAGCTGAACATCGCGGCGGTCATCCAGGCCTCGCAGAGCGACAGCCGCACGAAGGTGCTGGCCTCGCCGATCCTGATGACGGTCGACAACAAGGAGGCGACGATCGAGGCGACCGACATGATCTACCTCTTCAGCGGCTACCAGTATTCGGGTTCGGCCAACTACGGCAGCCAGGTGCGCAACTACGAGAAGCGGGACATCGGCCTGACCGTGAAGGTGACGCCGAAGATCAACCCCAACGGCACGGTGATGCTGACGGTGGAGGAGACGTTCGAGACCCAGGGCGCCGACCAGAACGTGCCGAACGAATCGGGCGGCACCGATCCCTACGCGACGGTGACGACGCGCAAGATCTCCAGCGACGTGTCGGTGGAAAACCGCCAGACCGTCGTGATGGGCGGTTTGACGAAGAAGACGAACACGGAGAGCGAGAGCGGAATCCCGATTCTGAAGGACATCCCCTGGATCGGCAAGTGGCTTTTCGGCTCCGTGACGCAGACGGAGAAGCGCTCGGAACTGCTGGTGTTCATGACGCCCTACGTCCTGGACGACGCGGACGCCGCCCAGACGGAGGCGTTGCGCCGCAAGAAAGCGCTCAGCGACCCGCGGCCGTGGGAAGATCACGGCTGGTCGACCTCGCCGCTGGCCGATCCGGTCAACAAAAAGGAGCAGCTGCGCCGCCTGAACGACGAATGGCGGAAGCAGGACGAGGAGCGCCAGAACCAGAAGGCGATCGAGGAGGCGAAGATGAAGCGCGCCCGGAAGCTCGCCGAAATGGACGCGGACGACCGCAAGGAATGGGCGGAGAAGCACCAGAAGGAAATCGACGCCGAACTTGAGCGCTTCAACGACGAGCAGAAGGATCTGCGGGAAATCGTCGATTCGATCCGCCGGCGGCACCAGGACGCGGTTGAAATTCCGGCGGTCGAACCGGGCGACGGGCCGGCCCAGCCGGCCGCCGCCGAGGCACCCGCCGCCGACAAGCGATGAGCGCGCCCTGCCTATTCGTGCTGAAAACGGCGACCACGTCCGAAATCGCCCGGGCGTGGCGTGGGCTTCAGCGGGTCGATCGCCTGAAGCGCGGCGAGGAGGTTCTGCTTGACGTTTCCGCCCTGGCGGAGATGTCGGCGGCGGCGGAGGCTTTCTTTCTGGCGGTGGAACGCCGGGCCGCCGTCCGGGGGGCGACGCTGCGGGCGGTCGACCCGAAGAATCTGCTGGAGCCGGTCCGCGCGCGCTTCGACTTCGCGGCCTTCGGCCCGACGGCCGTCCCCCGGCGGGAGCGGCCCTGGTTTCTGGAGTCCCTGGGCCGTGCGTTCTGCGCGGGCCTCGGAAAATTCAGGGCCGTCTGCGCCTTTCTGGGGGAGACGTTCGCCGAGTTCCTGGGCGTCTGCCTCCATCCGTGGCGTTTCCGCCTGGGCGATGCGCTGCTGGCGTTCGAACGGGCCTGCTGCGACGGTCTGCCCATTTCCGCGTCGATCGGCTTTCTGCTGGGCCTGATCCTGGCCTTCCAGAGCGCCGCCTCGCTGAAGATGTTCGGCGTGGAGGTGTACGTGGCCGACCTGATCGCGATCGGGATCTTCCGCGAACTGGGGCCGCTGGTGACGGCAATCGTCCTGGCCGGCCGCAGCGGCAGCGCGTTTGCCGCGGAAATCGGGACGATGAAGGTCGACGAGGAACTGGACGCCTTGGCGACCATGGGGCTGCCGCCCGTCCGTTTCCTGGTCCTGCCGCGCGTCGTGGCGGCGGTTTTCGCCATGCCGGTCCTGACCATCTGCGCGGAGCTGGCGGGCCTGCTGGGCGGCGTATTGGTGCTCCAGACGATGGGCGTGCCCGCCATGGTCTTCTGGACGCACGTGACCCAGTCGACGACGCCGTTCATGATTCTCTTCGGCCTGGGCAAGGCGGCGCTGTTCGGCTTCCTCGTGGGCCTGATCGGATGCGACAGCGGCATGCGCACGCGCAGCACCGCCGACGGCGTCGGCGTTGCCGCCACGACGGCCGTGGTGGGGGGAATCGTGGCCATTGCCGTTTCGGACGGGCTGCTGGCGGTCATCTGCTTTCTTTTCGACCTATGAGCGACATGCCGGCCATCGAACTTTCCCATGTCAACGCGGGGTATCCGGGCGCGGAGATCCTGCGGGACGTCAGTTTCACGGTCGAACGGGGCGAGATCTTCGTGCTGCTGGGAGGGTCCGGCTGCGGAAAGTCGACCATCATGAAGCACATGATCGGCCTCAATCCCGTGCTGGGCGGCACGCTGAAGGTGGCCGGTCTCGAATGGAACCGCAAGACGCGCGCGCGGCTGTGCCGGAAAATCGGCGTGATGTACCAGAGCGGCGCGCTCTTCGGCGGCATGAGCGTGCTTGAGAACGTGATGCTGCCGCTGGAGGAGTTCACCCGGCTGCCGGCCGAGGCCCGCCGGACCGTGGCGATGATGCAGCTGGAGCTGGTGGGACTGAAGGACGCTGCCGGCAAGCTGCCCGCCGAGATCTCCGGCGGCATGAAGAAGCGCGCGGCCATTGCCCGGGCGCTCGTGCTCGATCCGGAGATCCTGTTTCTCGACGAACCTTCGGCGGGGCTGGATCCGATCGCCGCGTCGGCGCTCGACGAGCTGATTCTGCGCCTGCGCGCGGCCAGGAACGTCACGTTCGCGATCGTCACGCACGAATTGCCGTCCATCTTCAAGATCGCCGACCGGTGCGCGATGTTCGACAAGGCCCGGCGCGGCCTGGTGGCGCTGGGGCGTCCGCGGGAACTGCGGGAGACGGCGTCCGATCCTTTTGTCCGCAACTTCTTCAATCGGGGAGAAATCCATGGCGAGTGACAATCAGGCGAGTTACGCGAAAATCGGTTTTTCGCTCGTGCTCGGCGTCGTCCTGGCGCTGGGCGCGCTCATCTATCTGGGGGGCGTCCGCGACGTCACGCGGGAATTCCCGGCGGAGACGTTCTTCGTGAACGGCGTTTCGGGGCTTTCCGTCGGAAGCGACGTGAACTACCGCGGGGTCAAGGTCGGGCGGGTCGACAAAATCGACTTTCTCTGGAACGTCTATCCGGACCGCAAGGACATCGGGGACCGCGAACAGGCGGGCATCTGGGTCCGGATGGCCCTGGATCGCCGGCTCTGGGGCCTTTCGGACGACGTGGACACGCGCGCGAAACTTGAGGCCGCCGTCGCCCGGGGCCTTTGCGCCATGATCGCCGCCAATGCCGTGACGGGATTGGCGCGCATTGAACTGGCGACGAAGCCGGAGTTCCCGTCCCGGGAACGGCCCGCGTTCAAGGCGTCGCGCCATCCCTTCATTCCGCCGATGCCCTCGCTGATGGAGTCGGCGGGCGACGCGGCGGACCGCATTCTCGCCCAGATCGACAAAATCAACCTCGTCGACGGCTGGACGAACATCGTGGGATCCCTGGCGAGCGCGCAGAACGTGCTGAACGCGGCCGACACGATTCTCCAGACCGAGAGCGGAAAGATTTCGGACATTCTCGACAACATCCGCGAGGCGTCGTCGTCCCTGCGCGATTTTGCCGACCAGATCCGCGGCAATCCCGGCCTCTTGCTGCGGGCGAACGATCCCGAGGCGTTGCCGGAGACGCGGTGAGCGCGCGTCGGATCGGACGAAAGGGGGAATGTGGCATGAAGACGTATCTGGCCGTGTTTTTGGCGGGATGCTGCTGGGCGACCTGGGGCGAGACCTTCACGATCGAGAAGAACGATCCGCGGCCGTTTCGCATCCACGGCAGTCCCGACGAGACGCCGGCGACGCGGGCGATGTACGGGGAACTCGCGGCGGAAATCCGGCGCGTGACGGGGGTCGAGGTCGCGATCCTCGTCTACTCGGCCGCATTTGAAGGCGATTTCTACGTCTCGACCCAGCCGTGGTCGGCGCAGGGAAGCTGGCGGATCGGCAACCGCAATGGCGTGATGGGCATTCACGGCGCGGACGTCGCGGCGACGGAAGCGGCCTTGCGCCACTTCATCGACGTCTATCTGAAGCCGGTTCCCGCCGCGGCGGGCCGTTTCGAGTGGAAGGACCTGAACGACGTGCACGGCCCCCAGTGGCAGGACGTCCGCGAGTCGACGGTGGCCGCCGTCAGGGCGCAGCGCCAGAAGGAGCGGGCGCCCGAATGGCAAAACGAGCTGGTCAACTACGTGAACGTGGAGCCGGCCCGCGCCTATTCGTTCCCGCTGGCCTCGGCGGAGTCCGCCCTGACGCCGGAACTGCCCGAGACGCCCTACGTGAAATCCCTGAACGGAACATGGCGCTACAACTGGGCCGGTTCGCCCGATCAGCGCCCGCGCAATTTCTTCCGGACCGACTTCAACGACGCCGGCTGGTACGAGATTGCCGTCCCCAGCTGCGTGGAGATGAAGGGATTCGGCGTGCCGCAGTATTCCAACATCAAGTATCCGCATCCCCCCACGCCACCCTACACGGACAAGGCCTACAACCCCGTGTCTTCCTACCGGACGACCTTCTCGGTCCCGGCGGACTGGAAGGGCCGTCCCGTCTTCCTGCGCTTCGAAGGCGTCTACAGCGCCTATTACGTGTGGGTGAACGGCCGGAAGGTCGGCTTCAGCGAAGACAGCTGCACCGCCCACGAGTTCAACGTCACGAAGTACCTGAAGGCGGACGCGCCGAATCTGCTGGCCGTCGAAGTCTACCGCTGGAGCGACGGCGCCTATCTGGAAGACCAGGACTTCATCCGCTTCTCGGGCATCTACCGCAACGTGATGCTGTTCTCGCCGCCGCCGGTGGAGATTCGCGATTTCTTCTGGAAGCCGGCCCTGGCCGCCGATTTCTCGTCGGCGACCGTCGATCTGGCGGTCGACACGCGCGACCTCTCCGGCGACTTCGACGCGCCGGCCGTCTCGGCGTCGCTGTACGATGCCGCATTCGCGAAAGTCGCCGACTTCCCGGCCTTCGCCCAGGGCCGGTCCACGCTCCGGCTCGACGCCCCCCGCCTCTGGTCGGCCGAAGATCCCTATCTCTACACGCTCGTCATCCGGTCGTCGGCGAACCCGCGGCCCTCCGCGTCCGCCCGGCCCCCCGCCGTCGACGTCCGCACGGCGAAAGTCGGTTTCATGAAGACGGAGATCGCCACGAACGGCGCCATTCTGGTGAACGGCAAGGCGATGAAGTTCAAGGGCGTGAACCGCCATGACGCCTCGCCCGTCCATGGCCGGTCCGTCACGCGGGAGGAGATGCGGCGCGACGTCCTGCTGATGAAGCGGTACAACGTCGACACGGTTCGCACGGCGCACTATCCCAACGACCCGTATTTCTACCACCTGTGCGAACGGTACGGGATCTACGTCCAGGCCGAGGCGAACGTGGAATCGCACGGCATGGGCTACGGCACGAACTGCCTGGCTTCGCCGCCGAGCTGGACGCAGGCGCATGTCGACCGCTGCCGCGACATGGTCGTCAACTGGCGGAACTCCCCCTGCATCTTCTCCTGGAGCTGGGGCAACGAGGCCGGCCAGGGACCGACTTTCGACGTGGTCGACGCGGCGTGCCGCGCGCTCGACGGCACGCGGCCGCAGGTCTACCGCCAGGACTGCGAGCGCTTCGCCGTCGACGGACCCGGCTATCCCTCCCTGGCGGCGGTCCGTGCCCGCGGTCTCCGCAGCAAGTGCAGCTTCTTCTTCGAATACGCGCATTGCATGGGCAATGCGCTCGGCGGGTTCAAGGAATACTGGGACGAGTTCTACGCCCATCCCTCCCTGGCGGGCGGCTGCGTCTGGGATTGGGTCGACCAGGCCGTGTGGAAATGCACGGACCGCGTGGGGGCCGACGGCAGGCGCCTGCGCTACCTGGCGTATGGCGGCGACTACGACGAGCAGCCGAACGACGGCAATTTCTGCGTGAACGGCATTCTGGACGCCGAACGCAACGTCACGCCGAAACTGATCGAGGTGGGCCACGTCCACCGGAACGTGGTGGTCAAGCGGGGGACGGGGAACGAGACGCTGAAGGTGTGGAACCGGTTCGCGTTCACGTCCTTGAAGAAGTTCGACGCCGGGTGGGAACTGCTGGAGGACGGGGTCCCCGTGGCGCGGGGGCCGCTGGCGGTTCCCGATGTCGCGCCGATGGCGGCGGCCGAGATTCCCTGGCCCGAGGCGGTGCGGACGTTCCCGAAGCGGGAGAACCGCGAATACTGCCTCAACGTCTCCTTCCGGCTCGCGGCCGATGAGCCGTGGGCGGCGCGCGGACACGTCGTCGCGCGCGATCAGATCGCGCTGACGAAACCCGCGAGACGCAAAAAGGCGGAGGCGTGCGACCGGCCGGTCCGGATCGAGACGGATGAGGCGCGTGTCGTGGTGGTGGCGGGGCCGACGACGGCGGAGTTCTCGAAGCGGACGGGAACGCTGTCGAAGTTGACGATGGACGGGCGGATCGTGCTGGCGGACGGCGCGGATGGCATCGTCCGCGGTCCGCGCCTGACCTGCCAGCGCGCGTTTACGGACAACGACAAGTGGCTGCGCGACCCGTTCTACGCCAGCGGCCTGACGCAGCTGGCCCACCACGTCCGGACCTGCGTGGCCACGAAGACGGGCGTTCGCGTGGTCGTCGAGGTCAACGGCGCCAAGAACGCGGGCTTCCGCCACGAAACGGACTACGTCTTCGCCGGGACCGGCGAGATGGAGATCCGCAATCGCGTCACGCCATACGGCAAGATGCCGCCGAATCTGCCGCGACTGGGGCTGTCCCTCATGCTGGACGCCCGTCTGGAGAATCTGACCTACTACGGTCGCGGTCCGTACGAGAACTACATCGACCGCTGTTCGGGTTCGTTCCTGGGACTGTACGAGTCGACGGTGACGGACCAGTACGTCGCCTACGTCCGCCCTCAGGACAACGGCTACAAGACCGACGTGCGCTGGCTGGCCCTGACGGATTCCGAGGGGGCGGGCGTGCGGATCTCCGGTTCCCGGCCGCTCTTCTGCCAGGCGCTGCACTATTCGTGCGAGGACCTCGAATTCGCGCGCCACCGCGATCGGCAGGAGCGCATCTGGAACGAGAAGCCGCCGCGCGCCGAAGTCTGCCTGAACCTGGATCTCCGCCAGCTCGGTCTCGGCGGGGGTTCCTGCGGACCCAAGCCCGAAGCGCCGTATCGCTTCCCGATCCGGACCGAATCCTGGTCCGTGTTCTTCACGCCCTTCCGGAAGGGGAACCCCGCCCCCTGAAGCGGCGGAAAGGCGCCGCGGCATTCGCCGCAGCGCCTTCCCGGGACGAGGCTGCCGTCCGTCGGCACGGCCTCAGAAGCTGACGGTGACGTTCATGCCGCCCCAGCAGAGCTGATCCTTGCCATCGCCCATGTAGTCGTTTTTGCGGAGCGTGTGGGAGGGAATCCAGGTGTAGTTGATCTGCGCGCCGAGGCTGACGTTCTCGCAGAGCGCATAGCTCGCGGAGATGCCGATGGTCTGGTCGGTCAACTCGGTGCCGCAGTCGGTCCAGGCGTTGCCGCCGAAGCCGAGCGAGGCGTTGGGCGTGATCGTGAGCGCGTCGGTGATCGCGAAGTCGTGGCCCAGACCGAACGTGTAGTAGAGGCACGACACGTCGTTGCCGGCGGAATCGGAGTAGTTGTAGTACGCGCTCGCGCTCGGCGTCACGATCGGGTTGTCGTACGAGATCGTCGCGTAGATGTCCTGGTCGGTCGATCCGTTGTTGTTCGGAAAGGTGTACCAGATGTGTCCGACCTCGAATCCGACGCCCGCGAGTTCAACCGAATAGGAGAGCGTGTAGTCGATTTCCTGGCAGCCCGCCGCCCGGCGGCTGTTCGTGCACGTGCCGCGCTTGTGGGTCAGGTCGTAGCTCGACCAGATGTTGGCGGCGAGCGCGCCGTAGTCGCCGGCGTCGTAGCCGAAGGTGACGGACGGCTGCCAGACGGGATTGCCGTTGCAGATCGTGCCGCGCCACATGTAGTCGCTGAGGACGTCCAGCGAGAATTCGACGGAGATGGGCAGTTCATCTTCGGCGGCGAGTTCCTTTGCGGCTTCTGTCGTCGGCTGCGTCGCGGTTGCGGCATCTGCGTAGGCCATGGGAATGGCGGTTGTCGTGAGGGCGAGGGCCGCGAGGCCTCCGAATGTTCTGATTGCGTTCATCTGTTGTTTCCTTTTGTTGTTGTCGTATCCGTTCGACCGCGGACACGCCAAACGGAAAAGCAAGAATCGTGCCAACCGGCTCCGGCGGACGAAACCGGGGGCGTCCGTTACAGAGAATGTAAAACGGCGCGCGGGACTTGACACGCGTGGTACGCCGGCCGATCCGCCGGGAACCGCCGCGGGGTGCACAATCCGGGTTTTCCGTTTCCGATTTTTTGATATACTATCGCCCAAGTTTTTCCCCGTTTCAGAAGGATGGACAGAAAATGGACAGCAAAGCATCGATGGCGGATTTCGCCGCCATGTTGGATGGGCAGCTCAAGACCTACCGCACGGGCTTCAATCCCGGCGACAGGGTCGCGGCGCGGGTCGTGCGCGTGGGCGAGGCCTTCGTGACGCTCGACGTGAATGCGAAAGGCGTGGGCATTCTTCCGATCGAGGACGTGACGGACGACGACGGCGAACCGACCGTGACGCGTGGCGACACGATCGAGGTCGAGTTCGTCGCGATGCAGAAGGACGCGTTCCTGTTCGCCGTGGCGGACAAGGCGGATTCGGCGGCGATTGCCGAACTCGACCGGACGGTCCAGCACGCGTTCGACAACGCGCTGGCGATTGAGGGCAAGGTCGAGAAGGAGATCAAGGGCGGCTACGAGGTGACCGTGAACGGCCAGCGCGCGTTCTGCCCGTTCTCGCAGATCGACCGCGTCCGCAAACCCCTGGAGAAGGGGGCCGAGAATCCCTATCTCGGCAAAACCTTCGCGTTTCTGATCACCGAGTACGCGAAGGACGCGCGCGGCCAGAACCTGATCGTGAGCCGTCGCGCCGTGCAGGAGCGGGAGCTTCAGGCCGCGAAGGACTATCTGCGCGATTCGCTCGCCGAAGGGCAGACGCTCAACGGCACGGTCGTCAAGGTGCTCGATTTCGGCGCGTTCGTCGATCTGGGCGGCATGGAAGGTCTCGTGCCCGTGCGCGAGATCTCCTGGGACAAGGTCAAGGACCCCAGGGATTTCGTGCGGGAAGGCGACCTCGTCACGGTGAAGATCCTGTCGCTCGATTGGGCGCGCGCGCGCATCTCCCTTTCCATCCGCCAGTGCCAGACGAAGCCGCTGCGTCCGCGCACGCCGGAAGAAATCGCGGCGGAGGCCGAGGCCCAGGACGTCCGGGACTGGATGGAGGCGAATGCCGGCAAAAGCGATTCGTTCGCGAATCTCGGCAGCGCCTTCGACGGCCTGAAGCTTTAAGTCCGGATCGTGGCTGCCTGCGCAAAACTGGCGTTCGTCGACGGCGTGCTCGCCTCCAGTTCGCCGCATCTCCCGTTGCGCACCTGGGCGCGTCCGGCCGAACTGGCCCAGGCGCGGCTGGCCTGCGAGCCGCCGCCGGCGGCGCTGGACTTGCCGGACGGCGCCGCGCTGCTGGAAGCGGCCTTTGCCGTCCTTCCGTTTGCCGCGCCGCCGTGTCCGGCCCTCCGCTTCGGGCCGGCCGTGACGCCGGCCGCCCGTGCCGCGTTCGCGCTGTTCGCGGGATCCCACGCCGGCGCGGACGATTTCGCCGTCCTGCGCGGCGCGCCCGGCGATTTCCTCGTCTGCGCCGAACGGACGCGATCCGTCTGGCGCGTGGCGGGCTTTGCCGTTGCGGCCACGACCTTGACGGTGCGCGTCGAAGACCTGTGGACGCGGACGCCGCCGGCGTTGCGGTCTCTCGCCTACCGGATGGGCGTGCGGCGCGATCCCCACGAAAAGGACGCGGCGGCCGCCGCCGGCGTCGTCGTGCAGCGCCTGGACGGACTGGCGCCGGATGCGCGGGTCTGCCTGGACGTGGCGGCGAACGGCGGCTTTCTCCTGACGCTGGAGCCGGAAGACGGAAACCGCCATGACTGACGCCCATTTTCACCGTTCAACCTACGCGACGTTCCTGTCGCTGCCGGCGCGGGAGGTCCGTTTCGTCGGCCTCCATCCCTGGCAGATCGCCGCGGGCGAGGTGCGGGACGTCGAATCCGAGATCCGCGCGGACGCGTCGGTCGGCGTGGGGGAAATCGGCCTCGACCGTCTGCGCGACAGGACGATTTCGGCAGCCCAGCGCGCGGCGTTCGGCCGTCTGCTGGCGGTCGCGGCGGCGTGTTCGCGCCCCGTCGTCCTGCATGGCGCGAAATGCTGGGGCGAAGTCGTCGCGGTCTGCCGGCCGTACCGGGGGCGGATTCCCGCATTTCTCTTCCACGGCTTTTCGCGCAGCACGGGGCTGCTGCCGGAGATCTACGGGCTGAACGGCTTTGTGGGCGTCGGCGCGGCCGTGCTCAACGACCATGCGGTCAACTACCGGGACATGGTGCGGATCCTGCCGGTTGAACGCCTGCTGATCGAGACCGACGGCGCCGACGACGCCCCGGACGGCGTTCCGCGCGCGTCCGTCCTGGGCCGGATCTACGCCAAGGTCGCCGCGCTGCGGGGCCTTGAGGTGGCGGAGCTGAAGGCGCGGATGGCGGCGAATGCCGGGCGTTTCGTGGAGGCGTTGGCATGAGTCCCCGGGATTTCACCAGCGAGACCCTGATTCGCTGGGGCGGGGCGGACGTTTTCAACCAGGCGCTCGTTGCCGCGAAGAAGGGAAGCGTGTTCAAGGCCGACTGGGACGACGCCGCGCACGCGGCCACGGGCGAATTCTGCCTGCCGACCGGCATCGTCATGAAAACGGGCTTCACGCTGGAGGCGGATGGCTATGTCAAGTCGCATTGCCCGTGCCGGCTGAACCAGCAGGGCGGACTCATCTGCCATCACGTCGTCGCCATCGCCCTCTACCTGATGTGCCGGATGACGGATCCGGAGGCCGAGGAGAAATACCAGGCCGAACAGCGCGCGGCGCGGCGCGCGGCGAACGTCGACCCCGGCGCCTACATCCGGCGTTCGCCACGCGGCGTGCCGATGCGGATGAATTTCAGCTGGGGGGAGAATTTCTTCGCGGAGTTCTACGGCGGCGGGGTCAGGGCGCACCTCGTCTTCGTCGACGCCCAGGGGGTGCGCTACCGCCCGGAGGATCCGCGGCTCCGCGCCGGCGCGGGCATCCGGATTTCGGACAAGGCCGAGAATCTGCTGAGCGTCCTGGAAGACGTTTGCGAAGGGCCGGCCACGTCGGAGATCCTGCTGGCGCCGCCGGATTTCCTGAACGTGCTGGCGATGCGCAACACGGAGGCCCCCGTCAAGACGGTCCTCGCCTCGGCCTATCTGGAGGAGCGCGGCGAGTTCATTCTGTTCCCCCATGCCGAACTGCCGTTCGAGCACGCGGCGAACATGGACCGCTTCGTCGTCCATCGCTCGCAGGGATTCGTCTGGAGCGCTCCGCTGGACCCGGCCCGGGGGAAGCCGCGCTTCTTCCCGCTGGCGAACGTGCTGCCGGAGCCGTTCCAGAGCGTCTATCGCGGCGACGAATACATCCCGCGGGAGGCGATGGGGGCGTTCATCCACTCGAACCTCCCGACGCTGCGCCGGCACATCGAGGTGCAGATGTCGCCTTCGGACGACCTGTTCACGTTCGAGCCGGACACGCCGCATTTCGTCTTGAAGCTGTCGGGTTCCCGCGCCTCGCTGGGCGCCGAGCTGCTGGCCCGCTACGGCAAACAGGAACTGCGCTGCGGCGAGCCGGCGGACCGGGACGTCGTCTGCCGCCCCGATCCCAAATACTTCCTCCACTATTTCACGCGCAACCTTCCGGCCGAACTGGCCGCGCTGGACGAGCTGAAACGGCTGGGATTTGCGCCCCAGGACGGAACGGGGCTGTTCGTCGACGAACCGCGGGACGTGCTGAACGTCCTGGGGCGGGGGGTCCCCCATCTGCGCCATCGGGGCTGGACGGTCCGCTATTCCGAACGGCTCTGGCCGATCGTGAAGGCGATGCCCGTGATTTCGCTGACGGTGGACGTGAAGGATGCGCCGCGCGGGGCCTTTGACGTCGGCTACGTGTTCGCCATCGGCGAAGACGCGAAGGCGGTGACGCAGGCGGACGTCCAGAACGCGCTCAATCGCGGCGATTCGTACGTGATGAAAGACGGGCGGACGTATCTGTTCGACGCCGATGCCGTCGTCTCCATGCGGAAGGTCTTCGAGGACTGTTCGTCGCAGGGCGGCGCCGCCGCCGGGCATTTCCGCGTGGACGGCGTCTACGCGCCCTACGTCCGCGGGGCGCTGAACGCGCTCGGCGATTCGGTGGAGATCGAGGATCGGGCCGCGCCGTCCTGGCGCGAGACGGCCGCCCGGCGTTCGCGCGACGAGAACGCCCGGTACGAACCCGTCGATCTGGGGCCGCTGGAAGGGACGCTGCGCCCCTACCAGAAGCAGGGCGTCTACTGGATGCGCTTCCTGGAGAAGAGCGGCCTTTCGGGCCTGCTGGCGGACGAAATGGGCCTCGGCAAGACCTTGCAGACCCTGACCTGGATTTCCCTGCGGCGGACGGCCCCCGAGGCGCAGGGCAAGCCGGCGCTGGTGGTCTGCCCGACGTCGCTGGTCCAGAACTGGAATGCCGAGGCCGAGACGTTCACCCCCTGGCTGAAACGGCTCGTCGTGTCGGGGCCTGCGCGGGCGGCGCTTTTCGGCAAGATCCCCGAAATGGATCTGGTGATCACGTCCTACGCGCTGCTGCAGCGCGATCTCGAAGAGGCCTATCTGGAGACGGTGTTCGGCATCGTCGTCCTGGACGAGGCCCAGCACATCAAGAACCGCTCGACGCGCAATGCGCAGGCCGCCAAGCGGCTTCAGAGCGTCCAGCGGCTCGTTCTGACGGGTACGCCGGTCGAGAATTCCGTGTCGGACGTGTGGAGCATCTTCGATTTCCTGATGCCGGACTACCTCGGATCCTACGACACGTTCAGGGCGCTTACGCAGGAACCGGTCGAACAGGGCGGACCCGAGGGCCAGGCCGCGCAGGAACGGCTGCGCCACAAGCTGAATCCGTTCATCCTCCGCCGCCTGAAGAAGACGGTGGCGAACGACCTGCCGGACAAGATCGTCAAGGTGTCCTACTGCCCGATGACGCCCGAGCAGCAGGCCTGGTACAACCGTCTGCTGCAGGACGCGCGCGCCCGCATCGGCGACATGGTGAAGGAAAAGGGCTTTGCCAGGTCGCGCATGGAGATCCTGGCGGTGCTGATGCGCCTGCGGCAGGTGGCCTGCCATCTGGAACTGCTCAAGGAGTTCCGGGAAAAGGACAACGGGCGCACGGAGGGCAAGGGGCTGTCCGGCAAGCTGGAGGTCTTCTTCGAGTTTCTCGACGAGGCCATCGACGGCGGACACCGCATTCTGGTGTTCAGCCAGTTCGTGACGATGCTGTCGATTCTCCGCAGGGAGCTGTCGGCGCGGGGCATCCCCTACTGCTATCTGGACGGCTCGACGAAGGACCGTCTGGGCGAATGCCGGAAGTTCAACACGAACGCCGGCATTCCCGTCTTTCTCATTTCGCTCCACGCGGGCGGCACGGGGCTGAATCTGACGGGCGCCGACATGGTCGTCCATTTCGATCCGTGGTGGAATCCCGCCGTGGAGGCGCAGGCGACCGACCGCGCGC